>VMRT01000029.1 GCA_007713455.1 Pseudomonas sp.
CAGCGCCAGGGTCACCCCGGGGCGGCGCAGTTCGGCATGCACCCATGCCCAATCGGGTAAAGGCCGCTTCTCACTGGCAACCGCCGGGGCCGGCGGGAACAGTTGCTGCTCCAACTCGGCATCGGACAACGAACAGGGCCAACTGAGACCGCTGGCGGCAAAACGATTGAGGTAGTCGCCGACGGTGACACGACCGACCTGCACGCTGACCGCAATCTGGCGAGCCGATAGTCCGACCTCGAACTTGAGACGTAGTACTTCGCGAATCTTACGCATGGATAAACGCTCCACGACGACCTCTCTGCTTCGAAAAAGAGGTCGATGGTAGTGAAGAAATCCTGCGTTACTGCCTGCCCGGTTGAGTGGCCGGATGGCCGTGGAATCAGTGGCCGGATGCGCGTGGAATGGGTGGCCGGATCACCGTGGAATCGGTGGTCAGATGCTCATGGAATGGGTGGCCAGATGACCGTGGAATCCGCAGTCCTTGACGCGCTATTCGCGGTCTTAGCCCTTGGCGATGAAGGACTGAACTGCTTGTAGAGCGTCGGTCAGCTGCTATGTCATGGACGCACCTTCATCTTGAGTTGGATTGGACAAGCTTCCGTATAAGGCCCGCTGTAACCGTCAGATGACGGCGAAGAAAACGATGGGCAGTATTCACAGCCACTTAGCCTTCTTGAAGCGCACAAATAGGAAAACGCACGATATCGCTATCACTCCGAGCACGACAAAGTATCCGTAGGCCGTGTCCAGCTCCGGCATGTGCTTAAAGTTCATGCCGTATATTCCAGCGATCGCCGTCGGGACTGCCAGTATTGCCGCCCAAGCCGCCAGCTGGCGGGTGATCACCCCCGTCCTTTGCGCTTCAAGAAGGCTGCTGGCCTCAAAGACCGTGGACAGGACAAGCAGGAGGCCGTCGACCATGGACTGCACGCGGTGGACATGGTCCGCGACGTCGTGGAAATATGGTGTCATTTCGGCGCTGATGCAGGGAAAGTGGCCGCGAACGAGCTTTCGCACCAGCTCGGCCATAGCCCCGAGCGTGCGCTGGAACCGCGTGAGTTCGGACCTTAGTTCGAAGATTCGCGCCACCTCTTCTGGCCCGAGGAAATCGTGCAGCGACCGTCGCTCCATCGCCAGGACGTCGTCCTCGATCATTTCGAAGATGGGCAGATACTGGTCGACCACGCGATGCAAGATCGCGTGCAGCACATAGTCGACACCCTTGCCGAACTGCGTCGGCGATGCCTCGAGTTGCTCCCGAAGTTTGCCCAGCGCTCCGGCATTGCCGTGCCGCACGGTGATAAGGTGATTGTGACCGGTGAAGATCGCCATCTTGCCGTAGCTGATCCGGTCGCCGACCAGCTCGGCGGTCTGCGCGACGACGTACAACTCATCGTTGTAGACCTCGAGCTTGGGCGGGCACAGCGGGTGCATCGCGTTGTCGATCGCCAACGGATGAAGATTATATGTCCTTTGGATCGCGAGTAGTTCCTCGGGGGTGGGTTCGCTAAGCGCGATCCAGCAGAAGCCCGAGCGACTCTCGCCCAACTTGACGTGCTCATCGAGCGCGATTTCGCGAACTCGCTTGCCTTCGTTGTAATAATAGGCGGCGATGATGCTCATGCTGGCCTCGCGGGAATGTGGAGGCCACGCTGGACGGCCGGTCGAGCCAGCCCGCGTCCAAGCCATGCGCGGACGTTCGAAAAGCTGCTGAGGCCAAGGATGTCACCCGCAGCGTAGAATTCCACCAGCGCATTCACCCAGCCGAGCGTCGCGATGTCCGCGATCGAATAGTCGTCGACGATCCAGTCGCGGCCTTCCAGCCGGCGATCCAGAATCCCCAGCAGACGCGTGGATTCGTCGATAAAGCGCTGTTGCGGCCGCTTGTCCTCATAGTCCTTGCCGCCAAATCGCAGGAAGAAGCCGAGCTGACCGAACATCGGCCCGATGGCCGACATCTGAAAGAACACCCACGCTAGGGTCTCGTAACGCTGGCCTGGTTCGGTGGAGATGAACTGACCCGTCTTGTCGGCCAGATAGAGGAGGATCGCACCGGATTCCCATAAGGCGATGGGTCTACCGTCAGGGCCAGCCGGATCGATGATCGCCGGTATGCGTCCGTTCGGGTTCAGCGACACGAACGCCGGATCCTTCGACTCGTTGTTCGAGATGTCGATCAGGTGGGGCTCGTACGCCAGGCCAGTCTCCTCAAGCATGATCGAGACCTTGACGCCATTGGGCGTAGGGGCTGCGTAGAGTTGCAGGCGATCGGGATGAGATGCCGGCCAGCGCTGCGTGATCGGAAAGGACGAGAGGTCTGGCATAAATCTGCGATCCTGGTGTTGCGATGGCGACTGACTGGAACGAGCCGTCACTCTGAAGTAGGGTTCGATGACCGCGTCGCTGAACGACGCGGTCACGAAGATTGCGGACCGGATCGGCGCAGTGGCAACGGCAGTGAAGCCTATTCCGCCGCGGTCCCGGCCGCTGGCTGTACGTCGTCAACCTTTTGGCGCTTCGGAAGCACCCAGCCGGGACGGACGAAGTGGCAGGTGTAGCCGCCCGGGCGCTTCTCCAGATAATCCTGGTGATCGGGCTCGGCCTCCCAGAACTCGCCGACCGGCTGGACCTCGGTCACCACTTTGCCATCCCACAGCCCCGAGGCATCCACATCGGCGATCGTATCCTCGGCGACGCGCTTCTGCTCCTCGTCGACATAATAGATGCCCGACCGGTAGGAGAGCCCACGATCATTGCCCTGGCGGTTCAGCGTCGTCGGATCGTGGATCTGGAAGAAGAATTCCAGGATGTTCCGGTAGCTCGTCACTGTCGGGTCGAAGACAATCTCGATCCCCTCGGCATGCGTGCCGTGATTACGATACGTGGCGTTCGGAATATCGCCGCCCGTGTAACCCACACGGGTCGAGATGATGCCGGGCCGCTTGCGGATCAGATCCTGCATGCCCCAGAAACATCCTCCTGCGAGAACAGCGCGCTGATGCATGTTAAGCCTCCTCTACTTGATCGAGATATTCACCGTATCCCTCGGACTCCATCTCGTCGCGCGGGATGAAGCGAAGGGACGCTGAGTTGATGCAGTACCGCAGACCGCCGCGGTCGGAAGGACCATCGGGGAACACATGGCCGAGATGACTGTCTGCGTGTACTGACCTGACCTCCGTCCGGACCATGCCGTGTGCGCTGTCCCGCACCTCGTTCACGTTTGCCGAAACGATCGGCTTGGTGAAGCTGGGCCAGCCAGTACCCGAATCGAACTTGTCCGTCGAAGCGAACAGTGGCTCTCCCGACACTATGTCGACGTAGATGCCAGGCTCCTTGTTGTCGTTGTACTCGCCCGTGAAGGGCCTTTCGGTGCCCGCCTCCTGGGTAATTCGGTGTTGCTCGGGAGTCAGGTGGTCGATTGCTGTCTGTGACTTTTCAAACTTCATTACAGTCTCCAATACTTATCTAGAGGGCCAGGCACGCTACCGCTAATTTTTTATGTCTCCTGATTTGCTCCTACAATGGTAGTGGGATGGCAAACGAGGTTTTACTAAGTGTTGGAAAATTAGAGATTTAAATTTCGCGTCTATTAATTCTAGCGCAACTGAGTGGTTAAGCAAGTACGTAATCAGTAAATATTAAAAAAATAACACAAAAGCACGATTATATAATACAGTGTCAGTGTTTTATGATAATCAACAACGCCTGTTTAGATGCTGGTAGATGCGAATTTTTTGGCGTACAGTCAAAATTTTCTGATGGTTGCTTAGTGTGTTGGCGCTGATGGAAAATTGACCCACCCTGCCGATTGAAATTTGACCCAGGGCGGATTGCTGATTTTGTTACCAGCAACTGTGGATAAGTCTACCAGCGCAGCTGCTGTTGCCCCCACTCCTTCGCTAGCCCAGTTCAGTTGTTTAAGACCTGCCACACGCAGCCATGTAGCAGGCCGTCGTCGCCATGAAATCAGAACGGCTCATCGTCCTCCGGTTCCTGGCCGCCCTTACGCTTTCGCTCCCGTGATTTGATCTTGGCCTGGGCCGCCAAGCTACTGTGTTGCAGGCGATAGGACTCGTTACCGGTTTCGACGATGTGGCAGTGGTGGGTCAGCCGATCCAGCAGGGCGGTGGTCATCTTGGCGTCGCCGAACACGCTCGACCATTCGGCGAAGCTCAGGTTGGTGGTGATCACCACGCTGGTGTGTTCGTACAGCTTGGATAGCAGGTGAAACAGCAACGCACCGCCGGCCTGGCTGAAGGGCAGATAACCCAGTTCGTCGAGGATGACCAGATCCATGCGCAGCAGAGCTTGGGCGATCCGCCCGGCTTTGCCGTCGTGCTTTTCGCGCTCCAGCAGATTGACCAGATCGACCGTGGAGTAGAAGCGCACGCGCTTGCCGTGCCGGGTGATGCCGGACACGGCCAGCGCAGTGGCCAGGTGGGTTTTACCGGTGCCAGGCCCACCGATCAGCACCACGTTCTGCGCGGTGTCGGTAAAGGCCAGACTGGCCAGTTCGCTGATCAAACGAGCGTCTGCGCTGGAGGCGCTGAAGTCGAAGCCGGCCAGGTCGCGGTGCATCGGCAGCTTGGCCATGTTCATCTGGTGGCTCACCGAGCGCATGGCGCGATCTGTGTGCTCTTGTTCCAGCAGGTGTTCGAGCAGCCACTTGGACGAGGCTGTGTTCGACTCACCCTGCGCAGTCAACTCCGCCCAGGCCGTGGCCATGCCGTGCAGGCGCAGCTCCTTGAGTTCCGCCATCAAATCACGCATGACCGATCTCCTCGGTCTGGCCACGCAGGCGGTCGTAGCGCGCCGTGTTAGCGACGGGGGCTTCCTTGAGCGACAAGTGGGTTTCGACGCTGGGTGGTGGTTCGGTCGCGGCCAGGCGCGCCACGACATTGAGGATGTGTTCGGCGCTCAGGCTGCCGCTTTCCAGTACCAGCTCAACAGCCACCAGCACCGCATCGAGCCCGGCGACCGGTACGGCAGCCAGAACTTGCGCCATGATCCGGTCACCGCCGGCATGACGCCCCAGACCGTGCTTAAGCTGACGCAGCGGCGCCGGCAGATCAGCAAAGGGCGCGCCGTTGCGCAGCGCACCGGGCTTGCGTTCGATCAGCGGGAGGTAGTGCTGCCAGTCATAGCTGACCTGGTCGCGATCCAGCAAGCGGACATGGCTGGCGATCAGCGCGTCGTCAGCCACCACCTCGATTCGCGTCGGATACAAACGGCTGCTGACCCACTTACCCGCATACTCACACGGCACCGAGTAGCGGTTGCGCCCGACGCTGACCAGGCAGGTGCTGGAGACCCGCGCAGGCCGCTCGACGTAACCGTCGAATGGCGCTGGCACAGGCATCAGTTCAGCGCGCTCCAACTCCAGCACTTCGGCCACACTCAGCCCGCTGTATTGAGGGTGCGTCAGCTCGTTCCAAAGCGCGCGGCAGCGCTGGCCCAGCCAGGCATTGAGTTCCTCGAAGGAGTGAAACTGGCAGTCCTGGGCGTCTAGCCAGATACGCCTGCGGCTGTCTTGCACGTTCTTTTCAACGATGCCCTTTTCCCAACCAGCGGCGACGTTGCAGAAGTCCGGATCGAACAGGTAATGCGCGCACATCACCGCAAAGCGCGCATTCACCGCCCGGCCTTTGCCCTTATTGACCTTGTCGACGGCGGTCTTCATGTTGTCGTAGATGCCCCGGCGCGGCACGCCGCCCAAGGAGCCGAACGAGCGTGTATGGGCGTCAAATAACATCTCATGGCCCTGGCTCGGATACGCCACAAGCCAGAACGCACGGCTGGCACACAGCTTCAGATGTGCCACCTGCATACGCCGGTAAATGCCGCCGACCAGCAAGCCTTCCTCGCTCCAGTCAAACTGAAACGCCTCGCCAAGAGCAAAGGTCAGCGGCACAAAGGCCTGCGACGCCTTGCCCTGTCCCCCTCGCCAGGCACGGATAAACGCGGTGAGCTGGCTGTAGCCACCGTCATAACCTTCGGCTTTGATTTGCGCCAACAGCGCCTTGGCACTGCGCCGCTGTTGCTTGGGCCGCAGCGAATCGGCTTTTAGCGCCTGCTCCAGCGTGGCGTGAAAAGGGCTGAGTTTGTTGAAGATCGCGCGGCGTTGGTAGACCGGCGGCTTGGCCTCAGGTGCTCTGACCCACTTGCGAATCGTGTTGCGCGCCAACCCGGTGCGCTTGGCTATCTCATGCAGCGACAGCTTGTCGCGGAAATACATCCGGCGAATTTTGCCCATCATTTCCATACTGATCACCCTGTGTTCTCCTGCTCAAAAATTGAGCAGAAGCAGTTGAACACCTGGGTCAGTTTTCAGTCGGCAGAACAGCCTCTACTGGGTCAGTTTTCGGTCAGCGGCAACATCAACGGCTCCTCCTCCTATTGGGTAAAGAATCTAATGATTGATTTCTGGCTATGGGTCGGCCTGCTGTTGCTGGTTGCCCTCAGTTTCGTGCTAATCCCTGTGTTGTTTGTACGTCGTGCCCAAAGCGAAGAAGATCGCACCGCTTTTTACGTGGCGCTGTATCAGGAACGCCTGGCGGAGCTACAGCTTCAGCAAGGGGACGGAGTGATGTCTCCTGCGCAAAAAAACAGTGCCCGCTCTGAGGCGGACCGCGAATTGCTGGCGGACACCGAAGGAGCTGGCCTCGAACGTTTTTCGACTACAGGCAAGCCGCTACCAGTATTCGTGGCTTTCTTGATACCGGCGCTGGGGCTCGCGCTGTACCTGCATTTTGGCGCCAGCGACAAAGTCGAGCTGGTTCGTGAGTTCGCCCAGCCTCCCGGTTCACTCGCGCAAATGAACGACCGTCTGGAACGCGCGGTTAACGCCCAACCGGAGTCAGCTGAGAACGCTTATAACCTGGCCCAAAACTACATGGCTCAAGGGAGGCCCGACGATGCCGCTAGAATGTTCGAACGAACGGTGTCACTGGCCGGTCGCCGACCGGAGTTATTAGGCGAGTGGGCTAAAGCATTGTATTTCTCTAACAACAAAATGTGGTCTCCGCCAATCAAGGCGCTGACAGATGAAGCTTTAAATGGAAATCCGGGTGAGCTCCAGAGCTTGAGTCTCATAGGTCTGGCTGCGTTTGAAGAGCATCGTTACCAAGATGCTTTAAAATATTGGCATCACGCATTAGCAGAGATGGGTTCCGACCATCCGTCACACGCTGCTTTAGTACAGGCCATTGGAAAGGCAAGAAACGGTCTTTCAGCGGATGAAAAAAACAACAATTTGACGATTAACCATGTTGCTGGCTTGCCACCAACACCGCTCAAGGTACGGGTGGACATTTCCCCGGAAATTTTCGAAAAGGTCGCTTTGGATGACAGTGTGTTCGTTTTCGTACAGACGCTATCGGGCTCCAAGGTACCTCTCGCTACCATACGACTTAAGGTCTCAAGTCTGCCGGCCGAGGTGGAGTTTTCAGGCGCTGATGCAATAGTTACCAGCAACACCTTATCGCAGACAGCCGCGATTCAAGTGACTGCTAGGGTCTCTAGGGGAGGGAAGAGTAGGTCGGGGGAATGGTTCAATGTCATCAACTTTGGAAATTATCCATAAATATCATATAATTAGCGCTCAAATCAGTGCATGGGAGAAGCCCTTTTGACTACCTATACCGCATCGCTTGACACCGCCAGCCAAACCCTGGCTTGAAAATTGTACAAAAA
>VMRT01000012.1 GCA_007713455.1 Pseudomonas sp.
CAAGCTGCTCGACGAAGGTCGTGCCGGTGAGAACTGCGGCGTTCTGCTGCGTGGTACCAAGCGTGATGACGTCGAGCGTGGTCAGGTTCTGGCCAAGCCGGGCACCATCAAGCCGCACACCAAGTTTGAAGCCGAAGTGTATGTTCTGTCCAAGGAAGAGGGTGGTCGTCACACCCCGTTCTTCAAAGGCTATCGTCCGCAGTTCTACTTCCGTACCACCGACGTGACCGGTTCGTGCGAACTGCCGGAAGGCGTTGAGATGGTAATGCCGGGCGACAACGTGAAAATGGTTGTCACCCTGATCAAGCCGATTGCCATGGAAGACGGCCTGCGCTTCGCAATTCGCGAAGGTGGTCGTACCGTTGGTGCTGGCGTGGTTGCCAAGATCGTCGAATAACGATTGATCTGTTTGAAGCGGGTCGGCATAATAGTCGGCCTGACTCTTTCTAGGCCAGTAGCTCAATTGGCAGAGCGGCGGTCTCCAAAACCGCAGGTTGGGGGTTCGATTCCCTCCTGGCCTGCCATTTTCAATATCGAATTTGGCAGTCTTTACAAGGTTCTAGCAGATGAATATCAAAGCTGAAGCCAATGACGCGCGCTTCGATCTGGTGAAGTGGCTTGTTGTGGCTGCTTTGGTGGTGGTTGCTGTGGTTGGTAACCAATACTACTCCGCTGAGCCGATTCTCTATCGTGTCCTTGCAGTGCTGGCGATAGGCGTAGTTGCTGCGTTTGTTGCTTTGCAGACGTCCAAAGGGCGTTCGTTCGCTGTGTTGCTGAAAGAAGCGCGTGGCGAGATTCGCAAGGTCGTCTGGCCGACCCGTCAAGAAACCACGCAGACAACGTTGATCGTTGTTGTTGTTGTTTTGGTGATGGCGCTGCTGTTGTGGGGGCTTGATTCCCTGCTCGGTTGGTTGGTCTCCATGGTTGTTGGTTAAGGGTGTCTCGTGGCTAAGCGTTGGTATGTTGTGCATGCTTACTCGGGTTACGAGAAGCACGTCATGCGCTCTCTTGTTGAGCGTGTCAAGCTTGCCGGCATGGAAGATGAGTTCGGCGAGATTCTCGTTCCCACCGAAGAGGTGGTCGAGATGCGTAACGGGCAGAAGCGCAAGAGTGAGCGAAAGTTCTTCCCTGGTTACGTTCTGGTTCAGATGGAAATGAGTGAGGGTACTTGGCACCTCGTCAAGGATACTCCTCGAGTAATGGGTTTCATTGGTGGTACGGCTGACAAGCCGGCACCCATTACCGATAAAGAGGCCGAGGCTATCCTTCGTCGCGTTGCTGACGGAAGTGACAAGCCGAAGCCGAAGACGCTCTTCGAACCGGGTGAGGTGGTGCGGGTGGCGGATGGCCCCTTCGCTGACTTCAATGGTGTGGTTGAAGAGGTTAATTATGAGAAGAGTCGGATCCAGGTCGCGGTTCTGATCTTCGGTCGCTCTACGCCAGTAGAGCTGGAGTTCAGTCAGGTCGAGAAGGTTTAACTGAACGAAGCATCCCTCACCCCGCAGTTTCAGGCTGCGGGGTTTTGTCGTCACTGGGATAAATCAGTAATGGGGAGCCGAAAGGCGCTATAACCCGTAATGGAGTAAATATGGCTAAGAAAATTCAAGCTTACATCAAGCTTCAGGTAAAGGCCGGTCAGGCTAACCCGTCGCCGCCCGTTGGTCCTGCCTTGGGTCAGCACGGCGTAAACATCATGGAGTTCTGCAAGGCATTCAATGCCAGGACCCAGGGCCAGGAGCCCGGTCTGCCAACTCCAGTGATCATCACTGTATACAGCGATCGTAGTTTCACCTTTGAAACCAAGAGTACTCCGGCTGCGGTGCTGCTGAAGAAAGCTGCTGGTATCACCAGCGGTTCCGCTCGCCCCAACACCCAGAAGGTCGGCACCGTCACTCGTGCGCAGTTGGAAGAGATCGCCAAAACCAAGCAGGCTGATCTGACTGCTGCCGAAATGGAGGCTGCTGTTCGGACCATCGCTGGTTCCGCTCGCAGCATGGGCCTGAACGTGGAGGGTGTGTAATGGCTAAGTTGACCAAGCGCCAGAAGGCTATCGCCGAGAAAGTCGAAGCCGGCAAGCAGTACGCTTTCGAAGATGCCGCAAAGCTGTTGGCTGAGGTTTCGGCTGTTAAGTTCGCCGAGTCGTTCGATATCGCGATCAATCTGGGTGTTGATCCGCGTAAATCCGACCAGGTCGTTCGTGGCGCAACCGTTCTGCCGAATGGTACTGGCAAGAGCGTTCGTGTTGCCGTGTTCACTCAGGGTCCCGGTGCTGAGGCCGCACTGGCCGCTGGCGCAGATCGCGTTGGTATGGACGAGCTGGCTGCCGAAATGAAAGGTGGCGATCTGAACTATGACGTAGTCATCGCCTCGCCGGACGCCATGCGTGTTGTTGGTCAGTTGGGCCAGATTCTTGGTCCGCGTGGTCTGATGCCAAACCCGAAGGTAGGCACCGTAACTCCAGATGTCGCTACCGCCGTCAAGAATGCCAAGGCTGGTCAGGTACGTTTCCGTACCGACAAGAACGGCATCATCCATACCTCGGTGGGTAAGGTTGGTTTCGAGGCTGGCCAGCTGAAGCAGAACGTCGAAGCGCTGCTTTCGGATCTTAAGCGTCTGAAGCCGTCGACTTCCAAAGGTATTTACGTCAAGCGCGTGACCCTGAGCACCACCATGGGTCCGGGACTGGTCATCGATCAGGCTTCCCTGGAAGCGTAAGGCGACGGCGCCCCTTCGGGGGCGCCTGCAAAGATTGGGGTCCCTGCCTGGCGGGGGCTATCCAAGACCGTAGGCGGCGAAAGCCTTAAACCGCAAGCCTACGCAGAGGTGCTCCCGATTCGTACCGAATCAGACACCAAATCCAGTCCGGTTTCGACCGGATGAAACGGTAACATCCAGGAGTGTAACCCGTGGCAATCAAACTCGAAGACAAGAAGGCCATCGTCGCTGAAGTCAACGAGGCTGCCAAAGCCGCCCTGTCCGCTGTCGTGGCTGATGCCCGTGGCGTGACCGTGGGGGCCATGACCGGACTCCGTAAAGAGGCCCGCGAAGCTGGTGTTTACGTGCGTGTTGTACGTAACACCCTGCTGCGCCGCGCTGTTGATGGCACGCAGTTCGAAGTGCTCAATGACGTGTTCAAAGGCCCGACCCTGATTGCGTTCTCCAACGAACATCCGGGCGCTGCTGCTCGTATCTTCAAGGAGTTCTCCAAGGGTCAGGACAAGTTCGAGATCAAGGCCGCTGCGTTCGAGGGGCAGTTCCTCGCAGCCAACCAGATCGACGTACTGGCAACTCTGCCGACCTACGACGAAGCCATTTCTCAGCTGATGAGCGTTATCCAAGGCGCCACCAGCAAGCTGGCTCGTACACTGGCGGCCGTTCGCGACCAGAAAGAAGCTGCTGCCGCGTAATAGCGTAGATTCTTTCGCAATCACTTTTTGAATTAGATGGCCGTAGGCCGTCACCTAATACAGGAACTAGAGTCATGGCTCTGACCAACGAAGATATCATCAACGCCGTTTCCGAAATGTCCGTGATGCAGGTTGTTGAACTGATCAAGGCAATGGAAGAAAAGTTCGGCGTGACCGCTGCTGCTGCCACCGTTGCTGCTGCTGGCCCGGCTGCTGCTGCTGTCGAAGAGCAAACCGAGTTCACCATCGTTCTGGCTGAAGCTGGCGAAAAGAAGGTCAACGTGATCAAGGCTGTTCGCGAGCTGACCGGTCTGGGCCTGAAAGAAGCCAAGGCTGTCGTTGACGGCGCCCCGGGCGTGGTCAAGGAAGGCGTTTCGAAAGAAGAAGCCGAAGCAGCCAAGAAGACTCTGGAAGAAGCAGGCGCCAAAGTCGAGCTCAAGTAAGCGACGACTTTGCGTCTACAGCCCGAGCGACTCGCGAAAGGCTGATGGCTGGTGGCTTTTGCCACCGGCCTTTTTCCGTTATGGAAAGTCAGCCCTGCTGGCTATTCCTCGGAAAGCCACTTTAGGGTGGTGCGAATCAAGGGATTCGCAAGATTTTCTGGCTGCTCCCGTCGGGAGAAGCCAACAAGCAGGTGACCAAGCTGGGGAACGCTGATGGCTTACTCATACACTGAGAAAAAACGTATCCGCAAGGACTTTAGCAAGTTACCGCACGTGATGGACGTGCCGTATCTTTTGGCCATCCAGCTGGATTCGTACCGCGAATTCCTGCAGGCGGGAGCGACCAAAGATCAGTTCCGCGACATTGGCTTGCATGCAGCCTTCAAATCCGTTTTCCCGATTATCAGCTATTCCGGCAATGCAGCGCTGGAATACGTCGGCTATCGCCTGGGCGAGCCGGCTTTCGATGTCAAGGAATGTGTCCTGCGCGGCGTGACCTTCGCCGTTCCGCTGCGCGTCAAGGTGCGCCTGATCATTTTCGACAAAGAGTCGTCGAACAAGGCCATCAAGGACATCAAGGAGCAGGAAGTCTACATGGGGGAAATCCCCCTGATGACCGAGAACGGTACCTTTATCATCAACGGTACCGAGCGCGTTATTGTCTCCCAGCTGCACCGCTCGCCGGGCGTGTTCTTCGATCACGACCGTGGCAAGACTCACAGCTCCGGTAAGCTTTTGTATTCTGCTCGTATCATTCCTTACCGTGGCTCTTGGCTGGACTTCGAATTCGATCCGAAGGATGCCGTATTCGTCCGTATCGATCGTCGCCGCAAGCTGCCCGCTTCGGTACTTCTGCGCGCTTTGAATTACAGCACCGAAGAAATTCTCGATGCCTTCTACGACACCAACATCTTCCATGTGAAGGGCGAAACCCTTGCGCTGGAGCTGGTGCCGCAGCGTCTGCGTGGCGAGATCGCCACGTTCGACATCAAGGATGAGAACGGCAAGGTCATCGTCGAGCAGGGGCGTCGCATCACGGCTCGTCACATCAATCAGCTCGATAAGTCCGGTATCAAAGAGCTTGAGATGCCGATGGACTACGTCTTGGGGCGCACCGTTGCCAAGGCGATCGTGCATCCGGCCACCGGCGAAATCATCGCGGAGTGCAACACCGAGCTGACGGTTGATGCCATGGCGAAGATCGTCAAGGCTCAGGTCGTTCGTTTCGAGACCCTGTACACCAACGATATCGACTGCGGTCCGTTCATTTCCGATACGCTGAAGATCGACTCGACCACCAACCAGCTTGAAGCGCTGGTCGAGATCTATCGCATGATGCGCCCTGGCGAGCCGCCAACCAAGGATGCAGCCGAGACGTTGTTCAACAATCTGTTCTTCGCCTCGGAGCGCTACGACCTGTCCGCTGTGGGTCGGATGAAGTTCAACCGTCGTATCGGTCGTACCGAGATCGAGGGTTCGGGCGTTCTGAGCCGCGAAGACATCGTCGCCGTCCTCAAGACCCTGGTCGATATTCGTAACGGCAAGGGCATCGTTGACGACATCGATCACCTGGGTAACCGTCGTGTTCGTTGCGTTGGCGAGATGGCCGAGAACCAGTTCCGCGTTGGTCTGGTCCGTGTCGAGCGCGCCGTCAAGGAGCGTCTGTCGATGGCCGAAAGTGAAGGCCTGATGCCGCAGGACCTGATCAATGCCAAGCCGGTTGCGGCGGCGGTCAAGGAGTTCTTCGGTTCCAGCCAGCTTTCGCAGTTCATGGACCAGAACAACCCGCTGTCGGAAATCACCCACAAGCGCCGTGTCTCCGCACTTGGCCCGGGTGGTCTGACCCGTGAGCGCGCCGGCTTCGAAGTGCGTGACGTACACCCGACCCACTACGGTCGCGTATGCCCGATCGAGACTCCTGAAGGTCCGAACATCGGCCTGATCAACTCACTGGCTGCCTATGCTCGCACCAACCAGTACGGCTTCCTGGAAAGCCCGTACCGCGTGGTCAAGGAAGGCGAGGTCACTGATGAGATCGTGTTCCTCTCGGCGATCGAAGAAGCCGACCATGTTATTGCTCAGGCCAGCGCCAAGCTGGAAGGTCGCAAGCTGGTCGACGAACTGGTTGCTGTACGTCACTTGAACGAATTTACCGTCAAGGCTCCCGAAGACGTGACCCTGATGGACGTGTCGCCCAAGCAGGTCGTTTCCGTCGCTGCCTCGCTGATTCCGTTCCTCGAGCACGACGACGCCAACCGCGCTCTGATGGGCTCGAACATGCAACGTCAGGCGGTGCCGACTCTGCGTTCGGACAAGCCGCTGGTCGGTACTGGTATGGAGCGCAACGTGGCGCGCGACTCCGGCGTTTGCGTGGTTGCCCGTCGTGGCGGTGTGATCGATTCAGTCGACGCGAGCCGTGTAGTCGTACGTGTTCATGATGGGGAGGTCGAGACCGGCGAAGCGGGTGTCGACATCTACAACCTGACCAAGTACACCCGTTCCAACCAGAACACCTGCATCAACCAGCGTCCGCTGGTTCGCAAGGGTGACGTGGTGGAGCGTGGCGACATCATGGCTGACGGCCCTTCCACTGATATGGGGGAGCTGGCGCTCGGGCAGAACATGCGCGTCGCGTTCATGCCTTGGAACGGCTACAACTTCGAAGACTCCATCCTCCTCTCGGAGCGTGTGGTTCAGGAAGATCGTTTCACCACTATCCATATCCAGGAACTGACCTGTGTGTCGCGTGACACCAAGCTCGGTCCAGAGGAAATCACCGCGGACATCCCGAACGTGGGCGAAGCGGCGCTGAACAAGCTGGACGAGGCGGGTATTGTCTACGTTGGTGCCGAAGTCGGCCCGGGCGATATCCTGGTCGGCAAGGTGACTCCGAAAGGCGAAACCCAGCTGACTCCGGAAGAGAAGCTCCTGCGCGCGATCTTCGGTGAGAAGGCGTCCGATGTGAAGGACACCTCCCTGCGTGTGCCGACTGGCACCAAAGGTACCGTTATCGACGTGCAGGTCTTCATCCGCGACGGTGTCGAGCGCGACTCCCGTGCGCTGGCTATCGAGAAGATGCAACTCGACGAGATCCGCAAGGACCTCAACGAGGAGTTCCGTATCGTCGAAGGCGCTACCTTCGAACGCCTGCGCTCGGCTCTGGTTGGCGCGACTGCCGAGGGCGGTGCCGGCCTCAAGAAAGGTGCTGTCATCACTGACGAGATCCTTGACGGGTTGGAGCATGGGCAGTGGTTCAAGCTGCGCATGGCCGAAGATGCGCTGAACGAGCAATTGGAAAAGGCTCAGGCCTACATCTCCGATCGCCGTCAGCTGCTCGACGACAAGTTCGAAGACAAGAAGCGCAAGCTGCAGCAGGGCGACGACCTGGCGCCGGGCGTACTGAAGATCGTCAAGGTCTACCTGGCGATCAAGCGTCGCATCCAGCCGGGCGACAAGATGGCTGGTCGTCACGGTAACAAGGGTGTCGTCTCGGTGATCATGCCGGTCGAAGACATGCCGCATGACGCCAACGGCACACCGGTCGATATCGTGCTCAACCCGCTTGGCGTACCGTCGCGTATGAACGTCGGTCAGATCCTCGAAACCCACCTGGGCCTCGCCGCCAAGGGCCTGGGCGAGAAGATCAATCTGATGCTCGAAGAGCAGCGCAAGGTCGCCGAGCTGCGCAAGTTCCTGCACGAGATCTACAACGAGATCGGCGGCCGTCAGGAAAATCTGGACGACCTGAGCGATCAGGAAGTGCTGGACCTGGCCAACAACCTGCGCAAGGGCGTTCCGATGGCTACTCCGGTATTTGACGGAGCCAAGGAGCGCGAGATCAAGGCCATGCTGAAGCTGGCTGATCTGCCAGAAAGCGGTCAGATGCAGCTGTTCGACGGTCGTACCGGCAACAAATTCGAGCGCACCACCACGGTCGGCTACATGTACATGCTCAAGCTGAACCACCTGGTCGACGACAAGATGCACGCGCGTTCCACCGGTTCCTACAGCCTGGTTACCCAGCAGCCGCTGGGTGGTAAAGCCCAGTTCGGTGGTCAGCGTTTCGGGGAGATGGAGGTTTGGGCGCTGGAAGCCTATGGCGCCGCGTACACCCTGCAGGAAATGCTCACGGTCAAGTCGGACGACGTGAACGGGCGGACCAAGATGTACAAGAACATCGTGGACGGCGATCACCGTATGGAGGCCGGCATGCCGGAGTCCTTCAACGTGTTGATCAAAGAGATCCGCTCGCTCGGTATCGATATCGATCTGGAAACCGAATAACCACGCACCGCCTGCGCGGCGCCCGGCACTGGCCGGGTGTCGCAGGTCCGTGAGGAGGAAAGGCCTTGAAAGACTTGCTGAATCTGTTGAAAAACCAGGGTCAAATCGAAGAGTTCGATGCCATCAAGATTGCCCTGGCTTCGCCCGAGATGATCCGTTCCTGGTCCTTCGGTGAAGTAAAGAAGCCGGAAACCATCAACTACCGTACGTTCAAGCCGGAGCGCGACGGTCTGTTCTGCGCCAAGATCTTTGGTCCGGTAAAGGACTACGAGTGCCTGTGCGGTAAGTACAAGCGCCTCAAGCACCGCGGTGTCATCTGCGAGAAGTGTGGTGTGGAAGTCGCACTGGCCAAGGTACGCCGCGAGCGCATGGCGCACATTGAGCTGGCGTCGCCGGTCGCCCACATCTGGTTCCTGAAGTCGCTGCCGTCCCGTATCGGTCTGCTGCTGGACATGACTCTGCGCGACATCGAGCGCGTGCTCTATTTCGAAAGCTATGTCGTCATCGATCCGGGCATGACTACCCTGGAAAAGGGTCAGCTGCTTAATGACGAGCAGTACTTCGAAGCGCTGGAAGAGTTCGGTGACGACTTCGATGCCCGCATGGGTGCCGAGGCTGTGCGCGAGCTGTTGATCCAGATCGACCTGGAGCACGAAATCGGTCGCCTGCGCGAGGAAATCCCGCAGACCAACTCCGAAACCAAGATCAAGAAGCTCTCCAAGCGGCTGAAGCTGATGGAAGCGTTCCACGGCTCGGGCAACCTGCCGGAGTGGATGATCCTCACCGTGCTGCCAGTACTGCCGCCGGATCTGCGTCCGTTGGTTCCGCTGGATGGCGGTCGTTTCGCGACTTCGGATCTCAACGATCTGTATCGCCGCGTGATCAACCGTAACAACCGTTTGAAGCGTCTGCTCGACCTGTCGGCGCCGGACATCATCGTGCGCAACGAAAAGCGCATGCTGCAGGAAGCCGTCGATGCGTTGCTGGATAACGGCCGCCGCGGTCGAGCCATCACCGGCTCGAACAAGCGCCCGCTGAAATCCCTGGCTGACATGATCAAGGGTAAGCAGGGTCGCTTCCGTCAGAACCTGCTCGGTAAGCGCGTGGACTACTCCGGTCGTTCCGTGATCACCGTGGGCCCGACTCTGCGTCTGCATCAGTGCGGTCTGCCGAAGAAGATGGCTCTCGAGCTATTCAAGCCGTTTATTTTCGGCAAGCTCGAAATGCGCGGCATGGCCACCACCATCAAGGCGGCCAAGAAGATGGTAGAGCGCGAGCTGCCCGAGGTCTGGGACGTTCTCGCCGAAGTCATTCGCGAACACCCTGTGCTGCTCAACCGCGCACCGACCCTGCACCGTCTGGGTATCCAGGCGTTTGAGCCGGTGCTGATCGAAGGCAAGGCGATTCAGCTGCACCCGCTGGTCTGCGCCGCGTACAACGCCGACTTCGACGGTGACCAGATGGCCGTGCACGTGCCGCTGACCCTGGAAGCCCAGCTCGAAGCGCGCGCGCTGATGATGTCGACCAACAACATCCTTTCGCCAGCGAACGGCGAGCCGATCATCGTTCCGTCGCAGGACGTGGTTCTGGGTCTGTACTACATGACCCGTGAAGCCATCAACGCGAAGGGTGAAGGCCGGGTCTTCGCGGATCTGCAGGAAGTCGACCGTGTCTTCCGCGCCGGCGAAGCGTCGCTGCACGCCCGGGTGAAGGTGCGCATCAACGAAACCATCAAGGATCGTGACGGCAGCATCACCAAGAACACCCGTATCGTCGACACCACTGTTGGTCGCGCGCTGTTGTTCCAGATCGTGCCGGCCGGCCTGTCGTTCGACGTGGTCAACCAGCCGATGAAGAAGAAGGCAATCTCCAAGCTGATCAACCTGTGCTACCGCACTGTTGGCCTGAAGGACACTGTAATCTTCGCCGACCAGCTGATGTACACCGGTTTCGCCTACTCGACTATCTCCGGGGTTTCCATCGGCGTGAATGACTTCGTCATTCCGGATGAGAAAGCACGCATCATCGATGCGGCAACCGAGGAAGTTAAGGAGATCGAAAGCCAGTACGCTTCCGGCCTGGTAACCCAGGGCGAGAAGTACAACAAGGTGATCGACCTTTGGTCCAAGGCCAACGATGAAGTCTCCAAGGCGATGATGGCCAACCTCTCCAAGGAGAAGGTCATTGATCGTGATGGTAACGAAGCCGAGCAGGACTCGTTCAACTCGATGTATATGATGGCCGACTCGGGCGCGCGGGGTTCCGCTGCGCAGATTCGTCAGCTCGCCGGTATGCGTGGTCTGATGGCCAAGCCGGACGGCTCGATCATCGAAACGCCGATTACCGCGAATTTCCGTGAAGGTCTGAACGTACTCCAGTACTTCATCTCCACTCACGGTGCGCGTAAAGGTCTGGCGGATACCGCTCTGAAAACTGCGAACTCTGGTTACCTGACCCGTCGTCTGGTCGATGTCGCGCAGGATCTGGTCGTTACCGAAGTGGATTGCGGTACCGAGCAGGGCCTGTTCATGACCCCGCACATTGAAGGCGGTGACGTCGTCGAACCGCTGGGTGAGCGCGTACTTGGCCGCGTGATCGCGCGTGACGTGCTCAAGCCGGGCACCGATGATGTACTGGTGCCGGCTGGTACGTTGGTCGACGAGCAGTGGGTCGACTTCATCGAGCTGAACAGCATCGACGAAGTGGTCGTGCGTTCGCCGATTTCCTGCGAAACCCGCTACGGTATCTGCGCCAAGTGCTACGGCCGCGACCTGGCCCGTGGGCATCAGGTGAACATCGGTGAGGCAGTGGGCGTTATCGCTGCGCAGTCCATCGGTGAGCCGGGTACTCAGCTGACCATGCGTACGTTCCACATCGGTGGTGCGGCCAGCCGTACTTCTGCTGTCGACAACGTCATGGTGAAGAACGGCGGCACCATTCGTCTGCATAACCTGAAGCACGTTGAACGTGCCGATGGTGCGCTGGTGGCGGTATCCCGCTCCGGTGAGCTGGCGGTGGCTGACGACTTCGGCCGTGAGCGCGAGCGCTACAAGCTGCCGTACGGCGCGGTGATTTCCGTCAAGGAAGGCGACAAGGTCGATGCGGGTGCTGTGGTCGCCAAGTGGGACCCGCACACTCACCCGATCGTCACCGAGATGAAGGGTGTCGTGACCTTCGTCGGCATGGAAGAGAACATCACCATCAAGCGCCAGACCGACGAGTTGACCGGTCTGACCAACATCGAAGTGATGGATCCTAAGGACCGTCCGGCATCGGGCAAAGACATTCGCCCAGCGATCAAGATGGTCGACGCAAATGGTAAGGAACTGCTGCTGCCGGGTACCGACGTGCCTGCTCAGTACTTCCTGCCGGCTAACGCCCTGGTGGGTGTGGCTGACGGTGCCGAGATCAACGTGGGTGACGTCATCGCACGTATCCCGCAGGAAACTTCGAAGACCCGCGATATCACCGGTGGTCTGCCGCGCGTTGCTGACTTGTTCGAAGCACGTCGTCCGAAGGAGCCGTCCATCCTGGCGGAAATCAGTGGTACGATTTCCTTCGGTAAGGAAACCAAGGGCAAGCGCCGCCTGGTGATCACGCCTACAGACGGCAGCGATCCGTACGAGGAACTGATTCCGAAGTGGCGTCACCTGAACGTCTTCGAAGGCGAGCAGGTGAACAAGGGCGAGGTCATCTCTGATGGCCCGAGCAACCCGCATGACATCCTTCGTCTCTTGGGTGTCAGTGCGCTGGCCAAGTACATCGTCAATGAAATTCAGGACGTGTACCGTCTGCAAGGCGTGAAGATCAACGACAAGCACATCGAGACCATCCTGCGGCAAATGCTGCGCAAGGTTGAGATCAGTGAGTCGGGCGATTCCAGCTTCATCAAGGGTGACCAGATGGAGCTGACCCAGGTATTGGAAGAAAACGAGCGTTTGAGCGACGACGACAAGTTCGTCTCCAAGTACGTCCGCGTTCTTCTGGGTATCACCAAGGCATCGTTGTCGACCGAGTCGTTCATTTCTGCGGCGTCGTTCCAGGAGACAACGCGTGTTCTGACCGAGGCTGCCGTTACTGGCAAGCGCGATTATCTGCGCGGTCTCAAGGAAAACGTAGTCGTGGGTCGCCTGATTCCAGCTGGTACGGGCCTGCAGTATCACAGCGAGCGTAAGCGCAAGCGTGAAGCCGACAAGCCCGTTCGCGTGAGCGCCGATGAGGTCGAAGCAGCTCTGACCGAGGCGTTGAACTCCAGCGGTAACTAAAGTGCTTGGCCTCGGTTACAAGCCGGGGCCTGCCTTGACGGTGGGCGAGAAGCTCTTTAGACTCTCGTACCCCTAATTTGGCGGGGCTTCGTGCCCTGCCATTTTTCGTTTGTGTCGAAAGACAACAGTGGAGCTAGTAGATGGCAACTATCAACCAGCTGGTACGTCAGCCGCGTAAGCGGGTCGTCGAGAAAAGCGACGTCCCTGCGCTGCAAAACTGCCCGCAACGTCGTGGCGTGTGCACTCGTGTGTACACCACCACGCCGAAGAAACCGAACTCTGCACTTCGTAAGGTTTGCCGTGTTCGTCTGACCAATGGCTATGAAGTCGCCTCGTACATCGGCGGTGAAGGTCACAACCTGCAAGAGCACAGCGTAGTGCTGATCCGTGGCGGTCGTGTAAAAGACCTTCCGGGTGTGCGTTACCACACCGTGCGCGGCTCGCTGGATACTTCCGGCGTGAAAGACCGTAAGCAGGGTCGTTCCAAGTACGGCGCCAAGCGTCCGAAGTAAGCAGCATTTCTATTTATTTGAGTCGATAAGAGTAAGGTCGGACGTAGCCTGTGCGTTACCGTTCCGAGCTAACCTGAAGACCGTTTGAGGGCTTATCAATGCCAAGACGTCGTGTAGCAGCCAAGCGCGAGATCCTTGACGATCCGAAATACGGAAGTCTGATCCTGGCCAAGTTCATGAACCACGTGATGGAAAGCGGCAAGAAAGCCGTTGCCGAGCGTATCGTTTATGGTGCCTTGGACAAGGTGAAGGAGCGCAAGAACAGCGATCCCCTGGAAATCTTCGAAAAAGCACTCGATGCCATCGCTCCGCTGGTCGAAGTCAAATCCCGCCGTGTTGGCGGTGCTACCTACCAGGTTCCGGTCGAAGTTCGTCCTTCCCGTCGCAATGCCCTGGCCATGCGCTGGCTGGTAGACGCTGCGCGCAAGCGTGGCGAGAAATCCATGGCGCTGCGCCTTGCAGGCGAGCTTATGGATGCTTTTGAAGGTAAAGGCGCTGCAGTCAAGAAGCGTGAAGACGTGCACCGTATGGCTGAAGCCAACAAGGCCTTCTCGCACTACCGCTTCTAAATCAAGCGCAACTTTTACGAGGACCTTATTGTGGCCCGTACTACCCCTATCAACCGCTACCGTAATATCGGTATCTGCGCCCACGTCGACGCGGGCAAGACCACCACGACGGAGCGGATTCTGTTCTACACCGGCCTCAGCCATAAGATGGGTGAAGTGCATGACGGTGCAGCGACTACCGACTGGATGGTTCAGGAGCAGGAGCGTGGTATTACTATTACCTCTGCTGCTGTAACGACCTTCTGGCAGGGTTCGCGCGGTCAGTACGACAACTATCGCGTCAACGTCATCGATACTCCCGGCCACGTTGACTTCACCATTGAAGTGGAGCGCTCGCTCCGCGTTCTCGATGGTGCTGTGGTTGTATTCTGCGGTACTTCCGGCGTTGAGCCGCAGTCCGAGACCGTATGGCGTCAGGCCAACAAGTACGGTGTTCCGCGTATCGTCTACGTGAACAAGATGGACCGCCAGGGAGCCAACTTCCTGCGCGTAGTTGGTCAGATCAAGCAGCGACTGGGTCACACCCCGGTGCCGGTTCAGCTCGCCATTGGTTCCGAAGAGAACTTCGAAGGTCAGATCGATCTGATCAAGATGAAGGCCATCTACTGGAACGATGAGGACAAGGGCACCAGCTACCGTGAGGAAGAAATTCCGGCAGAGCTGATGGAACTCGCCGAAGAGTATCGCTCGAACATGATCGAGGCTGCGGCCGAGGCCAATGAAGAGCTGATGAACAAGTATCTCGAAGGTGGTGAGTTGACCGTCGAAGAGATCAAGGCTGGTCTGCGTCAGCGCACCATTGCTTGTGAAATCGTTCCTGCGGTCTGTGGCTCCTCGTTCAAGAACAAGGGCGTGCCTCTGGTTCTCGATGCCGTTATCGACTTCCTGCCTGCGCCGACTGAAATTCCCGCTATCCAGGGCGTAAACCCGGATAACGAAGAGCTGACCGATGAGCGTTACGCCAACGATGAAGAGCCTTTCTCCGCTCTGGCGTTCAAGATCGCTACCGACCCCTTCGTCGGTACCTTGACCTTCGCTCGCGTCTACTCCGGCGTTCTCTCTTCCGGTGACTCGGTGATGAACTCGGTCAAGGGCAAGAAGGAGCGCGTGGGTCGGATGGTGCAGATGCACGCCAACCAGCGTGAAGAGATCAAGGAGTGTCGCGCGGGTGATATTGCTGCTCTGATCGGCATGAAGGATGTCACCACGGGTGACACGCTCTGCTCGATCGACAAGCCGATCATTCTCGAGCGCATGGACTTCCCTGAGCCGGTAATTTCGGTAGCCGTTGAGCCGAAGACCAAGGCTGACCAGGAGAAGATGGGTATCGCGCTGGGCAAGCTGGCTCAGGAAGATCCATCGTTCCGTGTTCAGACCGACGAAGAAACTGGTCAGACCATCATCTCGGGTATGGGTGAGCTTCACCTCGACATCCTTGTCGATCGTATGCGTCGCGAGTTCAACGTCGAAGCCAACATCGGCAAGCCGCAGGTGTCTTACCGCGAAACTATCACCAAGGACAATGTCGAGATCGAAGGTAAGTTCGTTCGTCAGTCCGGTGGTCGCGGCCAGTTCGGTCATTGCTGGATCCGTTTCTCCACTCCAGACGTGGATGAAAAGGGCAATATCACTGAAGGCTTGGTGTTCACCAACGAAGTGGTAGGTGGTGTGGTTCCGAAGGAATACATCCCGGCGATCCAGAAGGGTATCGAAGAGCAGATGAAGAACGGCGTTGTCGCCGGCTATCCGCTGATCGGCCTGAAGGCTACCGTGTTCGATGGTTCCTACCATGACGTCGACTCTAACGAGATGGCGTTCAAGGTTGCAGCTTCCATGGCGACCAAGCAGCTGGCCGGTAAGGGCGGCGGTAAAGTGCTTGAGCCGATCATGAAGGTTGAAGTAGTGACCCCTGAAGACTACATGGGCGATGTAATGGGTGACCTGAACCGTCGTCGTGGTCTGATCCAGGGTATGGAAGACTCGGTCTCCGGCAAGGTTATCCGTGCCGAGGTTCCGCTTGGGGAAATGTTCGGTTATGCAACCGACGTTCGTTCCATGTCTCAGGGTCGCGCGAGCTACTCCATGGAATTCTCCAAATACGCTGAGGCGCCGGCGAATATCGTCGAGACGCTCGTCAAAAAACAAGGTTGATTCAGCCCTTTAAGTAAGAGGTTTACTGTCGTGGCTAAGGAAAAGTTCGAACGTAACAAACCGCACGTCAACGTCGGCACCATTGGTCACGTCGACCATGGCAAGACCACTCTGACTGCCGCTCTGACTCGCGTGTGCTCCGAAGTTTTCGGCTCCGCTCGTGTCGACTTCGACAAGATC
>VMRT01000006.1 GCA_007713455.1 Pseudomonas sp.
ACTCCGACTCGTGGTCGTCTTGATGCTCCAGCACCAAACGAACCGCTCGCTCGCGGACTTCCGGGGAGTATTTCGTCGTTGTCTTCATGGCTCCATCCTCTCAAGAGTTGGAGCCTCCGGGAAAGCCGGGGCGGTTCACTAGCTCCAACTGGATGAAGCTAGACAAATGCCGCTGCGACCGCCCTGCAGCTAGTCCTACTCCGCCGCAGCAATTGCCCGCCATCACGTCCGCCGCATGATTCGTCAAGCCCCAAGCATGCCCGCCCGCACATGATGCGAATCCAGGCCTCAACACACTTAGGCTCACCATCCCAGCTCTAGTGAAAACCGGGGCACGTCATTTCCAGCAGCCTCTGACTCCCTCGTCACACCCTCGTAACAAAGCCAGCCTAGCGTGTTTTGGCTAAATCCAAATCACAAAAAGCCGAGGCTCGCATGAGAACACCGACCCGCCTGACCCGCACTGCGCTATCGACCGCGTTGACCTTGGCCCTGCTGCCACTGGCCGCCCAGGCCGGGCCGTCGAGTGCGGAGTATTTCGAGCGGGTCGCGACCTTTCCGGTGTACCGCAACCTCGGCGCGGACGAAGACGTTTCCCGCCAGACCGTCGCTGAGATCACCGCCGTCAGCCGCGATGGCCGCACGCTGATCTACACCGACAGCCCGGGCGAGCGCATCGGTTTGGTCAACATTCAGGACCCGAAAAACCCGAAACCAGCAGGCTTCGTACAGCTCGAAGGCGAGCCGACCTCGGTTGCCGTACACCATCACTTTGCGCTGGTCGCGGTGAATACTTCGCTCAGCTTTGCTCAGCCCGACGGCGTGCTGGCGGTATTCGACATTCGCAACCCTGCGCAACCCAAGCGCGTCGCCACGCTGCCCATGGGCGGTCAGCCGGATTCCATTGCCATCAGCCCCAAGGGCCGCTATGCCGCGGTCGCCATCGAGAACGAGCGTGACGAAGACCTCAACGATGGTTTGATTCCGCAGCTGCCGGCCGGATTTCTGCGCATCGTCGACCTCAAAGGTCAGCCGTCGCGCTGGAGTACGCGTGACGTTGACCTGACGGGCCTGGCCGAGGTCGCGCCAGGCGATCCGGAGCCGGAATACGTCAGCATCAACGACCAGGACGTCGCCGCCGTCACGCTGCAGGAAAACAACCACATCGTGCTGGTCGACCTGCGTCGTGGCCGGGTGATGCGCCACTTCAGCGCCGGCCAGGTGGATCTGCAAGGTGTGGACGTCGAGGAGAACGACCGCATCGAACCGGTCGGCGTGCTTGCTGGCAAGCGTCGCGAGCCGGATTCGATCGCCTGGGTCGGGCCGCTGCTGGCGACCGCCAACGAGGGCGACTACGAGGATGCCGGAGGCGCGCAAGGCGGCAGCCGCAGCTTCACCCTGTTCGACTACAACGGCCACGTCTGGCACGAGGCCGGCGCCTCGCTGGAACACGCCTTCATCCGCGCCGGGCACTACCCGGAAAGCCGCTCGGAGAACAAGGGCATCGAGCCGGAAGGCATCGCCGCGGCGCGTTTCCGCAAGCACAGCCTGCTGTTCGTCGGCAGCGAGCGCGGCAATGCGGTCGCCGTCTACGACGTGGCCCGACCCTGGGCGCCGGTGATGCATCAGTTGCTGCCGACGGGCTTGGGGCCTGAGGGCATCCTGCCGATACCGTCGCGCAACCTGCTGGTGGTCAGCAGTGAAGAAGACTCGGCCGAGGACGGTTACCGGTCGACACTCTCGATCTACCAGTACGGTGCCAAGACCGCACCTTACCCGGAGATCCGTTCCACTGATCGCGACCTGATCTCCTGGGGCGCGCTGAGCGGTCTGGTCGCGGACCGCAGCCAGTCCGACCGCCTCTATGCCGTGCCGGACAGCTACTACAAGGCGTCGCGGATCTTCAGCGTCGACACCAGCCAGACACCGGCACTGATCGACCGCCAGATCGAGCTGCGCAAGGCTGGCACGAGCGTCGACTACGATCTGGAAGGCATTGCCCAGGCCAGCAATGGCGACTTCTGGCTGGCTTCGGAAGGTAACGGCAAGGCCAGGCCCAACCTGCTGATCCGCGCCAACGCCAGCGGCGAAGTACTGGACGAGTTCGCCCTGCCCGCGGAAGTGGCCGCCCAGCAGACAAGCAACGGTTTCGAGGGCGTCGCGGTGGTCGGCGAAGGCGCCAGCACCCGCGTCTACGTGGCCTTTCAACGCGAGTGGAAGAACGACCCCGCCGGGCGGGTGCGCATCGGCGTGTTCAACCCGGGCACTGGTGAATGGGGGTTCATCCACTACCCGCTCGACGCCGCAGCCGAGGGCGGCTGGGTCGGATTGTCCGAGCTCACTTCAATCGACAACGGCCAGTTCCTGGTGATCGAGCGCGACAACCAGCAGGGCCCGGCGGCACAGATCAAGCGCCTGTACCGCATCGACCTGAATGGCCTGCAGCCCGCCGCTGAAGGTCAGCGCTTCCCGCTCGCAAGCAAGCGTCTGGAGCGCGATCTGCTACCTGATCTGAAGAGCACCGGTGGCTGGGTGCTGGACAAGGTCGAAGGTGCGGCGGTCGACAAGCAGGGGCGTCTGTTCGTCGTCACCGATAACGACGGGGTCGAGGATGCCAGCGGCGAGACGCGTTTCATGCGGTTCGGGACGGTCAAGCGCTGAGATCCGGCAGCTTCATGCGGAGCGGCAGACCCGCTCCGCATGCTCGGTCAGCTGTCGCGGGCGCGCTTGATGCGGTGATCCCAGCGGCGCTTGGCGAAGCGGCGCATGTTCGGGATGTCGTCCGTTTCGTCCATGATCGGCTGGCCGATGATGGTTTCCATGATGTCTTCCAGCGTCACCAGGCCGCGCCAGCTGCCGAACTCGTCGTAGACCAGGCACATGTGCTGGCGCTCGTGCAGCAGCTGAGTCATCAGGTTCTCGACGCTGGTCATTTCCGGCGCGACTTTCATCGGCTTCATGATCGTCGAGACCGGCGCCTCGTCATCGGTCGCTGACAGGGCGTCATAGCGGAACACCACACCCAGCGGGCTCTCGTTGTCGCCGATCACCGGGTAGCGCGAGAACTGGCTGTCGGCAACCTGCTCCTTGAATGCGCCAATGCTGGTCTCCGGCGACGTGTAGTCGCACACCGTACGCGGTGTCATGACGTCACGGACCTTGATCTCGTGCAGGTCGAGGATGTTCCTGATGACACGCTGCTCGTCCTCGTCGAGGCTCTTGTTCTCGCGGCCAAGCACCGTCAACGCCTTGATCTCCTGGCGGATGTCGTGCTCCGGCTCCTTGCCACCGACCAGCCGCATGATCATGTCGGACAGGTAGATGAAGGGCTTCAGAATCCAGATCATGCCGTTCAGCAGAGGCGGCAGGTACGGCGCCAACGTGCGCCAGTAACGGGCACCGATGGTCTTGGGCAGGATTTCCGAAAGCACCAGGATCAGTACCGTCATCACCGCCGAGGCGATACCGACATAGCCGTTGCCGAATACCACGGTGACCTGCGCACCGACACCGGTCGCGCCAACGGTGTGGGCGACGGTATTCAAGGTCAGGATGGCCGCGAGCGGCTGGTCGACCTTGTCTTTCAGTTCCTTGAGGCGCTCGTACAGCTTCGGACGGGTCGTCTTCTGGTGCGCGATAAAGCTCGGTGTCAGCGAGAGCAGTGCGGCTTCGAGGATCGAACAGATGAATGAAACGAGGATGGATAAGACAGCGAACGCTATCAGGAGGGTCATGTAAGGGAGATTTCATTGCCAATGGCAGGCCAATTTACAGCAAAGCCGCCGAGCGTTAGCCGGATGCCGCGATGGGCTTGCAACATTTCATTTCCCCGTATGAACGAACGCGCTGGACACACTGATTTCGACAGCAGCCGACAATGGAGTTCATCCCCTCGATCGGCCCCCTTTTCCGGCCACTCGCACGCTTGTTTCCCGACGCGCTCCTCGGCTAGGGTGCGCCCTCGATGAGACGGCCCTTCAGGAGCATTGCAGATTGATCAGAACAGGGATGTTGACGCTGGGTTTGCTGATGGCGCTGGCGGCACAGGCGGCCGAACAGCGGGTCTATCTGGTCGCCACGGTGCAGCTGGACGGCACCAGCCTGGCGCAGAGCGCGTTTCTACATGAAGCGGATATCACCGAACTGGAGGGTTGCCGCGAAGCGGTGCGCGAGGGCCAGCGCGCGCGTGACTGGCAGAAATACCATCACATCTTCCGGAACGATCTTTTCAAAGGCTTCGCCGGCCACATGCACTATCGCTGCGCCTTCAGCGATCTGCAGTTCAGCAGCTGGCACGATGGCCCGCGCTACAACCAGCCCTACCTGATCGCTGTCGACGAGAACGCAATGCTCAGCGTGGAACGGACGCCAAGCCAGGCCCAATGCATGAGCCGGCTGCGTGCACTGCCGGCTGCCCGGCAGGCACAGAGCTTCTGCGCCATGGGCAACCAGCAGATCAAGCCCTGACCGCCCGACGTTCCAGCCGAGTGGCGGCAGGCATCCACCCTACCCCGGCTGGTAGCTGCCCGGCACCGGCGCGAAGGACACGCCAAAGCGGTTCCAGGCGTTGATGGTGGCGATGGCCAGGGTCAGGCTGGCGAGCTGGGCTTCGGAAAAATACTCACGCACCTCCTCGAACAGCTGTTGCGAAACGCCCTGGGGCAACAGGGTGTTGGCCTCGGCCCAGGCCAGCGCGGCGCGTTCGCGGTCGGTAAAGAACGGGGTTTCGCGCCAGGCGCTCAGGGCATAGATGCGCTGCTCGGTTTCGCCGAGGGCGCGGGCGTCCTTGGTGTGCATGTCAAGGCAGTAGGCGCACCCGTTGATCTGCGAGACGCGGATCTTGACCAGCTCCATCAGCGGTTTGTCGACGCCGTCCTCGCGGCGACTCTGCCGCGCCAGGTAGGTTTCCAGCCCGATCATGGCGGTCATCACATCGGGGGCGGCGGCCTGGTAGTTCATGCGCATGGTGGTCACTCCTCGGTTTGAATGTGCAGCCAAGGCTACGCAGCCGCCGAGCTGAGCTATTGTAGATTTTCGACATCTTCGAACGCCGCCTTCCATGTCCGCCCTGCACGAACGACTGCCACACATCAGTGGCTTCCTGACTCGCCCGCCTGCGCCAGCACTGGCTGCCTACGTGCAGCGTTTCTGGTGGCTGGAGGGTGACGCCGCCACGGTGTACGACGAGCAGATGCTG
This sequence comes from Pseudomonas sp., assembly GCA_007713455.1. Classification (GTDB taxonomy): domain Bacteria; phylum Pseudomonadota; class Gammaproteobacteria; order Pseudomonadales; family Pseudomonadaceae; genus Stutzerimonas; species Stutzerimonas chloritidismutans. The sequence continues at coordinate 5,198 of VMRT01000006.1, forward strand.
CATCCGGACGGCGCCTGTGGGGTCATCTTCAATTTCGCCGACCCGCTGGCCTTCGATGGTCATCTGCACAAGCCGCGTGCATTGATCGCCGGGCCGCAGCTTGCCAGTTCGCGATTGCAACTGGCTGGGCGGGTGAGGCTGATGGGCGTGCGCTTTCGCCCTGGGATGGGCGCGGCGTTCTTTGGCATCAGCCTGGATGAGCTGGCGGGCTTTCATAGCTCCGACTGGCAGCGACTGGGGTTTGCCGGGATGGTCGACCAACTCGCCGAGCTGAGCCGCGAGGCGCAGCAACTGCTGGTAGAGCAGGAATTGATGAAACGTCTGCAGGCGACTCAGGAGCGACGCTCCCCAGTGCAACAGCTACTGTCGGAGATCACCGCGACCGAGGGCCGTGCACGCCTGGCCGACCTCCTCCAGACCGTACCGCTCGGCCAGCGCCAGCTGGAGCGCCTGTTCCGCCATCATGTAGGAATGACCCCCAAGCAGTTCAGCCGCATCCAGCGCGTGGCGCTGGTGCGCAACCAGCTGCGTGCCGGCCAGCCGTTACTGGACACCGCCCTGGCCTGCGGATACAGCGATCAGGCGCACTTCATTCATGACTTCAAGACGGTGGTCGGCATGACGCCGGGGCGATATCGGGCGAGCAAGGTCAGTCGATAACTGCGCCCCATTGCGAGCGACCCGTCACGTCCGGCTGGAAAAACGATCGGCTCACATGCTGCTGACGCCAGCGACACGCAATTCACAGCCAGCTCAGATGGCTTTGCTGAGCGCCTCGAGCAGCTGAGCGATCTTCTCTTCGTTTCGCTTGTAGTAGGTCCAGGGACCGATACGCTGCGACGTCACCAGCTGCGCGCGCTGGAGCGCCGCCAGGTAATTCGAAACGGTGGACTGCGACAACCCCACACGCTCCTGGATGATGCTGACGCAGACACCCAGCTGTTCGGGATCGGCTTCCTGCTCGGGGAAGTTGGTCTTCGGGTCCTTCAGCAGGGTAAGGATGGCCAGCCGCGTGGGGTTATCCAGGGCCTTCAGCGCTTCACTGATGTCTATGCTCATATCCGCGGCAGGTAATGGGTTTTCGCGATCTTACGATACTTTGTCGGTGCTGGCTGCGTGCACGCCACGGCCGTGCACGCACGCCGACTCAGTGCGCGTACACCGGGTAGTCGATGTAACCCTTTTCGGTGCCGCCGTACATGCTGCTGGCATCCAGCGGGTTCATAGGCCAGCCACGGGCAATGCGCGCCGGCAGGTCCGGGTTGGCAATGAACGGACGGCCGAAGGCGATCAGGTCCGCCCAACCGGCTTCGATCGCCGCGGTGGCGCGCTCCGGGGTGTACTTGCCTGCGTAGATGATCGCGCCGTTGAACGCCGCACGAACCGCCTCTCTGAAACTGCTGGGCAGTTCGGGCGCGGTGTCCCAATCGGCCTCGGCCAGTGATACGTACGCGACGCCGATGGTTTGCAGAATCTTCACCGCTTCGATGTAGGTCTCATGCGGGTCTTGCTCCACCAGGCCAAGGTAGACGCGCTCCTCATCCGTACTGGCGAACAGCGGCGCAAAGCGAACCCCCACGCGCTCGGCACCTATGGCGTCGGCTATCGCCTGGACCGCCTCGCGCAGAAAACGCAGTCGGTTCTGCAGCGAACCGCCGTATTCGTCAGTCCTGCGATTGGTGTGGGCGGAAATGAACTGGTTGACCAGGTAGCCGTTGGCGCAGTGAATCTCGACGCCATCGAAGCCTGCTTCAATCGCGTTGCGTGCGGCCTCGGCATAGAGCTGTACCAGCTCTTTGACTTCGGCATTGGACAGCGCCCGCGGCATCGAGGGCTCGACCAGCGCGCCCTCGCCCGGTCCCGTTTCGATAAAGACTTTGACGTTGGTCGCCGCAATGGCGGACGGCGCAACAGGTTGCGCCCCACCGGGTTGCAGCGAGGTGTGCGAGACACGGCCGACATGCCAGAGCTGGGCGAAAATCACGCCGCCCTCGTCATGCACCGCCTGGGTAACGGCCTTCCAGCCTTCGACCTGTTCCGGGCTGTGAATCCCGGGCGTCCAGGCATATCCCTGCCCTCTCGGCTCGATCTGAATGCCTTCCGTCACCATGAAGCCTGCACTGGCTCGTTGCTGGTAGTAGGTCGCCATTACGGCGTTTGGAATATTGCCCGGCTGCGAACTGCGCGAGCGTGTCAGTGGTGGCAGCACGATGCGGTTACGTAGCGTGAAGGAGCCAAGGGAGCCGGGAGTAAAAAGTGCTTTATGATTCATAACGTAAGATTTAGATATCGTGAATTATAGATATTAGGTAACGGAGGCGGCCTCACCGAATGTGAGTACCGCCCCGTGAGGGCTGTGCAGTCGGGTACTACCGTCACTGCCGAGCGGATGATCCTCGGCCTCACATCGATAAATGTCAATATCCAGATGCGCATATGCCTGGACATAGCCGTCTGAAACCTTTTTGGGGGGAGCAGGCGCTCGGTGGCGGCGGCTTATCTGGACGGTAACGGTTACAGCGGCCGGAAGCGCGCTATCCCCGTGTTCGAACGTGGCAAACACTCACTGCTAGAGAAGCATCTGGCGTGTCGCGTAGATCCACTAGACGTCATTGGCACTCAGCGAGTGCTGCTGCGCAAGCAGGCCATGACAGTCCGACCGGCAGGCGGCAAGAATCTCTTCGGACAGATCGGGTTCTTCCACAGCGCGAGCCAATACCAACCCACCAATGAGCGCAACGACCATTTGCAGAATCTGCGTGCGTTCACTCGTCGGTGAAGCCTGTTGCAGTCGGGCGATAAAGTTCTGCAGCGCCGTGCTGTAAACCTGCCGAATCTCAGGCTCTCGCTGGGTAATATCTGCAGCCATAAAAGCCAGCGGGCACCTCATCGACTCGCCGGTTGCATGTGAGCGCTGAAGATAACCTTCCACTAGCGCCCCCACCCCCCCTTTACCCAACTCCTGCAGGCGCGCACCGCCGGTGCTCGCGGCGTATCGAATCGCTTGCGCATAGAGTTCAGCTTTTGTTTGAAAGTGGCTGTAGAACGCGCCCCGCGTCAGGCCCGCGTCGGCCATAAGATCGTCGATGCATACCTGCTCGTACCCCTTATCGGCAAATAGACGTGAGGCGCTTTCCAGAATGCGGGATCGAGTGCGGTCGCGTTGATCAGTGGGCCAAGGCATAAGTGATCCTTCAGTCTATGTTCTTGAACATAGAGTGCCAGCCAGCAGAATTCCAGCTCCCCAACCAGAGCGACTCATCATGGATCTGCATATTTTCGGCCCCGGCTTCAGCACACTGGTCCGTAGCGTTCGGCTTTACTGCGAGGAGAAAGAGCTAACGTACACGTATGGGATGCATCTGAACGGCTGTCCGATCGGCTGGCGCAGCGAGGCTCATAGGGCTCTGCACCCTTTCGGCAAGGTCCCTGTTCTGCTGCACGGCAGCACAGCGATATTCGAAACCATGGCAATCTTTCGCTATCTCGATACGACGCATCCAGAGCGCTCGCCTACACATACACTCGCCCCCACGATGCTCCTGGAACAATGGGCAAGCGCATTGGTTACCTCTGTCGATGCATCACTGGTTCGAAACTACATTCTGCCTATTGCTGGCCCAAACCACTCGACAACTCGCGATACAGAGACTCTGGAAATTGCTCGGCTGGAGGCAGAGCAAACCTTAGCGATCCTCGACACGCAACTGGGCGAGCAGTTCTTCTTTTGCACAGAGCACTGGAGCATCGCAGACGCATTGCTGACACCCATGCTCGACTATCTGATGCTCATCACCAAACCAGCGGGCTTACTCAGCCAATGGCCGCGGCTGCGTGACTATCTGGAGCGGATGCGAACACGACCGTCTGGTTGCGCTGTTCTACAAAGCACTCTGGCTCGTTAGTCAGGAACTAGAAATGGCAAGATCCGTGGGAACCTTGTCATTGCGACAGCGGCGCCTCGGCAGCAGACTGCAGACATCCACCCTGAGAGCCGCACCATGGACGCCACCCGCACCGTCGCCTGCCTGATCTACCCGGATGTGATGAGCCTTGATGTCACCGGCCCGATGCAGGTGTTCGCCTCGGCCAATGTCGAGCGGCAGCGCCAGGGCCTGCCGAGACATTACGAGCTGATGCTGCTCGCTGCCAGCGTCGGCCCGGTCGCCACCTCGGCGGGGCTGAAGCTGGTGGCGGATGCGAGCTGGGCCGTGTGCGATCCGGCCACGCTGGATACCTTGCTGGTTCCGGGCGGTGTCGGCGTGGATTCGCAGAAGCACGACCAACCGCTGCTCGACTGGCTGCGGGCCGCCGAACCCAGGGTGCGGCGCCTGGGCTCGGTCTGTTCCGGCGCGCTGATCCTGGCCGAGGCCGGGCTGTTCGATGGACGCAAGGCGACCACGCACTGGGCGGACCTCGCTGCGCTGGGTACGTACCCGGCCATCAAGGTGCAGGGTGACCGGTTGCACACCTATGACCCGACCGATCCGCAGGCGGCGCATCTGTTCAGCTCGGCGGGCGTCACGGCGGGCATCGACCTGGCGCTGGCGTTGGTCGAGGCCGATCTCGGCCGCGCGTTGGCGCTTTCGGTTGCGCAGCGGCTGGTGATGTTTCTGCGCCGGCCGGGTGGGCAGACCCAGTTCAGCCCGATGCTGGCGGCGCCAAGTGGCGGCGTGGCGCGTCTTGCCGCACTGCTGGAATGGATTCCGGGGCACCTGGGCGACGACCTGTCCATCGAGGCGCTGGCCGCCCAGGCGCATATGACACCGCGCACCCTGTGCCGTCTGTTCAGCCAGGAAACCGGCATGGGGCCGGGCCAGTACATCGAACGGGTGCGCCTGGAAGCCGCGCGCAATCTGCTGCTCGACGCCCAGGCCTCGATCGCGACGGTGGCGCGGCTGACCGGCTTCGGCCATCCGGAAAACCTCAGGCGCAGCTTCCAGAAACACCTGTCGGTCAGCCCGCGGGACTTCTATCAGCGCTTCGGCTGACGCTTCGTCAGAACCTCACTCATCGTTCACAGCTTGCCCGGCGTAACGCCAGGCAGCGCTGTGCCCGCTCATCACCCTCAAGGGGCCTCGCCATGCACCTATTGTTCAGCAACCCTCAGGTCCTGCGTCTGTTCATCGCCCAGGCGCTATTCTGGTCCTGCTCGATGACCGGCATCATCTTCACTTCCATCGTCGGTCTGCGCCTGGCACCGGCGGCGGGTCTCGCCACCCTGCCGCTCGCTCTGCTGATGCTCGGCGGCCTGCTCGCCCTGCAACCACTGGCGGGGCTGATGCAGCGCCGCGGCCGTCGCGTCGGCTTTCTCATCGGTGCGTTGGCCGGCGTGTTGGGCGGGCTGATCAGCGCGTTGTCGCTCTGGCTCGACAGCTTCACCCTGCTCTGCCTCGGCGCGCTGCCCATCGGCGCCTATCAGGCCTCGGCGATGTATTACCGCTTCGCCGCGCTGGAAGCGGTCAGCGATGCCTTCAAGGGTCGCGCCACGGCCTGCGTGATCGGCGGCGGTGTACTGGCCGCGCTGATCGCGCCCACGCTCGGCCACCTGGCGCGTGATCTCGCCAGCGTTCCCTTCGCCGGCACCTATCTGTTGATCGCCAGCCTCGCGGCGCTGGGCGTGCTGGTGCTTGCTGGATTGCCGGCAAGCAGCGGAACGCCCGGCGTTCAGGCCGCCCCGTCAGCAGTCAGTTGGCAGGCACTGCTGGCGCGGCCGACCATTCGCGCCGCGGTGCTGACCACCGCCGCCGGCCACGGCCTGATGATCCTGGTGATGAACGCCACGCCCCTGGCGATGCATGGCGAAGGTCTGGATCTGCAGGCCAGCGGTCAGGTCATCCAGTGGCACATGCTCGGCATGTTCCTCCCGGCATTCGTCGCCGGGCCGCTGGTGGACCGCTTCGGCTGCCGGCTGGTCGCCTGTGTGGGTGGAGGATTGCTGATCGCCAGCGCGGTGGTGGCGCTGCTCGGCGTCAGCCACTGGCATTTCCTGCTCAGCAGCTGCCTGCTAGGCATCGGCTGGAACCTGATGCTGGTCGCCGGCACCACCCAGCTGGGCCAGGGCCATGCCGCAAGCGAACGCGCCCGGGCACAGGGCCTGATGGAGCTGAGCAACGGCAGCGTCGCCGCGGTGATGTCCTTCGCCTCTGGCGCGTTGATCGCTCAGGCTGGCTGGGCGGCGGTGAACATCGGGCTGCTGCCCATCGTGACGCTGGTGGTGCTGGCGCAGGTTGCGCAGGGCTACCGGCAAAGGCAGGCGGTTTGAAGGCGCGGCGACTGCTGACACCATCCGGCGGAGCTCAACGCTCAGGATTCACCCGTCCCTGAAAAGGAAAGGCTCCGCCGGCCTCCAGCACACGTTCCAGCAAACGCGCCTCCTCACGGCTCGAAGTAATCCGGAAGCGGATGTAGCAACGCTCTTCGAGAAACGCCTGCCGACCCGCTTCCGCTCGGAGGTCGTATCCGTCGATGCTGCCGGCAAAGTACAGATGTTTAGCCAGTATCGACTGGGCGCTCCTGACATCGGCAGGGTTGTTCCAGTCACCGCCAGACCTGAGGATCAGTCTGCTCTGGCGAGACTTCCGGTGCTGAATCAGCCGCTTGCGCAGGTTGACGCCGATTCCAACCTTCAACGCCGTGCCGTCGTCCTTGTAGATCTCATAGAGTCCCGGCAGAGCAGGCACGTACCGTTCGATTTCCGAGAAGCGGATGCACGTCATAGTCCCGGAATCACCGGCAGCGTTCGTCATCAGGCCGCCTGTATGTCAGGACGCAGTGTCTTCGGAAACCAGATGGATGATATTGGCCGGGCTCGATATCCAGAACGCCCTGAAGCCTTCCGGCAGCGCTTCGATTTCGTCCCGGCGGGTGCAGGCGCGTTCCTCAAAGTGGGCGGCAGCACCTTCCAGGTCATCCGTGACGACCTCCAGCCATATCTCCGCCTGGCTGATGCCCGGCACGCAGTCCAGCCAGAGCACCTTGCCGCCGAAATCGAAGCGCGGCGTGTGCTCACCTTCAGCGCCCGCCGGGGTGAGTTCTTCCAGTGCGAGCGTCTCGCGGTAGAACACGAGCGTCCGCTGGTATTCGTGGGCAGGCACCTTCATCGCGATATTTCGGCCAGGCTGGAATGTCGGTTTCATCGTTTCACTCCATGAGGGCGCTGATGCCGGAGGTTGCCCAAGGCGCTCCGGCCCGCGCACGGTTAGACCAGCCAGTACAGACAGCAGTGGCCATTCGCGCAAGGTGATTGCAGCGGGTGAGCCGGTGAACGCGGCGTACGGCAGCCGCTAGGCAGCGGTTCTTCGCCGCTAGAGCGTTAGCGTTGACCGGGGCAAGTCAGGGACGCCCCCATTCGATTTCGCGAATCTTCGCAGCGCCGCGTTCATCAACGACGACTACCGTCACGGCCTCGATGAATCCTGCACCGGTAATCGACACGTAGGCCCAACCGATGTCCTGCGATTGCCGGGCGGGCCAGTCATCCATGAATTCGACGTGGCCATCCACTGCGCCCGGCCCATCGCCGTAGGAGGTCATGTCGGCATAAGCCTGCTGCAGTTGCGCTGCGGAATATCGCTGCTGCGCCTGCGTTGAGAGAAGTGCATGAGCCTCGGTGAAGTCGCTGGAAACGAGCGCGCGGGCGAAGTTAGCGGCGGTCGACACGGTGACGTCCTTAGCCCGCGGGTTTACTTGCGGCGCCTCCTCGAAGCAGGCGGAAAGGCTCAGCGCGATCAGATTAATCGACAGCAGTTTCAGGCCGAGCCAGCTCAGCGTGGAGCGTGGCGGCTTGATGGAAAGCATGCTCAACGCGGCCTCACCCCATCGAGGATCAGCGACTGCAGGCTCTTGAGCGTTTCCTCGAAGAACGCCGGATCATCCAGGGTCTTGCCGGCCACGGCCTCGACCTGCACGCGGAAGTCGGCGTAGTGCTGGGTGGTCGCCCAGAGCGAGAAGATCAGGTGGTGCGGCGCGATGGGGGCGAGCTTGCCGGCGTCGATCCAGGCCTGGATCACGGCGACCTTGTTTTCCACCAGATCGTGCAGCGGCTGTTGCAACTCACCCAGCAGCAGAGGCGCGCCCTGCATGATCTCCATGCAGAACAGCCGCGATTCGGCGGGATGATCGCGGGAGAGTTCGAGCTTGACCCGCAGGTAGTCGCGGATCGCCTCGACCGGGTCCTGCTCGACGCTGAATGCTTGCAGCGGCTGCAACCAGACCTCCAGCAGCTGCCGCAGGACGTTGGTGTATAGCTCTTCCTTGTTGCCGAAGTAGTACAAAAGGTTGGTCTTGGAGACGTCTGCCTGGGTCGCCACCTGGTCGAGGCTGGTGCCGTGCAGGCCGAAGCGGGAGAACAGCTCCAGCGCGGCCTGAAGAATGCTGGCGCGTTTGCTTTCGATCATTCGCAGGCGGCGGTCCTGGGCGCTGGCGCTCGGTACGCGGACTGCGCCCTTTGGCCGTGGTGTCTTGCTGGCGGTAAGGCGCTTGCGGGGCGGAACGGGGGGCTGGTCTGTCACGGGATTACCGGATGGTTCGAACGAGGCGCTACTGTAGCGCGGCGAGCGTGCGACGCACGAGCGACGAAGGCAGCAAGCGACTGCTGCACGATCTTCGTGCGCCGCGCACAAACCAGGTGCTCTGATTCAGACCAAATGGTCCACATCGCACCACACAAGCTACTTATCTCGTTGATAAAAAAGGCAATTCACTTTCTGGCCTGCATCCTGCTAATGCACCCTCGACCCTGCCCGTCACGTTCGGGCAGCGCTTTCTAGCCATTGCGTACAGAGGTGCGACCCATGGATGTTGGTGTTTTCATTCCGATCGGCAACAACGGCTGGCTCATCTCCGAGAATGCGCCGCAGTACATGCCGACCTTCGAGCTGAACAAGGCCATCGTGCAGAAGGCCGAGGGTTACGGCTTCGACTTCGCGCTGTCGATGATCAAGCTGCGCGGCTTCGGTGGTAAGACCGAGTTCTGGGAACACAACCTGGAATCCTTCACGCTGATGGCGGGTCTGGCGGCGGTCACCAGCAAGATCCAGCTGTTCGCGACTGCCGCAACGCTGACCCTGCCGCCAGCCATCGTCGCGCGCATGGCCTCGACCATCGACTCGATCTCGGGCGGGCGCTTTGGCGTGAATCTGGTGACCGGCTGGCAGAAGCCGGAATACACACAGATGGGCATGTGGCCAGGCGATGAATTCTTCGGCACGCGTTACCAGTATCTCGGCGAATACGCCCAGGTGCTGCGCGACCTCTGGGCCACCGGCCGCAGCGACTTCAAGGGCGAGCACTTCCAGATGGAGGACTGCCGCGTCAGTCCGAAACCGCAGGCGGACATGAAGATCATCTGCGCGGGCTCATCCGATGCCGGCATGGCCTTCTCGGCGCAGTACGCCGATTACAACTTCTGCTTCGGCAAGGGTGTGAACACGCCGACCGCCTTCGCCCCGGCCACCGAGCGGCTACTCAAGGCCACCGAGAAGACCGGCCGCCACGTGACGTCCTGCGTGCTGTTCATGGTCATCGCCGACGAAACCGACGAAGCCGCCCGCGCCAAGTGGGAGCACTACAAGGCCGGCGCGGATGAGGAAGCCATCGCCTGGCTCGGCGAGCAGGGTGCCGCCGACAAGGGCGCTGACAGCAACATCCGGCAGATGGCCGACCCAACTTCGGCGGTGAACATCAACATGGGCACGCTGGTGGGTTCCTACGCCAACGTCGCGCGGATGCTCGATGAGATCGCCACGGTGCCCGGCATGCAGGGCGTGATGCTGACCTTCGATGACTTCCTCGAAGGCGTCGAAGCCTTCGGCCAGAAGATTCAGCCGCTGATGCAGAGCCGTCGGCACGTCACCGCGCTGAAGGAGTCGGCCTGATGAGCGCCGCCGAACAGATCTCCGGCTACGGCCTGAGCGCCACGGACGAGTCCGTGCAGCTACCGGCACGCCCCGAGCCGCTCGCGATGAAGGCGAGCGAAACCGCGCTTGTCGTGGTGGATATGCAAAACGCCTATGCGACGCGCGGCGGTTATCTCGACCTGGCAGGTTTCGATGTTTCGGCGACCCAGCCGGTGATCGAGAAAATCCGCCAGGCACTGGGCACAGCCCGCGCCGCCGGCATACAGGTGATCTTTCTGCAGAACGGCTGGGACAACGGGTACGTCGAGGCCGGCGGGCCGGGTTCGCCGAACTGGCACAAGTCCAACGCGCTGAAGACCATGCGCAAGCGCCCGGAACTGGCCGGCACACTGTTGGCCAAGGGCGGTTGGGATTACGCGCTGGTGGACGAACTGGCGCCGCAGCCCGGCGACATTCTGGTGCCCAAGCCGCGCTACAGCGGTTTCTTCAATTCGCAACTGGACAGCACCCTGCGTGCCCGTGGCATCCGCAATCTGGTGTTCACCGGCATCGCCACCAACGTGTGCGTGGAATCGACCCTGCGCGACGGTTTCCACCTGGAGTATTTCGGCGTGGTGCTGGCCGATGCCACCCACCAGGCCGGGCCGGAATTCGCCCAGCAGGCTGCGCTGTACAACATCGAGACGTTCTTCGGCTGGGTCTCCAGCGTCGACGCCTTCTGTCAGAGCTTCGCGACCGCACCCAGCGTGGCTGTTGCCAGCTGATTACACCCCAGTGCCCGACCGCGACGCCCGCAGAGGCGTCCGCCGGGTTCGCCTGAATGCCTTGCAAGGAATCAACGACATGCCCAAGCAATCCATCATCCCCGCCGGCTCCGGCAAACCGCTCGCCCCGTACGTGCCCGGCTCCATGGCCGATGGCGTGGTCTACGTCTCCGGCACCCTGCCGTTCGACAAGGACAACAACGTGGTCCACGTCGGCGACGCCGCCGCACAGACCCGCCATGTGCTGGAAACCATCAAGGGCGTCGTCGAGGCCGCCGGCGGCAGCATGGACGACGTCACCTTCAACATGATCATGCTCACCGACTGGGCCAACTACACCAAGGTCAATGAGGTGTACGCCGAGTACTTCCCCGGCGAGAAGCCCGCGCGCTACTGCATCCAGTGCGGGCTGGTGAAGCCCGATGCGCTGATCGAGATCGCCAGCATCGCCCACGTCGGCCAATAGCGCCTGCCAGAGCGGGTCAGCCGGCACGCCCGCGGCCCGCTGATCGACCTCGCGGAGGGAATGACATGCACTACGAACTTCATGGCCGCATGGAGCCGGATGCGCCGACTCTGGTGCTCAGCTCCGGCCTCGGCGGCGCCGCCGCCTTCTGGACACCGCAGCTGCCGGCGCTGACCCAGGACTACCGGGTGCTGGTCTACGATCAGCTGGGGACCAACAGGAGTCCGGCGAACCTGCCGGCGGGCTATTCCATCGAGTCCATGGCAGTGGAATTACTGGAGCTGCTGGACACCCTGGGCATCCGCCGCTGCCACTTCATCGGCCATGCCCTCGGTGGGCTGGTCGGCTTGCAGATCGCCCTGCTGCGGCCGCAGTTGCTGCAGAGTCTGGTACCGATCAATGCCTGGAGCAGCCCCAACCCGCACAGTGCGCGCTGTTTCGCGGTGCGCCTGAACCTGTTGCGCGACAGTGGCCCGGCAGCCTATGTGCAGGCGCAGTCGCTGTTTCTCTACCCGGCCGACTGGATCGCGGCCAACAGCGAGCGACTGGCACGCGACGATGCCCATGCACTGGCGCATTTCCCAGCGACGATGAATCTGGTGCGGCGTATCGAGGCACTGCTGGCCTTCGATATCGAGGCCGAGCTGTCGCGCATCACCACTCCGACCCTGCTGATCGCCAACCGCGACGACATGCTGGTGCCCTGGCAGCATTCGCAGCACCTGGCTGACGTCCTGCCCAATGCCCAACTGGCGTTGCTGAACTACGGTGGCCACGCGTCCAGCGTCAGCGACAGCGAACCCTTCAACCAGATCCTGCTGGACCATCTTGCCGAGCAATGCGGACAGGTCGCAGCAGCCTGAGGACCCGAACATGCACGCCCCCATCGACTCGAATGCCCTCGCCACGCTGTTCAGCGACGCCCGCACCCACAACGCCTGGCTCGACAAAGCAGTGCCGGATGCCCTGCTCGAACAACTCTACGAGCACGTCCGCCTCGGCCCGACCGCCGTCAACAGCTGCCCCGGCCGCTTTGTCTTCGTACGCACGCCGGAGGGAAAGGCAAAGCTCGCGCCCTGCCTGTCCAAGGGCAATCTCGAAAAGACCATGGCCGCGCCGGTGACGGTGATCGTCGCCTATGACGAGGACTTCCCGGAAACCCTGCCGGAGCTGTTTCCCTTCGCCGATGCGCGCAGCTGGTACGCCGGGCAGCCGGCGCTGATCACCGAGAACGCGCTGCGCAACAGCTCGCTGCAGGCCGGTTATCTGATCCTCGCTGCCCGCGCTTTGGGGCTCGATTGCGGACCGATGTCCGGCTTCGACGGCAAGGCGCTGGATGCCGCCTTCTTCGCTGGCACGAGCTGGAAATCCAACCTGCTGATCAACCTCGGCTATGGCGACGCCAGCAAGCTGCGCGACCGCCTGCCACGCCTGCCCTTCGACCGCGCCTGCGTCCTCGCCTGATGGAGAACCGACCATGCAACTGGCTCAATGCGAAACCACCCGTCAATTCAGCGCCCCAGTGATTCGTCAGGACTATCGCGACGCCATGGCGCGCCTGGCCGCAGCGGTCAACATCATCACCACCGACGGCCCCAGCGGCCGTGCCGGCTTCACCGCCACCGCGGTGTGCAGCGTCACCGACGAACCACCGACGCTGCTGGTGTGCCTGAACCGCAGCGCATCGGCACATCCCATCGTCACCGCCAACGGGCAGCTGTGCGTGAACACCCTGGCCGGCGCACAGCGGGACTTGTCCAACCTGTTCGGCGGCAAGACGCCCATGGCAGAACGCTTCGCCGCAGCACAGTGGAGCACCGGCGTGACCGGCTCGCCGCTGCTCGACGGCGCCACGGTGTCGTTCGACTGCCGCATCAGCCACAGCGCCAGCGTCGGCACCCACGACATCCTCTACTGCGAAGTGCTCGCCGTGTACCGCCGCGACAGCAGCGATGCGCTGGTGTACTTCGGTCGCAACTACCACGGGCTGCCGGGCGCAGTCTGATCGCCCAGCGCCCATCAACCCCGAGCCCGCCGCGCGATCCGCGCCGCGGGCTTTTTCTTTGCCTCGGAACAACACGCTTACCGGTGCGCCGCTCGACACGCAAACAGCGCTTGCATCACGAACATAATTGTTATGTTATAACTCTTACATTACTCCCGACACGTGCCTCCCGATGACCGAAGCCGAACTACTCGCCCAGCCCGCCGAGGCGTACATGAGCGCCGACCAACAGGCCTTCTTCCGCGACCTCCTCCTGCGCCAGCGGGCCGAACTGCAGGCGCGTATCGAGGAGGAATTCCAGGTGCTGCGCGAACAGGAGCCGAGCAGCGATCCCGCCGACATCGGCAGTGCCGAGGAGCAGCGCCAGTGGCAGCTGCGTGTGCTGGAGCGCGAGAAGAAGCTGCTGGACAAGATCGACGACGCACTGGATGCCATCGCCCGCGGCGAATACGGCTGGTGCGCCGAAACCGGCGAGCCGATCGGCCTGCCACGGTTGCTGCTACGCCCCACCACGACGCTGTCCATCGAGGCGAAACAACGCCAGGAACAGCGCGAAAAACACCAACGATCCGCCTGCGAGACCGCCATGAACCGCCTTCCCGTTACCGTCCTGTCCGGCTTCCTCGGTGCCGGCAAGAGCACCCTGCTGAACCACATCCTGAAGAATCGCGAAGGCCGCCGCGTCGCGGTGATCGTCAACGACATGAGTGAGATCAACATCGACGGCAACGAGGTGCAGCGCGGTGTCAGCCTCAATCGTGCCGAAGAGAAGCTGGTGGAGATGAGCAACGGCTGCATCTGCTGCACCCTGCGCGAGGACCTGCTCGAGGAGGTCGGCAAACTCGCCCGCGAAGGCCGTTTCGACTACCTGCTGATTGAGTCCACCGGGATTTCAGAGCCACTGCCTGTGGCCGAAACCTTTACCTTCCGCGACGAGCAGGGCCAGAGCCTCGCCTATCTGGCACGGCTGGATACCATGGTCACGGTGGTCGACGGGGTTAATTTCCTCCGCGACTTCCAGGAGGCCGAGAGCCTGGCCAATCGCGGCGAAACCCTTGGCGAGGACGACGAGCGCTCGGTCACCGAGCTGTTGATCGAACAGGTGGAGTTCGCCGACGTCATCCTGATCAGCAAGATCGACCTGATTTCCGCCGCCGAACGCGAAGAGCTGACCGCCATTCTCGGCAGGCTCAACACCCACGCCGAGATCCTGCCGATGAGCATGGGCCAGGTGCCGCTCGCAAGCATCCTCGACACCGGTCGCTTCGACTTCGAGCGCGCCGCCCAGGCACCGGGCTGGCTCAAGGAAATGCGCGGCGAGCATGTGCCGGAAACCGAAGAATATGGCATCGCCTCGACCGCCTACCTGGCGCGCCGGCCGTTCCACCCGCAACGCTTCTACAACTTCCTCAACCGCGAGTGGAGCAACGGCCGCCTGCTTCGCTCCAAAGGCTTTTTCTGGCTGGGCACCCGGCCAGAGGAAGCAGGCAGCTGGTCCCAGGCCGGTGGGCTGATGCGCTACGACTATGCCGGCCGCTGGTGGCACTTCACCCCTGAATCGGCCTGGCCGAGCGACAGCGAAAGCCGCACGGCAATCCTGGCCAAGTCCCGCGGCGAGTTCGGCGATTGCCGTCAGGAGCTGGTCTTCATCGGGCAGAACATCAACTTCGACCAGCTGCGCCGCGAACTCGACGCCTGCCTACTGAACGACAGCGAGTGGGCCGTGGGCGTCACCGGCTGGCTGCGCCTGCCGGACCCGTTCGGCCCCTGGCACGAGCAGGTCGCCTGATGCTGGCGCAGCAGATCATCCGCCCACTGCCGCGCCAGTTGCTGGGCGACTCCCCGGCAGTACTCGGCGAAGCGCTGAGCGACGGCGTCAACCTCAGCGTATGGCAGCGCCGGCTGCCGCTGCACATTGCCGAGTTCGCCGAGACACTCCTGGCCCTGGGCGAGCCGCTGGCGGAATCGCTGACCCTCGAACCGACCGGCGACGGTGAGCTGCAGCTGCCAACCCTGGCGGCGGCCTATAGGGACCTTGCCGGCCATGCTGGTTTCGTCGCCGACGTGGCCTGGCTGGTGCGGGCGTTCAGCTGCCTGGTCGATGCGCGGCGCATTGGCCTGCGCCTGCGCGTGCTGGACAAACCCATGTGCCCGCGCTTTCACGTCGATCATGTACCGCTGCGGCTGATCACCACCTACGCCGGCGCAGGTAGCGAATGGCTTCGGGAGGGCGGCATGCAGCGTCGGCGCCTGGGCGATCCGACAGCCGAACCGACTGATCCGGCTGCCATCCAGCAGCTCGGGGTTGGCGACGTGGCGTTGTTCAAGGGGGAGAAATGGCTGGGTAACGAAGGCGCCGGGATCATTCATCGCTCGCCGCAGGCGACAACGGCTGAGCACCGTCTGATCCTGACGCTGGACTGGCTGAGCTGAAGCAAAAGGGCCGCAGCTGCGGCCCTCCGAATCGACAACCGATCAGGCTGCCATCTTTTCGCACTCTTCAGCGCACTTGCGACAGGCCTCGGCGCAGGCCTGGCAATGGTCGTGCTTGTGCTTGCCGCACTCCTCGGCGCAATCGCGACAGACCTGCGCGCAAAGCTTGCAGAAGGCTTTGGCATAGGCACTGTCGCGGGTCATCAGCACTGCTGCGATCGCACACATGTCGGCGCAGTCACGATCGAGTTCGATGCAGCGCGCCATCATCTTCACGTCGTCCTCGCGCAAGCAGGATGCCGCGCAGGTCTCGCAGACCAGTGCGCAATTGGAACAGGCCTGGATACATGACTGGTAACTGGAATTGAGCATGGAATGTCCTCCATCCGATGTGCCAGCGAAATGCGGTACGGCGGGGCCTCTCCAGGCCATGCGCGCAACCGCGCCCTACTAGATAGGGGTTGGACGGTCCGGCGAAGTTCAATCCGTTCGCCGGATGGCCTCTTGCAGGACGACGCAGCGCAGCCGCGGCGGCGCCGCTACAATGGCCGCCCTGCAAACCATCACCGACGCCGTAACAGCCATGCCCTTCACCCTGTCCGCGCCCTGCGAATTGCTGGAAGTCATCAGCAAAAGCCGCTTCCTGGCCAAGGCCGCACCGGTGCAAAGCCCAGAAGAAGCGCAGGCGTTCGTCCAGGCGGTCAGCGATCCCACGGCGACCCACAGCTGCTGGGCGTGGAAGATCGGCAACCAGTACCGTTTCAGCGACGACGGCGAGCCCGGCGGCACGGCGGGTCGGCCGATGCTCACCGCCATCGAAGGGCAGGATTTCGACCGGGTCGCGGTGGTGGTGATCCGCTGGTTCGGCGGCATCAAGCTCGGCACTGGCGGCCTGGCCCGTGCCTATGGCGGCACCACGGCGAAGTGCCTGCAGGCCGGCGAACGCAGCGAGCTGGTGTCGCGCTCGCGCTGTCGCTGTCATTGCCGCTTCGCCGAGCTGGCGCTGTTCAAGGCACGCCTGGCGGAATTCGAGGCGCTGCTGGAAGCCGAACATTTCGATGCCGAAGGCGCGACCCTGGAGATTGCCCTTCCCGCCGCTCAGCTGCAGCCGCTGGAGAGATTGCTCGCTGATATCACCCGCGGGCGCAGCCAGCTGGAAGCCATGGACTAGACGCGTCGTTGCCCACAAATACTGTGGACGCAATTGTGGATAACAATTGTATGGCCGCCTGGAAAGCGCTCGCGGCGGGCGCTCGGGAAAACTGCACAATTTTTGATCAATAAGCCTTGCGCGCCCCAATGGGGTGCGTTAAGCGCTTGAATTACTGTGTTTTTTGACTGGGCAGTCGGCTACTGACGTTTTGCTATCAATCGCGTTCTGCCAGCTTGAGGTTATGCCCGAATTGGGTGGAGAACTTTGTGGATAACATTGGGAACAACCTCGCCAGCGCCCGTCAGAACTGGGCTGCAGACCGCTGGTCAATTAATCGCCAAATCGCGCTAACCGCAATGAATCAGTCATTCGGCTGTCATCCAGAATTGCTAGGCGGGACAAACTGGGTCAGCTGGCATATCAGTTGCTCCAACCCACCGATAGAATGCCCGCACACCCGAAAGACGAGAATTTCGCGATGCACGACTGGCTCAATAATCTGCCCAAGGCCGAACTCCACCTGCACCTGGAGGGCTCGCTGGAACCCGAACTGATGTTCCGCCTGGCCGAGCGCAACAAGATCGCCCTGCCCTGGAACGACGTGGAGGCACTGCGCAGCGCCTACAACTTCGGCAATCTGCAGGAGTTCCTCGACCTCTACTATGCCGGCGCCAACGTGCTGCGCACCGAGCAGGATTTCTACGACCTGACCTGGGCCTACCTGCAGAAGTGCGAAGAGCAGAACGTGGTGCATACCGAGCCCTTCTTCGACCCGCAGACCCATACCGACCGTGGCGTACCGTTCGAGGCCGCGCTCAACGGCATCAGCGCGGCGCTGGCCGACGGCCGTGAACTACTGGGCATCAGCAGCGGGCTGATCCTCAGCTTCCTGCGCCATCTGCCGGAAGAGGAAGCCTTCAAGACCCTGGAACAGGCGCTGCCCTATCGCAACGCGTTCTTTGCCGTCGGCCTCGACAGCTCTGAAGTCGGCCACCCGCCGAGCAAGTTCCAGCGCGTGTTCGACAAGGCGCGTGCGGAAGGCTTCCTCACCGTTGCCCATGCCGGCGAGGAGGGTCCGCCCGACTACATCTGGCAGGCGCTGGATCTGCTCAAGGTCAGCCGTATCGACCACGGCGTGCGTGCTGCCGAAGACCCGAAGCTGATCGCCCGGCTGATCGAGGAACAGATCCCGCTAACGGTCTGCCCGCTGTCCAACACCAAGCTCAAGGTGTTCGACGACATGCGCCAGCACAACATCCTCCAGCTGCTAGAGCAGGGCGTGAAGGTCACGGTGAATTCCGATGATCCGGCCTACTTCGGCGGCTATGTGACGGAGAACTTCGTCGCGCTGCACGAAAGCCTGGGCATGACCGAGGAACAGGCCCGCCGCCTGGCGCAAAACAGTCTGGACGCACGGCTGGCCTATTGAGCCCCGTCCGTCGCGGCGCTATCCACATGCGACACCATGGCTCGCCCCGCGGGTCATGGCAGCGCCTAGACTGTGCCGCGTCTACTTCACGAGGAGATCGCCATGAACATTCTCGTCCGTCCCCTGACGCCCTACCCCGACAGCGCCTGGCAGGTGAGCCTCGACCGGCAGAAAATCACCTTTCGCAGCGAAGCCGAGGCACGCGCCTTCGTCGAGACCCTGCGCCGGCGCCTGCAGGCGCCGCATCCCCTGCCACTCAGCGCCTGACAGTCATTCCGTACTGGCGCGCGCCGTGGTGTAGGCGACGATCGTTGCCAGCAGGCCGCACAGGCTGATGATCGCCGCCAAGGGCACTGCAGTGCCGTTGTGCAAAGCCCCCACCGCGGAAGCGGCGATAGCCGCGATGGTGAACTGCATGCTGCCGAGCAAGGCCGAGGCACTGCCGGCATTGGCGCGCTGGTCGGCCATGGCGCAGGCCGTGGCGTTCGGCAGCAGGCAACCGAGGCAGGACACGCAGCAGAACAGCGGAATCAGCAACGGCCAGAGCGATTCGGGCTGTGCGGCCGCCACTGCCAACAACGCCAGCGCACTGCCGAAGAAGAACCACACCCAGCGCCGCACCCAGAACTCCGGCCCGCGCCAGCGCACCAGCCGCACGTTGACCTGCGCCATCAGGATGAAACCCGCCGCATTGACGCCGAACAGCCAGCCGAAATGCTCGGGTTTGACGCCATACAGTTCGATGAAGACGAACGGCGAGCCGGTGATGTAGGCGAACATGCCGGCCATGCACAGCGCACCAGTCAGCACGTGGCCGATGAAGAAGCGATCACGGAACAGCCGCAGATACTGCCCGAGCGCACCGGACATCGGCTGACGCGGCAGCCCGGCCGGATAGGTTTCCGGCAGCCAGAGCGTGACCGCCACCAGACACATCGCGCTGAACAGCGTCAACAGGATGAAGATCGACGGCCAGCCGAACGACGCCAGCAACGCGCCGCCCGCCACCGGCGCGAGGATAGGCGCCAGGCCCATCACCAGCATCAGCTGCGAGAACACCTTGGCGCTGGTCATCGGATCGCACAGGTCACGCACCACGGCACGCGCTACCACCATGCCGGCACAGCCACCGAGCGCCTGGACGAAACGCACGCCGATCAGCCAGTCCATGGACGGCGCAAAGGCGCTGGCCAGCGATGCCAGGGTGAACAGCGTCACGCCGACCAGCAGCGGCCCGCGCCGCCCATAGCGATCGGCCAACGGCCCGTAGACCAGCTGACCGATGGCCAGGCCGATGAAATAGGCCGCCAGCGAAAGCTGCACGTGATCGACACTGGTGCCGAACGACTCCGCCAGCAAGGGGAACGCCGGCAGGTACATGTCGATCGCCAGGGGTCCGAACGCGCTGAGCGCGCCCAGTATGAGAAGAATCCGCAGGGACATCAGAGGCTCGTAAGCTGGAAAGAAGACGTGGCCGGGTGAGTTGTTGGGACCTCGACCGTGCCCGGGAATTTGCACCGGCGTGCAAGATGCTGTTACATACACCGCCGATTGTAAACATGCATCACGACGAGATGCGCCGTTACACTGGCCGCCCTCCATCGCTGCTGGACGCCCGAAGCAGCCGTCATCTGCCTGAATCTGCCCATGCGCCGAACCAAAGAAGAAGCCGAAAAAACTCGTATCGCCATCCTCGCGTCTGCCGAGCGGCTGTTTCTGGACAAGGGGGTGGCCCACACCAGCCTCGACCAGATCGCCCGTGACGCCGGTGTGACGCGCGGCGCGGTGTACTGGCACTTTCAGAACAAGGCGCACCTGTTCCACGAAATGCTCAACCAGATTCGCCTGCCACCGGAGCAGATGACCGAGCGCCTGTGCAGCTGCGATCAGCAGCAGCCGCTGCAGGCACTGATCGCCCTGCGCAACCTGACGGTCGAGGCCATCAGCACCCTGGCCAGCAACGAGCAGAAGCGCCGGATCTTCACCATCCTGCTGCACAAGTGCGAATTCACCGATGAACTGCGTGAAGCCGAGGAACGTCACCACGCCTTCATCAACCAGTTCATCGATCTGTGCGAAAACCTGCTGCGCAACGCCTCGACCTGCCTGCGCCCCGGCGTCACGCCGCGGCTCGCCGCGCTGTCGCTGCATGCCCTGGTGGTCGGACTGTTCACCGACTGGACGCGCGACACCGAACTGTTCGCCCCAGAGGTCGATACCAGGGCGCTGATCGACCCGCTGTTCCGCGGCCTGGTCCGCGACTGGCCGGACGACCCCGACCAGCCTGCCGCGTGAGCGATCAGCTCACCTGGTAACCCTCCTCGCTGATCGCCTGGCGAATCGCCTGCTCGCTGGCGCTGCTCTGGACCTGCACCGTTCCGGCCGCCAGGTCCACCTGCACCTGCGCCTGCGGGTCCAGCGCCTGGATGGCTTGGGTCACCGCACGCTCGCAGTGGCTGCAGGTCATTCCGCTCACGTTGAATACTTGCATCGTCGCTCTCCTCGTCTGCTGAAGGCGCCGATTCTCGACCTTGCCACCCGGGCAAGGTCAAGGCACCTGCTGTCGCAGATCATGGTGTTGACCTTGCCATAGGGTTAAGGTCGATCCTGCAGCCATCGCAATCCGAGGAGTCACTGCCATGTCCAGCGCCACCCATACGCTGCCGGTCAGCGGTATGACCTGCGCCAGCTGCGCCGGCCGCGTCGAGCGGGCCCTGCTCAAGGTGCCGGGCGTCGCCGCGGCCAACGTCAATCTAGCCAACGAGCAGGTGCGCGTCGAAGGCGATGACCTGGGTGTGGCGACGCTGATCGAGGCCGTGGAAAAGGCCGGCTACGGCGTACCGCTGCAGAGCATCGAGCTGAACATCGAGGGCATGACCTGCGCCAGCTGCGTCGGCCGGGTCGAACGCGCCCTGCTCAAGGTGCCCGGCGTGCGCAGCGCCGCGGTGAACCTGGCCAGCGAGCGCGCGCATGTCGAGGTGATCGGCACGCCGGACCCCGCCGTGCTGATCCAGGCGGTCGAGGCCGCCGGCTACAAGGCGAGCGCCGGCGACCAGCAGCGCCCCGAACAGGATGCCGCGCGACGCCTGCAGCGTGAACGCTGGGCGGTGATCGCCGCCCTGTTGCTGGCCGCACCGCTGGTGCTGCCGATGTTCGGCGAACTGTTCGGGCAGCACTGGATGCTGCCAGCGTGGATCCAGTTCCTGCTCGCCACCCCAGTGCAGTTCATCCTCGGCGCACGCTTCTACGTGGCCGGCTGGAAGGCGGTGCGTGCTGGCGCCGGCAACATGGACCTGCTGGTCGCCATCGGCACCAGCGCGGGTTACGGCCTGAGCATCTATCAATGGTGGGCGACGCCGGCCGGGCAGATGCCACACCTGTATTTCGAGGCCTCGGCGGTGGTGATCGCCCTGGTGCTGCTGGGCAAATACCTGGAAAGTCGTGCCAAGCGCCAGACCAGCGCCGCCATTCGTGCGCTCGAAGCCTTGCGCCCAGACCGCGCGACGCGGGTAGTCGACGGCCGCGAGGAAGATGTCGCCATCGCTGCGCTGCGCCTGGACGACCTGGTGATGGTCAAGCCCGGCGAGCGTTTCCCGGTGGACGGTGAAGTGGTCGAGGGCGAGAGCCAGGCCGACGAAGCGCTGATCAGTGGCGAAAGCCTGCCAGTGAACAAGGCGCCAGGCGACCGCATCACCGGCGGCGCGATCAATGGCGAGGGCAGGCTGCTGGTGCGCACCACTGCGCTCGGTGGCGAGACCGTGCTGGCGCGGATCATCCGCCTGGTGGAAGACGCCCAGGCAGCCAAGGCGCCGATCCAGAAGCTGGTGGACAAGGTCAGCCAGGTGTTCGTCCCGGCGGTACTGGTGATCGCCGTATTCACCCTGATCGGCTGGCTACTGACTGGCGCGCCGGTCGAGGTCGCGCTGATCAACGCCGTGGCCGTGCTGGTCATCGCCTGCCCCTGCGCCCTCGGCCTGGCGACGCCGGCGGCGATCATGGCCGGCACTGGCGTGGCGGCGCGGCACGGCATCCTGATCAAGGACGCCGAGGCGCTGGAAGTCGCCCATGCGGTGAATGCCGTGGCCTTCGACAAGACCGGCACGCTCACCTCGGGCAAGCCGCAGATCATCCACCTGCATGCCGTGGACGGCGACGAAGCGCGGATACTGCGCCTGGCCGGCGCCCTGCAGCGAGGCAGCGAACACCCACTGGCGCGTGCCGTGCTGGAGCGCTGCGAAGCCGACGGCATCACGGTGCCGGATGTGCAGAAGAGCCAGGCCCTGAGCGGCCGCGGCATCGCCGGCACGCTGGATGGCCAGCAGCTGGCGCTGGGCAACCGGCGCATGCTCGAAGAATACGGCCTGCAGCCGGGCGAGCTGCTGGAAACCGCCCAGCGCTGGGAAGCCGAGGGTCGCACCCTCTCCTGGCTGGTGGAGCATGCGCCCGAGCCGCGTATCCTCGGCCTGTTCGCTTTTGGTGACAGCCTCAAGGACGGCGCCGCAGCAGCGATTGCCGGGCTCGCGGCGCGACATATCCGCAGCCACCTGATCACCGGCGACAACCGTGGCAGCGCGCGGGTGGTGGCCGAAGCGCTGCACATCGATGACGTGCATGCCGAGGTGCTGCCAGCGGACAAGGCCGCCACCGTGGCGGAGCTGAAGAAAGGCGGCGCGGTGGTGGCGATGGTCGGCGACGGCATCAACGATGCCCCGGCCCTGGCCGCAGCGGATGTCGGCATCGCCATGGGTGGCGGTACCGATGTGGCCATGCACGCCGCCGGCATCACCCTGATGCGCGGCGATCCACGGCTGGTACCGGCGGCGCTGGAAATCAGCCGGCGCACCTACCGCAAGATCCAGCAGAACCTGTTCTGGGCCTTCATCTACAACCTGGTGGGCATTCCGCTCGCCGCCTTCGGCTTTCTCAGCCCGGTGGTGGCTGGCGCGGCGATGGCCCTGTCGAGCGTCAGCGTGGTGAGCAACGCCCTGCTGCTGCGTTCCTGGAAGCCGGAAGAATGATCGGGAGCACGCCATGAACATTGGTCAGGCAGCCAAGCACAGTGGCCTCACGGCGAAGATGATCCGCTACTACGAATCCATCGGCCTGCTCACGCCGGCCGGGCGTGGCGCCAATGGCTATCGCCACTACAACGAGCGCGACCTGCATCAGCTGGCTTTCATCCGCCGCGCCCGTGACCTGGGTTTCTCGCTGGAGGAGGTCGGCAAGCTGCTGGCGCTGTGG
Source organism: Pseudomonas sp. (assembly GCA_007713455.1). Taxonomy (GTDB): domain Bacteria; phylum Pseudomonadota; class Gammaproteobacteria; order Pseudomonadales; family Pseudomonadaceae; genus Stutzerimonas; species Stutzerimonas chloritidismutans. The sequence continues at coordinate 28,549 of VMRT01000006.1, forward strand.
CAGGACCGTCAGCGCGCCAGCGCCGACGTGAAAGCCCTGGCCGGCGCGCACATCGACGAGCTGAACCGCAAGATCGCCGAGCTGGTCGGCCTGCGCGACACCCTGCAGGAGCTGGTCGACCACTGCCAGGGCGATGATCGCCCGGACTGCCCGATCCTGCAGGGCATCGAAAGCGGCTGCTGCAGCGCCCCGTCATCCCGCCCCTCCCCAATCACTGCGCCTGGCAAAGGCTGATGCCAACGCGGTCCGCCCCGGCCCGCGCCCCCTGCTCCAGCGTTCGCTGCGACCATTCCTCGATTTACATTCAAGTTCGTATGCTCGCGGCCGAAAGAGGGCCCGAAGACACCCGCGGGCCGCCGGCAAGGCACCCGCTCGGATCGAACTATTCATCTGATTGGAGTGACATGAACAACTGGTTTGCAAACATCGGCGTCAGCAGGAAGCTCGCACTGGGCTTCGGTGCCGTGCTGATCTTGACCCTCATCCTCGCCTGGAACGGCTGGGGCAGCCTCGGCAGTGTCATCCAGCGCAGCGGCTGGATGACCGAAATCTCATTGCTGAACAAGACGCTGACCGACCTGCGTATCGCCCGCCTGCAATTCATGCTGGCCAATGGTGACAACGAATCCACCGAGCGTCTGGACAAGAACCTGGGCATCTACCTCGCGCAGCAGACCAAGCTGCTGGAAACCTTCAAGAACCCGGTCAACGTCGCCCAGCTCAAGGAGCAAGCCGGCTACAACGCGCAGTATCAGCATTCGTTGAACGACATGCGCAAGGCCTATGCCCAGGCCAATGCCTCGCGGCAGATCATCGAGCAGGCCGCAGGCCATCTGAGCGAGCTGATGGCTGGCGTGAACCGTCAAGTGCTGCAGCTCTCGGAGTATGACGAGGGCCGTTTCGCACAATTCCAGGCGATCACCCAGATCGAAGACGACGTGCAGCGTGCGCAGTACCTGCTGCGCGTCTACATGAGCAGCCCGGGTGCCGAGGCGACGAAGGCGATCTACGCCCAGCTCGACGCCGCGCAGGCCACCCTCGGCCGTCATGCCGGCGCTCTGGACGCCGACAGCGGCGCGGCGCTGCAGCAGATGCGCACGGTGCTCGGCGAGTACCGCAGCGCCATCGAGGCGCTGGAGAAGGCCACCCAGGCAATCGCCAAGGCGCGCCAGGAGATGACCGACCAGCAGAAGGAAATCGTCCGTATCAGCGACTCGCTCTACCAGTTCCAGCTCGACCAGCTCGACGTGGAAAGCGCCGCAGCACGCACGCGCCTGATCGTCAGCGCGCTGCTGGCCCTGGTGCTGGGCATGCTGGCCGCTTGGCTGATCACCCGGCAGATCATCCTGCCGCTGCGTGCCACCCTGGCTGACGTCGAGCGCATCGCCTCCGGCGACCTCAGCGCCACCGCACAGGTTCAGCACCGCGACGAGCTGGGCGTGCTGCAGCGCGGCATCCAGCAGATGGGCTCGACCCTGCGCGAGCTGATCGGCGGCATCCGCGATGGTGTCAGCCAGATCAGCGCCGCCGCCGAGGAGCTCTCGGCCGTCACCCAGCAGACCAGCGCCGGCGTGAACAGCCAGAAGGAAGAAACCGATCAGGTCGCCACCGCCATGCACGAGATGTCGGCGACCGTTCAGGAAGTGGCGCGCAATGCCGAGCAGGCCGCGCTGGCCGCCACCGAGGCGGACGGCGAAGCCCGCGAAGGCGATCGCGTGGTCACCGAGGTGGTCACCCAGATCGAACGCATGGCCAACGCCGTGGTGCGCTCCACCGAGGCGATGAAGGCACTGCAGGAAGAGAGCGACAAAATCGGCAGTGTGATGAACGTGATTCGGGCGGTGGCCGAGCAGACCAACCTGCTGGCGCTCAACGCCGCCATCGAGGCTGCCCGTGCCGGCGAGGCCGGACGCGGATTCGCCGTGGTCGCCGACGAGGTCCGCGGCCTGGCGCAGCGTACGCAGAAGTCCACTGAGGAAATCGAAGGGCTGGTCGCCACGCTACAGAACGGCACCCAGCAGGTTGCCTCGATCATGCACACCAGCCGCGACCTGACCGACAGCGGCGTCGAGCTGGCGCGCCGGGCCGGCGCGTCGCTGGGCAGCATCACCCGCACCGTGTCGAACATCCAGGCGATGAACCAGCAGATCGCCGCGGCCGCCGAGGAGCAGAGCGCGGTGGCCGAGGAGATCAGCCGCAGCGTGGTGAACGTGCGCGATGTGTCGGAACAGACCGCCGCCGCCAGCGAGGAAACCGCGGCGTCGAGCACCGAGCTGGCCCGTCTGGGCGGTCAGTTGCAGTCGATGGTGAGCCGCTTCCGGCTCTGACGGAACCTCGCGAGGCAGGCCCTGCCTCGCGGGGTGGAAGGCTCAGCTGGCCTGGGATTGTAGGTAATTCTGCAGACCGATGCGGTCGATCAGGCCGAGCTGCTGCTCCAGCCAGTAGGCGTGGTCTTCCTCGGTGTCGTGCAGCTGCAGCGCCAGCATGTCGCGGGTCGGGTAGTCGCCGTGCTGTTCGGCCAGCGCGATGCCCTGGGCCAGTGCGGCGCGCACCTTGTACTCCAGCGCCAGGTCGTTGCGCAGCATGTCCGGCACGGTGTGCCCCGGATTGATCGGCTCCGGCGTCATGTCCGGGGTGCCTTCGAGAAAGAGGATGCGCTGCAACAGTGCATCGGCGTGCTGCGTCTCCTCCTCCATCTCGTGATTGATGCGCTCGTAGAGCTTGCTGAAGCCCCAGTCGGCGTACATCCGCGAATGCAGGAAATACTGATCGCGCGCCGCCAGTTCGCCGCGCAGCAGCTCCTTCAGATAGTCGATTACCGGTGCCTGGCCTTGCATTGCGTATTCCCCATGAGTGATGCGCCTTCAACAGCGGGCAAGCATCCCCGCTGAGTTCACGACGGTCAAGCGCTGCAGAGCCGCAGCAGCGCACCCTTGAGTGTGGCAGAGCCTCGGCAGAAGTCGACCGCCCGGTCACCTCACTTCTACGAACATCGCCAGCGAACTCCTGCGCAGACGCGGGGCTCTACTGTCAGTCCCAACGGGTGCCCGCACGCCCGCAACGCCGATCAGATAGGAGCCACGATGACGTCAACGCGAGCATTCCCAGCGTCCAAGGCCTGGTTGACGATCATCGCCTGTGCGCTGCCGCTGCTCGGTGGTTGTTCCTCGGAGGCCGAGCCGGCACCCGAGCCGCCAAGGGTGGCGCTGGTCGAACCGTTGCAGGCGGCCGAGGCGAAAGCCGAAGCACTGCGCTTCTCCGGCGTGGTGCAGAGCGTAACCTCCACGCAGCTGTCATTCGAGGTGGCCGGGCGTATCGAGCGCATCCTGGTCGACGAAGGCACGCGGGTGCGCCGCGGGCAAGCGCTGGCACAGCTGGATCGCACCGACTACCGCCTGCAGCTGCGCGAAGCCGAGGCGCGCCTGCGTCAACTGGAGGCGGATCTGGCACGCAAGCGCACCCTCCTCGCCGAAGGCATCCTCGCCCCCGCCGCAATCGAAGCGCTGCAAGCCAACACCGTGGCCGCACGGGTGGCGCGCGACAGCGCCCAGCGCGACCTCAATCACAGCACGCTGAACGCACCGTTCGACGGTGTAGTGGCGCGCCGCCTGGCCGAGCCAGACATGGTGGTAGCGGTTGGCACGCCGGTATTCGAGATGCAGGACAACCGCCATATCGAAGTCAGCGTTGATCTACCGGAAACCGCCGCCTTGAGCATTCCGCTCGGCGCCGGTCTACAGGCCGAAGGCGAGCTGGTGATTGCCGATGTGCGTCTGCCGCTGCGCTACAAGGAGCACAGCACGCAGCCACGCGAAGGCGCGCGCACCTACCGTCTGGTGCTGCAGGGTGAGCCACCGGAGGATTACAACCTGCTGCCGGGCATGGCCATGCGCGTCAGCATCGAACGTCCGGCGCAGCCGCAGAGGACCCGCGACGCCTTCCGCCTGCCGCTGTCGGCGTTGCAGACCGGCAGCGACGGCCAGCATTTCATCTGGCAGGCGGACGATGGCCGCGCGCGGCGGCTGGCCGTGGACCTGCAGCAGGTTGAAGGCGATCAGGCACTGATCCGTGGCGAGGGCCTGCAGGCGCAGCTGCCGATCATCGTCGCTGGCGGCAGCAAGCTGCACGAAGACCAACCGATCGAAGCGAAGGAGCGGAACTGAGCCGATGGATTTCGCCCGCTACGCCATCACCCGCCCGGTCAACATCTGGATTCTGATACTGATCTGCCTGCTCGGCGGCACCCTCGCCTTCTTCGAGATCGGCCGCCTGGAAGACCCGGAATTCACCATCAAGCAGGCCATCGTCAACGTGCAGTATCCCGGCGCCACGGCGCTGGAGGTCGAACAGCAGGTGACCGAACCGCTGGAAAGCGCGATCCAGCAGACGTCGCAGATCAAGGAGCTCCGCTCACGCTCGATGCCGGGCATCGCCGAGATTCGCGTGGAGATGCAGGACCGCTACGACGGCGATGCGCTACCGCAGATCTGGGACGAGCTGCGCAACAAGATCAACGATGCCCAGGGCGACCTGCCGCCGGGGATCGAACCGCCGCAGGTCAACGATGATTTCGGCGACGTCTACGGCATCTTCTACGCGCTGACCGGCGATGGCCTGACGCTAAAGGAGCTCCACGAAACGACCAAGGATCTGCGCCGCGCGCTGGTGGCCGCCGACGGCGTCGGCAAGGTCGAGATCGCCGGCGTGCAGGAAGAGCGCATCCTCGTGGAAGTCGACCAGGCGCAGCTGGCCGCGATGGGCATCGCCCCCGACGAGATCGCGGCGGCGCTGGCCGATACCGATGCCGCGGTAGATGCCGGCGGCGTGCATGCCGGCGAGTACTTCGTGCGCCTGCGCCCGAGCGGCGCCTTCGATTCGCTCGAAGAGCTGCGCGCATTGCCGGTCGGCCAGGGCGCGCAGCGGGTCGAGCTGGGCGCCATCGCCAAGCTGTCGCGCGACTACGCCGAGCGGCCGCGGCAGATCATCCGCCACAACGGCCAGGCGGCACTAACCCTGGGCGTCAGCGGGGTCTCCGGAGCGAATATCGTCGAGGTCGGACACAGCGTCGAAGCGGCGTTGCAGGCCATCGAACACCGCATGCCACTGGGCGCCGAACTGCATCCGCTGTACGAGCAGCACCAGATCGTCGATGAGTCGGTGAACAGCTTCGCGCTCAACGTGTTCCTCTCGGTGGCCATCGTGGTCGGCGTGCTGTGCATCGCCATGGGTCTGCGCGCCGGCGTCATCATTGGCGCGGTGCTGTTTCTCACCGTGCTCGGCACGCTGCTGGTGATGTGGCTGGCGGGCATCGAGTTGGAGCGAATTTCCCTCGGCGCACTGATCATCGCCATGGGCATGCTGGTCGACAATGCGGTCGTGGTCTGCGACGGCATGCTGGTGCGCCAGCGCCAGGGCAAGAGCATCCTCGAAGCCTCACAGGAAACGCTGCAACAGACGCAGTGGCCGCTGCTCGGCGCCACCATCATCGGCATCCTCGCCTTCGCCGGCATTGGTCTATCCCAGGACACCACCGGCGAGTTCCTCTTCTCGCTGTTCTTCGTCATCGCCGTGTCGCTGCTGCTCAGCTGGCTGCTGGCGTTGCTGCTGGTGCCGCTGTTCGGTCATTACCTGCTGCGCAACGCCAAGACCGACGAGGACCCCGACGCCGCCTACGACGGCCCCTGGTACAACCGCTACCGCCGACTGGCCGGCGGAGTGCTGCATCGGCCCTGGCTGACGGTCGGCGTGCTAGTAGTGCTGACGGTGGTCAGTATGGTGCTGTTCACCCGCTTGCCGCAGAGCTTCTTCCCGCCGTCGAGCACGCCGCTTTTCTACGTCAATCTGTTCCTGCCACAGGGCACGCATATTCGCGAGACCGCAGAGACCGCCTCTGACGTGGAGGCGTATTTGGCGGAGCTGGAGGGGGTAAGCGAGGTGTCCAGCTTCATCGGCGCCGGAGCCTCGCGCTTCATGCTGACCTATATGCCGGAGCAGCCGAATTCGTCGCTGATGCACTTTCTCGTGCGCACCGAGGATGCCGAGCTGATCGCCGGGCTGGTGAGGCAGATCAACCAGCAGCTGCCACAACGCTATCCCTCGGCCGACGTCTCGGCTGCGCAGTTCATGTTCGGCCCCAATGCCGAGGCCAAGCTGGAAGCGCGCATCAGCGGCCCGGACATCGAGGTGCTGCGGGCCATTTCCGCCGAAGGCCGCAAGCGCCTGCAGGATGAGGGCAAGGTTTTCAACGTGCGCGACGACTGGCGCCAGCAGGTACTGGTGCTCCGCCCGCAACTGGCGCTGGATCGCCTCGCCGATGCCGGCCTGACGCGCCAGGCCGTGGCACGTGCCCTGGCCGCCGGCAGCGAAGGCCAACGGGTCAGCCTGCTGCGCGAGCGCGACGAGCTGATCCCGGTATTGCTGCGCGCCGCGCCGGAGGACCGCATCGATAGCGGTGACCTGCTGCAACGCCTGATCTGGAGCCCCGCCGGCACCGGCTACGTGCCACTGGCGCAGGTCGCCGACAGCATCGAGCCGGTCAGCGAGGACAGCATCATCGTGCGCTACGACCGCGAGCGGACGATCTCCATCCGCGCCGACCCGCGCGACGGCGAGAACACCAACGAGGCACACGAGCGCATTCGCCCGCTGATCGAGGGCATCGAGCTGCCGGTCAACTACAGCCTGAAATGGGGCGGCGACTACGAACAGTCTTCCGAGGCCCAGCAGGCGCTGGCCAGCACGCTGGCGGTGCCCTACCTGGCAATGGTGCTGGTCACCGTGCTGCTGTTCGCCAGGGTGCGCCAGCCGCTGATGATCTGGCTGGTGGTGCCCATGGCGATCTGCGGGGTGAGCTTCGGCCTGCTGCTCACCGGTCAGGCGTTCGGCTTCATGGCACTGCTCGGCCTGCTCAGCCTGACCGGCATGCTGATCAAGAACGCCGTGGTGCTGGTGGACGAGATCGACCGGCAGATCGACGACGAGGTGCCGCGCCTGACCGCCATCATCGAAGCCTCGGCGTCGCGCCTGCGACCGGTGATGATGGCCGCCGGCACCACCGTACTGGGCATGGTGCCGCTGCTGTTCGACCCGTTCTTCGCCAACATGGCGGTTACCATCATGGGCGGCCTGGGCTTCGCCACGTTGCTGACGCTGCTGGCGGTGCCGTGCCTGTACCTGCTGTTCATGAAAGTGCGCCCGGAGGAAACTGCATGACTGCCAAGGCCCTGGCCGCCCCGCTGCTACTCGCCCTGGCCCTGAGTGCCTGCTCCAGCGCACCGCAGCATGTCGATCCGCAACTGCCGGAAGGCTGGTTCAGTGCCGCCGGTGCGTATCCGGCCGATGCCGAGTCGCTGGCCGTCTGGTGGCGCCAGTTCGATGACCCGCAGCTCAGCGCGCTGGTCAGCCGCGCCATGCAGCAGAACCACGATGTACGCCTGGCCATGGCGCGCGTCACCGCAGCGCGAGCCCAGCTGCGCCAGTCGCGCGCCGGCCTGCTGCCGAGCTTCGATCTGCCTGGTTCGGCCAGCCGCCAGTGGAACGAGAACGATCAGGAAGCCGAACCCGACAGCCCGCTGGCCGACTTCATCCCCGACGACGACGTGATCAGCTTCGATACCTGGGAGCTGGCGCTGCAGGCGACCTGGGAGCTGGACCTGTTCGGCGCCACCCGTGCGCGACGTGACAGTGCCGCCCAGCAACTGCGCTCAGCCGAAGCGCAAACGATCGCCGCACGGCTGGCCGTGGCCTCAAATACCGCCCAGGGCTATCTGCAGCTGCGCGCGTTGCAGGGCCAGCGCGCCTTGCTGGTCGAAGGCATCGAAGTGGCGCGCGAACTGGAGCGTATCGCCGGGCTGCTGTTCCACGCCGGCGAAGTGACCCGGCTGGACGTCGAGGCCACATCCGCAGAGCGGGCGTCGCTGGAAGCCGATCTGGACGAGCTGGACATTCATCTGGCCGAAGCGCAGCTGGCGCTGGATACCCTGCTCGCCGAGCCGCCGGGCAGCACCGCTGCGCGTCTCGCCGCCAGCGCGCCGGTGCCACTGGCCGAGGAGCGCATCGCCCCGGGCCAGCCCATCGACCTGCTGCGCCGCCGCCCGGATCTTATCGCCGAAGCCGCACGGCTGGACGCCGCCGAGCTGCAATCGCTGGCCGCCCGCCGCGATCTGTTCCCCAAGCTGGCGGTGCAGGCCGCGGTGGGCCGCTCCGGCTTCGCTCTGGGAGACGCGATATCCGGCGCCTCGAACTTCGCCCGGGTCGGCGCGACGTTCGGCCTGCCATTGCTCGACTATCCTCGCCGCGGCGCCGCCATCGACCTCGCCGATGCCGAGGGCGAGACCGCCTATGTCGCCTTCGAACAGGCGCTGGCCCGAGCTCTGGAAGAAGTCGAACGAGGCCTGACGAGAATGGCCGGTCAGCAGCGCAGGCACGCATCCCTCAACCGCACCCGCGAGCACCGTGAACGGGCGCATCGGCTGGCGCAGCGCAGCTACGAGCTGGGTGAGGCGAACCTGAGCGAGGTACTGGACGCCCAGCGCGGTGCGCTACAGGCCCGCCAGCGGGCGCTGGAAGGCCGGAGTGCGCTGGCGACGGCGCAGGTGGCGTTGTATGTGGCGTTGGGGGGTGGGTGGAAGGCGGCGTCCGCGGATACCGCGGACGCTGAGGAAAACTCTACAGAGCAATCGACGCACTGAAGACCTTAACTGGCCGGAGTCCTTGAAGACTCCCGCTAGCCGGCAAAAACGCAGAAGCAGCAGTCTCCGGGGTTCGCCAGAGACTGCCGATCAGCCTTTCATCCACGGCGGCTCCGGCGGCTCATCCTTCGGCGCATCGTCCGCACCGCGCAAGGCCTCACGGCGCTCCTGCTCGGCCAGCGTGGCCTTGATCTCCCGCATTACCGCATCGATATCCGCGGCATCTTCCGGCTCGGCAAATTCCCCGGTCAGCTCGGTCTCGGTGGTCAGCTTGCCCTGCTCGTACAGCGCCCACATCTCCTTGGCGTACCGGGTGAACTTGAGTTCCGGCGCGAACTGTCCGAAATAGGCCGACATGTTGCCAACATCGCGCTCGAGCATTTCGAACGCATGGTTGTTGCCGGCCGCATCCACCGCCTGCGGCAGGTCGATGATCACCGGGCCGTGCTCGTCGAGCAGCACGTTGAATTCCGACAGATCACCGTGCACCAGCCCCGCGCAGAGCATCTTGACCACTTCGTGGATCATGAACGCATGGAACTCGCGGGCGTCGTCCGGATGCAGGTCGACGTCGTTCAGTCGCGGTGCGGCATCGCCATCTTCGCCGGCGATCATCTCCATCAGCAGCACGCCGTCGAGAAAGTCGTAGGGTTTGGGAACGCGCACGCCGGCATCGGCCAGGCGGAACAGCGCCGCAACCTCAGCGTTCTGCCAGTTGTCTTCCTTCTCCTTGCGCCCGTGCTTGGAGCCCTTGGCCATCGCGCGCGCATCGCGGCTGCTGCGCACCTTACGGCCTTCCTGGTATTTCACGGCCTGGCGGAAGCTGCGCTTGTTGGCTTCCTTGTAGACCTTGGCGCAGCGCAGCTCATCGCCACAGCGCACCACGTATACCGCTGCTTCCTTGCCGCTCATAAGCGGCCGCAGCACCTCGTCGATCAGGCCATCCTCGATCAGCGGTTCGAGTCGTTTAGGCGTTTTCATCAGCGGCTTGCAGGTCCTTCTCGGTCAGGGCGATGCTGCAGGTTACGGCAATCACGGGGCGGCTTCCATGCTCCCCATCGACTTTGAAAGCACGCTTTGGATTGGCGCACGTCCGGCCAGGACCGACAATCGCAGCATCAACCAGGGGAGTCGCGCCATGCTCGATCAGGACCGCTGCTGGCAAGCGCTATGCGAACGCGATGCCGCCTTCGATGGCCGCTTCGTGTTCGCCGTGCGCTCGACCGGTATTTTCTGCCGACCCAGCTGCCCGGCACGCCGGCCAGCTCGCGAGCGGACGGCGTTCTACACCGATCCAGCGGCAGCCCAGGCCGCCGGTTACCGGCCATGTCGCCGCTGCTCCCCCTGCGGCCCGAGCCCGAGCGAGCAGCTCGATGCGCTGGTGATCGCCGCCTGCCGCCTGCTCGACGAAACCGAGACGCCGCTGCCGCTGCAGCAGCTGGCCGCGCGCATCGGGCTGTCGCCGGCCTACCTGTCACGGGCATTCAAGGCGCGCACCGGCATGACCCCGCGGGCGTGGTCGGCGGCGCGCCGCCGCGAACGTCTGGAAACCCACCTGACCGAGGCCGACTCGGTACTCGATGCCGCCCTCGCTGCCGGCTACTCCGGCACGCGGGCCCCTTATGCGGACGCCCAGGCTCTGACGCCGGCCCAGCGCCGCCGCAAAGGTGCGGGCGAAACCCTGCGCTACGCCCTGGCGCCCTGCCCCCTCGGCCAGCTGCTGGTCGCCAGCAGCGACAAAGGCATCTGCGCCCTGCTGTTCGGCGACGACCAGACAGCGCTGGAAGACGAGCTGCGCTCACGCTTTGCCGCGGCACAGTTGCAGCGCGACCAGGAAGGCCTGGGTGAGTGGCTGCAGGCAATCGTCAGCCAACTGGAAGAACCGCAGCGTGCCGCCCAGCTGCCGCTCGATCTGCGCGGCACGGCCTTTCAGCAGCGCGTCTGGCAGGCGTTGCAGCAGATTCCCGCCGGCGAGACGCGTCGCTACGGTGAGCTGGCGGCAACCCTCGGCAGCCACGCCCGTGCGGTCGCCCGCGCCTGCGCCAGCAACCCCGTCGGCCTGCTGGTGCCCTGCCATCGCGTGGTCGGCAGTCATCAGGCGCTGACCGGCTATCGCTGGGGGCTGGAACGCAAGGCGGCGTTGCTTGAGCGCGAAGCACAAGGAGACTCGGGAGCCTGAGCGGATTTCGGCGGTCGGATACTTCAGTGCCGCCAACCGCAGGAAGCCCGCCATGACCGATCTGAAGCGTTACCGCATCCACTACTGCATCAACGGCGAGCCCGCCTCGCTGCTGATCAGCTCGTTCGAAGTGCCCGGTCTGGAGCAGGCCGAACTGGAAATACTGCTGCATTACGTCCGCGAGCCGCGTGCGGCGGTCGACGCCCCCTGGGAAAACCCGATACGCCCCAGCGAAGCCAGCCGGCTTGAAGAGCTGGGCGTCAGCGACATTCAGATCGAAGAGGAAAGCCACTGAAGGCCATGTAGCATTACGCGCCCGCCCACCGCCGACCGTACGGAGCCTGTCGTGCAGCTTATCGACACCCATACCCACCTCGATTTCGAGATGTTCGATGATGACAGGACCCAGGTCATCGCCCGCAGCGCGGCCGCTGGCGTCGAGCGCATCGTGGTACTCGGCGTGCACGAAGCGAATCTGGAGCGGGTCTGGCAGCTAGCCTGCGAGCAGCCAGCGGTTCATGCTGCGCTGGGCCTTCACCCGGTGTTCATCGCCGAGCACCGGGACGAGCACCTGGGCAAGCTGCGCGACTGGCTGGAGCTGCTACGCGGTGAGCCTAAACTCTGCGCCATCGGCGAGATCGGCCTGGACTATTACGTCGAGGACCCGGACATCGAGCGCCAGCACGAACTGCTCGAAGCGCAGCTGGCGCTGGCTGCGGAGTTCGAGCTGCCGGTGCTGCTGCACGTACGCCGCGCCCACGCACCGATGATCGCCATGCTCAAACGCTACAAGCTGCAGCGCGCCGGCATCGTGCACGCCTTCAGTGGCAGCTGGGAGGAAGCTCAGGAATACCTGCGACTCGGCTTCAGGCTCGGCCTCGGGGGTGCCGGTACTTGGCCACAGGCGCTGCGCATGCAGCGGGTGCTCAAGCAACTGCCGCTGGAGGCCATCGTGCTGGAAACCGACTCGCCGGATATCCCGCCAGCCGGCCACGCCGGCGAGCGCAACAGCCCGGAACTGCTGCCGGATATCTGCCGGATGCTGGCCGATCTGAAGGGTGTCAGCGCCGAAGAGCTGGCCGCAGCCAGCTATCGCAACAGCTGTGAACTGTTCGGCTGGCCGCAGCCCTGATCATCGCCTCGGTCAGACCCGGAACGCGCCGATCAGCTGCTGCAGGCGTCCCACCAGCTGGGACAGTTTGCGACTCGCCTGCTCGGTTTGCCCGGCGCCCTCGGCGGTGCGCTGGCCGGCCTCGTTGATCGCGACGATATTGCGATCGATATCGTGCGCCACGGCTGTCTGCTGCTCAGCCGCAGCGGCGATCTGCTGGTTCTGATCGACGATCAGCCCCACCGCGCCGAGGATGTTTTCCAGCGCCTGCTCGACCCGCCCCGACTGGCCTACGGTGTCTTCGGCCAGCGTATGGCTGGCATGCATGGTTTTCACCGCTGCGCCGACACCATTGTGCAGGCGAGCGATCATCTGCTCGATTTCCGCGGTGGACTTCTGCGTCCGCTGCGCCAGCCCGCGCACCTCGTCTGCGACCACCGCGAAGCCACGGCCCTGCTCGCCCGCACGCGCGGCCTCGATGGCCGCATTGAGGGCCAGCAGGTTGGTCTGCTCGGCGATGGTCTTGATCACGTCCAGCACCTGGCTGATCGCCTTGCTGTCGTCGGCCAACTGGTTGATCACCTGCACCGACTGCTCGATCTCGACGGCCAGCCGCTGGATACCGCCGACCTGCGCTACCACCAGCTCGCGCCCGCTGACGGTTTCCTCGTTGACGCTCTGTGCGCTGCCAACTGCGGCCTCGGCACTGCTGGCGACCTCCTGGGCGGTGGCGGACATCTCGTTCATCGCCGTGGCGACCTGCTCGATCTGCCCACGCTGCTCGGATACCGTCTGATTGCTCTCGCCGGAGACGCTTTCGACCCGCTGTGCCTGGCGTTCGACTTCGGCGACGGTCTGCCCGACTCGCTCGATCAGCTCGCGGATCTGCGCCACGGTGGTATTGAACACCTGGCCCAGCTCGCCAAGCTCATCGCGGCTCTGTACCTGATAGCGCACGGTCATGTCACCGGCGGCGACCTTGTCCATGATCCTGCCGAGACTGTGCAGCGAGGCGCGCGTCGAGGCGTAGAAGCCTGCGTACAGATACGCCACCAGGCACAGCACCACCGCCAGTGCCGAAAGCAGCAGGGTCATGAGCAGGCGCTTCTGCTCCAGCCGCTCGGCAAGCTCCACCTCGAGGAAACCGAGAATGGCGTCGTTCAGCTCGTAGGTCTTGGCCATCTGCGCGCTGATGCGCTCGTAGAACTGCTCCCAAGGCAGGTCCAGCGCCTCGGCCATGATCACCTCGTCCTGCAGGATTTCGCTGCTCGCCTGCAGGGACTCACGGCTGGCGGTGGCGAAGGCGTCGAGCCGGGTACGCGCGGCCTGGCTTGCGCCCAGGGCATCCTGCAACTGTGCGGCGTACTGCGCCTGCTGCTTTTCCAGTTCCAGCACGAGGTTGTCCAGCGTATTGCTGGCATCGGAGTTCAGGTAGCCCTGGCCGAACGTGTAAGAGCCCACCGCGCGCCCCTCGCCGAGCGATGCGCTGATGGCCGGGGTTACCGTGGTCAGCAGCTCGGCCAACAGACGGACCTCACGCTCGAGATCCTGGCTGAGGCCGGACTGGCCGGCGACGAGCTTGATCATCACCTGCGACTGGCCCAGCAGGGACTCGGCCATGGCTGCCTTGGACTGCAACGATTGCTCGGCCTGAGCGGCGTTCAGCCCGGTCACCAGTTCGTCGCGACGGGCATTGAATTCGGCTACCAGCTCGGGCGCATCGCCGACCGGCGCGAGCGCCTGCAGCTGCGCCGTAAGCTCGCTTTCGACGCGGTTCAGACGGGTCTTCAACGCCTCGACATTGCCGGTCTGGCCGATGATCGACTCGATATGCACGAGGTCTTTCCAGTCTTCCATGCTGCGCCGCACCTGCAGGGTCGAGCCGAGCAGTTCGAGACTCTGCAGCTCGTTGCGGGTACCGACATACGCCCGGTACGAGTCGCGAACCAGGTAGTAGTTGCTCAGCAGCATGGGAACGAAAAACAGGACGCTGACCAGGCTGAACTTCATACCGAAGCTCAGGCGGTTCATAAACGCAATCGCGGGATACAACAGACTATTCACACGACGTCTCCCAATTTTATTGGTATTGGCTTGCACGCAATTGCAGCGCGCAGCAGGGCTCGTCAGAGAGTGGCATCTGCCCGGGTTATACGGGATATCGGTAGGCGTTTTTGTAACTTAAGGTAATGGCCAAATGATGGCTCTTCGACAGGTATCAACCAGACGCTCGGCGAGGCGTCTGGCCTGCGGGTTACAGCGATTCGGCGGTGGACGCCCATACAGAGGCGTTATGGACGTCCATTAGCGGCGCCGCTGGCCAAGAGCCTCAGGCGAGGATCGTCCAGACTGCGATCACCGCATACCAGAACACCCGTGTACGTACGAGCAATGCCGCGATCCCGTCGAGCCTCGCGATGCCCGCCTCGCCGTCGACCGCGGGCGGCAGATCGGCGGCCAACGGACCGGCATCGGCCAACAGCCGCCGGGCTGGCACATCCCAGCTCAGCAACTCGTGCAACAGCGCCCGGTTGACCGCGACGAAGTTGCCGACCAGCGCAAAACTGCCGAGCAACACCCGCACCGGCAACCAGTCGAAGGCATGCCGCAGCTGCTCAGCCCGCTCGCGCAATCCTTCGAGCTCAGTGTGCTCGGCGCACAGCGCCAGCAGCCGGTACGCCAGCGCCGCCATCGGCCCGAGCAGCAGGTACCAGAAGATCACCGCAAAAAAACCCTCGTAGCTCCGCCACAGCAGCCAGGACTGCACCGCTGCCAACAGGCTCGGCGGGTCCTGCGCCTGCAGGCCGGCGTCACGTTCGGCGGCCAGCGCGGCGGCTTCCTCATCTCCACGGCGCCAGGCGTCGCGGAACGCACCGAGTTCAGCCTTGGCATGGCCGCGGCCGAGGCTGTAGAGCAGCACCAGCAGATGCACCGGCAGGCTCAGCCACCCGTAGGCCAGCGGTTCCAGTGCCAGCAGCACCAGGCCGAGCAGCAGCACCGGGAGCAACACCAGCAACAGCAGCGCCAGCCAGGGCGTCTGTCGCAGACGCGGGCTGGCCTCCGCCTGGCGCAGGCGCGTCAGCCAGGGGCTGTCATATTGAAGCCGGGGCCGCCAATCAGAGAACTTCTCCACCAGCAGCACGAGCAGGATCACCAGAAAACTCATCGCCCTTTCCTTTCGTCAGCAGGTAATGGAAGCCGCACGCAGCCGCTGCCAGTCGAATGCCGGGCCGGGATCGGTCTTGCGCCCCGGCGCGATATCGCTGTGGCCGCAAACCCGCTCGGGGGTAATCGCTGGAAACGCGCCTTGCAGTATCCGGCACAATCCGATCAGCGCCTGGTATTGCGCCTCACTGAAGGGTTGGTCGTCGGTCCCCTCCAGCTCGATGCCGATGGAGAAATCGTTGCAGCCCTCGCGACCGTCAAAGCAGGACACGCCGGCGTGCCAGGCACGATCCAGACAGGAGACGAACTGAGTGATCGCGCCATCACGCTCGATGAGAAAATGCGCCGACACCTGCAGCTCGGCGATCTCCTCGAAAAACGGGTGCTCATGGCACTGCAGACAATTCTGGAAGAACTGCTGAACCTTGCCGGTGCCGAACTGCCCCGGCGGCAGACTGATGTTGTGGATCACCAGCAGGGAAATCTCGCCGGCCGGCCGCTGGTTGAAGTTCGGTGACGGGCAGTGGCGAACGCCCTGACACCAACCGGTAGCGCAATCCAGAATCATCGTAGGGTCCGAGCTGACAACAGGCCCGCAGGCTAGCGCCTGCGAGACGCCAGCTGCAAGCGTCGCCACGGGCGCGGGCAATCCCGGTTACAACTGCTTTAACTACTTGGTCGCTCCAGACAAGCACCGCGCGGCGGCCTTTTCTTCCCGCCGCGATGCCAGCCGGTCGGCCAGCCGGGTCGGCTCCGGCAGGCGATAGCGCGTGACATAACGCATCACCAGCTGCGGTGCGGTGACGATGCTGACCCGGTTACCCGGGGAAATGATCAGCGGCCGCACCTTGTCCTTGCTGCGCAGCACGCAGCCGATCACTTCGCCGGTCTTCTTGTCGCGCAACTCGACCTGTGCACCGCGTGCCAGATCCAGCTCGTCGTGCGCCCCTGTGAGCAGCTTCTTTGCCACGCCGATGGTGGGCAGGCCGGTCACCACGCCCAGGTGAGCAGCAATGCCCAGGCGGCGCGGGTGGGCGATGCCGTGGCCGTCGGAAAAGATCAGGTCGGGAACGGCCGGCAGTTCGCCGAGCGCCTGCAGCACCGCGGGTAGCTCACGGAACGAAAGCAGGCCCGGAATGTAGGGCATGTTCGTCGGAATTCGCGCCAGGCTGCTGCCGACCAGCTCCAAGGTATCGGCATCCAGCAACACCGCCGCTGCACGGGTGATGCTGCCGCCCTCCTCGAAACCGACATCCACCCCGGCGATCAATCGCAACGGTGGGAAGTCATCCTGCAGATTCACCTGCGCCGCCAGGCTCTGCTGCATCGCACGCGCCGCGGCCGGGCTGCCGTCCCAATCGCCAAAAGGGGCTGTCGGATACTGACTGCTTTCACTCATCTCTTCGCTCCTGTGCATCAGCGGTTCGACGCCGGGTCGCCGTGACGGTTCAGCCGCATCGCTTCAGGGAAGGCTGGACAGATGCACGCAAAAATAGGACGCTCCAGCCGCCACACGGCAGATTTACCCTGTTACTCACCACAATAATTAGATCGCATGCCCAATCTCGCCTCGATCCAGCGCGTCAGCATACTTGCCACCGAAGGGGTGTTCGCCTCGACACTCACCCAGGCCAAGGATTTCTTCCACATGGCCAGCCTGCGCTATGGCAAACAGCTCGGCCTTGACCTCACCCCTGCTTTCGAAACCCGCCTAGTCAGCCCGGACGGTAAGGCGGTAAATACCTTCAGCGGTATAGCCATCGCCGTGGATAGTCCGCTGGATGACGCCGACATGGTGATCCTGCCGGCCTTCTGGGGAGATTTCGATGCGCTCTGCGCGCAGCATCCGGGTGTGATGCCCTGGTTGCGCGAGCGTCACGCAGCAGGCAGCGTCATCTGTGGCGAAGCCACCGGCGTGTTCTGGATGGCCCAGGCGGGCCTACTGGAAGGCCGCGAGGCGACCACCCACTGGCGCTTTGCCAATGACTTCGTCGAGCGCTTCCCCTGTGTGGCTTTCAGCGCCGACAAGCACCTCACCGACAGCGACAACCTCTACTGCGCAGGCGGCACTACCTCGGCCTGCGACCTGTACATGTATTTGGTCGAGCGCTTCTGCGGCGCACACGTGGCCCAAGGCATGGCGCGTGACGTGCTTTACGAGCTACAACGCAGTTACAGCCCGGGGCGCTTGGGTTTCGGCGGGCAGAAGCTGCATCTGGATACGCGGATTCTGCAGATACAGGAATGGCTGGAAGCCAACTTCGCCGAAAAGTTTCGCTTCGAGGACGTGGCGCGGCAGCACGGCATGAGCATTCGCAACTTCATGCGCCGCTTCCAGGCAGCCACCGGCGACAAGCCGCTGCACTATCTGCAACGCCTGCGGATCGAGACGGCGAAAAGCCTGCTCGCCACCACCGGCAAGAGCATCAAGACGATCAGCTACGAAGTGGGCTACGACGATGCGAGCTTCTTCGCCCGCCTTTTCCGCCAGCACACCGAGCTGTCACCCAATCACTACCGGCAGAAATACCGGCCGGAATCGTAGGGCAAACTCGGAAAAGCCATGCCTTGCTGATGCAGGGAACCGTCTGGGCGCAAGAGCACGCCTACAAAGGCGCAGCGTCAGCGGTCACGAGGAGGCAGTTCAGGCCGCGAAGAGTCTCGGTCCTCGCGGCCACGCCATGGTCAGGGCTTGTGCGGCCGCGACAGGTACTCGTGCGATTGCATTTCCAGCAGACGGCTCAGGGTACGCTGGAATTCGAACTCCAGGCGACCACCGGTATAGAGGTCCTTGAGCTCGACCTCGGCGGAGATGATGAGCTTGACGTTGCGGTCGTAGAACTCGTCAACGAGGTTGATGAAGCGGCGCGCCATGTCGTCCTTGGTGACACTCATCTGCTCAACATTGGCCAGCAGGATGGCGCCGAATATCTTGCCCAGTTCGATGTAGTCGTTCTGGCTACGCGGCCCGTCGCAGAGCTCGCGGAACTCGAACCAGGCCACATCGTTGCCGGTCTTTACCGCGCGAATCTCGCGGTTCTCGATCATCAGTGCGTCCTTGTCGACGACCCGGCAGTTCTCCGGCAGCAAGCTCTTGAAGCTGCGTTCCAGGCTCTGCTCGGCCTCGGCATCGAGCGGGAAGTGGAACAACTCGGCCTGCTCCAGCGCACGCAGGCGATAGTCGATGCCGCTGTCGACGTTGACGATCTCGGTGTGCTTCTTCAGCAGCTCGATGGCCGGCAGGAAGCGCGCGCGCTGCAGACCGTCCTTGTACAGACCGTCCGGCACGATGTTGGAGGTCGCCACCAGGCTCACGCCGTTCTTGAACAGTTCTTCGAGCAGCGTGGCAAGAATCATCGCGTCGGTGATATCGGAGACGAAGAATTCGTCGAAGCAGATCACCCGCGACTCGTCGGCGAAGCGCTTGCCAATGATGGTCAGCGGGTTCTTTTCGCCCTTGAGCGTCTTCATTTCCTCGTGCACGCGCTTCATGAAGCGGTGAAAGTGCGTGCGCGTCTTCTGCTTGAACGGCAATGCGTCGAAGAAGGTATCAACGAGGTAGGTCTTGCCGCGGCCAACGCCGCCCCAGAAGTAGATGCCCTTGATCGGCTCCTGCTGTTTCTTGCCGAACAGCTTGCCGAGCAGGCCGCTCTTGCTGCGATCGTCGGCCACCAGATCGTCGTACAGACGTTGCAGGTGACGCACCGCATTTTCCTGGGCGGCATCGTGGAAGAAGTCAGGACGTTTCAGGTCGGCCTGATAGCGCTCAAGAGGGGTCATGGCGGAGTCTGGGTAGTGAAACGGGGCCGACACTTTAGCCGCGCCCTCGGTGGTTGGCAATTTACTCAGGTCGCTCAAGCGTCAGCCCTCCTGGGACACCCATTCTTGAAGATCGCCGCGAAGCCGCGGAACGCAGCCGCAGGATGCGTTCCGCCCTGGCGGCAGCATGTCAGTCGACGAGCGTGGCCAGCGCCTCGCGTACCCGCAGCATGGCGGCATCGAGCGCTTCAGCGCTCTCATAATGTGGGCTGTCGGCGACGCATTCGTCGTCCAGCCACAGGGTGAATTGATCGCCTTCGTCCTCGCGAAGTTCCAGCGCGTCCGGCCCGCCGGCAATCAACCGCTGGGTCAGGCTGCCGATCGCCTTCGGGTTGCTCAACGGCCGGGACAGCAGCAGCTCCTCGCCGTCGGGCGCGAAGAAACGAAAGCGGAACGCGCCGTCGGCCTCGCGGAAGCTGGCGAAGCGCGCCACCTTGCTGGACTTCTTCTTGGCTGGCGCTGCACTTTTAACTTCGCTACGGAAGTTGCGCAGGCCCACCGCCTCGCGCAGCTCACCAAGGAACGGCGTGGCGATTCGGCGCGCCTTGGCCGCGCCCGCCTGGAGAATGTCCTCCAGCTCGGCGGGCTTGGTGATCAGCTGGTGATACAGCTCGCGCGCCTCGCCCAGCTCGTTGTCGAGCAGCTCGAACAGGCGCTGCTTGGCATCGCCCCAGGCCAGCCCGTCGAGCAGCTCCTGGCGGAACGCATCCTGCTGCTGCGCGGTGGCGAACGCCTGGTAGAGGGTGAACAGGTGCGAGCTGTCGGGGTCCTTCGGCTCGCCCGGCAGGCGCGAGTCGGTGACGATGCGTGCGATCGCGCCCTTGAGCTCCTTGGCGCTGCCGAACAGCGGAATGGTGTTGTCGTAGCTCTTCGACATCTTGCGTCCGTCAAGGCCGGGCAGCGTGGCGACGCCTTCCTCGATCACCGCTTCCGGCAGGGTGAAGAACTCACGACCGTGACCGAACAGATGATTGAAGCGCTGAGCAATGTCGCGGGCCATTTCCACATGCTGGATCTGGTCGCGGCCAACCGGCACCTTGTGCGCGTTGAACATCAGGATGTCCGCCGCCATCAGCACCGGGTAGCTGTAGAGCCCCATGGTCACGCCGGCATCCGGGTCCTCGCCGTTCTCGACGTTCTTGTCCACCGAGGCCTTGTAGGCGTGGGCGCGATTGAGCAACCCCTTGGCGGTGACGCAGGTGAGCAGCCAGGTCAGCTCGGGGATTTCCGGAACGTCGGACTGACGATAGAAGGTCACGCGTTCGGCATCGAGGCCGCATGCCAACCAGGTCGCGGCAATCTCCAGGCGCGAGCGCTGGATACGCAGCGGGTCATCGCACTTGATCAGCGCGTGGTAGTCGGCCAGGAAATAGAAGGAATCGGCGGCCGCGTCGCGGCTGGCCAGGATGGCCGGGCGGATCGCGCCGGCGTAGTTGCCCAGGTGCGGCGTGCCGGTGGTGGTGATACCGGTCAGGATGCGGGTAGTCATGCAGTCATTCTCGATCGTTGAGCGCGGCGGAGAGAAGCAGGTTCGGGCATCAAAGCCGCGGGGCGACCAGTTCCTTCAGTTCCACCAGCTTGCCATGAAAAAAGTGGCTGCATTCTGCCACTTTCAGCAGCTCATGGGGGTGCTGCAGCTGCGCGGAAAAGGTGTACACGGACTCGGCATCGATGACCTCGTCCTGCTCCGGCTGGATGATCGTCAGCTGGCAATCGTCAGCCAACGACAGCTCGACGAGGCGCGACACTGCCGGCGCCACCATCATCAGCCGCTGTACCGCCACGCCCTCCGCGTTCAAACGGTGGGCCAGGTTGCCGGCGACGAACCCGCCAAAGGAGAATCCCAGCAGCGTCAGCGGCAACTCCGGATTCTGCTCGCGCAGCCAGCGCAGCGCAGCCTCGGCGTCATCCACCTCGCCCTCGACCATGTCATGCGCGCCGGCGCTGCCGCCGACACCGCGATAATTGAAGCGCAGCGTGCTGTAGCCGGCGTCGCGAGCGGTGCGCTGCAGGGTCGAGACCACCTTGTTCAGCATGGTGCCGCCCTTGACCGGGTTCGGGTGGCAGATCAGCGCGAGCCCCGTCGGCTGCGATTGATCGAAGTACAGCGCTTCAAGGGTGCCGCAGGGGCCGTCGAGATTGAGGGGGGTTTCGCGTTTCAACAAAGCAGGAACTCCGTGACCTTGGGACGAGTCGACTCGTCTTGCTAACTAGCTGCCAATAACCGCCGCCTCGCGTCGCGGTATACAGAGCAGGTACGAGACGTTAACGTAAGCACAGCCGTTTATATAGAGGAAGGACTCGTGGAACAGACCCTCGCGACCTGGTTGCTCCCGATCGTCGGCCTGATCGCCGGCATCGCCATCGGTTATCTGGTGGCACGCAGCAGCGCACCAAACCGCACACAGCGTCAGGTCGATGACCTGCAAGAGCGTTTCGACACTTATCAGAGTGAGGTGGTTACCCACTTCAACACCACCGCCAGCCTGCTGCGCAAGCTGACCAACAACTATCAGGACATTCAGGATCACCTGTCCGACGGCGCCAGCCGCCTCGCACTCGACGAACAGACCCGTCAACGCCTGATGGCCGCACTGCACAGCGAAGAGAACCACGGCACTCGTGAGCGTCTCTCGTCGCCGGCCTTCACCGAGCCGCCGAAGGACTATGCGCCCAAGGGCGACGACACCCCCGGCACCCTGCACGAGAATTTCGGCCTGAAAAGCCGTCACTGACCGATCCGCCTGGCGCAGCCTGCTGCGCCAGGCACCGCAACCTCGCCCCGCCCTTACTGCCGCAAGCGCATCGACAGATCCACCGCCCGCACATGCTTGGTCAGCGCGCCGATGGAGATGTAGTCCACCCCCGTTTCCGCCACGCTGCGCAGCGTTTCATCGCTGATGCCGCCCGACGCTTCGAGCTT
The DNA here is from genome assembly GCA_007713455.1 of Pseudomonas sp. GTDB lineage: Bacteria > Pseudomonadota > Gammaproteobacteria > Pseudomonadales > Pseudomonadaceae > Stutzerimonas > Stutzerimonas chloritidismutans. The sequence continues at coordinate 50,436 of VMRT01000006.1, forward strand.
GGCCCGCCCGCCATTGATGACCACCGCGGTGCGCATGTCATCCAGACTGAGCTCGTCCAGCATGACGATATCGGCACCTGCTAGTAGCGCCTGCTCAAGCTCGTCCAGACTCTCCACCTCGATCTCCACCGGCTTGCCCGGCGCGATGCGATGTGCAGCAGCAACCGCCTCGGCGATGCCACCGCAAGCGGCGATGTGGTTTTCCTTGATCAGGAAGGCGTCGTACAAACCGATGCGGTGGTTGTGGCAGCCACCGCAGGTAACGGCATACTTCTGCGCCAGGCGCAGCCCGGGTATGGTCTTGCGCGTATCGAGCAAACGCACACCGGTCCCGTCGACCATGTCCGCATAGTGACGACAGCGAGTCGCGACGCCCGACAGCAGTTGCAGAAAATTCAGCGCACTGCGCTCGCCAGTGAGCAGCGCCCGCGCCGGCCCCTCAAGATGGAACAGCACCCGGTCAGCCCCAACACGATCACCATCGGCAACCTGCCAGTGAACCGCAACGCGTGGGTCAACTTGGCGGAATACGGCGTCTACCCATGCCGTTCCACTGATCACTGCCTCCTCGCGAGTAATGACCGACGCATGCGCCAGCCGCTCGGCTGGAATCAACTGCGCCGTGATGTCACCACTGCCGACGTCCTCGGAGAGCGCGCGACGAACGTTGGCATCGATTTCTGCAGATAGATCGGCAAGTGTAAGATTCGGCATGGCTGACTCCTGAAGATTGTGCGGAGTATAAAGGCTGAGTGCTCGCTAACGCAGCGCCAACCTGCGCATCCCGGACGGGTATTCGAGCGGCTTTTTTTACCTCCCGGCGGAAAACCTGCGAGTATCTGTGAGCCAAGTCATGTCCAATGAAAAACCGGCCTTGGCATCGCAATCCGATGCTTATAATGCCCTTCAAGAATATTGACGCCACCGAAATGGCGACACCTTACTGACGGGGTGTCGTTGTAAAATCAGACCGCTCGGCTATGCTGCGCTGGATCCGGTTCGACAGAAGAAGCCCGCACTAGATTGCGGGCTCGCCCGGAACCTTCCGCCTTGCCCTGCCGATTTGGTTACCCTTACAAGACGCTGTTTGAAGCTGGCGTTGTGACCGCCGTTAAGCAGGCGACCGCAGGAGAGTCTCGATGCGAACCGATGCGAAAGTGGTGCACCTGAACAAGGCAGCCCCTGAGCACAAGCCTTCTTCACCAGCAGGCCGCCTGCCTGTGGCGCTCATCAGCGTGCGCGACAAGGCCGCCCAACAGCTGCGTCAGGCCTTGCAGTCGCTGTTCGACAACGCCGATGACTCGCTCTTCGAGATCGCCGATCGTGCGAGCAGCAACGTCGAACAGAACGCGTTTTTCGAAGCCATGCGTGATTTGCGCATGAAGCGCCGCAACATCGAACGCGGCTTTCTGCAACAGCTGTTCGAAGCATTCGCCAAGCTCAATCAGTATGAGATCGGCAAGCCGCCGGCGCTGGACAATGTGTCGTTCGACAGTCTTTCACTTGTGCAGAACGATGAGCTGGAAGAGTCGGTAGCCGTCGACACCATGGTCGCGAAAGTCATGAGTCGTGCGGCTCAACCGCTGGGGCACCTGACCACTCGTTTCAATGCGCTGATCAGCAAGAAGCTCGATGACAAGAGCAACCCGCTCGGCCCGCACGCACTCTGCGACTACTTCATCGAGGCCAGCAGCAGCCTTGGGGTAGAGATCAAGGTCAAGCTGATCATCTTCAAGCTCTTCGAAAAATACGTGCTCGGGGATATCGACCAACTCTATGCCGAAGCTAACCAGACCCTGGTCGCTGCCGGCATCCTGCCAGAGCTGCACTCCGCCCCGCCCCGCCGCCAGCAGCGCCCCGGCGCGCCAGCCGGAAGCCATGCACCATCAGCACCACTTGGCCAGGCTGCACATGTCGACGAGGGACTGCAGGAAGCCGCATTCAGCGCACTGCACAGCCTGCTTTCAGAGCTCCGTGGCAGCAGCATGCTGCCGGCGCGCAACATCCCCAGCGATGCGATCCCGATCTCCAGTGGCGACCTCCTCCGCCTGCTGTCGCACATGCAGGCGCGCGCGCCGCAGACCGTCGACGAGTTCGATCTTCAGGAGCAGCTGGCCGGCCTGCTGAGCCGAGTCAGTGCCAAGACCGGCAAGTCCCGCGTGGTTGGCGAGATAGACGACGATGTGATCAACCTCGTCTCCATGCTGTTCGAATTCATACTCGATGACCGCACCCTGCCCGACTCGCTAAAGGCCCTGATCGGTCGCCTGCAGATCCCGCTTCTCAAGGTCGCGGTATTGGACAAGACCTTCTTCAGCCGCGGCAGCCATCCGGCACGCCGCCTGCTTAACGAGATTGCCTCGGCAGCGATGGGCTGGGGCGATCAGGATGAAGCGCAGCGGGACAGTCTCTACCAGAAGATCGAGCAGATCGTGGCTCGACTGCTCAACGACTTCACTGACGATCCGGCCATTTTCTCCGAGCTGCTGGCCGACTTCCTTGCCTTCATCGGCGATGAGCGCCGCCGTAGCGAGCTGCTCGAGCAACGCACCCGCGATGCCGAGGAAGGCCGCGCCAAGGCCGAGATCGCCCGACAGGAAGTTGAGCGCGCCCTGAACCAGCGCTTGCTCGGCAAGACGCTTCCGGAAGTCGTGGTGCGGCTGCTACAGGAAGCCTGGAGCAAGGTTCTGCTGCTTACCTGTCTGAAACACGGCACCCAGTCCGAAGAGTGGCAGGCCGCCCTGGACACGATGGACGATCTGGTGTGGAGCGTTACCCCTCACGAAGACGAAGAATCGCGCGCACGCCTGCTGGAGCTGGTCCCGAGCCTGCTTAAAGCGCTGCGCGACGGACTGGTCAGCGCCGCCTTCGACCCTTTTTCCACCGGCGACTTCTTTACCCGGCTCGAAGCGCTCCATGTCCAGACCCTGCAGCGCTTCCAGCAACCGCAGAGCGCTCCCAGCGAGGCGCCAGCGGACGACAGCACTTCAGCGGAGTCAGCGGCAACTCCGATAGCAACCACACCGGCAATGGTCGAAGTGGTCGACGAGATCGTCCTGCTTGCACCTGGCGAGAGCCGCGAGCAGGAACCGGAAATCAGCCTGCCGGATAACGATGTCGCGCTGGTCCAGGTCGACAATCTGCGCGTCGGCAGCTGGGTGGAGTTCCAGGAAGACGAAGAACACAAGCTGCGCTGCAAGCTGGCAGCGGTGATCAAGCCCACCGGCAAGTACATCTTCGTTAATCGCACCGGCATGAAAGTCCTGGAAAAGACCCGCATGGGCCTGGCGACCGAATTCCAGCGCGGCGCCATTCGGCTACTCAACGACACCCTGCTGTTCGACCGCGCGCTGGAGTCGGTCATCGGCAACCTGCGCAAGCTGAAGAACACCTGACAACCCCCAAGGGCATGCCGCCCGGCATGCCCGCCAGCCCTCCGCGCGGCAAAGCGCCGCACTTCGCGCTTGGCTTTTGACCCTGCACAGCTAGAATGCCTGCATTCCATTCGAGGTGCCCATGCCAAGCCGCCTGAAGCCCGAAGATCAGCAGCGCGTCGATGAATACCTCCGCGCCCCGCAACACCAGGTCGAGCGCCAGCCGTTTCGCCCCTGGCTTCTTCTGCTTGTGGTACTGGTCGTGGTGATCGGGCTCGGGTTATTGAGCCGCCTCTTGAGCCGCCTTGTGCTTTGAGCTCCGCTCGCCAGGCCGCCCCGCCGTTTCCCTTGCAGCTATGAGTCACTCCCATGTCACATCGAGTCGTAATCGTCGGCGGTGGCGCCGGCGGTCTGGAGCTTGCTACCCGCCTGGGTAGAACCCTGGGCAAGCGTGGCAAAGCCCGCATCACCCTGGTCGACGCCAACCTCACACACATCTGGAAGCCGCTGCTGCACGAAGTCGCCGCCGGCTCCTTGAACTCGTCCGCTGACGAACTCAACTACGTCGCTCAGGCCAAATGGAATCACTTCGAGTTCCAGATGGGCCGCATGGCAGGCCTGGATCGCGCGAGCAAATGCATTCGACTGGAAGCGACGCGCGACGAGTTTGGCGTGGAACTGGTCCCGTCACGCGCACTGAACTACGACACGCTGGTGATTGCCGTCGGCAGCACGACCAACGACTTCGGCACCTCGGGGGCTTCCGAGCACTGCATCTTCCTTGATACGCGCGAGCAGGCCGAGCGCTTCCACCGGCAACTGCTGAGCCATTACATGAAGGCGCATGCAGGCGAGGGAGCCTCGAGCAACATCAGCATGGCCATCGTCGGAGCCGGCGCTACCGGCGTGGAGCTGGCTGCAGAACTGCTGCACGCCGCCAAGGAGCTGGCGGCCTACGGCCTCGATGGCATCAAGCCGGAGGATGTAAACATCACCCTCATCGAGGCCGGCCCGAAAGTCCTGCCGGCACTGCCTGAGCGCATCAGCCAGCCGGTGCACCAGACACTGCTGGACCTGGGCGTCACGGTGCTCACGGGCGCCGCCGTCAGCGAAGTCACCGCCGAGGGCCTGCACACCAAGCAGGGCGAGTTCGTCCAGGCCAGCCTCAAGGTGTGGGCCGCCGGGATCAAGGCACCCGCCTTCCTTCACGAACTGGATGGCCTGAAAACCAACCGCATTAACCAGCTGGTCGTCCACCCGACACTGCAGAGCACGCGCGACGAGAACATCTTCGCATTCGGCGACTGCGCCGCCTGCCCGCAGCCGGACAGCGACCGCAATGTCCCACCCCGTGCACAGGCAGCCCATCAGCAGGCCTCGATGCTGGCCCGCTCGATCCACAACCGACTGGAAGGCAAGCCGCTGCCGACCTATCGCTACAAGGACTACGGCTCACTGATTTCGCTGTCAAGCTTCTCGGCAGTAGGCAATCTGATGGGTAACCTGACCGGCAACGTGATGCTCGAAGGCTGGCTGGCACGAATGTTCTATATCTCGCTCTACCGCATGCACCAGATCGCGCTGTATGGCATCGCTCGCACGCTGCTGATGATGCTTGGCGACAAGCTCAGCCGCACGACGGAGCCGCGCCTGAAGCTCCATTGACGCAGAAAAGGCGCACCCCTGGGTGCGCCTTGAATGTGCCGAGAAGAAATCGCAGGCAATAAAAAAGCTGGATGTCCGCGAGGACATCCAGCTTTTCATGCTTCCTGAGAAGCCCGTATGGTGGGTCGTGTAGGATTCGAACCTACGACCAATTGGTTAAAAGCCAACTGCTCTACCAACTGAGCTAACGACCCAAAAATGGTCGGGGTAGGGGGATTCGAACTCCCGACATCCTGCTCCCAAAGCAGGCGCGCTACCGGACTGCGCTATACCCCGATTGGAATTTGGCTCCGCGACCAGGACTCGAACCTGGGACCCAATGATTAACAGTCATTTGCTCTACCGACTGAGCTATCGCGGAACAACTTCAATTCCAGCTCTTCAGCGTTATGTTACCGCCTCAGAGGCGCGCCATTTTACGGTTCCCGGCTCGCCTGTCAACCCCAAAAATGCGATTCCTGACAACACTTTGCGTTCACCCGGCGGCACCCGCGAAAACGCTGCTCCAACACGGCTACCTGCGAGGTGTGCTGCACCCCGCAGGTAACCACCCCGTTCAATCGAAGACGATTTGCTCGCCCTCGACCCGCGCCTTGACGCTGCTGCCCGGCGCGAACTGACCGGAGAGTATCTGCTGCGCCAGCGGATTCTCGATCCAGCGCTGGATCGCCCGTTTGAGCGGCCGCGCTCCGTAGACAGGGTCGTAACCGATGGCGATCAGCTTGTCCATCGCCTCCTGACTGAGTTCCAGGCTCAATTCGCGCTCGGCCAGGCGCTTGCGCAGGCGCCCGAGCTGGATGTCGGCGATACCGGCGATCTGCTCGCGACCGAGCGGATCGAACACCACCACCTCGTCGATACGGTTGATGAACTCCGGTCGGAAGTGATGCGCCACCGCATCCATCACCGCAGCCCGCTGCGCATCGGGATCACCAACCAGCTCCTGGATCTGCGCAGAGCCCAGGTTGGAGGTCATCACGATCACCGTGTTCTTGAAGTCCACCGTCCGCCCATGACTGTCGGTCAGGCGGCCGTCTTCGAGCACCTGCAGCAGCACATTGAAGACGTCTGGATGGGCCTTCTCTACCTCGTCCATCAACACCACCGAATACGGTTTGCGACGCACCGCTTCGGTCAGGTAACCGCCTTCTTCGTAACCGACGTAGCCCGGCGGCGCACCGATCAGGCGCGCAACGGAGTGCTTCTCCATGAACTCGGACATGTCGATGCGGATCATCGCCTCCTCGGTATCGAAGAGGAACTCGGCCAGCGCCTTGCAAAGCTCAGTCTTGCCCACCCCGGTCGGGCCGAGAAAGAGGAACGAGCCGCTCGGACGATTCGGGTCGGCCAGCCCGGCACGCGAGCGGCGCACGGCATTGGATACGGCCACCACGGCTTCGTGCTGACCGATGACGCGAGTGTGCAGCATGTCTTCCATGCGCAGCAGCTTGTCGCGCTCGCCTTCGAGCATCTTGGAGACCGGGATACCGGTCCATTTGGAAACCACCTCGGCGATCTCCTCGTCGGTCACCTTGTTACGCAGCAGCTGGTTTTCTTTCTTGCCATGCTGATCGACCATCTCCAGGCTGCGCTCGAGGTCCGGAATGATGCCGTACTGCAGTTCGGCCATGCGCGCCAGATCACCCTTACGCCGCGCTGCTTCGAGCTCGGCCTTGGCTTGTTCGATCTTCTGCTGGATCTGCGCCGAACCCTGCACCTCGGCTTTCTCCGACTTCCAGATTTCTTCCAGATCGGCGTATTCGCGCTCCAGCTTGGCGATGTCGTCTTCCAGCTTGGCCAGGCGCTTCTTGGTGGCCTCGTCGTCTTCCTTCTTCAGCGCCTCACGCTCGATCTTCAGCTGGATCAAGCGGCGATCCAGGCGATCGAGCTCTTCGGGCTTGGAGTCGATCTCCATGCGGATACGGCTGGCGGCCTCGTCGATCAGGTCGATGGCCTTGTCCGGCAGCTGGCGATCGGTGATATAGCGGTGGCTGAGCTTGGCCGCGGCGATGATGGCGCCATCGGTGATGGTCACGCCATGGTGCACTTCGTAGCGCTCCTTGAGGCCACGAAGAATGGCGATGGTGTCTTCCTCGCTTGGTTCGTCGACCAGCACCTTCTGGAAGCGACGCTCCAGGGCGGCATCCTTCTCGATGTACTGGCGGTATTCATCGAGAGTAGTGGCACCTACGCAGTGCAGCTCGCCGCGCGCCAGGGCAGGCTTGAGCATGTTGCCGGCATCCATGGCGCCTTCCGCCTTGCCCGCGCCGACCATCGTATGCAGCTCGTCGATGAACAGGATGACGCGACCCTCCTGCTTGGACAGCTCGTTGAGCACCGCCTTGAGGCGCTCCTCGAACTCGCCGCGGAACTTGGCCCCGGCAATCAGCGAGCCCATGTCCAGGGCTAGCAAGCGCTTGTCCTTGAGGCCGTCCGGGACCTCACCGTTGACGATGCGCTGGGCCAGCCCCTCGACGATGGCGGTCTTGCCCACGCCCGGCTCACCGATCAGTACCGGGTTGTTCTTGGTCCGCCGCTGCAGCACCTGGATGGTGCGGCGGATCTCGTCGTCACGACCGATCACCGGGTCGAGCTTGCCGTCCTCGGCGCGCTTGGTCATGTCCACGGTGTATTTGTCGAGCGCCTGCCGCGATTCTTCGGCGTTGGGATCATTGACCGCATCGCCGCCGCGCAGATTGCTGATGGCGTTCTCCAGCGCTTTCTTGCTTACACCCTGAGCCAGCAGCAGCTTGCCCAGACGGGTGTTGCTGTCCAGCGCTGCCAGCAGCACCAGCTCACTGGAAATGTATTGGTCGCCCTTCTGCTGGGCGAGGCGGTCAGCCTGATTGAGCAGGCGCGCCAGGTCCTGCGAGAGATTCATGTCGCCAGTGGGGTTCTGTAGCTTCGGCAGCTGGTCGAGCTCTTTGGTCAGCGCCTGACGCAGCGCTGCGATGTCGAAGCCGACCTGCATCAGCAACGGTTTGATCGAGCCGCCCTGCTGCTCAAGCAGCGCCTGCATCAGGTGTAACGGCTCGATGGAGGGGTGATCCAGGCCGACGGCTATGGACTGGGCATCGGAGAGCGCAAGCTGCAGCTTGCTGGTCAAACGATCGATACGCATGGATGTTCATCCTCATGTGAAGCAGGCCGGCGCCGTGACTCGCGCCATATACGAAACCTGCGAGATGCAACATAGATGAGGATGATTGTTGGAGATTCAAGGCGGATGACATTGATACAGGTCATGCCAGGACCGCAGAGTCATGGCTGACTTCACCGCTAGCGCGCCAATATCACTCGAGCCAGATCAGACTGGCGAAGCGGCCTGTGCGCGCGGCACGCCGATAGGAGTAGAAGCGCGGATCGCTGAAGGTACACAACCCGCCACCGTAAACCGCGTCTACGCCCGCGGCAGCCAGACGGATACGCGCCAGCTGGTAGATATCCGCCATGAAGCGTCCCGGGTTGCGACTTGCAACGAACGCCGCGGCAGCCGACGAATGCTGCGCGAGGAATGCATCGCGCACTTCGGGCCCGACCTCGAATGCCGCCGCCCCGATCGCCGGCCCCAACCACACCAGCAGTTCATCGGCAGGTACCGCCAGCGCTTCGAGCGTCGCCTCGAGCACACCACCAGCCAGCCCGCGCCAGCCAGCGTGAGCCGCGGCGACTCGGGTCGCAGCATGATCACAGAAAAGTACCGGCAGGCAGTCCGCAGTCAGTACCGCACAGGCCAGACCCGGCGTCTCGCTCCAGCTAGCATCGGCGGTCACGCGATTTCCTGGAGCGGCCTGGACAGCGACACTCGAATGCACTTGCTCCAGCCAGACTGGTTGGCAACCGAGCACGTCCTGAAGATGCTGGCGATTCCAGGCCACCGCGGCAGGCTCATCACCGACGTGATCACCCAGATTGAAGCTGTCGAACGGAGCGCGACTGACGCCGCCCTGCCGCGCGGTCACACAGACGCGAACGCCGGGCGGAGCAGGCCATTCCGGCACGAGCCAGTCACCGCCCCACGCACTCACCCGACGAAGGCCTCTCGGTCCTGTTGCAGCAGCGTCAGCAGCCAGACGAAGTCATCCGGCAACGGCGACTCCCATTTCATCCTCTGCCCGGTAACAGGATGATCGAGTTCGAGGAAGCGCGCGTGCAGCGCCTGGCGAGGGAACTCGCGAAGCGTTTGCACCAGCGTCGGATTCGCCGCCGGCGGAATGCGGAAACGCCCGCTATACAGCGGGTCACCGACCAGTGGATAGCCAAGATGGGTCATGTGCACCCGAATCTGGTGGGTACGCCCGGTTTCCAGCTTGACCCGCACATGGGTGTGCGAGCGAAAGCGCTCCAACACGCGGTAATGGCTGACCGCCGGCTTGCCGCCCTCCACCACCGCCATGCGCTGACGCTGCTGGCCATGCCGACCGATCGGCGCGTCGACCGTACCACCAGTAATGATCACGCCGATGACGATCGCCTCGTAGATGCGGCTGACGCTACGCGCCTGCAACTGCTCGACCAGCCGGGTTTGCGCCTGCAGCGTCTTGGCCACGACCATCAGACCGGTGGTGTCCTTGTCCAGGCGATGAACGATGCCGGCACGCGGGACGTTGATCAGGTCCGGCACGTGATGCAGCAATGCATTGAGCAGCGTGCCGTCGGCATGGCCGGCCGCAGGGTGCACAACCAGGCCAGCAGGCTTGTCGATCACCAGGATCTGATCGTCCTCGTAGACGATCTCAAGCGGAATGTCTTGCGCGACCCACTCGCCCTGCGCCTGCTGTTCGGCACTCAGCTCGAGCACGGCGCCAGCATGCACGGTGTCGCGAGGGCGCAGCACGGCGCCATCCACGGTGAGCAGGCCATCCTTGATCCAAGCCGCGAGACGCGAGCGCGAATGTTCGGAAAAGAGCTGCGCCGCAACCTGATCGAGACGTTGCCCGCCAAGGTCAAACGGCACTTCGGCGCGGAGTTGGATGGCCTGTTTGGAAGTCGTGGACATACGGCGAGATAGGTTCGTCTGAGAGAGGCAGGCGACATCCGTTGGTAACGGACGGGCCCGGGGACCGCAGATGGCGGAGCGGCCTTTGGTTTCGGCTACACGCTTGTGTTTAAATACGGCGTCTTTGTCCCGGCGCACCGGGGCGCTCATCATAACAGGACGGCTCCGCGCGAGACAGCCAGCCGTCACAGGGACGCAAGCCGCCATGCAAGTGAAACACCTGCTGCTGATCGCCATTCTCGCCCTCACCGCCGCCTGTTCATCCAACGAAACCGTCGACGAGAATCTGGGTGAAGTCGAGCTGTACCAGCAAGCACAGGCCGACCTGGACAACAAGAGCTACACCAGCGCCATCAGCAAACTCAAGGCACTGGAGTCGCGCTATCCGTTCGGGCGCTTCGCCGAGCAGGCGCAACTCGAACTGATCTACGCCTATTACCGCAACGTCGAGCCGGAAGCCGCGCGCTCGGCGGCGGAGCGTTTCATCCGCCTGCATCCGCAGCATCCGAACGTCGATTACGCTTACTACCTCAAGGGCCTGGCCTCCTTCGATCAGGACCGCGGCCTGCTGGCCCGCTTCCTGCCGCTGGACATGACCAAGCGCGACCCAGGTGCCGCCCGCGACTCGTTCAACGAATTCGCCCAGCTCACCAGCCGCTACCCTAACAGTCGCTACTCGCCTGACGCCAAGGCGCGCATGGTCTACCTGCGCAACCTGCTGGCGGCCAACGAGATACACGTCGCCCACTACTACCTCAAGCGCCAGGCCTACGTCGCAGCAGCCAACCGCGGCCGTTACGTTGTGGAGAACTTCCAGGGCACGCCGGCCGTGGCCGACGGGCTTGCCGTGATGACCGAGGCCTACCAGCGCCTGGGCCTCGACGATCTCGCCGAAACCAGTCTGCAGACTCTGCAGCTCAACTACCCGGATCACGCAACGCTCGAAGACGGCAAATTCACCCCTGTCGAGACGGAAGACGACAACCGCAGCTGGCTGAGCAAGGCCACCCTCGGCCTTATCGAAGGCGAGGCTCCCCGCCCGGACACCTCGCGGGCCAATCGCGATGTGCTCCGTCAGTATGAAACGGCCGCTCAGGACCTTCCCGAAGAGCTTCGCCCGGTACTCAAGGAAGCAGAGCAGCAAGGCGAAAAACGCTCCTGGTGGAGCCGCCTGACCTTCGGCCTGTTCGACTGACAGCTGACCGACTTCCGCAGCGCCGTCCTTGCATTCGGCGCGCGCGGCGAAACGGGCCGGCAGTGACCGGGCTCAATTGATCGCAGGCCACCACGCTTAATCAGGAAGGAATCGATATGGGTCTGTTTCGCCTGCTGTTCTGGATTGCACTGATTGGCGCCGCGTTCTGGCTGTGGCGCCGTTTCGCGCAGAAGACAGCCGCCCCCAAGCCTCGCCAGACCACCCTGCCAATGGTGCGTTGCGCTCAGTGCGGCGTGCACGTCCCGCAGGACCAGGCGCTGCAGTCGCAGGATCGCTGGTACTGCAGCCGCGCTCACCTGGAGCAGGACAGCACTCCTGGTGGGCACTGAAAACCTCACCTTCTTTGGCGATCAGGGACGGCGGATTCTCCGCCTGTACCACCTCTATCGGCTGACTATCGGCCTGGCGCTGGTTCTGCTGATCAGCGCCGACCTGCACAACGACCTGCTGGAGATGAGCAACCCGCAGCTCTTTCAGTACGGCGCCTGGATCTACCTGATCCTCAACATCATCGTCGCCGTGCTGGTGCAGAACCCGGAGCGCGATCTGCCCGTGCTCGGGCTGGCGCTGATGGACGTCATCCTGCTGTCCGGGCTGTTCTACTTCGGCGGTGGCACCCCGAGCGGTATCGGCAACCTGCTGATAGTCGCCGTTGCCATCGCCAACATACTGCTGCGTGGCAGGGTCGGTTTCTTCATCGCCGCGGTTGCTGCGACGGGCCTGATCTACCTGACCTTCTACCTCAGCATTCAACGCCCCGAAGCCAGCAGCCAGTACGTTCAGGCCAGCGCACTCGGCACGCTCTGCTTTGCTGCCGCCTTCCTGGTTCAGGGGCTGGCTCGCCGCCTGCAGGTCAGCGAGACGCTGGCGCGCCAGCGTGCGGAAGAGGTGGCGAACCTGGAGGCGCTCAACGCGCTGATCCTCCAGCGCATGCGTACCGGGATCATGGTGCTGGACCCGCAGGAGCGCGTTCTGCTCGCCAATCAGGGGGCTCTGCAACTGCTCGGCCAGGACTCGCTGGCAGGCGAACGCCTCGCACCACGCTGCCCGGAACTGCTCAAGGCACTGCAACAGTGGCGAGGCAATCCGACCCTGCGCCCACCGAACCTCAGGGCAACGCCTGGCGGCCCAACGCTGCAGCCGAGCTTCGCCGCGCTTCAGCACGGCAACAAGCTCGACACACTGGTGTTTCTCGAAGACATCTCGCAGATCGCGCAGAAGGCCCAGCAGCTCAAGCTCGCCTCGCTCGGCCGCCTCACAGCCAGCATTGCCCATGAAATCCGCAATCCACTGGGCGCCATCAGCCATGCCGCGCAGCTGCTTCAGGAATCCGAAGAACTGGACGGACCTGACCGCCGTCTGGCACAGATCATTCAGGATCATTCACGGCGGATGAACCTGGTGATCGAGAACGTCCTCCAGCTTTCCCGGCGGCGCCAGGCCGAACCCCAGCTGCTGGACCTGAAGTACTGGCTGCATCGTTTCGCCAGCGAGTTCCGCCAGGGGCTCGGCCCGCAGCAGACCCTGCACCTGGATACCGTGGGCAGCTCGCTGCAGACCCGCATGGACCCCAATCAGCTGACCCAGGTGCTGACCAACCTGGTCCAGAACGGGCTGCGCTACAGCGGCCAGCAGAATCCGCGGGCGCAGGTCTGGCTCCGCCTGTTCCGTGACGAAGCCAGCGACCTGCCTATCGTCGAAGTGCTCGATGACGGCCCTGGTATCGCGGCCGAGCAACTACAGAACATTTTCGAACCGTTCTTCACCACCGAAAGCAAAGGCACCGGGCTGGGGCTATATATCTCCCGCGAGCTGTGCGAAAGCAACCAGGCACGCCTGGACTACCGCGAGCGCCCTGAGGGCGGCAGCTGCTTCCGCATCGTCTTCGCCCATCCACGCAAGCTGAGCTGAGCCTCGCTGCCGGCAACACATCACACATCGACCAAAGCGACAGCCACGACACCGCCGGCGGAGTTAACATGCTCCTCAGCCGCAATCCCCGGCGACAATCGCTTCACGAATCAAGAGCAGGACCATGACCGCGCGCCAGAAAGCACTGATCATCGATGACGAGCCGGATATCCGCGAACTGCTGGAAATCACTCTTGGCCGCATGAAACTCGATACCCGCAGCGCTCGCAATCTCAAGGAAGCGCGCGAATGCCTGGCCCGCGAGCATTACGACCTGTGCCTTACCGATATGCGTCTGCCCGATGGCAGCGGACTGGAGCTGGTGCAATACATTCAGCAACAGCACCCGCAGCTGCCGGTGGCGATGATCACTGCATACGGCAGCCTGGATACCGCCATTGGCGCGCTCAAGGCTGGGGCATTCGACTTTCTCACCAAACCGGTGGACCTCAACCGCTTGCGCGAGCTGGTCGGCACGGCCCTGCGCCTGAGGGCGCCCACAGCGGAAATGCCGGTGGACAGCCGCCTGCTCGGCAGCTCGCCACCCATGAAGACCCTTCGCAAGCAGATCGGCAAACTCGCCCGCAGCCAGGCGCCGGTTTATATCAGCGGCGAGTCCGGCAGCGGCAAGGAGCTGGTGGCCCGACTGATTCACGAGCAGGGTCCTCGCAGTGAAAAGCCCTTTGTGCCCGTCAACTGCGGCGCGATCCCGTCGGAACTGATGGAAAGCGAGTTCTTCGGCCACAAGAAAGGCAGCTTCAGTGGCGCCATCGAGGACAAGCCCGGGCTATTCCAGACCGCCAATGGCGGCACGCTGTTCCTCGACGAGGTAGCCGACCTGCCGCTACCGATGCAGGTCAAGCTGCTGCGCGCGATCCAGGAAAAGGCTGTACGCGCGGTCGGCGGCGCTCAGGAACTAATGGTCGATGTGCGCATCCTCTGCGCCACCCACAAGGACCTCGCCAGCGAAGTGGCCGCAGGTCGTTTCCGCCAGGATCTGTATTACCGCCTGAATGTCATCGAACTGCGCGTGCCGCCACTGCGCGAGCGTCGCGAAGACATCGGCCTGCTCGCCGAAGCCATGCTTCGGCGTCTTGCGGCGGAGTGCGGTGACAGCAGCGCTCGCCTGCACCCGGACGCTCTGGCCAAGCTGGAAAACTATCGCTTCCCGGGGAACGTTCGTGAGCTGGAGAACATGCTCGAGCGGGCCTACACACTCTGCGAGGGCGATGAGATCAAGGCGGGCGATCTACGCCTGGCAGACAGCCCGGGCGTATCGGAGAACGGTGAAGCCAGTCTGGCGCAGATCGACAATCTGGAAGATCACCTGGAAGAGATCGAGCGCAAGCTGATCATGCAGGCGCTGGAGGAAACCCGCTGGAACCGCACCGCGGCAGCCCAACGGCTGGGGCTGACCTTCCGTTCGATGCGTTACCGGTTGAAAAAACTCGGACTGGACTGAGTGCAAGCCTGGTTAGCGTCGAGCCAGTCAGACACGACGCCAACCTGAGGCTTCCTAAACCCCGCTGGGGGCTCGCCTTACCCCTGCGTCAGCAGGTTGCGCAGATCGATGATCGCCGCATTGGCACGGGAGATGTAGTTGGCCATCACCAGCGAGTGATTGGCCAGCACGCCGTAGCCGCTGCCATTGAGCACCATCGGACTCCACAGCGGCTCCTGTGCGGCTTCAAGCTCGCGGATGATCTGCCGCACGCTGATGGTGGCGTTCTTTTTCGCCAGCACGTCGGCGAAATCAACCTCGATCGCGCGCAGCAGATGTGACAAGGCCCACGCCTGACCACGCGCCTCGAAGAAGACGTTGTCGATCTGCAACCACGGCGTTTCGACGACCTGCTCCTTGACCTGCGGCACGACGCCCGCACGCTCCTGTTCGGGCGCAACATCGGCATCCAGCCGCACCCGGCCAACGCTGGCAGAGAGTCGCTGGGACAGCGAGCCGAGCCGCGTGGCGGCATCGCCCAGCCAGTTGTTAAGGTTGTCAGCACGCGTGTAGAACAGCGCCTTGGGCTGCGGATCGCTGAGCCGAACCAGGTAGCGATCCAGGCCGCGGATAGCGTTGCGGTACTCGGACTCGGAGGCCGGCAATGCCCAGCTGCGATTGTCGAAGTTGAACAGCGGCTCGGCCTTGGCAAGATCGGTGTCCTCGGTCGACTGCGACTGCGAGCGGGCGAAGTCCTTGCGCAGCGCACGAGCGAGATCTCGCACCTGCACCAGCACGCCATATTCCCAGCTCGGCATGTTGTCCAACCACAGACCCGGCGGCGCGATATCGTTGCTCAAGTAACCACCCGGCTTATCCAGCAAGGTACTGGCAACACGCTTGAGCGTTTCCACGGTGGTATAGCCGCTCACCAACTGCCGCTGTGAGGCCTCGGCTGCCTGCCGGGCGCTCTGCTGTACGGGAAACAGATCGGGTTCGCGGCTCCAGTGCCAGCCGAGCACCAAGGTAACCAGCAGGTACACGCCCAGCAGGACGGCAAGAACCAGCAGAAGCGGATTACCCTCCCGCCGTCCGGCCCCGCCGGAAGGGCCACTCGAGCGGCCGAGACGAGCGAAGCGATTCTTCCAGTCCAACATGGGCAATGTGTCCTTCTCGCGAGTTCTGGGGTTCGACCGCACGACGTCGGAGACGTTGCGCTGACATGCCTTTACTATAACGCAGGGCCCCTGCTCACTCAGCGCCAAATTGAGAACCACTACCGCACAGTGGACTTCCAAAGCACCGCTGCAGTGATAGCATGCCGCCACCATAAAGCCAGGGCAGCGCACCCTGTGCACCGGGAAGAATCGCGATGTCGGATCAGGAAGAACTCAAGCAGCATTTCGCCCAGCGGGTCATTCACCAGGCACGCGAAGTGCTGGAAGTTTGGCAGCAACTGCAACGCAGCGAATGGAACGAGGACTATCACGCTGCCCTGACCGAAGCGACGACGCGGCTGCGGCGCTTCGCCGACCGATTCGAGCAGACCGAACACAGCGAGCTTGCACTGAACATCGAAGACTGCCTGAGCGACATCCGGGACAACCGCGGCCGTCTCTCCAGCAGCACCATCTCGACCCTCAGTCAGCTGATCTACCGTCTGGCGCGCACCGGGCTGCGCCACAGCGATCCGCATAATCAGTCGTTTCTGCCGCCACTGAGCAAGCCGGTGTACATCGCCCTGCAGGATCAGCAGCGCGCCGAACACCTGGTACGCCAGCTGGACTTTTTCAGCATGTCCGCGCAGGCGTTCAGCAATGTCGCGGCCTTCCGCACCGCGATGCATCGCCGCCATCCGGCCGCGATCGTCATGGAGGTGGATTTCAACGGTCCGAGCGAAGGGCTGCGCCTCGCCGAGCAGGTCCAACAGGGGCTGGAATCGAAGCTGCCGATGCTGTTCTTCAGCCACCTGGAAACCGATACGCCAACGCGCCTTGCTGCGGTGCGCGCCGGTGGTCTGGAGTTCTTTACCGGCACCCTCGACGCCAGCAGCCTGCTGGAGAAGATCGAAATATTCACCCGCACGGCGCACTACGAACCGATCCGCGTACTGATCATCGACGACTCCCGGGCCCAGGCCACCCACACCGAGCGAGTGCTTAACAACGCCGGCATCGTCACCCAGACGCTGATCGAGCCGATTCAGGCCATCGGCGCTCTGGCCGAGTTTCAACCGGACCTGATCATCCTCGACATGTACATGCCCGAGTGCCAGGGCACCGAACTGGCCAAGGTGATTCGTCAGCACGAGCGCTATGTCAGCGTGCCGATCATCTACCTCTCGGCCGAGGACGACCTGGACAAACAGCTCGACGCCATGGGCGAAGGCGGCGACGACTTCCTCACCAAGCCAATCAAGCCCAGTCACCTGATCGCCACCGTGCGCACCCGCGCGACCCGCGCCAGAAGTCTGAAGGCACGCATCGTCCGCGACAGCCTGACCGGGCTCTACAACCACACCCACAGCCTGCAGTTGCTCGAGGACGCCCGCTTCCGTGCGCGCCGCGACAACAGCCCGCTAAGCTTCGCCATGCTGGATATCGACCACTTCAAGCAGGTCAACGACACCTTTGGCCACCCAATGGGCGACCGGGTGATCAAGAGCCTCGCACTGTTCCTGAAGCAACGTTTGCGCAAGACCGATCACATCGGCCGCTACGGTGGCGAAGAGTTCGCTGTGGTATTGCCGGACACGCCAGCGGACGTCGCCTGCAAGGTACTCGACGAGATCCGCCAGCGCTTCGCGGAGATTCGCTTTCCAGCCCAGCCCCACGACCTCAGCTGCACCTTCAGCTGCGGTATCACCGAGCTGGCCGGCGACGCCGAGGTCAAGACACTCACCCAACAGGCCGACGAAGCGCTGTATCGCGCCAAGCATGGCGGCCGCAATCGCGTCGAACGCTACTGACACGACGGATATCCCAATCGCCACGCCAGGCAGCACCTCGCTGAGGCGGCGACCTGGCAGGCCCGCGCTCGCTGTAACGCGAATG
This sequence comes from Pseudomonas sp., assembly GCA_007713455.1. GTDB lineage: Bacteria > Pseudomonadota > Gammaproteobacteria > Pseudomonadales > Pseudomonadaceae > Stutzerimonas > Stutzerimonas chloritidismutans. Next base: position 68,095 of record VMRT01000006.1, read on the forward strand.
ACATCAAACTGCCATACCTTGCAAGCCTCCTGATTCGTTCTGCGAGGCGAGGATGCGCCTGAAGTCGCTCACCACTCTCAACACCCTGCTGCTCATTGCTGTCTGTCTCGCGCTGGGTGCCACGCTCTGGTGGTCCGAGCGTGCCATGGAGCGCCCCTACCTGCTCATGGCGCGTTACCTGGGGCTGTCTCAACAGTTCCAGCATCAGGCAGCGGAAAATATTCAGGGCTATCTCGCCAGCGGTGACGCATTGCGTCATAGCCAGGCGCAGCAGGCGCTCACCGACCTCCAGCGCGACGTAATCGAACTTCCGGATGGTCTGGCGGAAACGCTACGCCCGAGCCTGGAAGAGCTGGTCCGCTTCACCGCCACCGACCTGCTCGCGGCCGGCAAGCTCGCCGGCGATCCGCAGGGCTTGCTGCTGCAGGCAGAGCGCGAAATGGCCGGAGCGCTGTCGCAGCTCGACGACTACCAGGCGGAAGCCGATCATCCGAGCGCGCGACACTATCAACAGCCTCTTTTCTCGGCCGGGCAACAGCTGCTGCGGCTCAGCCACGCAAGGGGAAAGCTGGTCGCCTCCGGCCGGGATGAACTGGCCAGCGAAGTGGAGCAGACCCTGCATAACCTCGAACAGGACGCCGCAAAGCTCGAGGCACTGCCGTTACTCGGCGTGCTCGCAGCCGAGCAGTCGGCCGCGAGCAATTTCGCCGCCCTGCTCGACCTCGGCGATGCCGCGAAGCAGACCAGTGAAGACCAGGGCGTTGCGCTCAAGCGCGAGCTGACCAGCCTGATCAAGCGCTACCCGACCGAACTGCAGCGCACCCGGCAGCTGATCCGCCAGCGTAGCGAGCTGCTGCAGAGCAGCGCCGGCAAGATCGATGCCGTGCAACAGGCCCTGGCCGAGCTGGAGCCGGCGGTACGCGCCGAGCATGGCCGTATCCAGGCCGAGGTGCGCATGCTGCAGGGCGGCATCATCCTGCTGATCCTGCTGATCGCCCTGGCCATCGATCGTCTGCAACGCCAGCTGACCCGAGCTCTCGGTCAGCTGGTGCCGGCACTTTCGGAATGGGCCGAGGGAGACTTCGCCAGCGATGCACGGATCGAGTCGAAGATCCGCGAGATCGCCGATATCGAAAGCTCGCTCAATCGCCTGCGCAGCTACCTGCTTGGCCTGGTCGGAACCCTGCGCCAGCAGGCGACCCAGGTCGCCGCCAGCAGTCGAAGCCTCGACGAAATGAGCAGCGACCTGCACGAAGGCGCCCAGCGCCAGACCGGCGATACCGCACAGATACGCGATTCGCTGAGCGAACTGGAGGCCACCATCCAGCAGGTCGCCGATGGTGCCGGAGAAGCCGCCGAGGCGAGCCGCGCTGCGGCGCGCGCCGTGCATCAGGGTCAGCAGGTGATCGGCCAGAGCCTGACCGGCCTGCATGGGCTGGTCAGCGAAGTGCAGGACAATGCGGCGGCGATCGAACGCCTGGCCGACGAAACCACCACCATCGGCAACGTGCTGACGGTGATCCGTGCCATCGCTGAGCAGACCAATCTGCTCGCGCTGAATGCCGCCATCGAGGCGGCCCGCGCCGGCGGTCATGGACGCGGTTTCGCCGTGGTGGCCGACGAGGTGCGCTCACTGGCGCAGCGCACCAGCGGCGCCACCGAAGAAATCCAGCAACTGATCGGTCGCCTGCAGCTGGCGGCACGGCAGTCGGTCGAGGCGATGCGCAGCCAGGTCGAGCATGCGCAAAGCACGGCGAACCTCGCCGAAAGTGCCGATCAGGCACTGGACGAGATCGTCTCGACCATCGCCACCATCAGCCGCATGGCCGAACAGATCGCCCAGGCGACCGCCCAGCAGGGCGAAGCGGTGGGCGAGATTCGCGGACACAGTGAGCGTATCCACCAGCTCGGCGACGCCAACCTGAATCACATCAGCCGGGGACGTGAGCAAAGTGCGCAGATGCTGCAGCTGGGCAGCGAACTGGATCGCGCGACCCAGGCGTTCAGGTTCTGAAAAAGAAAACGGAGCCTGGCGCTCCGTTTCCTTATGCCGGCAAGCTCCCTACCGCTAGCGGGGTGCGACCGGACGCTGCGGCTTACCACCCTTGCCAGCCGGCTTGCCGCTCTTTTCCGCCTTGCGCCGGGCCTCGGCCGCGGCCTTGGCCTGCTCGCGCTTGTCCCAGGCGTTGCCGTCATGGCTGCGCGGCGGCAGGCCGTTGTGCTGGGTGAGGATCTTGCCGCCCTGCCCGGCCTTCTTGCTGCCGACTGGCGTCGAGTTCTTGCGCCGCGCGCTCTGGTAGCCCTCGGTGGCCGGCTGGTGCGCCGGGATCAGCTGGTGCTTGCCATTGCCGATCAGGTCGGCGCGGCCCATACGGATCAGCGCCTCACGCAGCAGCGGCCAGCCCTTGGGATCGTGATAGCGCAGGAAGGCCTTGTGCAGGCGCCGCTGCTCCTCGCTCTTGACCACGGTGACGCCTTCGCTCTTGTAGGTTACCTTGCGCAGCGGGTTCTTGCCGGTGTGGTACATGGCGGTGGCCGAGGCCATCGGCGACGGATAGAACGCCTGCACTTGGTCGGCGCGGAAACCGTTGGCTTTGAGCCACAGGGCGAGGTTCATCATGTCCTCGTCGGTGGTGCCAGGGTGCGCGGCGATGAAGTATGGGATCAGGTATTGCTCCTTGCCCGCCTCTTTCGAGTACTTCTCGAACATTCGTTTGAAGCGATCGTAGGTGCCGATGCCCGGCTTCATCATCTTGTCCAGCGGACCACGCTCGGTGTGCTCCGGCGCGATCTTCAGGTAGCCGCCGACGTGGTGGGTGACCAGCTCCTTGACGTACTCCGGCGACTCCACGGCGAGGTCGTAGCGCAGACCGGAGGCGATCAGAATCTTTTTCACACCCGGCAGTGCACGTGCCTTGCGGTACAGCTCGATCAGCGAGCTGTGATCGGTGTCGAGGTTCTCGCAGATGCCGGGGAACACGCAGGACGGCTTGCGGCAGTGCTTCTCGATTTCGTGGCTCTTGCAGGCCAGGCGATACATGTTGGCAGTCGGCCCGCCGAGATCGGAGACCACGCCGGTGAAGCCCGGTACGTTCTTCATCTCCTCGATCTCATGCAGGATCGACTCGTGGGAACGGCTCTGGATGATGCGGCCCTCGTGCTCGGTGATCGAGCAGAAGGTGCAGCCACCGAAGCAGCCACGCATGATGTTCACCGAGAAGCGAATCATCTCGTAGGCCGGGATCTTCGCCCCGGCATAGGCTGGATGCGGCACCCGCGCATAGGGCGCGGCGAACACGTAATCCATTTCCTCGGTGGTCAACGGAATCGGTGGCGGGTTGAGCCACAGTTCGCGGTCGTCGTGACGCTGCACCAGCGCACGGGCGTTGCCGGGGTTGGTTTCCAGGTGCAGCACGCGGTTGGCGTGGGCATACAGCGCCGGGTCGTTGCGCACCTTCTCGAACGACGGCAGGCGGATCACCGTGCGATCACGCTCGAGTTTCGGGTGCGGCAGCAGCTCGACCGGGCGGGCTTCGTTCAGGTCGTCCTGCGGACCCTTGTCCTTCTCGATGGCGCAGGCGGACAGGTCCTGCGTATTGACGTAGGGGTTGATGATCTTGTCGATCTTGCCCGGACGGTCGATGCGCGTGGAGTCGATCTCGAACCAGCCCTCGGGCGTGTCCTTGCGGATGAACGCGGTGCCGCGCACGTCGGTGATCGCTTCGATCGGTTCGCCGCGGGCCAGGCGCTGCGCCACCTCGACGATAGCGCGCTCGGCGTTGCCGTAGAGCAGCACATCCGCCGTGGCATCCATCAGGATCGAGCGACGCACCTTGTCCGACCAGTAGTCGTAATGGGCGATGCGCCGCAGCGAGGCCTCGATGCCGCCAAGCACCACCGGAACGTGCTTGTAGGCCTCCTTGCAGCGCTGGCTATAGACCAGGCTGGCGCGATCGGGCCGCTTGCCTGCCAGGCCGCCCGCCGTGTAGGCGTCGTCGGAGCGCACCTTGCGGTCGGCCGTGTAGCGATTGATCATCGAGTCCATGTTGCCGGCGGCGACACCGAAGAACAGATTCGGCTCGCCGAGCTTCATGAAGTCGTCTTTGCTGTGCCAGTCCGGCTGGCTGATGATGCCGACGCGAAACCCCTGCGCTTCGAGCAGTCGGCCGATGATCGCCATGCCAAAGGACGGATGATCGACGTAGGCATCACCGGTGATGATGATGATGTCGCAGGAATCCCAGCCGAGCTGATCCATCTCCTCCCTGCTCATTGGCAGGAACGGCGCCGGACCGAAACACTCGGCCCAGTACTTGGGATAGTCGAACAATGGCTTTGCGGCGTGCATGGCGGGGAACCGGGACAACGAAAACGGGCGCGGAATATAGCACAAAAAATAACCAAGTCCGACCATCACGCAGGGTCTTTATCGACCTTCGCGACGGGCGCGCGAAGTGTCACTGCCGCCCGCTATACTCGCGCGACTCAACCATTGCTTCGAGCCCGGGAGTGTCTGGTGCGCGTCGTCCTTCTCGCCTTGCTCCTGAGCCTTTGCAGCCAGGCCTCCGCTCATGCCGAAACCGCCCTCCTGAGTGCCAGTGACAGTGGCCGCGGACTGAATGCCCACGTCACGCTGCTGGCCGATCCCGGAGCCGAGCTGAACATCGACGACCTGCAACGCCCGGACGTACAGACGCGCTTCGTGCCAGCCGAAGGCAAGGCCAGTGTCGGACAGAGTCTGCATCCCTGGTGGATCCGCGTCAGCCTGCAACGGGAAAGCGATGCACCATTTCAATGGTGGCTGGAAGTCGGGTCGGTAACCCTGAAAAACCTGCGCATCTATTTGCCGGACGGCAACGGTGGCTGGATCGAGCGGCAATCCGGCGAACTGGTCGGGTTCAACGAAGGCCGCGACCATGCCTATCGGCGCATGCTGTTCAGGCTTCCGCCACTCGGTGACAGCCAGCCGGTGACCTTCTACCTGCGCAGCTACGACCCCGCCGGCAACTCCTTTCCGCTCAAGGTCTGGCAGCTCGATGCCCTGCAGGAGCAGGCGGTGGGCGAAAACCTGTTTCTCGGCCTGATCTACGGCGTCATCCTGGCGATGCTGCTGTACAACCTGTTCATCTTTCTCAGCCTGCGCGACAGCGCCTATTTCTGGTACGTGGTGACCACCACCGGCGCGTTGCTGATGATCCTGGCGATGACCGGCCATGGCTTTCAGTACCTCTGGCCGAACGGCCCGGTGCCCTTCTGGCTCGACCGCATCAGCATCCCGGCACTCTGGGGGTTCAGCGCCTGCCGCTTCACCCAGACGCTGTTGCAGACACGCCAGTTCGTGCCCTGGGCGCATCGCCTGCTGACCTTTGCCTTGACGCTGTATGTCACCGCCGTGCTGCTCAACGCCTTCGGTTGGCGCGCGTTCGGCGCCTGGGTATTCGTGGCGCTGGCGCTCACCGCGATTCCCGCCTCGCTGTGGGCTTCGTTCCGTCGATGGCGCCAGGGCTATTTCCCCGCACTGCTTTATCTGCTCGGCTTCGGCGTGATCCTGGGTAGCGTCAACCTGCTCCTGCTGCGCGCCACAGGTATGGTTCAGCCCGCGGCCTGGAACGCCTACCTCTTTCCGCTGGCGGTGACCGCAGAATCCATTCTGTTCTCCTTCGCGCTGGCCTACCGCATCCAGATCCTCAAGCAGGAACGGGCAGCAGCGCTGGAGCATGCCAATCAGGAAAAGAGCGCGCGACTGAGGCAGGTTCAGACCAGTGCCGAGCAGCTCAGCCTGGCAGTGGAAACCCGCACCGCCGAGCTCGCCGAAGCCAACCGGCACCTCAGCGAACGAGAAGTCGAACTGAAGCAGGTCGCTTTTCACGACGCACTGACCGAGCTACCCAACCGGCGCTATCTCATCGAGCGTGTCGAGATGGCGTTGAGCGATGCCCGACGCCGCGGTGAATCCATCGCCCTACTGCTCATCGACCTGGACCACTTCAAGCCCATCAACGATGGCCACGGCCACGATGCCGGCGATCTGTTGCTGCGTACGCTCAGTCAACGCCTGCGCGACCTGGTGCGCAGCAGCGACATGGCGGCACGCCTGGGCGGGGATGAATTTGCAGTACTGCTGACCGGCCCGAATGTCGAACAAGACGCCGCCCAGATCGCCGAGCGGCTGCTGCACGAGCTGTCGCAGCCGGTGCCCTACCGCGACGTCACGCTGGCCGTCACGATTAGCGTTGGCGCTGCATTCTTTCCACGCCATGCCGATGGATTTTCACAGCTGTACAAAGCTGCCGACGAGGCCCTCTACCGAGCCAAGCATCAAGGGCGCGGGAACTGGGTCCAGCAGGAAGAGCAAACACGGCCCGCCGATCAACCGATGTAGCGGCGCGGTACACGCCCGGTCACCTTGGTCAGCAGCTCGTAGCCGATGGTCCCGCAGGCCTGGGCCAGCTCGTCGATTGGCATCTGCGCGCCCCACAACTCCACGGCATCCCCTACCTGCGCCTGCGGCAGGTCGGTGAGATCCACCGCCAACATGTCCATTGAGACCCTGCCGGCCAGCGGCACGCGCTGGCCATGAATCACCACCGAGGTACCCGAAGGCGCGGTACGCGGGTAACCATCGGCATAGCCGCAGCTGACCGTGCCGATACGCGAGGCGCGTTGCGCGACCCAGCTGGCGCCATAGCCGACACTTTCACCTTCGGACACATCACGCACGGCAATCAGGGCACCGGTCAGAGTCATCACCGGGCGCAATCCAAGTTCCTGCGCACTCAGTTCGGCGAACGGCGTGGCGCCATAAAGCATGATGCCGGGACGAATCCAGGCCATGTGTGCCTGCGGCAACGCCAACACCGCGGCAGAGTTGGCCAGCGAGCAGTTATCGAACTCCAGGGCCATCAATTCGCTGTAGCGCTCCAGCTGCAACTCGGTCAGGGCATGACCGCGCTCATCGGCGCAGGCGAAGTGGCTGATCAGGTTGAGCTCGCCAACCTGTGCCTTGCCCCTGAGCCGCGCATGGCATTCGCGCAGGCCGTGCAGGGTGAAGCCCAGCCTGTGCATGCCCGAATCCAGCTTCAACCACACATTCAACGGCCGCGGCAGATCGGCCGCCAGCAACCAATCGACCTGACGCTGATCCTGGATGGCAACATCCAGCCCAAGCTCGGCGGCGCGCAAATACTCAGCCGGCTCGAAACAACCTTCCAGCAGCAGGATGCGGGCATCGGGCGCACTGAGGCGAACCTCTTCCGCTTCTTCCAGGCAGGCCACGGCATAGCCGTCGGCAATCTCGCGTAGCGCCGTAACCGCTTCCCGTGCGCCATGCCCGTAGGCATTGGCCTTGACCACGGCAAACGCCTGGCGCTGCGGGGCGCATTGCTTGGCGAGCAGGTAGTTGTGACGAAGCGCGGTCAGATCGACCGTGGCAACCAGCGGACGCATGAAGTTTTTCCTGTAAAACGGCGGGTGGGCGAAATCTTACTCCTGTGGACCGGGCCGCGCAGGCTGGCGTTCGGCTGAGTCGGGCAACAACAACATACAGCCCGCCGTCAAAAACGCCACAGCAGCTACGCTTACTCGTCGTCGAACTGGTAGCTGCCCGGTGCCAGATTCTCGAAGCGTGAATAACGGCCGAGGAACGCCAGACGCGTTGTGCCGATCGGGCCGTTACGCTGCTTGCCGATGATAATTTCGGCGACGCCCTTGTACTCGGTTTCGGGGTGATAGACCTCGTCCCGGTAGACGAACATGATGATGTCGGCGTCCTGCTCGATTGCCCCCGATTCACGCAAGTCGGAGTTCACCGGGCGCTTGTTGGGGCGCTGTTCGAGCGAGCGGTTGAGCTGCGACAGGGCGATCACCGGACAGTTGAATTCCTTGGCGAGGCCCTTGAGCGAGCGCGAAATCTCGGAAATCTCGTTGGTCCGGTTGTCGCCGCTCGAGCCTGGGATCTGCATCAGCTGCAGGTAGTCGACCATGATCATGGCGATCTCGCCGTGCTCACGGGCCAGGCGCCGCGTCCGCGCACGCATCTCCGACGGGCTGATGCCGGCGGTATCGTCGATGAACAGCTTACGGTCGTTGAGCAGATTCACCGCGGAGGTCAGCCGCGGCCAGTCGTCGTCCTCAAGCTTACCCGCGCGGACCTTGGTCTGGTCGATGCGGCCGAGCGAAGCGAGCATACGAATGACGATGGAGTCCGCGGGCATTTCCAGGGAAAACACCAGTACCGCCTTGTCGGTGCGCAGCACGGCATTCTCGACAAGGTTCATGGCGAATGTTGTCTTACCCATGGACGGACGACCGGCAACGATGATCAGGTCAGCCGGTTGCAGTCCATTGGTGGCTTCGTCGAGATCGGTAAAGCCGGTGGACAGGCCGGTGATCGCCTCACCCGCATTGAAGAGGGTGTCGATACGATCGATGGCTTTGACCAGAATGTCGTTGATGCCGATCGGCCCGCCGGTCTTGGGCCGCGCTTCGGCGATCTGGAAGATCAGGCGCTCGGCTTCGTCGAGAATTTCTTCGCCGGTACGCCCCTGTGGCGCGTAGGCGCTGTCGGCAATCTCGTTGCTGATGCCGATCAGCTGGCGCAATGTGGCGCGCTCGCGAATGATCTGCGCGTAGGCCTTGATGTTCGCCACCGAAGGCGTGTTCTTCGCCAGCTCACCGAGATAGGCCAGGCCGCCGACCTGCGGCAGGTGCCCTTCCTTGTCCAGTTGCTCGGACAGGGTGACCACGTCGAACGGCGAGTTGCGCTCGGCCAGGGTGAAGATGGCGCGGAAGATGAGGCGATGATCGTGGCGATAGAAATCGCCATCGGATACCTGATCGAGCACGCGCTCCCAGGCATTGTTGTCCAGCATCAGGCCGCCAAGCACCGCCTGCTCTGCCTCGATGGAGTGCGGCGGCACCTTGAGCGCTGCGGTTTCCAGATCGTATTGCTGGGGGACACTGATGTCGTTCATGGCACTCGGAATTCGAAACTACAAAAAAACAAAGGGCACGTTCCACTCGCGTGGAAACGTGCCCGATGTTACTCGTCAGGCACCAGCGGTGCCAGACGATGGCTTAGCCGGCTACGACGATCAGCTTGACGGTCGCTTCGACGTCGGTGTGCAGGTGCACAGCTACGTCGTACTCACCAACCTGACGGATGGTGCCGTTCGGCAGACGAACTTCGCTCTTCGCTACTTCAACGCCAGAGGCGGTCAGTGCGTCGGCGATGTCGTGAGTGCCGATGGAACCGAACAGCTTGCCCTCATCGCCCGCGGTAGCGGTGATGGTGACTTCCAGTTCGGCCAGCTGAGCGGCGCGAGTTTCGGCAGAAGCCTTACGCTCGGCAGCAGCTTTTTCCAGGTCAGCACGACGAGCTTCGAACTCGGCGATGTTGGCTGCGGTAGCAGCAGTAGCCTTGCGCTGCGGCAGCAGGTAGTTGCGACCGTAACCAGACTTGACATTTACCTTGTCGCCCAGGTTGCCCAGGTTTGCGACTTTTTCCAGCAGGATGACTTCCATTTGAGTCTTACCTCTTAACTTTTAACCTTCACCGTTCGCAGGTCCCGCGCCATTCTTACCGGCTGCGCGACCACGAAAATCAAACAGACTGTCGACAATGGCCAAAACGGCCAGTAACGGATAAATCAACTGCATGAACAGCACCAGCGTGACGTACAGCCCCACCAGCCAGAATCGCGGCAGACGCCCCTGAGCCACCAGCCCGTGCATTAGCGCGATACCGGCAAACACCAGCGGTACACTGCACAACGGCGTCAAAACCGCCAGCTGCGCACCCAGGTTCGGTCCAAGCAGCATGCCGACCAGCAGCAGCACCGCCAGCAGTGGCGGGAACCGCAGCGTACGAAACTCACTGCCGAAACCGCCCGGGTTGTACAACGCTGCCTGCCAGTAACGACCAAGCATCAGGCTAAGCAGGGTGACGACCTGCAGCAATGCAGCCAGAAGGCCGGTCAGTACCGGTGCCAACAAGGACTCCAAGCGTCCGCGCTCCTCCACCGAAAGCTGCTGATAGGCGCCTGACAATGCGTCAGGCAACACTTTCTGCAGTTCGCTGGCCAGCGCCGCAATGGGCTCGCCGAACACCGCACCGAGAGCCCAGACATACAGCAGTCCAAGGCCCACACTGCACAACATCACCCGCACCCACGAAGCCTGACTGCGCAGCAGTAACGCCAGCCCAAGCGAGCCCAGCAATACCAGCAGGGTTCGCGGATCGCCGAAGTACCACCAGGCCAGTGCCGGCAATACCGCCCAGACCAGCACACCCAACGCATCGTTGAGGCCACGGCGCAACAACACCAGGCTGCCCGCGGCTGCACTCAGCCAGAACAACATGGGCAACGCTGCAGCACCCGCCACCACGAAGATGGCTTGCATACGGCCGCGCATGATGAACTCAGCCAGGGCACGCATGCGATTTATCCTTTACTTCTGTCGACCAGTCGGATCAACGGCCGTGGCTGTCGGTGTAGGGCAGCAGGGCCAGGTAGCGGGCGCGCTTGATAGCGGTAGCCAGCTGACGCTGATAACGTGCCTTGGTTCCGGTGATACGGCTAGGAACGATCTTGCCGGTCTCGGAGATATAGGCCTTCAGGGTGTTGAGATCTTTGTAGTCGATCTCTTTCACGCCTTCGGCGGTGAAACGGCAGAACTTACGACGACGGAAAAAACGTGCCATGAAATAGGCTCCTCAATAGATCCGTGGATTACTCGTCAGCGTTGTTATCGCTGTCACTGTCGCTCTCGTTAGAGCCGTCAGTGTTGTCAGGGCGATCACGACGCTCGCGGCGCTCGCTACGGTTTTCCTCGGCCTTGAGCATTTCAGACTGTTCGGTCTCGGCTTCGTCGCGACGAATGATCAGGTTACGGATGACGGCGTCGTTGTAGCGGAAGTTGTCTTCCAGCTCGGCCAGGGCCTTGCCACTGCACTCGACGTTCAGCATCACATAGTGAGCCTTGTGCACGTTGTTGATGGCGTAAGCCAGCTGACGACGGCCCCAGTCTTCCAGGCGGTGAATCTTGCCACCGTCTTCTTCGATCAGCTTGGTGTAACGCTCCACCATGCCGCCGACCTGCTCGCTCTGGTCCGGGTGAACCAGAAAGATGATTTCGTAATGACGCATAATTGCTCCTTACGGGTTGCAGCCTGCCGACTAAGCGGTCAGGCAAGGAGTGAATGACTTGTTGTCTTGCTTGCAGGTAGGCGCGCAAACGCCTGCCGTCCAGGCAAGGGGCGCCATTCTAGAGAAGGGCTGACAGCGGCGCAAGGCGAACTGGTGAATATTTAACCAGCTTTAGACATTCAGTTGCGCAGCGCCGCACGCTCGGCGCGAATACCATCGAGCAGCTCGCGAACCTGGTGGATATCGTACGGCTTCAGCATGGTACGCAACCGATCGAGACCCACATCCGAAGCATTGACCGCATAGCCCGAGGCGATCACCAGCGATAACCTCGGGTGACGCGCACTAGCCTCACGCGCCAGATCGATTCCGCTCATCCCGGCTAGGCCGACATCCGTCAGCAGCACGTCGAAAGGCCGCTGCCCCAGCGCCTCCAGGGCCTCTTCCGCTGTCTCGCTTGCGACGACCTGATGCCCTAGCTCCATCATCACTTCACCGGTAAGCATGCGCAGGGTCGGGTCATCCTCGACGAAGAGGATCTTCAGACTGGCATCATCGGCCGCGGGGTTTTCCACGACATCGTCAGGCTGCGGGTCGCCCGCCACCGTTTTGGCCGGACCTGCCGAGAGATCACCTCCCGCGCCCTGCCGCTGCCCGTCATCGACGCAGCGCGGCAAATGCACATGCACAGCGGTACCACCGCGCTCGCCGCTCTCCAGCGTAACGAAGCCACCGCTCTGCTTGACGAATCCATAAACCATGCTCAAGCCGAGACCGGAGGCATTGCTGTCCTGCTTGGTGGTGAAGAAGGGTTCGAATGCCCGTGCGCGCACGTCGTCACTCATGCCGCCGCCCTCGTCGATGACACTGAGCAGGACGTAATCGCCACGCGAGTTGCCAGGCGCATCCTCGCCCAGCTGGCGATTCTCCAGACGCAGCACCACACGTCCGCTACCCGCCATCGCATCGCGCGCGTTGGAAGCGAGGTTCAACACTACGCTCTGCAGATTGCCGACATCGGCGAACACCGGCCATGGCTCGCCCAGCACCTCCAGCTCCAGCTGTACCGCCGAACCCAACGCCCCATTTAGCAGCTCGTGCATCTGCTCAAGCAGCTCCGGCAAGTGCACCTGGCGCGGCAACAATGGTTGGCGGCTGGCGAAAGCCAGCAGCTGCGACGCCAGACGCGCACCCTTCTCGACCCCGCTGACGGCCGAGTCTAACCGTCGCGCTGCAGTCTGATCGCTACCGAGACCACGCCGCAGCAGCTGCAGGTTGCCTCCGATGATCTGCAGCATGTTGTTGAAGTCGTGCGCGATCCCACCAGTCAGCTTGCCCACTGCCTCCAACCGCTGAGCCTGCTGCAGGGCCTGTTCGGCCACCTGTCGCTCGGCCTCACTTTGCTGCAGCGCCAGCGTTCGCTCACGGACTAGCTCTTCCAGGTGATCGCGATAACGCTGCAGCTCCGCCTCGTTGCGCTGCTGCTCGGTCACATCCTGCCCTTGAACGAAGATGCCAATGACCCCGCCATCGCTCTCGACGATCGGCTGCAAAACGAAATCCAGAATCGCTTCCTGTGGCTCCTTGTCCGGATGCCGTCTCAGGAACAGCGATACACGTTTGCCGACATACGGCTGACCGGTACGATAGACCTCGTCGAGCAGACCGATGAGGGCCTGCCCCTCGATCTCGGGCAATCCCTCGCGAACCGTCTTGCCAAGCAGCTGACGGTGCCCGGTGACCTGCCGATAGGCATCATTGACCAGTTCATATACATGATCAGGGCCGCGTAGAAAGCAGACGAACCCAGGCGCCTGCGCGAACAGACGGCGCAGCTGCTCGCCTTCGGACTGCAGCAGCCTAGCACGGGACATTACGCCTTGCTCCAACTGCTGCAAGGGCTGCAGACCGGCTGCCGCCTGACTCAACGAGTCTTTCATTGCCTGCAGCTCGGTAATGTCCGAGGTGTGCTGCAGAATCGCAACGACCTCTCCCTGCTCATTCAGGATTGGCGTGTGCGTGGCGCTCCAGTAACGATCCTCGTAAACCGGGCCAAGCGGCGTTTGTCGCGCGATGGAGTAACGAATTACCGGCAACGTATCGACTGCCTTGCGGCTGAGCACCCGCGCAAACGAATCGAGCAACTCTTGCACTCGGGTCATCTCGGGACTGAGCGGATCGGCAGCGAAGGCTTCATGAAGGCGATGACCCTGGATATCCGTCAGTTTTCGCCCGGTAAGCGTCAGGTAAGCGGCATTCGCATCCAGAATGACCAGGTCACGATCAAGCAGGACATAAGCATTCGGGGATAGCCGGAACAGACTTTCGAAAGACGGGCGCTGCTGCATACAACCTCCATGGTACGAGCCTGACGCCGCGTAACTAACCCAGCAAGGCTCCGGCAGCACCCGGAGCCCTCAAGCAAAATATGACGAGAAGCCGCTATCCGCGGACGGGCCTGGACACCGATTGACCACAAAAAGGTCAATCGGTTTCAGATCAGCTGGTCAGGCGTTCAGCCAGCGACCTTGGCGCTCTTGCGCTGACGCAGCGCCTCGAACAGGCATACGCCGGTCGCCACAGAAACGTTCAGACTGCTGACGCTGCCGGCCATGGGCAGGCGTACCAGATAATCACAGTGTTCACGCGTCAGGCGCCGCATACCGCGACCCTCGGCACCCATGATAAGCACGATGGGCCCGGTGAGATCCTGATCGTAGAGTGATTGCTCGGCTTCGCCCGCCGTCCCCACGACCCATAATCCACGCTGCTGCAGCTTCTCCAGCGTGCGCGCAAGGTTGGTCACGGCGACCAGCGGAATCACTTCCGCCGCACCGCAGGCAACCTTGCGCACGGTGGCATTGAGAGTGGCCGATTTGTCTTTCGGCACGATCACGGCGAGCGCACCGGCCGCGTCCGCGGTGCGCAGACAGGCACCGAGGTTGTGCGGATCCGTCACACCATCCAGCACCAATAGCAGCGGCGGGCCATCGGCGCGATCAAGCAACTCCTCGAGCATGGCCTCACCCCATACCTGACTGGGGCTCACCTCGGCGACCACACCCTGATGCACGCCTTCTACCCAGGCATCCATCTCCCGCCGCTCACACTGCCCGACACTCACACGTGCCTGAGCAGCCAGCTCGATCACCATCTGGGCGCGCGGATCGCCGCGCCCCTCTGCCAGCCATACCTGCTTGACGCGCTTGGGATGATGGCGCAGCAATGCCTCGACAGCGTGCAGGCCGTAGATCTTTTCCAGCTGACTCATGACTTGGCCTTGCGCTTTCTGGCACCGCCACTCGAGCCGGTGGGTTTGTCACCTGACTTGGCTGCAGATTTCGGCTTGGTCGAGCCTGATCGCGACTTGCTCCCGCCCGCCGCCTTCTCGCTCTTGCCCTTCCTGCCGCCCTTCGCCTCGGCGAGCAATGCCTTCTTCAGCTCTCGACTCTTGCGCACATCGGCATTGCCCGGCTCGCGTCCACGGCTCGCACCGTCACGCTGCCCCGGAGCAGACTTGGTACCACCACCGATCAGCTCGAAATCGATCTTGCGCTCATCCAGATCGACGCGCATGACGCGCACCTCGACGCTGTCGCCGAGACGGAAACTGCGCCCACTGCGCTCACCGGACAACCGGTGGTGCAATGGATCGAAGTGGTAGTAGTCGCCCGGCATGGCAGTGACATGCACCAGCCCTTCTACGTAGATGTCGGTCAGCTCTACGAACAGGCCGAAACCAGTCACCGCAGTAATCACACCAGGGAAGGCCTCGCCGACACGATCCTTCATGAACTCGCACTTGAGCCAGTTAGTGACGTCGCGGGTAGCTTCGTCGGCGCGTCGCTCGGTCATCGAGCATTGCTCGCCCAGCTGCTCCAGCGCGGCTTCGTCGTACGGATAGATTCGCGCCTTGGGCATGCTGGTGGCGCCTTCGCGGCGCACATGAGGCGTGTCTCGACGGGAGCGGATGACACTGCGAATGGCGCGGTGCACTAGCAGATCGGGATAACGCCTGATTGGCGAAGTGAAGTGGGCGTAAGCCTCGTAGTTCAGGCCAAAGTGACCATTGTTCTCGGCGCTGTATACGGCCTGACTCAGGGAGCGCAGCATGACCGTCTGGATCACATGGAAATCCGGGCGCCCCTGAATCTGCTCCAGCAGCGCCTGGTAATCCTTCGGCGTCGGACCTTCCTTGCCCTTGTGCAACGAGAGACCCAGCTCACCGAGAAAGGCGCGCAGCTTTTCCTGACGCTCCAGCGGCGGCGCATCGTGGACACGATAAAGCGCTGGGATCTCATGCTTCTGCAGGAATGCCGCCGTGGCAACGTTGGCGCAGAGCATGCACTCCTCGATCAGCTTGTGCGCATCGTTGCGCTCGGTCGGCTTGATCTCGGCAATCTTGCGATCGGCACCGAAGACGATACGCGTTTCCTGAGTCTCGAAATCGATCGCGCCGCGGGTATGACGCGCCTTGAGCAGCACCTTGTAGAGCGAATAGAGCTGCTTGAGATGCGGCAACACTTCGGCGTACTCCCCGCTCAGCCGCTTGCCTTCAGCTGACTTGGGCTGCTCCAGCATCGCGCTGACCTTGTTGTAGGTCAGTCGCGCATGGGAATGAATCACCGCCTCGTAGAACTGGTAGTCGGTCATCTTTCCCGACTTGCTCAGCGTGATCTCGCAGACCATGGCCAGGCGATCGACCTGCGGATTCAGCGAACAGAGCCCGTTGGAAAGCTGCTCGGGCAGCATGGGCACCACCCGCTCAGGGAAGTACACCGAGTTGCCGCGAACCACGGCCTCCTTGTCGAGCGCCGAGTCGACCTTGACGTAGTGAGACACGTCGGCAATGGCGACATACAGGCGGAAACCTCCTGTCAGGAGCTTCCAGCCGCCAGGCTTCTCGCAATAGACCGCATCGTCGAAGTCGCGCGCATCTTCACCATCGATGGTCACGAACGGTAGATGGCGCAGATCGACGCGCTTGTGCTTGTCCTTTTCCTCGACCTCGGGCTTCAGCCGGGACGCTTCCTTCAGCACCGCTTCCGGCCAGACATGCGGGATATCGAAGCTGCGTAGCGCCACGTCGATTTCCATGCCCGGCGCCATGTAGTTGCCGATCACCTCGACGATGTCGCCCTGCGGCTGGAAGCGCTGGGTCGGCCAGTGAGTGATCTTGACCTCGACAAACTGCCCCGGCTTGGCGTCGAGCGCGCGGCCCGGCGTCACCAGCACTTCCTGCTGGATTTTCGGGTTGTCAGGAATGACAAAACCGACGTCGCTCTCAATGTGGTAGCGACCAACGATGCTTTCGTGGGCCCGACTGATCACTTCAACGATCGCGCCCTCACGACGCCCACGCCGATCAAGCCCCGCAACGCGCGCCAGACAGCGGTCGCCGTCGAACACCAGGCGCATCTGCGCGGGACTGAGAAACAGGTCATCGCTGCCGTCATCCGGAATGAGAAAACCGAAGCCGTCACGGTGCCCACTGACGCGACCACAGACCAGGTCCAGCTTGTCCACCGGGGCATAGGTGCCGCGCCGGGTGTAGATTAGCTGACCATCACGCTCCATCGCTCGCAGTCGGCGACGCAGCGCTTCGATATCTTCTTCGGACACCAGTCCGAACTCTTCAACCAGCTCTTCGCGGGCCGCCGGGGAGCCGCGCTCACCGAGATGCTGGAGAATCAGCTCGCGACTGGGAATGGGGTTGTCGTACTTTTCCGCTTCACGAGCGGCCTCGGGATCGAGGGATTGCCAATCGGCCATTAAGAGATGTCACCTTTCATTCATTTATAGGGCCAGAACGCCCTTCTTCTATTGAAGCGCGAATCGCTCCCGGACGGCAGCTTTCACGCGAATTATTTTTCGCCATCAGGGGTTTACAAGGCCAAACCTCAGCCGTATAGTTCGCGCCCACAATGTCTGGCAGACGTTGTAACACGGAAACGGCTTAGTATCATCGTTTCTAGTGCCCAGGTGGCGGAATTGGTAGACGCACTAGGTTCAGGTCCTAGCGGTGGCAACACCGTGGAAGTTCGAGTCTTCTCCTGGGCACCACTTATTCAAATGAAACCCGCTGCGACATGGCGAGTCTCATGCAAGACGAAGAAGCCGACTTCGACCGATCTGATCGGTGAAATGGCAAAAAGTCGGTGAGCGATCATCGCAATGTGCCCAGGTGGCGGAATTGGTAGACGCACTAGGTTCAGGTCCTAGCGGTGGCAACACCGTGGAAGTTCGAGTCTTCTCCTGGGCACCACTCTTCAAGAAAAAACCGAGCCCCTGGCTCGGTTTTTTCGTTTCGGCGAGCAACTGATAGAACCGCCCCTTCCGATAGCCGGCCACGCCAGACAAAAGAAGACCGCCCGAAGGCGGTCTTTTTGTACCTGCAGCCTTGATCAGGCGTAAGGATGGCGCAGCACAATGGTTTCGTTGCGATCCGGGCCGGTGGAGATGATATCCACCGGCGCCTCGACCAACTCCTCGAGACGCTTGATGTACGCACGCGCATTGGCGGGCAGCTCATCAAGGGTCTTCGCACCAACAGTCGACTCGCTCCAGCCCGGCATCTCTTCGTATACCGGCTGCAGGCCGTCATAGCTGTCCGCATCGGTCGGCGCGTCAACCAGAACATCGCCGTTACGATCCTTGTAACCGACACATATGCGGATGGTTTCCAGACCATCGAGCACGTCGAGCTTGGTCAGGCAGATGCCGGATATACTGTTGATCTCGATGGCACGACGCAGGATCACTGCATCGAACCAGCCACAGCGCCGCGCACGACCGGTAGTGGAACCGAACTCGTGACCGCGCTCGGCCAGGCGAGCACCGATATCATCGAACAGCTCGGTCGGGAACGGACCGGAACCCACGCGCGTGGTGTATGCCTTGGTGATACCGAGAATGTAATCCAGATACAGCGGACCGAAGCCCGAACCGGTGGCAGTGCCGCCGGCAGTGGTGCTGGAGCTGGTGACGTAGGGATAGGTGCCATGGTCGATGTCCAGCAGCGAGCCCTGCGCGCCCTCGAACATGATGCAGGCACCCTGCTTGCGCAGCTCGTGCAGGCGGGCGGTGACATCGGTGATCAACGGCTTGAGGATTTCCGCGTAGCCGAGCGCCTCATCTAGGGTCTTCTGGAAATCAACCGGCTCGACCTTGTAGAAGTTCTGCAGCACGAAGTTGTGGTATTCCAGCAGCTCGCGCAGCTTGACCGCGAAGCGCTCCGGGTTGAACAGGTCAGCAATGCGCAGGCCGCGACGTGCAACCTTGTCCTCGTAAGCCGGGCCAATGCCACGACCCGTCGTGCCGATCTTGCCTTCCGAGCGCGAAGCCTCACGCGCCTGATCCAGCGCCACGTGGTACGGCAGGATCAGCGTGCAGGACGGACTGATGCGCAGGCGCTCGCGTACCGGCACGCCCTTTTCTTCCAGCTTGGTGATCTCACGCAGCAGCGCATCGGGAGCGACCACCACGCCGTTGCCGATCAGACACTGCACATTGTCACGCAGGATGCCGGACGGAATCAGGTGCAGCACGGTCTTCTCACCGTCGATGACCAGGGTATGTCCGGCATTGTGGCCGCCCTGGTAACGCACGACCGCAGCCGCCTGATCGGTCAGCAGATCGACGATCTTGCCCTTGCCCTCATCACCCCACTGGGTGCCCAGGACCACGACGTTCTTACCCATAACCCTCTGTCCTCTTCGGCGAAGCATGCCGGTCGCAACCGGCGATAATCGAAACCAGGCCAGCGCCGCAGCGCGGCGCCACAACCATCAGGACGCCAGCGAAGCCACCGTCCAGACACCATCCTTCAATTGCAATTGCCGGTCGCAGCCGAGCTGCGCAGCATCGACTCGCGACTGCCCATCAAGGGCTTGCACCACGCGCTCACCCTGACGCCGCAGCTGACGGACCGCATCCCACAGACCCGGTTCGCCGTCTTGCGGCGCCCAAACGCCCGACACAGGCGCGGAAAGATCAGCACTGCCCAGACTGACCAGCGTCTTCAGGTCGGTGGAGAAACCCGTCGCCGGGCGTGCGCGACCGAAGTCGGCACCAATGTCGTCATAACGACCACCCTGCGCGATCGACTGACCGACGCCGGGTACGAACACCGCGAACACCACTCCAGTATGGTAGTGATAGCCACGCAACTCGCCCAAATCGAAATACAGCGGCACATCCGGATAACGCGCCGCCAGCTGATCGGCAATGGCCGTCAGCGTTTCCAGCGCGGCCCGCACCTCGGCGGGCGCAGCCGCCAGCGCCATACGCGCCTGATCGAGCACTTCCCGCCCACCGCACAACCGCGCCAGCGCGCGCAGCATGCCGGCCAATGCAGGATCGAGCGCAGCAGTCTGCTCGGCAATCTCGTCCATCGCCTTGCGCTGCAGCGCATCGAACAACCGCTGCTCGGCTTCGCCACTCAGCCCGCCAGCCTTGGCCAGACCGCGATAGATGCCCACATGCCCGAGATCCATATGCACATCCGGCACCTCGGCAAGCTCGAGCATTTCCAGCATCAGACTGATGACCTCGATATCACTGGCAGCAGACGCATCGCCATACAGCTCAGCCCCCAACTGGATAGGGCTGCGCGAGGTGGAAAGCGCCTGCGGCTTGGCATGCAACACACTACCGGCATAGCACAGGCGACTGGGACCTTCGCGACGCAGGGTATGCGCGTCGACCCGGGCCACCTGTGGCGTGATATCAGCCCGCAGCCCCATCTGGCGACCGGAAAGCGGGTCGATGACCTTGAACGTACGCAGATCCAGATCCTGCCCGGAACCGGTGAGCAACGACTCGAGAAACTCCACGTGCGGGGTGATGACCAGCTCGTAGCCCCAGCACTGGAACAGGTCCAACACGCGCCGACGCGCCGTTTCGATACGCGCCGCCTCCGGCGGCAGCACCTCTTCGATGCCATCTGGCAAAAGCCAGCGGTCTACCGTTGCCATTCGCGAAATCACCTCTCGTTCCGGTAAGCCCAGACGAAAACCGCGGCAGCAGCCTTAGCCGGCCTTCGGTCGCGTGCAGTTGTATTCGAACCATGGCATCCGAGCCATGCCCTGTGAAGGGATCGGCATGACCGCTGCATGCCTGGGATAGCCTGCGACCTCAAGGGCACAGACGCAAAAAAGCCGGGATTTTCCCGGCTGGCGGATCATAGCAATCTTTTCTCTAACGGTCACCCGACGGCACGGCCGTGCCGCCGGGGAACCTTCATCTCGCCATCAACTAGTTGCTCTTTTCCAGATAACGGAAGAAATCGCTCTTCGGATCGAGCACCAAGACGTCTTCCTTGCTGGAGAAGCTCTCGCGATAAGCCTGCAGACTGCGATGGAAGGCATAGAACTCCTGATCCTGACCATACGCCGCGGCATAGATGGCAGCAGCCTGGGCATCGCCATCACCGCGCAGCTCCTCAGCCTCGCGGAACGCCTCGGCCAGCAGGACACGGCGCTGACGATCGGCGTCGGCACGGATACCTTCGGCTAGCTCTTTACCTTTGGCGCGATGCTCACGAGCCTCACGCTCACGCTCAGAGCTCATCCGCTCGAACACGCTGCGATTGACTTCCCGCGGCAGATCAATGCCCTTGACGCGCACATCGACCACTTCGATGCCCAGCTCCTGTTGAGCGGCGCGGTTCAGGCTGGTTGTGACCTGAGCCATCAGCTCGTCACGCTGACCGGAAACGGACTCGTGCAACGTGCGCTTACCGAACTGGTCACGCAACGCCGCCTCCAGACGGCGAGCCAGGCGCTCATCGGCAATCTGCTTCATCCCCGAGGTCGCGGTGTAGAAGCGCTCGGCATCATCCACACGCCACTTGGCGTAGGAGTCGACCATCAGCGCTTTCTTTTCCAGGGTCAGGAAACGGGAAGTCGTGGTATCCAGTGTCAGCAGTCGCGCATCGAATTTGCGCACTGAGTTCACGTACGGAATCTTCATGTGCAGGCCAGGCTTCACATCAGGCTCGACGATGCGGCCGAAGCGCAGCAGGACTGCACGCTCGGTCTGCGAGACGATGTAGAAGCTGTTCCACAGAACGATTGCCGCCACAACGCCCACGATCAGAGCGGTAAGGGATTTATTGCTCATCAGCGGCTCTCCCTCGTACGAACTTCACGCGGATCCAGCTCCGGCGGCAGACGGGTGCCCTGGGTAGCCGCGCCCGACGCAACTCCGGCTGGAGCCGGCGTGCTTGCGCCACGGCTGTTGATCATCTTATCCAGTGGCAGGTAGAGCAGATTCTGCCCTCCATCACCGCTAACCATGACCTTGCTGGTGTTACTCATGACTTCCTGCATAGTTTCCAGATACAGACGCTCACGAGTGACCTCCGGCGCCTTGCGGTACTCGGCGACCAGCTTGCTGAAGCGGTCCGCCTCACCTGTGGCACGCGAAATCACCGCATCGCGATAACCGCTGGCCTCCTCCAGCATACGCTGGGCCTGACCACGGGCTTCGGGGATCACGCCATTAGCGTAGGATTCGGCCTGATTCTTCTCACGCTGCTCGTCTTCACGTGCACGGATCACATCATCGAACGCTTCCTGCACTTCACGCGGCGCTGCCGCACTCTGCAAGTTGACCTGAGTGACGACGATGCCAGTGCCATAGTTGTCGAGAAACCGTTGCAGACGCTCCTTGACCTCACCAGCCATGACCTCACGGCCTTCGGTGAGCACCTGATCCATGGCAGTCGAACCCACCACGTGGCGAACGGCACTGTCGGTAGCATGCTGCAAGCTCACCTCAGGCTGATCGACGTTGAGCACGAAAGACTGCAGATTGCTGATCTTGTACTGAACGGTGAGCGGCACCTCGATGATGTTCTCATCCTCGGTGAGCATCTGCCCCTGCTTGCTGTAAGAACGCTCGCGGGTGACGTTTTCCTGGAACTTGCGATCGATCGGCGGGAAGTAAATGTTCAGGCCCGGCCCGACCGTCTCGTGATACTTGCCGAAGCGCAGCACGACGGCCTGCTCCTGCTCGTCGACGATATAGATCGCATTGAACAGCCAGACGGCCAGCAGCACGACCAGGGCAATCCAAACCAGACCGAAGCCGCCGCGCTTGCCGCTGCCACCGAAATTGCTGCCGCCGCCACGCTTCTTGCCACCGAACATGCCGTTCAGGCTGTCCTGCAGCTTGCGGAAAGCCTCATCGAGATCCGGCGGGCCTTTCTGGTCGCCACCGCCACCACCGCGACGGCCACCGCCACCACTGCCCCAGGGATCCTGGTTGTTCGAGTTGCCACCCGGCTCATTCCAAGCCATAGCGCTCTCCATTCAAATAAAGCTAAAGGCGCGCCCACGGCGCGCCCACCAATGCTACAGAAAGCCCCGAACTACCGGCAAAATTGCCACTAGAGGCTTTATTGCAAAGTGTGTTGCTCGATGAACTCATCCACCCGCAACCCTTCGCGACTGATCAAGCGATTCAATTCGATTCTTGGCAAGCGAACTTCCAGCAGGCTGCCACCCTCGTCATCATGCGTTTCCCGCTGCACCGCGCTGAGCTCGAAGAACTGCGCCCGCAGCCGCCCGAGCCGCTGCGGCAGGCGCAGCGTCCCGACAAACAGATCGTTGCCCAACAGCTCGGCAATGGCCTGGCGCACCAGATCCAGCCCCAATCCATCACGGGCGGACACCCAGACACGCTGCGGCTTGCCATCGGCGTCGCGCTGAATCTGCGGCTCGATGCCCTCCATCAGGTCAACCTTGTTGTAGACCTCGAGCATCGGCAACTCGTTGGCGCCGATCTCACCGAGCACCGCCAGCACCTGCTCGATCTGCTGATCGCGCTCTGGCTCGTGCGCATCGATGACATGCAAGAGAAGATCGGCGTTGCTGGACTCTTCCAGCGTAGCCCTGAAGGACTCCACCAACTTGTGTGGCAGATGACGGATAAAACCCACGGTGTCGGCCAGCACCACCGGCCCGACATCATCCAGCTCAAGCCGCCGCAACGTCGGATCGAGCGTGGCGAACAGCTGATTGGCCGCGTATACATCCGACTCGGTCAGCGCATTGAACAAGGTGGACTTGCCGGCGTTGGTGTAACCGACCAGCGACACGGAGGGTATATCGGCACGACGACGCCCACGACGGGCCTGCTCGCGCTGACCGCGGACCTTCTCCAGACGCTGCTTGATTTGCCGGATGCGCACACGCAGCAAGCGGCGGTCGGTTTCCAGCTGAGTTTCACCCGGGCCACGCAGACCGATACCGCCCTTCTGTCGCTCAAGGTGAGTCCAGCCGCGAACCAGGCGCGTACTCATGTGCTCAAGCTGGGCCAATTCAACCTGTAGCTTGCCTTCATGGGTGCGTGCGCGCTGGGCGAAGATATCCAGAATCAGACCGGTACGATCCAGCACGCGACATTCGAGCGCTCGCTCAAGGTTGCGCTCCTGGCTAGGCGTCAGGGTGTGATTGAAGATCACCAACTCGGCCTCGCCATCCTTGACGAGGTCATGCAGCTCCTCGACCTTGCCACTGCCGATCAGGAACTTGGCGGACGGCTGATGCCGGGCGACATTGACGAAGCCAACCGCCTCGGCGCCTGCCGAGCGCGCCAGCTCCTGGAATTCCTGAGGGTCCTCGCGCGCCGCGGGGTCCTGGCCGTCCAGGTGCACCAGGATAGCCCGCTCACCACCACCGGGACGTTCGAAGAACAAAGAAACCTACCTCAGTCGTTGCTCGACTCGGATTGCTCGGCATCACCAGCGGTCGGCAGGCGCACAGGGCGGCCCGGAACCACAGTGGAGATGGCGTGCTTGTAAACCATCTGGCTGACGGTGTTTTTCAGAAGAATGACGAACTGGTCGAAGGATTCGATCTGGCCCTGCAGCTTGATGCCGTTGACCAGATAGATGGAAACCGGGACGCGTTCCTTACGCAGTGTGTTGAGGTAAGGGTCTTGTAGCGAATGCCCTTTTGACATGTGCCGCACTCCTTAGAGGATCTGTTTTCATTAGTGTTCTAAAAGTACAACCGACGATCCACTTGTCTGAGAATAGACGGTCAATTCGCAGTGTCAGCTCAATATGGAGAGCGATTGCAGGTATTTCAATGCGCGCGGCAGATTGTCGCGGGACAAACTGTCCAGCCAGTGCATCTCCCCCCAGCTTCGCAACCAGGTGAACTGCCGTTTGGCCAGTTGCCGGGTTGCGATGATGCCGCGCTCCACCATTTCCTCTCGGGTCGATGATCCGTCCAGATATTCCCAGACCTGACGATAACCAACCGCTCGAATCGACGGCATGCCAAGGTGCAGATCACCCCGATTCCTCAGGGCTTCGACCTCTTCGACAAAGCCCTGTTCAACCATGTGCAGGAAACGTCTCTCGATGCGTTCATGCAGGATGTGGCGTTGTGCGGGGGCGATGCACAGTTGCGCGACAGTATAAGGCAAGACTCCTGAGCCTGGAGCGTCTGCGACGGCTTTTTGCGACCTTTGTCGGGCGCGGTGCTCGCTCATGGTCAAGCCGCTGACGCGATATACCTCCAGTGCGCGTACCAGCCGCTGCGGATCGTTAGGATGAATGCGCGCTGCCGACTCCGGATCCACCTGGGCCAGCTGATCGTGCAGCACCTGCAACCCTTGCGTCGCGGCCAGCGCCTCGAGCTCGGCACGTAGCAAAGGGTCAGCTGCCGGCATATCGGCGAGTCCTTCCTGCAACGCCTTGAAATACAACATGGTGCCGCCAACCAGCAGAGGAATTCGGCCAGCCGCGCTGATCTCGGCCATGGCCGCCAGGGCATCTGCGCTGAACTCTGCAGCCGAGTAGCTCTCGGCCGGGTCGAGGATGTCCACCAGACGATGGGGAAACTCGGCCAACACCTCAGCCGACGGCTTCGCCGTGCCGATATCCATGCCGCGATAGACCAGCGCCGAATCGACACTGATCAGCTCGCAGGGCAGCAAGCGCGCCAGTTCCAACGCAAGATCGGTCTTGCCCGACGCAGTGGGGCCCATGAGGAAGATGGCAGGAGGGAGAGCGGACATCAGGAAGCTCGACGGTCTTGGCCGCATAGTTTCCGGCGGCAGGCGGTCGGCTGCAAGCACGGCTCGCCGCCAAGGCTGCTCAGCGACCGCGCAGGAACAGCTTGTCCAGTTCGTCCATGCCGAGCTGCGTCCAGGTCGGACGCCCATGATTGCACTGCCCGCTGCGCTCGGTATGTTCCATATCGCGCAGCAAGGCGTTCATCTCGGGCACCGTCAGCCGCCGGTTGGCGCGCACTGCGCCATGACACGCCATGGTCGCCAGCAGCTCGTTCAGATGGGCCTGAATACGGTCACTGGTGCCGTACTCAAGCAGATCGGCCAACACATCGCGGACCAGCCGGGTCGCTTCGGCCTGCTTGAGCAGCGACGGGATCTGTCGAATCGCCAAGGTTTCCGGCCCCAGTCGTTGCAGCTCGAAACCCAGCATCTGAAACCATTGCCCGTGCTCTTCGGCGCAGTCGGCTTCACGCTGACTCAGCGCAATCGACTCAGGCACCAGCAATGGCTGCCCGCGCAAGCCTTCGCTGGCCATGGCGGTTTTCAGTCGCTCATAGGTGATGCGTTCGTGAGCGGCGTGCATGTCAACCAACACCATGCCCTGGGCATTTTCGGCGAGGATGTAGACGCCCTTGAGCTGCGCCAGCGCATACCCCAGCGGCGGCACGTCATCGTGACTCGCCGGCAGTGCCGCGGGACCGCTTTCGGGCAACGGCGTGAAGAACTCGCGATAAGCACCCTGAGCTTCGGCGGTATAGCCGGCCGAAGCTGGCCGTGGCGCCTGATAACCGGCCCCTGCGCCGCGCCAGGACGACGTATCACCCTGGGGCCGCTCAAGCACGCTAGCCGCCAGACTCATTTCGTTCTGCCCGGCGAACTCGCCAGCGGCCAGTCCGGAAACCTGCGTCATCGGCGTGACGCTGGCCGGTGCCGCGAGCTGATCTTCCGGCCGCACATCCCCCAGCGCGCGATGCAGCGTGCCGTAAAGGAAGTCATGCACCATGCGGCTGTCGCGGAAGCGCACTTCATGCTTGGTCGGGTGCACGTTGACGTCCACCACCGCCGGGTCGACATCGAGGAACAGCACGAACGTCGGGTGCCTGCCGTTGAACAGCACATCGCGATAGGCCTGGCGTACCGCATGGGCCACCAGTTTGTCGCGAACCATGCGCCCGTTGACGTAGAAATACTGCAGATCCGCCTGACTGCGCGAGAAGGTCGGCAGCCCGACCCAGCCCCACAGTCGCAAGCCGTTACGCTCGATCTCGATGGGCAGCGCCTGCTCGAGGAACGCCGGCCCGCATACCGAAGCGACACGACGCGCGCGCGCCGCATCGTCTTCGGCCTGGTGCAGCGCCAGCACGACCTTGCCGTTGTGGCGCAGATGGAAGGCCACGTCGAAACGCGCCAGCGCCAGGCGCTTGATGACTTCCTGAAGGTGATCGAATTCGGTCTTCTCGGTGCGCAGAAACTTGCGTCGCGCCGGCGTATTGAAGAACAGATCGCGCACCTCCACCGAGGTGCCCACCGGATGCGCCGCGGGCTGTACCCGCGCTTCCATTTCACGCCCCTCGGTCTCCACCTGCCAGGCCTCGCTGGCATCGGCGGTGCGTGAGGTCATGGTCAGACGCGAGACGGAACTGATCGAAGCCAGCGCTTCGCCCCGAAAACCCAGACTCATGACCCGTTCGAGGTCTTCCAGATCACGAATCTTGCTGGTGGCGTGACGCGCCAGGGCCAGCGGCAGATCGTCCGGCGGAATGCCGCAGCCGTCGTCGCGCACTCGCAGCAGCTTGACCCCGCCCTGCTCGATGTCCACATCGATGCGTCGCGCGCCCGAATCCAGACTGTTTTCCAGCAGCTCCTTGATCACCGAGGCCGGGCGTTCCACCACCTCGCCGGCGGCAATCTGGTTCGCCAGCCGCGGACTTAGCAGCTGGATGCGCGGCACCTCGCTCATGGCTGCGAGGCCAGCGTGGTGGCGGGAATGTTCAGCGTCTGGCCGATCTTGATCACATCATTGCGCAGATTGTTGGCGCTGCGCAGGGAAGTCAGGCTTACCTGATAGCGCTGGGCGAGCAATGCCAGGCTCTCGCCGGAACGTACGATGTGCTCGCGCGGCGCACTGGCGATCTTGCCGGAATCCCGCAACCAGGCCACATAGGTTCCAGGCGGCGGATTCTCATGAAAGAACTGCCTTACGCCACTGTGGATCGAGCGCGCCAGCGACTGCTGGTGGCTCGCCGTCTGCAGCTTCTTGGCCTCGGACGGGTTCGAGATGAAGCCGGTCTCCACCAGAATCGACGGGATATCCGGCGACTTCAGCACCATGAAGCCGGCCTGCTCGACCCGCCGCTTGTGCAGCGGGGTGATGCGCCCCATGTTGCTCAATACCTTCTGCCCGACATTCAGGCTCGATGACAACGAGGCGGTCATCGACAGATCCAGCAGCACACCTGCAAGCATCTGATCCTTGTCGCCGAGACTGACGTTGCCGGCACCGCCAATCAGGTCGGAACGGTTCTCGCTGTCGGCCAGCCAGCGCGCGGTTTCCGAGGTGGCGCCGCGGTCGGACAGGGCGAACACTGAGGCACCGTAGGCCGCCGAACGCGGCGCGGCATCGGCATGAATCGAGACGAACAGATCGGCGCCCTTCTTGCGCGCGATCTCGGTACGTTTGCGCAGCGGGATGAAGTAGTCGCCGGTGCGCACCAGCTCGGCTCGAAAACCCTTGTCGGCGTTGATCTGCCGTTGCAGTTCCTTGGAAATCTGCAGCACCACGTGTTTCTCGTAGATCTTGCCGGGGCCAATCGCGCCGGGGTCTTCGCCACCATGACCGGCGTCGATGGCGATCACGATGTCGCGCTTGCTGCTCGCCGTAGCCGGCAGCTTCACCGCTGGCAGGGTCGGGGAAACCGGCGCGGCGGGCGTCGCCGGGGTAGCGGTGGCCGGCGGCTGGGTCGCGGCGCGAGCGGCTGTCGCCTGATCGAAGAGGTCTACCACCAGGCGATGACCGTATTGTTGATTGGGCGCCAGACTGAAGCTCTTCGGCGCTACCGGCGCATGCAGATCGACGACCACGCGAAGTGTGTCGGCATCGTGCTGGCCGGCGCGCAGAGAGGCGACCGGCGTGTTCTTCAACGGCAGCTTGTCGAGTTCGGCCTTGAGCGTCGCGCCAGTCACGTCGATGACCAGCCGATCGGGCGCGGTAAGGGTGAATATCTTGTGCTCGACCGGGCCGGATAGATCGAACACCAGGCGGGTGTTGTCCGGCGCACGCCACAGACGCACGCTCTGCACATCGCTGGCGGCATGAAGGTCGGTTGCCATCAGCAACAGCACCAGTCCACCAATCAGGGTGCGAATGCGCATACCCAAACCCATGTTATTCATAGCTCTCCGTCGGTCAGGGCGACACACCAGGCTTCGCCCCGCGCGGTGTGGGGCGACAGGCGCAGCGTACGGCCGGCCTCATGCGGTGCAATGGTAATGTCCATGTCGGCCTTTGGCAAAATGCCGGCCCCGCGCTCCGGCCATTCGATCAGGCACAGCGCATTGCCTTCGAAATAGTCGCGGATGCCGAGGAACTCCAGTTCTTCAGGATCGACCAGACGATACAGGTCGAAGTGGTAAACCTGCACATCGCCCAACTCGTAGGGTTCGACCAATGTGAAGGTCGGACTCTTGACCTTGCCCGCATGACCGAAGCCGCGAATCAGGCCGCGCGACAACGTGGTCTTGCCCGCACCCAGGTCGCCATGCAGATAGATGACGCCACGACCGCCGGTCGCCTCGGCGATGCGTGCGCCCAGCGCGAGCATGGCAGCCTCGTCCGCGGCATACAGATTCACTTCCGGCATGGCGACTGCTCCTCGAGCAACTGACGAATCACGGAAACCAGATCGCTGGCGGCGAGTCCGCGCCCCTGCTCACCCAAGCGCTCGCCAGCGGAGGCGTGTAACCACGCCCCCAGGCAGGCCGCGTCGAATGGCGTCAGGTCTTGCGCCAGCAACGCACCGATCACGCCGGCCAACACGTCGCCCAAACCGGCACTGGCCATCGCCGGATGGCCGCGATCACACAGCGCCAGCCGACCATCCGCGGCGGCGATCAGCGTACCGGCGCCTTTGAGCAGTGCCACGCAGGCGTAGCGATGGGCCAGCGCACGCGCCGCAGCGGGGCGATCAGCCTGGATTTCAGCTACCGAGCACTGCAGCAGCCGCGCAGCCTCGCCCGGGTGCGGGGTAATCACGCTCGCCGCCGGCAATTCGATGCCGCCAGCCGCCAGCAGGTTCAGCGCATCGGCGTCCCACACCTGCGGCAACTCATGTTGCGCCGCCAGCGACAGCAGGCTGCGTCCCCAGGGAGCCTGTCCCAGGCCCGGGCCGACCACCAGCACATCGGCGCGCTCGACCAGCGCGGTCAGGCTATAGGTCGACTCGACGCCACTGCACATGATTTCCGGGCGTCGTACCAGCGAAGCGGTGACATGTTCCGGACGAGTCGCCAGCGTCACCATGCCCGCGCCGCAGCGCAACGCCGCCTCGGCGCTGAGCACCGCGGCGCCGCCGGTCCCCAGATCGCCGCCAATGACCAGCACCTGACCGAAGCTGCCCTTGTGCGCCACCGGCGAGCGCGGCGCGACAGGCACCAACGTTGACTGATCCAGGCGTACAGCGTCGCCTGCGACCTGACTGACGATCTGCGGATCGGCCTGCAGATCATCGAATACCAACGTGCCGACGCGATCCGGGCCGTCCGCGGTGAACAGCCCGAGCTTGAGCCCGATGAAGGTCACACTGAGATCGGCACGCACCGCGTGACCCAGCACCCGCCCGCTGTTGGCGCAGAGCCCGGACGGCAGATCGATGGCCAGCACCGGTAGCGCACTGCCATTGATCGCCTCGATCGCTGCGACATATGGCTCGCGCACGTCACCGGCAATGCCGGTGCCCAGTAGCGCATCCACCAGCACGCCCTGCAACATCGCCTCGGCATGCCAGGGCTCGACGACCACACCGCTCGCCCGTGCCTCGGCCAGGGCCTGCGCGGCATCGCCCTGCAAAGCTTGCGGATCGCCCACCGCCAGCACCCGCACCTGCCAGCCGGAGCGCTGCGCCAGCGCCGCAACGATGTAGCCATCGCCGGCGTTATTGCCACGTCCGGCCAGCACGGTGACCGCCCCGGCATCCGGCCAGCGCCGACGCAGCGCACGCCATGCGGCATGAGCGGCACGCTGCATCAATTCGAAACCGGGAGTGCCGGCGGCAATCAGGCGCGCATCGAGTTCGCGCACCTGGGCGGCGGTATACAGAGCGACGGGCAGGGAATCGGTCATCGGAGCAGGGATCATCGCGGCGGAATGTCTGGCAGAATTATACGCACCCGCCTGTCATGCCGCTCTCCAATGTCCAGCCTCTCTCTCGACCCCGCCGCCCTCGCCCAATCCATCAAGGAATGGGGGCGTGAGCTCGGCTTCCAGCAGGTGGGGATCACCGATGTCGACCTCGGCGAGCACGAAGCGCATCTGAAGGCCTGGCTGGCAGCCGGGTATCAAGGCGAGATGGACTACATGGCCGCCCACGGCAGCAAGCGTTCGCGGCCGGACGAACTGGTGCCGGGCACGCTCAGGGTGATCTCGCTGCGCATGGACTACCTGCCCGGCGACACACGCATGACGCAGCAGCTCGCAAGTCCGGAGAAGGCCTATGTGTCACGCTACGCGCTGGGCCGCGATTACCACAAGTTGATCCGCAAACGCATCCAGCAGCTCGCCGAGCGCATTCAGCAGATGGTCGGCCCGTTCGGCTTTCGCGCATTCGTCGACAGCGCGCCGGTGCTGGAGAAGGCCGCCGGGCAGCAGGCCGGGCTCGGCTGGATCGGCAAGAACACCCTGCTGCTCAACCGCAAGGCCGGCAGCTGGTTCTTTCTCGGCGAACTGTTCGTCGATATCGCGCTGCCGGTCGACGAACCGACGACTCGCGATCACTGCGGCAGCTGCCACGCCTGCCTGGACGTCTGCCCCACCGATGCCTTCGTCGGCGAGCGGCTACTCGATGCGCGACGCTGCATTTCCTATCTCACCATCGAGCTGAAAGGCGCGATCCCCGTCGAGCTGCGCGACAAGATCGGCAACCGCGTATTCGGATGCGACGATTGCCAGATCGTCTGTCCGTGGAACCGATTCGCCCGCCCCACCGAGCAGAGTGACTTTCAACCACGCCATAGCCTGGACAACGCCGAGCTGGCGACCCTGTTCCGCTGGACGGAAGAGGAGTTTCTCAGCCGCACCGAGGGTTCGCCGCTACGCCGCGCCGGTTACCAGCGCTGGCTGCGCAACCTGGCGGTCGGTCTAGGCAACGCGCCGTCAAGCATCCCGGTGCTGGAAGCGCTCCAGGCGCGCCGCGACGACCCCTCGGAGCTGGTACGCGAGCATGTCGAGTGGGCGCTGGCGCAACATGCCCAGCGCCAGGCCGACTGACTCGCCAGCCCTGAGGCCGCATCAGGCCTGAGGGGGTGCCTGTACCGGATCGCTGGCTGGAGCCGCGCTGAGCTCACGCAGCTCATCGGCATCCAGCGTCTCCTGCTGCAGCAAACGACGCGCGCAGCGCTCAAGCAGTGCATGCCGCTCCTCGAGCAGCCCCAGGCTGCGCTGGAATGCAGACTGCACCAGCTCCTGCACTTCCTCGTCGATCGCCGTGGCGGTGCTCTCGGCATAATCATGTTGCGGCTTGAGGCCGAGCATCGCCTCGTTGCCAAGGAACGAGTTCGGCTCACGCTCCAGCGCCAGATGCCCGAGACGCTTGGACATGCCGTAACGGGTGACCATGGCCCGGGCAATGTCGGTGACCTTGGCCAGATCGTCCGCGGCGCCAGTGGACAGATGGGCGAACACCAGCCATTCCGCCGCGCGCCCGCCGAGCAGTACGGCCATCTTGTTTTCCAGCTCCTCGCGGGTCATCAGGAAGCGGTCCTCGATGGGCCGCTGGATGGTGTAGCCCAGTGCGCCCATGCCGCGCGGGATGATCGACACCTTGTGCACCGGATCGACCCCCGGTAGAGCCATGGCCACCAGGGCATGGCCCATCTCGTGATAGGCGACGATCTCCCGTTCGCGCGGGTTGAGCAGGCGATTGCGTTTCTCCAGCCCGGCGATGATGCGTTCGATGGCGGCGGTAAAGTCTTCCATGGCCACCGCTTCGGCATTGCGCCGGGTCGCCAGCAGCGTTGCCTCGTTGACCAGGTTGGCCAGATCGGCACCAGTAAAGCCCGGCGTTAGCGCGGCGATGGCCTGCGGATCGACATCGATGCCCAGCCGCGATTTCTTCAGGTGCACGTTGAGAATCTGCACCCGCCCGATCTTGTCCGGCCGATCGACCAGCACCTGACGGTCGAAACGGCCGGCGCGCAGCAACGCCGGGTCGAGGATCTCCGGGCGGTTGGTGGCGGCCAGCAAGACCAGTCCGCTAGAGGTATCGAAACCGTCCATCTCCACCAAGAGCTGGTTGAGCGTCTGCTCCTTCTCGTCATGTCCGCCGGACAGCGGGCCGGCGCCGCGGGCGCGCCCAAGGGCATCCAGTTCGTCGATGAAGATGATCGCCGGCGCCTGGGCCCGCGCCTGTTCGAACAGATCGCGCACCCGCGCCGCACCGACGCCGACGAACATCTCGACGAATTCGGAGCCGGAAATGGAGAAGAACGGCACCTTCGCCTCGCCGGCCACGGCCCGCGCCAGCAGCGTCTTGCCGGTGCCGGGCGGGCCGACCAGCAGTACGCCCTTGGGCATGCGTCCACCGAGGCGGCCGTAGGTCTGCGGGTCACGGAGGAATACGATGATTTCCTTGAGCTCGTCCTTGGCCTCGTCGACCCCCGCCACATCGGCGAAGCTCACCTTCATGTCGGTCTCGACGTAAACCCGCGCCTTGCTCTTGCCGATCTGCATCATGCCGCCGCCACCCAGGCCGCTGCCGATGCGCTTGAGCAGGAACAGCCAGACGCCGAAGAAGAGCATGGCCGGGACGATCCACGACAGCAGGTCACGCACCAGCGTGCTTTCCACCTTGCCGGTGTAGCGCACCGGATACTGCTGCAGATGCTCGGCCAGCTGCGGCTCGACGCGGTTGCTGATGAAACGTCGCTGACCGCTGGCCAAGGGCTCCTTCAGCAAGCCCTCGATGCGCCGCTCGGTGATCGCCAGCTCTTCGACGCGGCCCTCCTTGAGGTGCTGCTCGAACTCGCTGTAGGGGATGGTCGCCACCTCCTGCTGGATCGACAGCAGGTACTGCAGGCCGAGGAACACCAGAATGGCGATCATCCAGTAATTCATGTGGAACTGAGTTCGGTCTTTCACACCTGTTCTCCTTGTGCCGCAGACCGGGAAATTATGCCTGCTGCACGGGAGGCCAGCCTGAACCCAGATCAGTAATAAAGCGCGCCGCTCAAAGACCGCCGCGCACGCCGAGGCCGACACCCAGCTCCGCCGCCACGGCGAAGGGCAACAGCAGCGTATCCACCAGGGCGCTGGCGGGCAGATCCAGCGCGGGATATTTCGGCGGCATGGCACCGAAACGGTCCATCGGGCAGCAACCGCCGTTGAGGCTGTACCAGTCCAGGCGTGTGCCGGAATAGATGATCGGTGCGCCGGGCTTGGCGGCATCCAGCGTGCGCACGCTGGCGCAGCCGCCGAGCTGGCTCAGCGTCGCCAGGAGTAGCAGCGCTCGGCCGATCATCTCAGTCGTCACTGACGATATGGTGCTCGCCCCAGCGCGGCAGCATGTCCTGCGGGATGTTGAGCAGATTGAGGATGCGCGCAACCACGAAGTCGACCAGATCATCGATGGTCTGCGGCTGGTGATAGAAGCCCGGCGAGGCCGGCAGGATGGTCACCCCGAGGTTGGATAGCTTGAGCATGTTCTCAAGGTGAATGCTCGAATAAGGGGCCTCACGCGGTACCAGGATCAACTGGCGACGTTCCTTGAGCGCGACGTCGGCGGCACGCTCGATCAGGTTGTTGCAGGCGCCGGCGGCAATCGCCGACAGCGTGCCGGTCGAGCATGGCACCACCACCATCGCGGTCGGTGCGCCGGAGCCGGAGGCCGGTGGCGCCATCCAGTCCTCCTTGGCGAACACGCGGATCTGCCCGGCGGCGGCACCGGTGTATTCCGAGAGGAACGCCTGCATGGCCTGCGGCTTGGCCGGCAGCACCACGTCGGTCTCGGTGGCCATCACCAGCTGCGCGGCCTTGGAGATCAGGAAGTGCACCTCGCGGTCCTCCTGGATCAGGCAATCGAGCAGGCGCAGGCCGTACTGCGCGCCGGATGCGCCGGTCATGGCCAAGGTGATGCGTTCCGGTCCGTTCATACATTTGTTCCCTTGTAGCCGCTTGGTCGTGTTCGGGCGGGCTGAAGCGGAACGCCGCCCGGCCCACCCTACTTGCTGATGCGATCCGCGTGGAAATGCCTTCGGCGATTTCCACCCTACCCACGGTCATCGTAGGGTGGAAAACCGCGAAGCGTTTTCCACCTTGAGCAATCAGCTCAACGCCTCAGCCAATTTGCCGTGCAACCCACCAAAACCGCCATTGCTCATCACCACCACCTGGGTGCCCGGCACGGCGTCAGCTTTGACCTTGGCGATGATCGCCTCCAGCGAATCGCACACGGTGGTCGGCACCGGCGAGCCGGCGACGGTTGCGGCCAGATCCCAGCCAAGATTGGCGGGTGCGTACCAGATCGCCTGGTTGGCCAGCGCCACGGATTCAGCCAGGCCCTCGCGATGCGCGCCGAGCTTCATGGAGTTGGAACGCGGTTCGACCACCGCGATGATCGGCGTATCACCGACGCGCTTGCGCAGGCCGTCGAGGGTGGTGGCGATGGCGGTCGGATGGTGAGCGAAGTCGTCGTAGATGGTCACGCCGTTGACCTCCGCGACCTTTTCCATGCGTCGCTTGACGCTCAGGAACTCGCTCAGCGCCTCGGCGCCCTGCTTCGGCAGCACACCCACATGCCGCGCCGCGGCGAGCGTCGCCAACGCGTTGTTGACGTTGTGCTGGCCGGTCAGTTCCCATTCCACTACGCCCTGTACGACGCCCTCGAAGATCACCTCGAAGCGCGAACCGTCGGCACTCAGGAGATTCGCCTGCCATTGCCCGCCGTCTCCGGTCGTCTGCACCGGCGTCCAGCAGCCCATGCCGATGACGCGCTTGAGCGCACCTTCCGACTCGGGATGGATGATCAGTCCCTCGCCCGGCACCGTGCGAACCAGATGATGAAACTGCCGCTCGATAGCGGCGAGATCCGGAAAGATGTCCGCGTGATCGAATTCCAGGTTGTTGAGGATCGCGGTGCGCGGGCGGTAGTGGACGAACTTGCTGCGCTTGTCGAAGAAAGCACTATCGTATTCGTCGGCCTCGACCACGAAGAACGGAGTACCACCGAGCCGTGCGGAGATACCGAAGTTCTGCGGCACGCCACCGATAAGAAAGCCCGGGCTCATGCCGGCATGTTCCAGAACCCAGGCCAACATGCTACTGGTGGTGGTCTTGCCATGGGTTCCGGCCGCCGCCAGCACCCAGCGCCCCTGCAGCACGTGGTCGGCCAGCCACTGCGGGCCGGAGACATAGGGCAGGCCCTTGTTCAGCACGTATTCCACCGCCGGGTTGCCGCGACTGAGGGCATTGCCGATCACCACCAGATCCGGCGCCGGCTCGAGCTGGCTCGGCTCGTAGCCCTGGGTCAGCTCGATGCCCTGGGCTTCGAGCTGGGTGCTCATCGGTGGATAGACGTTGGCGTCGGAGCCGGTGACGCGATGCCCGAGTTCCTTGGCCAGCACCGCGAGCGAACCCATGAAGGTGCCGCAGATGCCGAGAATGTGGATATGCATGGATGCCCTCAAAAGCGGTGAGACCCACTGAAAAACTGCGGCGCAGGTTAGCACAGCAGGTCCCGCCAGCCGACCAGGCGCCGTTAGTCGGACGCAGAGCCGAAACACGACCGACTAGTCACCTTCTTGAGCCAGATCATTTCGCCCTCAGGTCGAGATGCGATGCTGCGAAAACCTCATTCTAGACAATCGCAGGCATTCACCATGAGCAGCACCTTCTTCATACCCGCAGTAAACATGATGGGCGCCGGAAGCCTTGATGAAGCGATGGTCGCCATCGCTAACTACGGCTTTCGCAAAGCGCTGATCGTCACCGATGTCGGACTGGCACGAGCAGGCGTCGCCGAAAAGGTCGCCGCGCTGCTGGCTGCCGCGGATATCCAATCGGTCGTATTCGACGGCGCACAACCGAACCCAACCGTCGGCAACGTCGAGAAGGGCCTGGCCCAGCTGCGCGACAGCGCCTGCGATTTCATCATTTCCCTCGGTGGCGGCTCGCCCCATGACTGCGCCAAGGGCATCGCCCTGTGCGCCACCAACGGCGGGAATATCGCCGACTACGAAGGCGTCGACCGCTCGGCCAAACCACAACTGCCGCTGGTGGCGATCAACACCACCGCCGGCACCGCCAGCGAGATGACTCGCTTCTGCATCATCACCGACGAAGCCCGCCACGTGAAAATGGCCATCGTCGACCGCAATGTCACGCCGCTGCTGTCGGTGAACGACCCGGCATTGATGGTCGCCATGCCCAAGGGGCTGACCGCCGCGACCGGCATGGACGCCCTCACCCACGCGATTGAAGCCTATGTCTCGACCGACGCCACGCCGATCACCGATGCCTGCGCGCTCAAGGCCATCGAACTGATCTCGGCAAACCTGCGTACCGCCGTCGAGAACGGCAGCGACATGCCCGCCCGCGAAGCCATGGCCTATGCACAGTTTCTCGCCGGGATGGCGTTCAACAACGCCTCGCTGGGCTACGTCCACGCCATGGCTCACCAGCTCGGCGGCTTCTACGATCTGCCGCACGGCGTCTGCAACGCCGTACTGCTGCCTCACGTGGAGAGCTACAACGCCAGCGTCTGCCCCGAACGCCTGCGCGACGTTGCAACCGCGATGGGCGTGGAGACCCGCGGACTTGACGCCGCGCAGGGTGCCGAAGCCGCACTCGTGGCAATCCGTACCCTGTCGCAGGCAATCGGCATTCCGGGCGGCCTGGCCGAGCTTGGCGCCAAGGCCGATGACATCCCGACGCTGGCCGCCAACGCCATGAACGATGCCTGCGGCCTGACCAACCCGCGCCGCGCCACGCAAGAGGAAATCGAAGCGATCTTCCATAGCGCCCTCTGACCCCCTGGGCCGGGGGCTTCTGCCCCGGCCCGACCGCGCGGCAGCGCTCGCTCTGCCGCCACGAAAGCGCCCCTGGCCACCGCGACAGCATTCAAGTCGTGATCTACGCTTTATGCAGCGAATCTCCATCCAAGAACAAACCGGAGCCCCCCCATGATCTACGCCCCTCCCGGCACCGACGGTGCCCTCGTTACCCTCAAGACCCGCTACGGCAACTTCATCAATGGCGAGTTCGTCGAACCCGTCAACGGGCAGTATTTCACCAACCTGTCTCCGGTTAACGGACAGCCGATTGCCGAGTTTCCGCGCTCCGACGCCGCCGACATCGAGAAGGCGCTGGACGCCGCCCATGCCGCTGCCGATGCCTGGGGCAAGACCAGCGTGCAGGCGCGCTCGCTGATCCTGTTGCAGATCGCCGACCGTATCGAGCAGAACCTGGAGATGCTCGCCGTCACTGAAACCTGGGACAACGGCAAGGCGGTGCGGGAAACGCTGAACGCCGATATCCCGCTGGCGGCTGACCACTTCCGTTACTTCGCCGGCTGCATCCGCGCCCAGGAGGGCACCGCAGCCGAGATCGACGAGCACACCGCGGCCTATCACTTCCATGAGCCGCTGGGCGTGGTCGGGCAGATCATCCCGTGGAACTTCCCGATTCTGATGGCCGCCTGGAAACTCGCCCCGGCACTGGCGGCAGGCAACTGCGTGGTCCTGAAACCGGCCGAGCAGACCCCTCTAGGCATCGCAGTGCTGATGGAAGTCATCGGCGACTTGCTGCCCCCGGGCGTGCTCAACGTCGTGCAGGGCTACGGTCGTGAAGCCGGCGAGGCCCTGGCCTCGAGCAAGCGCATCGCCAAGATCGCTTTCACCGGCTCCACCCCGGTGGGCTCGCACATCATGAAGCGCGCCGCGGAAAGCATCATCCCGAGCACCGTAGAGCTGGGCGGCAAGAGCCCGAACATCTACTTCGAAGACATCATGCAGGCCGAACCGACCTTCATCGAGAAGGCCGCCGAAGGCCTGGTGCTGGGCTTCTTCAACCAGGGCGAGGTGTGCACCTGCCCGTCGCGCGCGCTGGTGCAGGAATCCATCTACGCACCGTTCATGGAAGCGGTGATGAAGAAGGTCGCGCAGATCAAGCGCGGCGACCCGCTGGACACCGAGACCATGGTCGGCGCCCAGGCCAGCCAGCAGCAGTTCGACAAGATCATGTCCTACCTGGAGATCGCCAAGGGCGAAGGCGCGGAGGTGCTCACTGGCGGCGCAGCGGAGAAGCTCGAAGGCTCTCTCGCCACCGGCTATTACATCCAGCCGACCCTGCTCAAGGGCACCAACCAGATGCGTGTGTTCCAGGAAGAGATCTTCGGCCCGGTGATCGGCGTCACCACCTTCAAGGATGAAGCCGAAGCCCTGGCTATCGCCAACGACACCGAGTACGGCCTCGGCGCTGGCGTATGGACCCGCGACATCAACCGCGCCTACCGCATGGGCCGGGCGATCAAGGCGGGCCGTGTCTGGACCAACTGCTACCACCTCTATCCGGCGCATGCCGCGTTCGGTGGCTACAAGAAGTCCGGCGTCGGTCGCGAAACCCACAAGATGATCCTCGACAGCTACCAGCAGACCAAGAACCTGCTGATCAGCTACGACATCAACCCGCTGGGCTTCTTCTGATAGATCAGCGCGGGTGGCACACGCCGCCCGCGCCTTGAACAAGACACCTGCCGGGCTCCGCCGTGGTGCTGCGGAGCACGCAAAAGGTGCGTTCCTGCCGAACTTGGCTGACAAAACACCGCAAATATCGCATTTCCGGCGTGGGGCATGACGCTTGCTAGGGAGAGACCTGCCAACCTATCCAAGAGGATTTCCCCATGGCCCTCGAACACAGCCGTTCAACGCCACCGCACCATGCAATCGATTTCGAAACCGTTGGCAGTATCTATTTCCAGGAACGCGAACTGAAGAAAGGCGCCGCCGGCTGGGTGCTGCTGGTCGGTCTCGGCGTCGCCTACGTGATCTCCGGCGACTATGCCGGCTGGAACTTCGGGCTCGCCCAGGGCGGTTGGGG
Organism: Pseudomonas sp.; assembly: GCA_007713455.1. Lineage (GTDB taxonomy): Bacteria > Pseudomonadota > Gammaproteobacteria > Pseudomonadales > Pseudomonadaceae > Stutzerimonas > Stutzerimonas chloritidismutans. The sequence goes on from VMRT01000006.1 coordinate 107,575, forward strand.
TGGCTTGTTCATCGCCACGTTGCTGATGGCGACCATGTACCTGTGCATGTGCTTCTCGCTGGCCGAGCTGTCATCGATGGTACCCACGGCTGGTGGCGGCTACGGCTTCGCACGCACCGCGTTCGGCCCACTGGGTGGCTTTCTTACCGGCACGGCGATCCTCATCGAGTACGCCATCGCGCCGGCGGCCATCGCCGTGTTCATCGGCGCCTATTGCGAATCGCTGTTCGGCATCGGCGGCTGGCTGATCTATCTCGCCTTCTACATCATCTTTATCGGCATCCATATCTTCGGCGTCGGCGAGGCGCTGAAACTGATGTTCATCATCACCGCCGTCGCCGCCCTGGCGCTGGCCGTGTTCATCGTCGCGATGGTGCCGCACTTCTCGGTGGACAAGCTGCTCGATATCGCACCGACCACCGCTGCCGGTGCCAGCAACTTCTTGCCCTACGGCTACGTCGGCATCTGGGCGGCGATTCCCTATGCCATCTGGTTCTTCCTCGCTGTGGAAGGTGTACCGCTGGCCGCCGAGGAAACCAAGAATCCGCAGCGCGACATGCCGCGTGGATTGATCGGCGCCATGCTGATTCTGGTCGCCTTTGCTGGCCTGATCTTGCTGGTCGGCCCGGGCGGAGCCGGCTCCAGCACGCTGGTGGCGTCCGGCAATCCGCTGGTGGAAGCGCTGACCACCGCCTACGGTTCGTCCACCTGGATGAGCGGCTTCGTCAATCTGGTCGGCCTGGCCGGGCTGATCGCCAGCTTCTTCTCGATCATTTATGCCTATTCGCGGCAGATCTTCGCGCTGTCACGGGCCGGCTATCTGCCGCGCAAGCTGTCGCTGACCAACAAGAACAAGGCGCCGGTGCTGGCCCTGGTGATCCCCGGAGTGATCGGTTTCCTGCTGTCGCTGACCGGCCAGGGCGACCTGCTGATCCTCGTCGCGGTGTTCGGCGCAACCATCTCCTACGTCTTGATGATGGCCTCACACATCGTGCTGCGCCTGCGCCGGCCGGATCTGCATCGCCCGTACAAGACGCCCGGTGGCATCGTCACCTCGGGCGTGGCGCTGGTGCTGGCCTGCATCGCGGTCATCGCGGGCTTCCTGGTCGACCCGCGGGTGGTGATCGGCGCCGCGATCATCTACGGGATCTTCATCGCCTACTTTGCGATCTACAGTCGACATCATCTGGTGGCCGGCACGCCGGAAGAGGAGTTCGCGGCGATCGAGAAAGCCGAAGCTTCACTGCACTAAAGGAAGGAGGCTGACATGGCGTACTCGCACAGCGTGGGCGGCACCACCTGGCGCTTCGACGACCTGCGCGAGGTGATGGCCAAGGCCAGCCCGGCGCGCTCCGGCGACCTGCTCGCCGGGGTCGCGGCGGGCAGCGACGCCGAACGCGTGGCGGCGCAGATGTGCCTGGCCCAGGTGCCGCTCAAGCGTTTTCCCGAGGAAGCACTGATTCCCTACGAAAGCGATGAAGTGACCCGCCTGATCATCGACAGCCATGACGCCGCTGCCTTCGCCCCGGTCAGCCACCTGACCGTGGGCGATTTTCGCAACTGGCTGCTCGGCGAGGAGGCGGACGAGTCGTCACTAAAAGCTCTGGCACCGGGCCTGACGCCAGAGATGGTCGCGGCGGTATCGAAGATCATGCGCGTGCAGGACCTGATCCTGGTCGCGCAGAAGGTCCGCGTTGTCACCCGCTTTCGCAACAGCATCGGCCTGGCCGGACGCATGTCCACCCGGCTGCAGCCCAATCACCCGACCGACGACGGTGCGGGCATCGCTGCGAGCATCCTCGACGGCCTGCTCTACGGCAACGGCGATGCGGTGATCGGCATCAACCCGGCCACCGACAGCACCGCCGGCATCTGCGAGCTGCTGAAGATGCTCGATGCGGTGATCGGCCGCTACGAGATTCCGACCCAGGCCTGCATCCTCACCCACGTCACCACCTCCATCGAGGCGATCAATCGCGGCGCGCCGCTGGATCTGGTGTTCCAGTCCATCGCCGGCACCGAGGCGGCCAACGCCAGCTTCGGCATCAGCCTGGCGACGCTGCAGGAAGGCTACGAGGCCGGGCTGTCGCAGAAGCGCGGCACCCTCGGCGACAACCTCATGTACTTCGAGACCGGCCAGGGCAGCGCGCTGTCGGCCAACGCGCACCACGGCGTCGATCAGCAGACCTGCGAAGCCCGCGCCTACGCCGTCGCGCGCCGCTACAAACCGCTGCTGGTGAACACCGTGGTCGGCTTTATCGGCCCGGAGTACCTCTACAACGGCAAGCAGATCATCCGCGCCGGGCTGGAGGACCACTTCTGCGGCAAGCTGCTCGGCGTGCCCATGGGTTGCGACATCTGCTACACCAACCACGCCGAAGCCGACCAGGACGACATGGACATGCTGCTGACCCTGCTCGGCACAGCGGGCATCAACTTCATCATGGGCATCCCGGGCTCGGACGACGTGATGCTCAACTACCAGACCACCTCCTTCCACGACGCGCTCTACGTGCGCCAGGTGCTGGGCCTCAGGCCCGCGCCAGAGTTCGAGGAGTGGCTGGCGAAGATGCAGATCCTCCGGCAGGACGGCAACCGCCTGCAGCTCGGCCGCGAGCTGCCCGAGCCGTTCCGCAGGGCGCTGGAGAAAATGGCATGAAGCCGCTCTTTCTACCTCGGCCATGCTCAGGTGGAAAACGCTGCGCTCTTCTTCACGCGTCTGACCGTCACGCTCCGAGGTAGCCATGCCCGATCGATCCCCCGCAATAGAGAATCCCTGGCAGCACCTGCGCCAGCTGACCCCGGCACGCATCGCCCTTGGCCGGGCTGGTGTCAGCCTGCCCACCGACGCGCAGCTGGATTTCCAGTTCGCCCACGCCCAGGCGCGCGATGCCGTGCATCTGCCGCTGGATTGCGAAGCGCTGGCTGGCGAACTGGAGAAACATGAACTTGGCTGCCTGCACCTGCGCAGCGCCGCTTCAGACCGACAGATCTATCTGCAGCGTCCCGACCTCGGCCGGCGGCTCGACGACGCCAGCGCCGCTACGCTCGAGGAGCACGCTGGCGAGGGATGCGACCTGGCTCTGGTAATCGCCGACGGTCTCTCGGCCCTGGCCGTGCAGCGCCATGCGGCGCCGATGGCCTTGAAGATTGCCGAACAAGCTCGCGCCGAAGGCTGGGCGCTCGGGCCAATCACCCTGGTCGAACAGGGCCGCGTCGCGATTGCCGACGAAATCGGCCAGCGGCTGAAGGCGCGCATGGTGGTCATTCTGCTCGGCGAACGCCCAGGGCTCAGTTCGCCGGACAGCCTGGGCCTGTACTTCACCTGGGCGCCGCAGGTCGGCCGGCACGATGCGCAACGCAACTGCATTTCCAACATTCGCCCCGAGGGTCTGAGCTACAACCTCGCCGCGCACCGCCTGCTCTATCTGATGCGCGAAGCCAGCCGCCGGCAGCTCTCCGGCGTACAGCTCAAGGACGAAGCGGAAGTACCGGCGCTCGAAGGCGAACCTCGCGCCGGCAACTTTCTGCTCGGCTGAGCCGGCTCAGGCCGGCTGCCAGGGCTCAAGCGTCTGGCTGTAGACCACCGTGCCGTCGATGTCGCGCAGGCTCACGCCCAGCGCACCGCTCTGCGCGTCGATCTCCACCTCGCCGAAGAACTGGAAGCCCGCCCGCGGCGAGCTGTTCGCCGTCGGCGGCGCCTTCTGGAACACCACTTCCGGGCCGAAGGTGCCGTCCAGCGGATTCGGCCCGAAGCTGCCGGCGTTCAAGGGACCTGCGACAAACTCCCAGAACGGTTCGAAACGCTGATAGGCGGCGCGATTAGGGTGATAGTGGTGCGCCGCGCAGTAGTGCACATCCGCGGTCAGCCAGACGGTGTTGCACACCCGCGCGCGCTGGATGAAGGTCAGCAGGTCGGCGATCTCCAGCTCGCGGCCCAACGCCTCGCCGTCGTTGCCATTGGCGATCGCCTCCCAGCGCGGACCGTCCGGTACGTGCAGGCCAATGGGCATGTCGGCGGCGATCACTTTCCAGGTCGCGCGCGAGGCTCGCAGCTCGCGCTTGAGCCAGCGCAGCTGCTCGCGGCCGAGAAACGCCGTGTCGGCGCCCTGCTCCGCCTGCAGGTTGTGGGTGTTGGGCCCGCGATAGCTGCGCATGTCCAGCACGAACACATCCAGCAGCGGCCCGTAGCTGACCTTGCGGTAGATGCGCCCGAGCCTGTCGCCGCGGGCCATGCGCATCGGTGCGTATTCCAGGTAGGCCTGGCGCGCACGGCGGACCAGAGTGTCGATGTCGCGCACCTGCTGGTAGCGGTCGTCCAGCTCCTTGCTCGGCGACCAGTTGTTGGTCACCTCGTGATCGTCCCACTGCCAGATTTGCGGTACCTCGGCGTTGAAGGCTCGCAGGTTCTCGTCCAGCAGGTTGTAGCGGTAGTTGCCGCGAAACTCGTGCAGCGTCTCGGCAACCTTGCTCTTCTCCACGGTGACCAGGTTGCGCCAGACGCTGCCGTCCTCGGCGGTCACTTCGGCGGGAATCGGCCCGTCGGCATAGATCACGTCGCCGCTGTGCAGGAAGAAGTCCGGCCGCCGGATGCGCATGCTTTCGTAGATGCGCATGCCGCCGAAGTCCGGGTTGATGCCATAGCCCTGGCCGCAGGTATCGCCACCCCAGACGAAACGGATATTGCGCGGGCGCGTCGGTGCGTTGCGCAGGTGGCCGAACCAGGGCTCGCTGAGCACGCCGCTGCGGGCGTCCTCGAAGCGCGCGCGGTAGAAGATCGACTGATCCGCCGGCAGCCCACGCAGATCGACGCGGGCGGTGAAGTCCTGACCGGCATCGGTGATGGAAGACAACATGCGCCGCGGATTGCCGAAACGGCTGCGTGTATCCCACTCGACGATCAACCGGCCAGGGCGGTCGCAGCGGCTCCAGATCAGCGCGCGGCCGTCCGTGACGTCGCCGGACTGCACGCCGTCGAGCATCTGCGGGCGCTCGCGCGGCGCGGCGATGATGGCGGGCGCAATGCCCAGGGCCGGCAGGGCGATGCCGGCGCCGATGCCCTGCAGCAGTTGGCGGCGTTTCTGATCCGGTGCGGTCATCTCGGGGTCTCCTTGCGAGTGAGTGGTTCTCCTGATGTAGCCGCCCCGCTTGACAGTCCCGTGACGCACCGACCGACGGCACTTCACTGCTTGTCGCATCCCGCAGCCACGCTTAATGTGGGCGCCCACTTCGCTGGAGCCTCCGCCCATGTGGTCCTTCCGCGCCTGGCAGCGCAAACGCATCCTTGCCCGCAATCCGGTCGCGCCTGAGCTGTGGCAGCAGGTGCTCGACAGCCTGCCGATACTCGATGGCTTGAGCGGGGACGAGTTGAGCCGTCTGCGTGAGCGCGCCGTGCTGTTTCTGCACGACAAGCGCCTGACGCCGCTGGCAGGGGTCGAACTACAAGCCGAGGATCGCCTGCGCCTGGCGCTGCAGGCGCAATTGCCGCTGCTGCACCTGGCCGATCTTGGCTGGTATCGCGGCTTTCACGAGATCGTGATCTACCCCGACGACTTCCTCAGCCCGCAGAAGCATCGCGACGCCGCCGGCGTCGAGCATGAATGGGACGCCGAGCACAGCGGCGAAGCCTGGTTGCAGGGCCCGGTGATCCTGGCCTGGCCTGGCGTGCAGCAGAGTGGCGGCTGGGAGGCCTACAACCTGGTGATCCACGAGCTGGCGCATAAGCTGGACATGCTCAACGGCGACGCCAACGGCCTGCCGCCGCTGCACCGGCAGATGCGCATCGACGCCTGGGCCAGCGCCATGCAGCGCGCCTACGACCAGCTCGACCGCATGCTCGACGCCAACCAGGATGCCGAGACGCCGATCGACCCCTACGCCGCCGAGAACCCGGCAGAGTTCTTCGCCGTTACCAGCGAGTACTTCTTCAGCGCACCGGACGTGCTGCATCGGGCTTTTCCCGAGGTCTACGCGCAGCTGGCGGACTTCTATCGGCAGGACCCGCTGGCGCGCTTGCAACGCCTGCAGGCCGAACATCCCGATTACCGGGAACCTGCGTAGGCCGGGCGCGTCGAAGCCGGCGTGCATTGCACGCGACATTGCGCCTATAATCGCGCCCACTTTTTCCGCCCCCAGGCCGCGCTGGCCGATCAGGAGCCCATCGTTCATGAGCTACAGCAAAGTCCCGGCTGGCAAAGACCTGCCGAACGACATCTACGTCGCCATCGAGATCCCGGCCAACCACGCGCCGATCAAGTACGAAATCGATCACGACACCGACTGCCTGTTCGTCGACCGCTTCATGGCCACCCCGATGTTCTATCCGGCCAACTACGGCTTCATTCCGCACACCCTGGCCGATGACGGTGACCCCCTCGACGTGCTGGTCGTGACCCCCTATCCGGTTGCCCCGGGTTCGGTCATCCGCTGCCGTCCGGTCGGCGTACTGAACATGACCGACGAAGCCGGCGGCGACGCCAAGCTGATCGCCGTTCCGCACGACAAGCTGACCCAGCTGTACGTGGACGTGAAGGAATACACCGATCTGCCGCCGCTGCTGATCGAGCAGATCAAGCACTTCTTCGAGAACTACAAGGATCTCGAGAAGGGCAAGTGGGTCAAGGTCGAAGGCTGGGAAGGCGCCGACGCCGCCCGCGCCGCCATCATCAAAGCTGCCGAGGCTTACCAGAAGTAAGTCGAAGCACTGAAGAAAAGCCGGCCACAAGCCGGCTTTTTTATTGCCCGCGATTTAGCCTTCCGCTTCGTCCTCCGGGCGGCCGACGCGAACCTGGTTTCGACCTCCGTGCTTGGCGTCATAGAGCGCCCTGTCCGCCCACGCGATCAACTGATCGATCTCATGCTGCCCGGCATGCGTCTGGGCCACGCCGATGCTAACCGTGATCTCGATGTTGCCCGCTGCGGTCGTCAATGGCGCCTGCTCGATGGCCATGCGGATCTTCTCAGCCACACTGCGTGCGCCGTCGAGATCTGTATGCGGCAGTGCAATTGCAAACTCCTCTCCACCGAGACGGCCGAACAGATCGTGCACGCGCAGCATGCTGGCGCATGTCGCCGTGAACTGCTTGAGTACCGCGTCGCCGATCGGATGGCCGTGCACATCGTTGACACGTTTGAAGTGGTCGATGTCGAGCATCAGCAGGCTCAGGCTTTCATCGTGGCGGCGAGCCCGGGCAAGCTCGGCCTCCAGGCCGGTCAGGAACGATCGACGGCTGCTCACCCCCGTCAGCACATCGGTATTGGCCAGCTGCGCCAGTTGATCGTGAGCCTGACGCAGCTTTTCCGTGCTCTGGAAATAGCGGTTGCTCAGGACGAATATCAGCAGCGCGACCGCCGCCAGCAGCAGCGAGATGATGCCAGCGGAGGCAATCAGCAGCTCCCGGCGCTGATCGAACGCAGCCATGAAATCCTTCGGCGACAACAGCACCACGACCACGACCCCATCATCGGCGAGCCGCCGGTAGGCGCCCAGACGATACTCACCATCGATCGCGCTCACCCCTTCGTAATAACCGCGCGCAGGGGCATTCGGATCGAAATAGGGCTTGTCTTCCGGCACCTTGAAACGCCCGTAACGACCGACGACGGGCGCTCCCGCGGCAATCGCACGCAAGCTGCGATCAGTGCCAACCAGCGCGATGCTGCCATTGGGGCCCACGTTTATCTGCTGGTAGTAGTCAGCGAAGAAGCTGGTGGGAATGGAGAGCACCAGAACGCCGGCGAATTCACCGTCTTGATGAATGGGACGAGTGAACTGGATGGTCCACTGTTTCGACACCCTGCCCAGCACCGGCTTGCTGATGAACAGGCGGTCTTCCCCGGGGTGGTCCCGATGTACGCGGAAATGCTCGCGATCACTTAGATCCACAGGCTTGATATTCGCGTCGAGGTTGGAAAAAACCAGTCGGCCGTCCTTGTCGATCACTGCCAGTTGCGTGAGGAAATTGCCATAGACAGCCAGCTCCTCGTCCACATAACTGGCGAAATCGGCGTGCTCCAGCACGTCTTCGCGCATATCCAGGAGCACGGTATCCATCAGTCTTATCACGCTGTGCACATGCGCCTCGAAGGCGGTGGCCAGGTTCATCGCGTCGTTGCGCGCGGCGTCCGTAGCGAGGACGCGCTCGTGCTTTATCTCATTGATAACGAAGACCCACATTGGCACCAGCGTCAGGGTCAATATGAGTGCCGCCAGTAGTCCTGCCTTGCGTTTCAAGCTTCCGCTCCGTCGCGTCCTACGCGAAGTTCTTGTTCTGGAAGCTACCAGACGCGCGCTTGTGCCCGCCGGACACGTTGTCGCAGCTCAGCTGCCACGCCCGCGCAGCAGGCACTGCGAACCCAGGTCATCGCGTCAACGGCGAGGTCTCTACTGCACTCGGTGGGAATACCCACTGCTTTAGCAGGGATTCCCGTGACCGTACGGTTTCGCTATGGTGGCATTCAGGTATCACGGAGTGATCGCATGGTCCGGGGCTCAATCCTATTGCTGATGTTCATCGCCTTGCTCGGCTGCCAGCCCGACCCGGACTCCGTCCGGGTCGGCAGTAACCGCTGGCTCGGCTATGCACCGTTCTATCTGGCGGACGAGCTGCAATGGACGGCCCCGAGCGGTGTTCGCCTGGTCGAATACCCAACCACCACCGGCGTATTGCGCGGTTTCCGCAACGGCATGCTAGATGCAGCCATGCTCACCCTGGACGAAACGCTGCTGCTGCAGGCGAGCTCCGATCTGAATCTGGAGATCGTCCTGATCGCGAGCGTCTCCGCCGGCGCGGACGTCCTCTTCGCCCGCGCGCCGATAGCCACCCTCGACGACCTACGTGGCCGGCGAATCGGCGTGGAGAACACTGCGCTTGGTGCCTATTTCCTTTCCCGTGTGCTGGATCAGACGCAGCTGACCATTGCAGACTTAGAGGTGGTCAGCCTGCCGGTGCATGAGCAGGCCGAGGCGTATGCCGCCGGCCGTGTCGATGCGGTCATCACCTTCGCCTCGGAAGGGCCAGCGCTGGAGGCCAGCGGCGCGCGCCGCATCTTCGACAGCCGCCAACTGCCCGGCGAGATCGTCGACGTCTTGGTGGTCGACCGCCAGCGCGTCAATCCCGAGCAGCGCAGGCGTCTCAGGGCACTCTGGTTCGACGCCCTGCGCGCCTGGCAGGATCATCGCAACGAAACCGACCCGCGCCTGCTCGCACGCCTGGGCCTGACGCCCGCTGCGCTGCAGGTCACTCTCGACGGTCTGCTCATGGGCGACCCTGCGGTTAATCGCGAATGGCTCCATGACGGCCAGCTGCGCCGCAGCATCAAGCGCCTGAGCCGGTACATGAGCGAACGACAACTGCTGAACAACATCCGGCATGAGGGGCTGGCCCCCCGCTGTGAGGTGCTCGAATGCTGACAAGACTGTCGCTGCGAAAATCGCTGCCCCTGCTGCTGGGCATCTTCGGCCTGATGTTCACGGTGCTCTTGACCACCTGGCACCTGCCGACGCGCATCGAGGAAACGCTTACCGACTGGCGCGACCACACTGCACAGCACCTCGCCCTGCTGCAGAGCAGCCTGAGCGACCATCGCCGGCTGGGGCGCAACGCCGAGCTGGAGACGGAGCTGGCCGACCTGGCGAGCCTGGAGGGGGTGCGCTGGGCGATGGTGATCGGCCCTGACCTGCAGATAATCGCCACCACCCGGCTGGGCCTGACCGCCGAGCGCCTGGAGCTGATCGACGCCGCCGCGCTCAAGTCCCATGTCGACAGCGGTCGTCCCGCCTGGGCCGGCGAAGGCGCGCGACAGCTGGCGATCTACCCACTGGACCGTGTCGCGCAGAACGGCACGCCGGTGCGCGAAGCGCTGCTGGCTGAATACGACTTCACGCCGATGCTCGCGCAGACCAAACGTGACGCCTGGTTCTATCTGGCCCAGACCCTGACGTTATTGCTGCTGCTCGGCCTGATCCTCAACCGCATCTACGGACGCCTGCTGACGCGCCGCCTGGCGCGCATCGACCAGGCCGCACGGCAGTTCGCCATCGACCAGCGGCCACAGACCCTGGCGGTGGCCGGCCGCGATGAGATCGGCCGGCTCGCCGCCACCCTCAGTCGCATGATGAACCAGCTGCACGAGCGGCAGCTGGCCCTCAGCGAAAGCGAGCAGCTGCTGCGCGACCTGGTCGACACGGCGCCAATCGGTATGCTGGTGGTCGACCGCGAACTGCGCGTGCTGCAGGCCAACCCAGCGGCTGCCGCCCTGTTCGGCTGCACGCCGGAGGAGCTCGTCGGCAACCTGCCGGACGACCGCCTGACCGAACGCGATGCCACCGCACGCCTGCGCAGCACGCCGGCGAACACGACACTGGAGTTGACCGGCCGCCGCAACGGTCAGGACGTTCCGCTGGAGATCAGCTGCACGCCCTTCCAGCGCTACGGCGTGCGCCATTTCCTGGTCCTGCTGCGCGATATCAGCGACCGACTGCGCGCCGAGCAACGACTACGCTTTCTCGCCCATTTCGATCCGCTGACCCAGCTGGCAAACCGCAACTACCTGATGCAGCGCCTCGACCAGCTGTTGGCAGCCCGCCTGCCGCTGAGCCTGCTCTACCTCGATCTGGACCACTTCAAGCGCATCAACGACAGCCTCGGCCATGAAGTCGGGGACAAGCTGCTGATACAGATCGGCGATCGCCTCGGCCAGCTGATGCCAGAAAAATCCCTGCTTTCGCGCACCGGTGGCGACGAGTTCATGCTGCTGCTCGACGGCAGCGATGCCCGGCGTGCAGAATAACTCTCGCAAGTCATCATCGACCGCTTCGAGCAGCCGGTGCGCATCGGTCAGTACGAGTGCTTCGTCAGCCCGAGCATCGGCATCGCGGTCAGCGACGGCCGGCACAGCGCCACCGAGCTGCTCAAGCGCGTCGACCTGGCGCTGTACGCGGCCAAGGATGCCGGACGCAATCGCACCGTCATCTACAACGAAGCACTCAGCGACGCGGCCGCCAGCCGCCGTGAACTGGAGCAGGCACTGCGGCGCGCGCTGGATCACGAAGAGTTCGTGCTGCATTACCAGCCGCAGGTCAACGCCCAGGGTGAACCGGAAGTCATGGAGGCCCTGCTGCGCTGGGCTTCTCCGGACCGCGGCCTGGTGCCGCCCGGGGTGTTCATTCCGGTACTGGAAGAGAGCGGCATGATCATCGAAGCGACCCGATGGGTGTTTCGTGAGGCCTGCCGACAGGCTTGTCGCTGGCACGCCATGGGGCATGCGCTGCGCATTGCGGTCAACCTCTCGCCACTGGACTTCCGCCAGGCGGATCTGGCCGGCAGCCTGCTGGCGATTCTCGAGGAAGAAGGCGCATCAGCAAGCATGCTGGAACTGGAGGTCACCGAGAGTGCGCTGCTCGAAGCCGATGAGCATGTCCAGCAGACCCTCGGCCGCCTGAAGGCCGCCGGGCTGCCGCTACTGCTCGACGACTTCGGCACCGGCTATGCCTCGCTGACCTATCTGCAACGCTTCCGCTTCGATGGCATCAAGATCGACCGCGAATTCGTCAGCGGGCTGCCGGATAGCGAGCAGTCGGTCGCGCTGGTGCGCGGCATCCTCACCATGGCCAGCCACCTCGGCCTGCACGTGGTCGCCGAAGGCGTGGAGAACGAACGCCAGGCGGCGTTCCTGCGCCTCAACGGCTGCCCCAGCTTGCAGGGATTCCACTACGCACGGCCGCAGCCGGCCGCGCAGTGCCGCCTGCAGCAGAATGGCCGACCGATCAACCTGCAGCTGCCGCTGGACGGATAAGCACCGACCGGCGTGCCAGCATTAAGCCTGCAATTGCGAACAGTTCGCATCTGGGATAGTTTCGTTGCCCCTCTCGGTGGCACGCTCCCATGCGCGACAACAACAAGATTTCCGATTCCTGCCTGCAGTGTTACGTCCATCATCGGCAGCAACTGGTCGCCCATCTCACGCGCCTCGGCGGCCGCCGCGCGCTGGCCGAGGACCTGGCGCAGGATGCCTGGCTGAAGCTCGCCCAGGTCATGCCCGAGCAACGTCTCGACAATCCCAAGGCCTATCTCTTTCGCATCGCCACCAACCTCTTGCGTGATGCCCTGCGCCATCGCGCGCTTGTCGGTGTCAGCGACGAGGCACCGCTGGAACTGATCGAAGCCGTGCAGGCCGATCCCTGCGCTCTGGTTGAAAACCACTGCGCGTTGCAATGCGTGCTGCGCCAGCTCGATGACCTGCCGCCGCGTTGCCGCGAGGTGTTCGAACTGGCCCGGCTGGAAGGTCTCAGCCAGGCCGAGATAGCCGGACGCCTTGGCATCTCGGTGAATACCGTGATCGCCCAGCTGGCCAAGGCGCGCCAGCGGCTGGAGCGGCCGTAACTTTTTTCTTCGACGCCGTAATGGTTTTTCCGCGCTAATTCGTCTTGCCTGTGCCCTTGCGCAATTGAGATTTATTCTCGACTAACCAGCATCCTCGCAGATGCTTTCGTGCGGTCCAGCCGCCAGACAAGAAACCACCGAAGCCGCCAAAACGGCCCGCTCCGGGTCGCGGCCGCGCTCGGCCCGAGGAATGTGCATGACCACGTCCAGTACCGTAGTGCCCTTCGCCCCCGGCCCCGTCAGCAACGGGCTGTTCACCCGCAGCAATCACGATGACTACCGCCAGCTCATGCAGCAGGGGCTGAACTTGGTGCAGCAGTGTCTGCAGCGCCAGCAGCAGCCGTTCAGCGGCATCCTTCCGCAGGAACTGGCCGCCGATTTCGAACGCGTCGATCTGGAGCGCCCACTGGGCGATGCCGGCGCCGCGCTGCGCGAACTGGATCAGCTTTATCTGCGCGACGCGGTGTACTTCCACCATCCGCGCTACGTCGCCCACCTCAACTGCCCGGTGGTGTTGCCGGCGCTGCTCGCCGAAGTGCTGGTGTCGTCGCTCAATTCGTCGCTGGACACCTGGGACCAGAGCGCCGGCGGGACGCTGATCGAACAACGCCTGATCGACTGGACCTGCACGCGCATCGGCCTTGGCAGCCAGGCCGACGGCGTGTTCACCAGCGGCGGCACCCAGTCCAACCTGATGGGGCTGCTGCTGGCCCGAGAGCACGTCTGCAACCGTTTGCCCGGTCACGGCGGCAACCTGCGTCATGGTCTCCCGGCCGAGGCCGCCGGGCTGCGCATCTTCGCCTCCCGCGCCAGCCACTTCAGCGTGCAGAAATCCGCCGCGCTGCTGGGTCTGGGCTACGACGCGGTACGCAGCATCGAAACCGACAGCGCCCAGTGCATGAGCGTAGCGGCGCTGGCCCAGGCCCTGGCGGACTGTCAGCGCCTGGGCGAGCGGCCCATGGCCGTGGTCGCCACCGCCGGCACCACCGACTTCGGCAGCATCGACCCGCTGCCGGAGATCGCCGCGCTTTGCCAGCACTATGGCGTCTGGCTGCATGTGGATGCCGCCTACGGTGGCGGCCTGCTGGTCGCACTGCGCTACCGCGACTGGCTGGCCGGCATCGAGCACGCCGACTCGGTCACCGTCGACTATCACAAGTCGTTCTTTCAGCCGGTCAGCTGCAGCGGCTTCTTCGTCCGCCAGCGTCAGCACCTGAGCTACATCACCCACCACGCCGACTACCTCAATCCGCGCAGCCAGACCCGCGAGGGCACGCCGAACCTGGTCAACAAGAGCATCCAGACCACCCGCCGCTTCGACGCGCTGAAACTCTGGCTGACCCTGCGCATCCTCGGCGCCGAACACATCGGCGCGATGTTCGAGGAGGTCATCGACCGCGCTGCCGACACCCATCGTCTGCTCGCCGAGGACCCGGCCTTCGAGGTCTTCGCCCCGCGCCTGAGCACGCTGGTGTTCCGTTTCGTCGCCCCAGGTGTGGCCGACGAGCGCCTGGACGAGATCAACCGCGAAATCCGCAAGGCGATCTTCCGCTCCGGCGCGGCGGTCATCGCCGCCACCGTGGTCAAGGGCCGGCAGTACCTCAAGTTCACCCTGCTCAACCCGGAAACCACGCTGGACGACCTGCGCACCATCGTCGAGCTGATTCGCGGCCACGGCACTCGCCTGCTCGACGGCCTACCCACCGCCGCCAACCAGTAAGGAGATCGCACATGAACAAGATGTATGACTTCATTGGCATCGGCATTGGCCCGTTCAACCTCGGCTTGGCCTGCCTGGCCGAACCCATCGACGGGCTCGATTGCCTGTTTCTCGACCGCGCCGAGGGCTTCAACTGGCATCCCGGCATGATGCTCGACAGCGCCACCCTGCAGACGCCGTTCATGGCCGATCTGGTGACCCTCGCTGACCCAACCAGCCGCTTCAGCTTTCTCAACTACGCCAAGCAGGTCGGGCGGCTGTACGCCTTCTACATCAAGGAAGATTTCTTCCTGATGCGCCGCGAGTACAACCAGTACTGCCAGTGGGTGGTCGAGCAGCTCGACAGCCTGCGTTTCGAGCACTTCGTCCAACAGGTCGACTACCTCGACGAGCGCCGCTGCTATCGGGTGCGCGGCGTGCACACGCGTAGCGGCGAGGGCTTCGAGTTCCTCACCCGCCGTCTGGTGCTCGGCACCGGCACCACGCCCCATCTGCCGACCTGTTGCGAGGCACTGGCCGAGCACGTCAGCCACAGCGGCAACTACCTGCAGGACAAGTCGCGACTGCAGGGCAAGCGCTCGATTACCGTGGTCGGCAGCGGCCAGAGCGCGGCGGAGATCTACTACGACCTGTTGCAGGAAATCGACCGCCACGACTATCAGTTGAACTGGATCACCCGCGCGCCGCGCTTCTTCCCGCTGGAATACACCAAGCTGACGCTGGAAATGACCAGCCCGGAGTACATCGACTACTTCCACAGCCTGCCGCGCAGCACCCGGGAAAAGCTCATCGACAGTCAGAAGGGCCTGTACAAGGGCATCAACGCCACGCTGATCAACGCCATCTACGACGAGCTGTACAACCAGAGCCTCAAGGGCGAGGTGCCGACCCAGCTGCTGACCAACGCCGAGCTGCGTCGCTGCCAGCGCCTGAGCGATGGCACGCTGGAGCTGGAGTTCTTCCAGCATGAGCTGGAGCAGGGCTATCGCCACCGCTGCGACGCACTGGTGATGGCCAGCGGGTACCAGTACCGCCTGCCGCGCTGCATCCAGCCGATTGCCGAGCGCATCGCCTGGCAGGCACCGGAACGCTTTGCCGTGGCGCGCAACTACAGCATCGACCGCAACGGCGGTGAGGTCTTCGTACAAAACGCCGGGCTCGTCGATCACGGTCTGGTCACGCCGGATCTCGGCATGGGCTGCTACCGCAACGCCTCAATCCTGCGCGAGATCTGCGGGCGCGAGCACTACGCGGTGGAGACGAAGATCGCCTTCCAGCAGTTCAGCCTTCCGCAATCGCTGGCACCGCAGGGCGCGGTGGCGGCGCGATGACGCTGCGACGCGCGCTGATCGGCATGACGCTGCTGGCGGTGCTCGGCGACAGCCTGCTGATGCCGTTCTACCCGCAGTACTTCGCCGAGCGCTTCGGCGAACTGCGCAGCGAGCAGGTCGGGCTTTACCTGGCTGCGGTGTGCCTGGTGGCGATGCTTGCCTTGCCGCTGTGGGTGCGCCTGTCCAGGCATGCGCATCCGCTGCGCCTGCTGATCTTCGGCCAGTTGATGGCTGGGCTGCTGGCGCTGGCCTGCGCGGCGATCGAGCAGCAATGGCTGTTCTGGCCGGTGTCGCTGACGATGATCGCCTTCAAGGCCAGCTACCTGCTGATGTATCCCTACGTCATGGGCCTGGTGGGCACCGACCAGCAGGTGCGCACCATCGGCCTGCTCTCGGTGGTGGTGCATCTGGGCGCAATCGCAGGCGCGACGCTGGGCGGCGGGGTGCTGCATTACCTCAGTCCGGCGCGGATGTTCGTGCTGATGGGCCTGATGGATTTCGTGCAGATGGCTGTCAGCCTGCTCTTGTTGCGCCATGCGCCGCAACCGACTCGGGTCGATGCAAGCACGCCACCGCGGCCGCGCGGGGAGCACCTGGCCATTGCCCGGCTGTGCCTGCTGATGCTGGCGTTCTACTTCTGCATCTACCTGGCGCGGCCGTTCTTCACGGTGTACTGGGAACAGCTCGGCGGGCCTCAGGCAAGCTGGATCACCGGCCTGGTCTACGCCATTCCCGGCATGCTGGCGCTGCTCGCCCTGGCCCTGCATTACCACGCCGGCCAGCACCTGACCGCCTGGCTGCTGCTGGGCGCGGCCGGGCTGGCGTTGCAGGGCATCGAGCAGATGCCGCTGGTACTGACCGGCCGCGTGCTGTTCGGCTGGGCGCTGTACCAGCTCACCGTCGCGTTGGATGCGCGGCTGTTCGCCCTCAGCCGGCCGGAGCATTACGGCCGCGACTACAGCCTGATCAACATCTTCCAGAATCTCGGCGTGCTCGCCGCGTCGTGGCTCGCCGGGCTGGTAGTGCGCGATGCCGGCCTCGCCGCGCCGTTCTTCCTGTCCGCCATCGGCCTCGTTCTCACCGCCTGCGTACTGCGCTGGCTGCTGGCTTCAGCACCAGTCAGTGCGCCCCTCTGTGGAGCCAAATCATGAATACCGCTCTTTCCCGCGCGGATGGTCCGCGCTTCGTTCGCTACTGCAGGCTCGGCGCCATGCATTTCGAGACAGTGCAGCCAGAGCATTTGCCGTTGCTGCACGACTGGCTGCGCCGCGACTACGCGCGCTTCTGGGGCATGGGCCATTTGAGCCTGGCGCAGCTGGCCAATTACGTCGACGAGATCCAGCACAGCAGCCATCGCGACATTGCCCTCGGTATGTGCAACGGCGAACCCGCGTTCCTTTTCGAGGGCTATCACCCAGCCCATGACCGCCTCGCCGACCACTACCAGGTGCGCCCCGGCGACCGCGGCATGCACCTGCTGCTCGCCCCCTGCGAAAAGCCCGTGCACGGCTTCAGCCTGGAAGTCATGCGCAGCATCCTCGCCTACCAGTTCGCCGACCCATTCGCGCGGCGCATCGTTGTCGAGCCGGATGCGCGCAACGCCAAAGTGCATGCGCTCAACCGCCGGGTCGGCTTCGTCTACCAGCGCCTGCTGCAGCTACCGGAAAAGGATGCCTGCCTGGCGTTCTGCACGCGCGCGCAGTTCCTCGCCACCCTTCAGGAGAATCCGCAATGAATCAGCTCGTGCACCTGCCAACCGCCGCCGGCGATCTGGCCACCGAACACCTGCAGGCCGAACATTGGGCCCGCGCCAATCGCCTGCTGGTGAAGAAAGCGCTGGCCGAGTTCAGCCACGAGAAGCTGTTCAGCCCCGAGCCACTGGGCGACAGCCACTACCGCGTCGCAGTGCCGGACAGCTCGATCGAGTACCGCTTCAAGGCGCGACGACTGGCGCTGGATCACTGGTCCATCGTTACCGACTCCATCGAGAAACTCAGCGATGGCCTGCAACAACCACTGGACGCGCTGAGCTTCATCATCGAGTTCGCCGACACTCTGGGCATCTCGGAAAACAACCTGCCGGTCTATCTCGACGAGATCAGCAGCACCCTGTTCGGCAGCGCCTACAAGCTCGCCAACAGCCCGCTGAGCGCCGCCCAACTGGCCCTGGCGGACTTCCAGCAGATCGAGACCGGCATGCGCGAAGGCCACCCGGGCTTCGTCGCCAACAACGGGCGGATGGGCTTCGACGCTCAGGATTACCGCGCCTACGCGCCGGAAGCGGCGAGTCCGGTGCGCCTGGTCTGGCTTGCCGTGCACCGCAGCCGCGCCAGCTACAGCGCCATCGACGGGCTCGACCAGCCGACCCTGCTGCGCGAGGAGCTCGGTGGTCAGCTCGAGGTGTTTCATAGCCAGCTGCGCGCGCTGCAGCTCGACCCCGACGACTACCTGCTGATGCCGGCGCACCCCTGGCAGTGGCACAACGTCCTCGCTATCGGCTTCGCCGCCGAGATCGCCAACCGGCAGATCGTCCTTCTCGGTCTGAGCAATGACCGCTACCTGGCGCAGCAGTCGATCCGCACCTTCTTCAACCAGAGCCAGCCGCAGCGGCGCTACGTGAAGACCGCCCTGTCGATCCTCAACATGGGCTTCATGCGCGGGCTGTCGCCCTACTACATGCAGGCGACGCCCGCGATCAACGCCTACCTTGCCGAGCGTGTGGCCAACGACCCGCTGCTGCGCGACTGCGGCTTCCAGTTGCTGCGCGAAGTCGCGGCCATCGGCTATCGCAATCCGTATTACGAGCAGGCACTGCCGGCCAGCAGTCCGTATCGCAAGATGCTTTCGGCGCTGTGGCGGGAGAGCCCTTATGGCCACATTCAATCCGGCCAGCGGCTGATGACCATGGCCGCGCTGCTGCACAGCGACGGCGACGAACGCGCCCTGCTGGCAACGCTGATCAGTGCCTCGGGGCTGACCGCCGACCGCTGGCTGCGCCAGTACCTCAATGCCTACCTGAGGCCGCTGCTGCACTGCTTTTATGCCCACGACCTGGTGTTCATGCCGCATGGCGAGAACCTGATTCTGGTGCTGGAAGATCACCTACCGGTGCGCGTGCTGATGAAGGACATCGGCGAGGAAGCGGTGATTCTCGATGGCGACGCGCAGATCCCCGAGGCCGTAGGCCGTCTCGCGGTATCGGTGCCCGACGAGCTCAAGGTGCTGTCTATCTTCACCGACGTGTTCGACGGCTTCTTCCGCTACCTAAGTCAGATTCTCGATGAGCAAGTCGGCCTGCCGGAACAGCGCTTCTGGCAACAGGTCGCCGACTGCATCGCCGACTACCAGGCCAGCCAGCCGCAGCTGCGCGACAAGTTCGCCCGCTACGACCTGTTCGCCGAGGAATTCGCCCGCTCCTGCCTGAACCGTCTGCAACTGGGCAACAACCGGCAGATGCTGGATCTGGCCGATCCGGCCGGTGCGCTGAAATTCGCCGGCACCCTGAAAAACCCCGTCGCGCCCTATGCGCCGGAACGCTGAAACCCAATGGGCGGATGACGAGGCGCTGAACGACCTGCTGCTGCGGGTGCGCAGCGCCCTGCCGGGACTGGACGGGCGCGTCGGCTCGCCAAGACCCGACGAGCTGATGCTGGATCGCCCGCAGTCGCTGGCCGCCCTGCTGGCGCACTGGCAGGCGGCGCACCCGGAAGCGGGCCGCCATTACTGGGCCGCGCGCTGCTGGACGCTGCTGGTCTGGCAGCCCATCTATCTGCAGGTGCTGGCCGTGCAACTCGATGGCCAGTCACCCGAGCTGGAGGGCATGGCGCAGGGTATGCAGCAGGGCTTCGTCGCCGGTTTCTGCCTGCCGGATCATCAGCCGCTGCGCGCCGACGCCCAGCACCTGCTGCGCCATGCCGGGCAGCAGATCCGCCAGTTCTGCGCCCAGGCCCATGCGGCTTGCGGCGCGTTGCTCGGCCTGCATCCGAAGCTCGCGCAGCGTCTCGCTGCGGACTGCGTGATGGCCGCGCTGCTGCACGCGCAACGGACCGATGGTTGCGGCAACCTGCAGCTTTGCCGTCGCGCCGATGCCTGGCTGGATGCGTGCGGCATGCAGGGCGCCAGCGGCCTGCTGGCGGTGCAACTGGCCGAGGGAGGCACCCGTCTCGGCTTGCAGCGCAAGGCCTGCTGCCAGCATTTCCGCCGCGCCGATGGCGAGCTCTGCGACAGCTGCCCGAAGCTGCCGCTCGCCGAGCGCACTCGACGCCTGCGCGAGCAGCATGGTTAGCGCTCGCTGACCTCGGGCAGCATCCCGACACCTTACGCAGCTGGATACACATCACGCGGGCGAACCTTGTGGCTGCCGCGGGCGTTTCTTTGCTAATGTCGCGCCCGTTTCCGACTCGCCGCCGACGACAGGTTCCCGCCATGGCCCGCAAGAAAGCTGCCCTCGATTTCGAACAATCCCTCGCCGAGCTGCAACAGCTGGTGGAACGCCTGGAAAGCGGCGAGCTGTCGCTGGAAGACTCGCTGACCTGCTTCGAACAGGGCATCGGCCTGACCCGCGACTGCCAGGCTGCGCTGAGCCAGGCCGAGCAGAAGGTGCAGATCCTGCTGGAACGCGACGGCAGCCTGCAGGAAGCCCCCTTCGAGTCGGACCCCGAAGCATGATGATCGGCGACTACCAGAAACGCTGTCAGCAGCGCGTCGACGGCTGCCTCGAAACCCTGTTCGTCGCGCCGCTGCCGCAGCTCGAACGCCTCTATCAGGCCATGCGCTACAGCGTGATGAACGGCGGCAAGCGCGTCCGCCCGCTGCTGGTCTATGCCGCCTGCGAAGCACTGAACGGCGACAAGGCCAGCGCTGACGGCGCCGCCTGCGCCGTCGAGCTGATCCACGCCTACTCGCTGGTGCACGACGACCTGCCGGCCATGGACGACGACGACCTGCGCCGCGGCCAGCCCACCACGCACAAGGCCTTCGACGAGGCCTGCGCGATCCTCGCCGGCGATGGCCTGCAGAGTCTGGCTTTCGAGGCCATGGCCCAGGCCGAGCACAATCCGCAGGACGCCACGCTGCGCCTGCGCATGTTCGCCGTACTGGCCCGCGCCGCCGGGCCGGCCGGGATGGTCGGCGGTCAGGCCATCGACCTCGGCTCGGTCGGGCTCAAGCTCGATCGCGACGCCCTGGAGCTGATGCACCGGCACAAGACCGGCGCGCTGATCGAAGCCAGCGTGCAGCTCGGCGCGCTCGCCAGCGGCCATGCCGACGCCGACAACCTCGCCTCGCTGAGCCAGTACGCACGCGCCATCGGCCTGGCCTTCCAGGTGCAGGACGACATTCTCGATGTCGAAAGCGACACCGCGACCCTGGGCAAGCACCAGGGCGCCGACATCGCCCGGGACAAGCCCACCTATCCGGCACTGCTCGGCATGGAGGCGGCCAAGGCCTATGCCCTGGAACTGCGCGACCAGGCACTGCACGCGCTGCGCCCGTTCGATATCTCCGCCGAGCCGTTGCGCGAGCTGGCGCGCTACATTGTCGAACGACGCAACTGAGCCTTTCGCTGAAATAGCAGTCAAACCCCTACCGGACCCGGGGCCGTTCTTATCGAAGGACCCTTCGGGTAAACTGCCGCTCTTTTTTCAACAACAATGATCCGCCTGATGCCCAAGACTTTTCACGAGATCCCTCGGGTTCGCCCCACGACGCCCGTTCTTGACCGAGCGGCGACCCCCGAACAGCTGCGCCGACTGGGCGAGGCGGAACTCGAAGAGCTTGCCAACGAACTGCGCCAGGAGCTGTTGTACAGCGTCGGCCACACTGGCGGGCACTTCGGCGCCGGCCTCGGCGTGATCGAACTGACCATCGCCCTGCACTACGTCTACGACACCCCGGACGACCGGCTGGTGTGGGACGTCGGCCATCAGGCCTATCCGCACAAGATCCTCACCGGTCGCCGCGAGCGCATGGCCACGCTGCGTCAGAAGGACGGCCTGGCCGCCTTCCCGCGCCGCTCGGAGAGCGAGTACGACACCTTCGGCGTCGGTCATTCCAGCACCTCGATCAGCGCCGCCCTGGGCATGGCGGTCGCCGCCCGTCTGAAAGGCGAGCAGCGCAAGTCCATCGCGGTGATCGGCGACGGCGCGCTCACCGCCGGCATGGCCTTCGAGGCGCTCAACCACGCCCCGGAAGTCGGCGCCAACATGCTGGTGGTGCTCAACGACAACGACATGTCGATCTCGCGCAACGTCGGCGGGCTGTCCAACTACCTGGCCAAGATTCTCTCCAGCCGCACCTACTCGAGCATGCGCGAAGGCAGCAAGAAGATCCTCTCGCGCCTGCCGGGTGCCTGGGAAATCGCCCGCCGCACCGAGGAATACGCCAAGGGCATGCTGGTGCCCGGCACGCTGTTCGAGGAACTGGGCTGGAACTACATCGGCCCCATCGACGGCCACGACCTGCCGACGCTGATCGCCACCCTGCGCAACATGCGCGACCTCGACGGCCCGCAGTTCCTCCATGTGGTGACGAAGAAGGGCAAGGGCTTCGCCCCCGCCGAAGCCGACCCGATTACCTGGCATGCGATCAGCAAGCTGGAGCCGGTCGGCGCCCCGGTCAAACCGAAGAAGCCCTCAGGGCCCAAGTACTCCAATGTGTTCGGCCAGTGGCTGTGCGACATGGCCGCCGCCGATCCGCGCCTGACCGGCATCACCCCGGCGATGAAGGAAGGTTCGGACCTGGTGACCTTCAGCGAGCGCTACCCGCAGCGTTACTTCGATGTCGCCATCGCCGAGCAGCACGCGGTGACGCTGGCGGCCGGCATGGCCTGCGAAGGCATGAAGCCAGTGGTGGCGATCTACTCGACGTTCCTCCAGCGCGCCTACGATCAGTTGATCCACGACGTCGCGGTGCAAAACCTCGACGTGCTGTTCGCCATCGACCGCGCCGGCCTGGTCGGCGAAGACGGCCCGACCCATGCCGGCAGCTTCGACCTGTCCTACCTGCGCTGCATCCCCGGCATGCTGGTGATGACGCCCAGCGACGAGAACGAGATGCGCCGCATGCTCACCACCGGCTACCACTTCGAAGGCCCGGCCGCGGTGCGCTATCCGCGCGGCAGCGGCCCCAACGCCGCCATCGAGCCCGGGCTGGAACCGCTGGAGATCGGCAAGGCCGTGGTGCGCCGTCAGGGCAGCAAGGTGGCGCTGCTGGTGTTCGGTGTGCAGCTGCCCGAAGCGCTGCAGGTCGGCGAGGCGCTGGACGCCACGGTGGTCGACATGCGTTTCGTCAAACCGCTGGACGAAGCCCTGCTGCGCGAACTGGCTGGCAGCCACGAGCTGCTGGTGACGATCGAAGAGAACAGCATCATGGCTGGCGCCGGCAGCGCGGTAGCCGAGTTCCTCACTGGCGAAAGCATTCTCAAACCGATGCTGCATCTGGGCCTGCCCGACTACTACGTCGAGCACGCCAAGCCCAGCGAAATGCTCGCCGAGTGCGGCCTGGATGCGGCCGGCATCGAAGCGGCCGTACGCAAGCGGCTTGCGGCACTCGGCAAAGCCTGACGTCGTTTTGGTGGATGGGTGAAGCGTCATCCACCCTACACTGGCCACTCCGAGTCGCCCCATCGGCAGACTCGCGCCCTCAAAGCGGGCGGATGTTCAGCCACGCAACAACAAATCACCCTCGATCGGCACGTAACGCGTCGCCGCACGGATCAGCGATTGCGCGGTAAGTCCCGGTACGCCATAGGCGGTCGCTTCGGCGCCGCCGGCCCGCACCCGATCGAGCAGCAGGTCGAAATCGCCATCGCCGGACGCCAGCACCACCTCGTCGACCCGTGCCGCCGCATCCAGCACGTCGATGGTGATGCCCACATCCCAGTCACCCTTGGCCGAGCCGTCGCTGCGCTGGATATAGGGCTTGAGCTTCACCGTGAAACCGAGGTTGCGCAGGATTTGCTGAAACTGCTGCTGGCGTGCGTCACCGCGCTCGATGGCGTAGGCATAGGCCTCGACGATGGTGCCGCGACGGCTGACATCGGTCCACAACGCGGAATAGTTGAAGTGGCAGCCATGGGCCTGCCGCACGGTGTAGTAGAGGTTCTGTACATCGGCGAACAGGGCGATCTTCTTCACGCGGCAGCCCGAATCTGAAAGGGGGCTCCAGTATGGACGGCGAAATCGCACATGTCCCGTCCTTGCCGCATCCGTTACAGTGGCGCCCCGAAACGATTACTCACCTTCGGTCTGCAATGAACGTTCTTGCCATCCTGCGTGAGGCCTGGTTCTTCTACTCCCGCCACTTCCTGACCATCGTCCGGCTCTGCCTGCCGCTGATCCTGCTCGAAAGCGCGACACGCCTGGCGCTCGATCACTGGCTCGGCGAAAACGTCCTGCCCGCCCTGGACCTGCTGGTGGGCCTGATCTTCTATCCGCTGTACGTCGGCGCGCTGATCCTTTATCTGGATGCGCGCAGCCGTGGCCACGATCCGGCGCTGCGTGCGGTCTACGCCCGGGCCCTGCCGCTGTGGCCAGCGCTGGCCGTGCTCTCGGGGCTCGGCTCACTGCTGATCATGCTCGGCGCCTCGCTGTTCGTGCTGCCCGGCATCTGGGTCATGGTCAAGATCGCCTTCGCCGAGTACCTGCTGGTCTTGCGTGGCCTGACACCGCTGGCGGCGCTGAAGGAGAGCTTCGCCCTCACCCGCGGGCATTTTTTGCTGATACTGGGCTGCGTGATGACCGTGCTGTTGCCGATCTGGATGCTGGAAACCTGGATCGCCGCCCAGCTGTTCGCCGAGCAGACGCCACCACTGTTGCCGGCGATGTTGCTGGACGCCGTGGTCGGCCTGCTGCAGTTGCTGCCGACGATCATGCTGTTCCGCTGCTTCATGCTCTGCACCGAGCCGCCGACACGCCAGCCGGACAACGGCTGAGCGGTCTTTCGACGGAGGTTCAGGCGAGGCGCGCAGAGCCTGCTAGGCTTGCTCCGGCCACATCAGGAGACCCCGCCATGGCCGACCAGAACCCAAGCATCCTTTCGCACATTTCACTGGGCAGCAATCGCTTCGACGAAGCGGTTGCCTTCTACGACCACGTCCTCGCCACCCTTGGCTGCAGGCGCATCCTCGAACACCCCGGCGCCGTCGCCTGGGGCCGTGAATACCCGGAATTCTGGATTCAACGACCCATCGACGGCGGCAGCGCGTCGGTGGGCAACGGCACCCACGTCGGCTTTTTCGCCGCGGATCAGGCCGAGGTCGACGCCTTCCATCACGCGGCGATCGCCGCCGGCGCAAGCGATGAAGGCGCACCCGGCCCGCGCCCGGAATATGGCGAGCCCTACTACGGCTGTTTCGTACGCGATCTGGACGGCCACAAGATCGAGGCGTCCTACTGGGATGTGGCGCTGATGCAGCAACTCTACGGCAGCGGCAGCTAGCCAGCTGCGCTCAGGAGGCGCGCCCGCCAAGCAGCCGCGGCAACAGCAGGCTCTGGTACAGCCGCGGAAAACAGCGCGCCAGCAGCTGGGCTTTCCAGTCCAAGTTGGACAGCACCAGCAATCGGCGCCGGCGCAGCGCGCCCTGATAGATCGCCTCGGCCACATCCTGCGGCGAAGCGACTCGGCCGATATCCAACGCAGGGGTTGGCGCGGTCGAACCATCGCCGACCAGCACGTTCTTGCGCAGATCGGTGGCGGTGTAGCCGGGGCAGACCAGCATGACGTTCACGTCGGTCTCGCGAAGCTCGCAACGCAGCGTCTCGAACAGCCCGTGCAGGGCATGCTTGCTGGCGTTGTAGGCGGCCCGGTTGGGCACCGGCGAATACTGCGAAAGCGAGCTGAGCACAATGATCTGCCCGCCGCGGGAGATCAGACTGGGCAGCGCGGCCTGGGTGCAATGCAGCGCGCCGTAGAAATTCACCGCCATCACCCGCTCGAACACTGCCAGGCTGGTATTCGCTACCGGGCTGCGGTGAGTGATGCCGGCGTTGTTGACCAGCACGTCGATGCCGCCGTAACGCTCCACCACCAGCGCAATCGCGCGCTGCACCGCCTCGGCATCGCTGACGTCACAGCACAACCCCAGCGCATCGGCATTGTGGTGATCGGCCAGATGCTGCACCAGGCCATCCAGCGCATCCTGATGCAGATCGAAGATCACCAGCCGCGCGCCAGCCTGTGCCATGCGCACCGCCAGCGCGCGGCCGATCCCGGCACAGCCGCCGGTGATCACTACCAGCTTGCGGTTGAACACCTTGCGATCGAACACCTTGCGCTGCATACCCCTACTCCTTCGTGCCGCACGCCTGCCTTTCGGTATGAGCATAGGTCGATATAGGCCGACATTCCTCACCCTGCTGCAGCAATATGGCTCATGGACAACCGGGCATCGGCTGCGCATCCTTGTTGGAACAGCGCAAGGCAGCGATCGATCCATTGAAAGCATTCATCTATCTGGCCCTGGCCTCCCTTCTCGGCTTACCAGCCGCGGTCCTGGCCAATCCCGTTTCGCAACGAGTCCTCAACGTCGGCTACTACGAGTTCGCCCCGGCCATCTACACCGATGCTCAGGGCATGGCGCGCGGCGAGCTGGCCGAACTGACCCGCCGCGTCGCGCGTCAGGCCGGCTACGGCGTGCGCTTTCGAGGGCTGCCCGGCGCCCGCCTCTACGCGGCGCTGGAGAATGGCAGCATCGACCTCTGGCCTGGAGCCCAGGGCAAGCCGGAGCTGGCGACCCATACGCTGGAAGGCCGGCATACGCTCAGCCAGATCAATCTCAACCTCTACCGCCTTGCCGGTACACCGGCGCCGCGCCTGCCGGACGACCTTGCCGGCAAGTCGCTGATCCTGATCGGCGGCTACAGCTATTGGCCGAACGTCAACGCGCTACTGGACGATCCCGGCCTCGACCTGCGCCTGCTGCGCACCAGCAATCACCTTTCCGCGCTGGAAATGCTGCAGCGCAACCGTGGCGATTACCTGCTCGACTACCAGATTCCAGTGGAACAGGCCCGCCAGCGGCTACGGATGGAGGCGCTGCCCTACCAGCGCCTGGCCCAGGTGCCGATCCACTTCATCGTCTCGCGTCATGCACGCGACGCCGCGGCCATCGTCACCGCACTCGACGACGCCTATGAAGCGTTGCGCGTCGCCGGCGAGGACCTCAGTCTGCCGTCGGATTGAGCCTACTGCCCGCGTGGCTTGGCCCGTGCGGTCGGCTCGGCGATCAGCGGGTCGTCCGGCCAGTAATGCTTGGGATAGCGCCCCTTCAGATCCTTCTTTACCTCGGCGTAGGTGTTGGCCCAGAAACTCGCCAGGTCCTGGGTGACCTGTACCGGACGCCGCGCCGGCGACAGCAGGTGCAGCTTGACGACCTGTCGGCCACCAGCAATCCGCGGCGTGTCGGCCAGGCCGAACAGCTCCTGCAGACGCACCGCCAGCACCGGCGGCTGCTCGCTGTAGTCCAGCCGAATGCGCGAGCCGGACGGCACGCTGACCGCCACCGGCGCCTGCTCGTCCAGGCGCTGCGGCAGCGGCCAAGGCAGCAGCGTGACGAGCATGCCGGCCAGATCGAGCTGGGCGAAGTGCGCCAGGCGCGACACCTTGCCGAGGTAGGGCAGCAGCCAGTCGTCCAACCGTTCCAGCAGTGCGGCATCGCTGACGTCCGGCCAGTCGCTGCTGTTGCCTGCGTCCAGATCGAGCTGACGCAGCAGGCCGATGCGCGCCTGCCACTGGCGCAACTCCGGCGTCCAGGCCAGCAGTTCCAAGCCCTTGCGCCGTACCAGGCCGAGCAGCGAGCGAGTCCGTGCGTCATCGTCGAGGTTCGGCAGTGGTTCGCGGCTGAGCACCAGTTCGCCGATCCGCCGCTGCCGTTCGGCGCGCAGCACGCCCTCGCGCTCGTCCCACTCCAGCTCATTGCGCAGAGACACCTGTTCGGCCAGCGGTCCGTCGAACAGCGCCGGGTCCAGCGCGACCGCCCGGTAGATGCGCTCCTCGCGTTGTCCCTGATGGCTGCCCAGCTCGGCGATCACCAGCCAGGGCTCCTTCATCAATGCATCCGGCTCACCGAACAGCGCCGCGCGCCCGTTGGCCAGACGATAACCACCGCCACCTTCGCGGCGCTGCCGGGCGACGCGGTCGGGGTAGGCGAAAGCCAGCAGCGTGGCCAGCGAGTGCTGTTCGTCCAGCGCTCCGTCGCCCTGCCCCGAAGTGCCGCGCAGCAGGCCACGAAACTGCCGGGCCAGCTGCCGCACCCGCTGCACCGCAGCGCCACGTCCGCTCTGCAACTGGTGCAGACGCAGCGCCAGGTCGGCGCCGCCGCTGCGCTGTCCGCCGGATTGAATGTCACGCTCGACCAGCAGCGCCGCGACATCCGCCGCCAGCGCGCCAATACCCAAGCCATGCCCGCGCAGCAGCATGTGCGCCAGCCGCGGGTGCGCCGGCAACTCGGCCATGGCCTGGCCGTGGCGGGTCAGCTGCCAGCCGCCATGTTCGTTGTGCTGCAACGCGCCAAGGCGCTCGAGCAGCGCCTGAGCCTGGGCGTAAGCCGCCGCCGGCGGGCGATCGAGCCACGCCAGCTCGTCGGGCTCGACACCCCAGCGCGCCAGTTGCAGCGCGACACCCGCAAGGTCCGCCTGGAGGATTTCCGCCTCGCCATAGGCCGCCAGCTGCGCGTGCTGATCCTCGGACCACAGCCGATAGCAGACGCCCGGCTCCAGGCGCCCGGCGCGGCCAGCGCGCTGCGTAGCCGAGGCGCGGGAGATGCGCCGCGTTTCCAGCCGGGTCATGCCGCTGCCTGGATCGAAGCGCGGCACCCGCGCCAGTCCGGCGTCCACCACGATGCGCACGCCTTCGATGGTCAGGCTGGTCTCAGCGATGTTGGTCGCCAGCACCACCTTGCGCATGCCCGCCGGTGCCGGCTCGATGGCCGCGCGCTGCTGCGCCAGCTCCAGCTCGCCGTGCAGCGGGCAGAGCAGGATGTCGCCGCGCCCGCCCAGCTGATCGGCGAGCGCTTCGTTGACGCGGCGGATCTCGGCCTGCCCCGGCAGAAACACCAGCACGCTGCCCTGCTCGTCCTCCAGCGCCTGCAGCACCGTCTGCACCACGCGCGGCTCGATACGCTCATTCGCCGCAACGAGACGGCCCCAGCGCTGCTCGACCGGGTGCATGCGCCCCTCGCTGCGCACCACCGGCGCATCGTCGAGCAGTGCCGACAGGCGCTGGCCCTCCAGCGTCGCCGACATCAGCAGCAGCTTGAGCGGCTCGTCGCGCAGCAGTTGCCGCGCATTAAGCGTCAGCGCCAGGGCCAGATCGGCGTCCAGGCTGCGCTCGAAGACTTTACTATATGCATAAATTTATCAACGCCTACCAGCCCGCATGGCTGAGGCATTCTAGAGAGAAACCAAGGTGATAAAATTTTGACAATCATCAAAAACACCCTTGCTCTGATCAATTACCCCTTTCAAATGCTTTCACCTGACGTCGTCGTGTTGTTTCAGCGATGCGGAAAAGGGGACGTTGCCTCCCTTGATACTGCCTTGAAGGTGTTCGAGTGTTACTGCCATCTAACAAACAGCCCCGTTTTTCTGAGCAGCCTCGCAAGCAAGACATTTGCAAATACCGTACAAGGCTTTCTTATCGCCCTGGCAGGTGAGGATCTCGTCAGCACTAGACTACAGACAAGACGTCGATACGCACGAACTTTGCTGAGGGCCATTGAAAAAATGGCAATCAAATCACCTTGGATAGCAACGATAAGTTACAAGGCTTGGATAACAGATACCGATGCTGCTGCCAATAATAAAAATTCTTCGATACTCGACTCCCCTCATGCTCGCTACTGGAATGGCTGGGAAATTATCACGAACAAAGGAATACCACACTTTCTAGCGCTCCCCTGCATTTGGCACTCGCACGGCCAAGCCTTCACTGAAGAGTTCTATGAAAATCTTCGTCTCTTTTACGAGAAACAAGCAAGACCGGGGGTTAGCGACATAAACAAATTAGCCAAATTTCTTAGCGAAAACGCTACAACTTGGCCACCAGAAACCTTTAAAAACCCAATAATGATAAAAAGATTTTTCTTGAGCTTCATGAAAGACTTTTTCATGAGCGCTTACGATCAAAAACTTAATCTTAACTCTCAGATCAAGACCTGGGGAAGGATGATATCTAATCTAGAGGAGGCGTTCCTGCAAAGCAACGTCTGGGCACTGCCATTTGATGACAGCTTACCCAAGCCAACTGAGAGAAAAGTATCGGGAACACCCTCAAGAGTTAGCCTAAACAAAGAAGGTATTGAGGTTCACGAAAAACTCATTACATCTGTGCCGCTACACCTAACTGACACTGAGGCGATTGAAATCTTATTCCACGATATAGAAACTGATTTGCGCACAGTAAAAAATTGGGCGTACGACCAGTGCGAAAAAATATATAGCTCAACTCAGCGCAGACGAGATCTATCAAAAATTGGAACCCCTATTACATCCAGAGCCTGGGGTGTAACGGCTGAAAAACTGAATCTTAGTAATTTATGCGCAACATTCGAGCGCGATGGCTTTAGTAATGACTCCTACTATATCAATACTAGATATAGTGCAAAAATCTCCAAAGGACACCTAGCTGAACTTCTCGGCCTGCCCACACATGGAAAATTATTTCCATTTCAATGCCTACTGGTAATTGAGCACCCAGAAATCACCCATGGCTTCCTTAAAAAATTGATACTACACGACAAAAACGGAGATATGATCGGATTCAAAAAAACAGAAACAGAAGGAAATTGGTTAATAGGCTACAAAGATCGAAGAGGCAGCAAACTTAGCGAACAAAAAATCAAACTAAGCCCTAGCACCACTGAACTCATAGAGAAAATAATACAGATCACTAGACCGCTAAGAGACTTCTTAAAAGGAAAAAATGACGACACTTGGAGAGAATTATTTATCACATGCGGACATGGTTTTTCTACTCCGAGCAGCGCTGAATTTCCGGCATGGAATAAATCAAACTTCAAGGGTCATCCGAAGTACTTAGATATGCTAAAGGACCAATTTCATCCACACACAACCCGCCGCCACGGGGAATTGGAGGACTTCCTAACCAGAGTATCCATGTCGACCTTAAGAGCATCTTCAGGAGTTCTGGTATACCTCAAAACAAAAAGTGTAGCTGAGATGGCGAAAGCTCTTGGTCACGCGAGATATGACACACTGCTTATGAGAAGATATCTTCCAGAAGCTATATTGGCTTTTTTCCAGACAAGATGGATTCGTATCTTTCAAAAGGGATTTATCTGCGAAGCTATGAAAGACAGCCCATATCTATTGGAAGCAGCTAATTTTTCCAACATTGAAGAACTACATAGTTTCCTCGCCAACCATGCGCTGAAACTTATTCCGCACCACCTTAGCAATCCAGAACACACGACAGCTGAAAATGAAATAAGCACTGACCAAAGGGTTAAACAAGTATTAATTTCAATTGACCCAGGAATAATGACAGCCCTTGTCTCTTTAGAAAAAGCAGTAGATATAGCCTTGACTCCCGAAAAAGTATGTGGCCGCGCCACTTATTGGGCCGATCTTTCAAGAAAAGTAGTCGCGGAAATAAATAGAGGTAATGACTACCTACTTAAGCAACATCTCTCAGATGCCCTGACGCACTGCAATCCTGAAAAGATGAAGGAGTTAATTTATGAAACTTCCCAGCGAACTTAATTTCTTGGATGCTTTCTTTGTAGACCCCACGAAAAAGCTACAAAGAGCAGACTGGCTCAAAAGTAACTTTCACGACAAGATATGGCTCTACGACTTTAACCACAAGACCGATAAGGTACTCGACTGGAATATCGAACTTGAAGACGGGACCCTACTTACCGACTGGAAGAATAATGACCTGCTTAGCGGTCTAAAATATATGCTTACTTCATCCACAGAGAAAATAGCTGGCGGCGGCGCCGAGTCCAACTCAATTAGAACCCAACAAGTCAAGTTTGCAAGAGCCGTTCACGTAGTAGACTACTTACTTCTTCATTCAGCTGACTTTGAGCTGGCTAAATATGGATTGGCTGGTCTCTCTACGAATAACCTCAAATCAATATTAACTACGCTTACCCAGCACTCAGACTCTTCCGAGTCAGTATATGGATGGCGCAAACGGGTTTCCTCCTACTGCTTGGATCTTCTGAAGAGCACAAATAAGAACCTGATCAACCAAACGCTAGCAGCCATACCCGAAATGCGATTAATCACCCCCGACCAAGAGGACGAAAACGAACTGGATGTGGAGTTTGATTTAATCCCAAAATTCCGCGCCGCTCTTTACCTTAGAGGCTACTATAGGAAAGGAACTGAAAGCTGGCATTCACCAAACTCTTTGATGCTCTCAGAGCACATATATAAAAGGACACTTAAAGGAAAATCGGACTGCAAACCCATCATAAAGATCTTGTCATATTACAAACATGCTTCCGGATTTAGACGTGAACATCCACCTTTCCGGGTAACCACGGGTGAGCGAGAAACCATAACGCCGTCAGCCGCTACTGGATATAAATCCGCGATTTATGGCATGGGAAAACTGCATGAACTTGGAATTCCTGCGCCGGCAGTTAGCCATTTAATAGAGTTCAGTAATTTTAGAGTTAATCTATCGAGCCTAGGCAGATTTAGGACACTTCCATCCACAGTGGTATTTAGCGCATTCAAAGACTCGGTAGAGTTTCACCTCAAGTACGGCAAGATAATTGTGAATGGATTTTGCAAACTAATAATATATTGCAAAGCCCACAACAGCCGAATCGGACAATTATCTAATAAAGAGTTTCAACACGCAGTAGGTCCGGAGCTCACATCATTAGGAGTAAAACAATGGCAACTTTCACATAGCGCAAAAGACTCGCAAAACAGGCGAAATAAAAAAGAGGAAAAGGCTATTTACTTTGCGAAACTCCGCGCTCGCGAGGCTCTTCTTGAACTCATCGGCGTTTATATTGGAGCAGTACAATTAGTAGTAGGTGCTATTACTGCGCGCCGGGTCGGAGAGCTCCTCGACCTACACAGCACAACTTGTTTAGATTCCACTGAAGAATGGCTGAACTTCTACAACCGAAAAAGCACCTACCAGCTTTATGGGCTCAGGCAGCTAGAAGCACGCCCAATTGAACCTATCGCCGTTCAAATGATTAAAAACCTAATTCGAATGCAGAAAATTCTTGTTCGTATTGGTTACCACGAAAGTATGAATCATTTATTTGCAACGCCTGCAACTAGAGGTGACTTAGCGGACGGGCAGTCAAGCTCGTACTTATACAACCGCAACCTTGATTTTCTTTGCGACTACATCCAAACACCAGTTAACCGCAAGGGAGAACGCTACTATATTCGCCAGCATCAGTTACGTCGATTCTTTGCGATGTTGTTCTTTCACTCTGCTAGCTTCGGCGGCTTAGAGACCTTGCAGTGGATGCTTGGTCATACTGATATTGAGCATCTCTGGAACTATATAACCGAGACATTGGACGGAACGATTCTGCGTGGGGCTAAGGCTCAGTTTATAGCCGAGAGTCTTCATAAGGGCGAGATTAATAGCTACGTCGAGCTCGCTGACCTACTTCGGGCGCGCTATGGTACCGACGACTTTGCGCTAGTCGACACTGAAGAGCTTGAAGACCATATTTTGGAGCTGATCCAAGTGGGCGAGGTTTGCATTGAGCCAGAGTTTTTCGTCGACAACCTCGGGAAGCACATGCGCGTTATTGTAAAAATTAAAAATTTGAGTTAACAATGAAGACTGACTCACGAGTGTTAAATAGCAGAAATGCTGTAATCGCTCTGCGCGACTTTCTCAGGCTGGTTACTAGAGCGCCTCATCTATTCGCTGAAAATGTAGAGCTGATCTCGGCGCTTAAAAGCCAGGCGGGGATCGCAGCATTTGAAGTCGAATTCGAGGACAATGAAGGCATCAAGCAGACGAAGGCTGTAAGTTTAAATACGCTTAAGACATACGCCAACCAACTATTTGAGCGCGGATTTGAGGATATAAATCATCTTCGCACATCAGCCAAAGATAGCATCGACACCTTCAATAGGCGAGGTCAAAATAGTAACAAGCGTACGAAAAGCGGTTTAAAAAAGCGTATTGACGAGATGGAACGTGATCTTGAGCAACATCAAAAAATCAACCTCATCTTACTACAGGGTTTATCACATGCTATAGCTGAGTTGAAGAACGTCCGGGATACGCCTAACGAAAATCTTCGCAAAAAGCGTGTGCAAGAAGCGTTAACGACGCTGACGATGATTGTTTCTATGAATCCGCCGCCTTTCGATCATTTTCCGCCAATTGAGAGCGATCGAACAGTGACCCAATTAGACAAGTACCGTCAATGAGTATGCAATCTATAAAGCAACTCTTCAGACCCGTCGGCGAGCTAAAGCTCTTTGATCATCACGCCCTGGGCTCTCTTGTTACGAAAGATGGATCCAACATGCCATTTATTGTATGGCCTGATGGACGACCTTGTTTGCTTGCAAACCTTTATATGCTGGCCTTGCGAGACAGACCCGGAAGAGGCGGTCAATCCGGTCTATCCAGAAAAGGCAGCAAAGGCGGCACCATGGGGGATTATGCAGCGAAAATCAGCCAGCTTATTCGCTATTGTTTCCACCATAATATTGATTTCATTGAACTAAATGACAATGGATTTAGCAACTTCATCAGCTCAATTCGAACAGAATCGCTTAGGCCTGGTTCCAAACATAAGAGGAAATCTGAAACTACGGTATTGAATGTTGGCCGGGTCTGCTTGGATTTTTTGAGTCACGTTGGCTATTTCTACGGCGACAATACCTTTGTTTCACCTACTGGTAGCATTCGCACGACTCACAAGACAGTTACGATCAGAACCCGCTCAGGAAAAATCATTAAAAGGGACTTTGTCCACCATCACTCGCTTTCACTTTCCGGTGGACGTCCACGCACGCGTGATCCGATTACAGCGCAGAACATTGATCGTTTAAGGGAGGCCATTAACAGCCTCGGCAAAACAAGACACCTACAGATGCGCCGTCACGTCATGATTTCTCTACTGGAACATACAGGTGCTCGGCGTAGTGAAGTCGCAAACATCTTAGTCAGCGATGTCCAGGCGGCGCTAGCGATGGAGTTTCCGATGTTGCGTCTTGAGACTCTTAAACGAGGAGTGGGTGTGGAGCGTACGATACCCATTACGAAGATGCTGCTGAACGAGCTGAAGAAATACATAGACTTTCCTCGAAAGAAGCTAATCAACAAATTCAGAAAGTCCAATGATCACGGCTTCCTCTTTGTATCCGACCAAAATGGCTCCAGGCTTAACGCTGACTCGATTACAAATGAGATTTCGGTGCTGAAGAGTCATGCTGGGATCAAAGAGCCTATTTGCGCACATATGTTCCGTCATGCCTTTATCACCAATTTGTTTGTTCTGCTCATTCGCAGGCACGAACTTGAAAACGTAGATGACTTCAGGCGCGCATTACTCGACAGCAAAAAATTCGTCGCAGAGGTGATGCAGTGGACTGGCCACCAGAGTCCTGATTCTGTAGAGCGCTACATTCACCTAGCCTGCGAGAAGGTATCGAACTACCACACCACGGTTTCCTCGGTTTACATGATTAAGGCGATTGAGGTCTTTGACCAAAGCCAAGAAAAACTTCTGAACGACTTAAAGGCAGGAATGCCTGTTGCCGAGTACGCAATAGAGCTTGAAAAGCTCAAGAAGTTGCGTAATGAAGACTTTGAAATTGCCAAGGCACGCGCCGCGTAAACTCGGCCGCACCTTGTCTAGATCTTTAGGTTTTTCTTAAGCTGATCCAGCCATCAAAGCCTAGCCGCTTCGCGGATAGGCGAGCCCAGCGGCAAATCGATTTACGCACTCACCTCAAGAGCGGCGGATGAATCATTGCTTTCTAGGTTTAATCCTAGCGGTCGGTTCTGCCTCCATAGGGTTATCAGGCCACCAGTGCTTGGGGTACCGACCCTTTAGATCTTTCTTCACCTGAATGTAGGTATTGGCCCAAAAGCTGGCGAGATCTTGAGTAACCTGTACGGGTCTGCGAGCTGGAGACAGTAGATGCAGTAGTACTCCCTGACGGCCTCCTGCTATACGTGGAGTGTCAGCCATGCCAAACAGCTCCTGTAGCCTAACGGCAAGCACGGGAGGATGTTCTGAGTAATCAATGGCAACGCGCGAGCCAGATGGCACCTGCAGCGCTTTGGGGGCTAGTTCATCGAGGCGTGCAGGTAACGGCCAAGGCAGTAAGCCAATAAGGATGCTTGGGAGATCCAAGTTGGCGAAATGACTAAGTCGGCTGACTTTACCCAGGTACGGCCCCAGCCACACTTCAAGTGAGCTCAGGAGCGCGGCATCTGACAGATCAGGCCACTCACTCTCGCCCTTTTGCTCGAGATCCAGACAACGAAGAAGAGACACTCGTGCCTGCCACTGACGAAGTTCCGGTGTCCACGGTAGCAGCTCCATGCCCTTGCGACGTACGAGGCCGACCAATGCCCGAGAACGAGCCTCTTCATCAAGCCCGGGAATGGCCGCTCGACTCAGTACCAGCTCACCCACTCGCTTCTGACGCTCGGCTTTCAATACACCCTCGCGTTCGTCCCACTCGAGTTCATCACGCTGGCTTACCTGCTCGGCAAGCAGAGTGTCGAATAGCTGGGGATCAAGTGCTGCGGCAATGTAGATGCGCTCCTCTCTCTGACCTTGTCTGCTCCCAAGATCTGCAATGACTAGCCAAGGTTCTTTCATCAGTGCGTCAGGCTCGCCAAACTGAGCGGCACGGCCATTTGCTAGTCGGTATTCAGCTCCACCATCGCGTCGCTGTCGAGCAACTCGATCGGGATAAGCGAAGGCCAAGAGCCCCCCTTGCCACCTTGGATGATCAGGGTCTGCCACAGGCTCAGATACCGGACCGCGTAGATATCCCCTGAACTGCCTCGCTAGCTTACGTGCTCGTTGAACAGCCCCTCGACTGGCGCGTGAGGACGCTTCATTACCTAATACGCTAATACGATCATGAAGGTCAGCGCCGGTACCGCGGAGGATATCTTTTTCTCCAAGCAGCGCCGCGATGTCACAGGCGAGGTTACCGAGTCCGAATGCCTGGCCACGGAGTAACAGATGCGCGATTCGTGGATGTGCAGGTAACTCAGCCATCGCTTGACCATGGGCAGTAATAACACCACGCTCATCTAATGCTCCTAGCCGGGTTAGTAGATCACGAGCTTGCGCATAAGCTGCTACAGGAGGCGAGTCTAACCAAGCCAAATCGTCAGGCTGCACACCCCATCGCGCTAGCTGCAGCGCGAGTCCAGATAGATCTGCCTGCAAAATTTCGGCAGCGTCGTATGCTGCAAGCTGGTCATGTTGCGATTCCGACCAGAGTCGATAGCAAACACCTGGTTCTAGGCGTCCTGCGCGGCCAGCACGTTGCGTAGCTGCCGCTCGAGAAACACGTTGCGTATCCAGGCGAGTCATACCACTGACAGGGTCAAAACGCGGCACGCGTGCCAGTCCAGCGTCCACTACGACGCGAACGCCGTCGATGGTTAAGCTCGTTTCGGCTATGTTGGTGGCAAGCACTAGTTTGCGTTTGCCTTGTGGCGCGGGTTCGATAGCAGCTCGCTGGGACGACAGGTCAAGTTCGCCATGGAGCGGACAAAGCATAATGTTATCTTGGTCCTTCAGTTGAGTTTTCAACTGCTCGTTAACCCGGCTTATTTCAGCCTGACCGGGAAGGAACACAAGGATGCTCCCGCTTTGTTCAGATAGGGCCTGCAGGCAGATCTGAATCACGCGTTGCTCAACGAACTCACCGAATTGATGAGGTCTCCCCCAATACGTGGTGACCGGAAACATACGGCCGTCGCTCTTCACTATTGGAGCGTCGTTCAGGAGCTTAGAAAGGCGATCCCCCTCAAGCGTTGCAGACATCAGAAGGATCTTAAGTGGTTGGCTTTCGTCCCTAAGAAGCTCACGGCCGTTTAGACAAAGTGCCAAGGCTAAATCTGCGTCAAGCGTACGAAGATGGTATTCATCGAAGATGACAATCCCAACGCCGTCGAGGGCGGGGTCCTCTTGTAAACGAC
The DNA here is from genome assembly GCA_007713455.1 of Pseudomonas sp. Lineage (GTDB taxonomy): Bacteria > Pseudomonadota > Gammaproteobacteria > Pseudomonadales > Pseudomonadaceae > Stutzerimonas > Stutzerimonas chloritidismutans. The sequence goes on from VMRT01000006.1 coordinate 145,155, forward strand.
GGGACAGGATGCCCTCGGTGACGACTTCAACTCGGGTTTTCGGACCGACTTTGCTTTCCAAGCGAATCCGGTACCCGATGGTTTCACCTACTCTCTCACCCAATTCGCTAGCTAGACGCTCAGCCGCAGCTCGAGCAGCAAGACGCCTCGGCTCGAGCATCAAGATGGTTTGGGTTCCAAGCCATGTCTCATTCAATAGCGCGAGGGGAACTCGGGTTGTCTTACCCGCTCCTGGAGGAGCTTCAAGAACAGCTTCATTTCGCTCTGCCAATGCTGAGCGAAGGGCAGGCAGAGCAACGTCGATAGGGAGAAAGCTCATACTAATTTTACAGTGCACAAGGAGGACTGACAGAGATGATCACGCATATCAGAGCGAATGGCTCCTTTCTTGTGAAATGCTGGGGGGGGCTGATTGAATCGCCACACACATCACCACCATCGAGGCCAAGTGATCCAGTACGCAAGACGCATCCACGTACGCTCACACAAGGCTCAATGACGATCGCATCCATCTCGGCATCTTGCAGGCCCTTAGCTTCATCAGCTCTTCGCCGCTCAGCGCACTAACAATCTTGGCAACCACATTAGCGGACAGCCCTTCTTTCCCGATGTAGTAGAGAGCAGTAAGCGCCACACCTACCGTCGTGCCGGCGTGCTGCAAGCGGTCCTTGGATACGTGACGGAGGCGAACCACCGCATTGCCAACCTTGATCTCGCGAGTAGATCCGCTGGTGTAAAAGGTCGGCAACACCTGCATCTGTGTGCTGAGGCCCAACTTCCGAACAGCCTCCGCGCCGTGTATCTGGATCGTCTCGCCGTTCGCCTTCGTGATGACCTCCATGACAGCCAGCGGACTCGGGCGCACCACCCTACCGGTGTACTTGCTCATTTTAGGGCGCATGTAGACACCGCGAGCCACTCGCTCCAGCGTGCCTGATTGCACCAGTCTAGAAAGCGCTTTATTAATCGACGCACGGGAACCAAGCTGCGCGAACACCGCGCCGACAAAGGGTCTCCCCTTTGGCATGTGCTTGACTCGATTCAAAATTGCTTGCGCGAGGGACATATGAACCCCAATTTTCCATCAGCGCCAAGAGAGGGACAGCAAGGTCAACACTCACTGTGCGGTCACGGAACCGCCTCCTCTCACAGCCCCGCTGAGCAATCAGCCAGGTTCGACTAGATCTCTCAGGATGGTCTGAAGTAGCCATGTATTTCCCCGGCATACCACCTAGCGCAACTTTTAAACTCGCCAAATGATCAAAAAACAATCAATTCGACGAGTATTTCTTACGTTTTCGCCACCCGGACCCCACTCCGGTGGCCATTTCC
>VMRT01000040.1 GCA_007713455.1 Pseudomonas sp.
ACTCCGACTCGTGGTCGTCTTGATGCTCCAGCACCAAACGAACCGCTCGCTCGCGGACTTCCGGGGAGTATTTCGTCGTTGTCTTCATGGCTCCATCCTCTCAAGAGTTGGAGCCTCCGGGAAAGCCGGGGCGGTTCACTACCGAGCACCTGGGGTGTGGTGCCGCAGTCAGGAGGCACTTGGTCGGTGTGTTACTGGCGGGGGTGCCAACCCGCTTGCCAAACGACGGCTACCCTGTCACTGTAAATACGAATGTCATTACAGTGAGGGCCGCACCATGGCGTCCATCAATATCCGCATCGACGACGAGCTTAAGGCGCGTGCTTACCAGGAGCTGGAAAAGCTCGGCGTCACCCCCTCTGAACTGATGCGCCAGGCTTTGCAGTATGTGGCCGAGCGCGGACAGCTGCCATTTCGCCCGGTGCTGATGACCGAGGAAGATGAAGCGTTAATCGCTACGGTTCGTGAACGCCTGGCCGCTCCGCAGCGCGTGAAGGTTGCGTTGGATGATCTATAGCCTTGAGTTTGATGCGCGGGCACTGAAGGAATGGCAAAAACTGGGTGATACCGTTCGCCAGCAGCTGAAGAAAAAGCTCGCTGAGGTGTTGCTGAATCCGCGCATTGAAGCCAATCGGCTCCATTCGCTGCCGGACTGCTACAAGATCAAGCTGCGCAGCAGTGGTTATCGCCTGGTGTACCAGGTGCTTGACCACGAGGTGGTGGTGTTTGTGGTCGCGGTTGATCGCCGTGAGCGTGAGCAGGCCTATCGCAAGGCAGCCGAGCGTCTTAAATAGTGGGCTCAGCTGTTCCCCTATGACTGAAAGGTGGTCTCGGCACGATGAGTGGTGATGATCTGCTTGAGCATCTACGGGCCGAAAATGCGCGGTTGATCGCGCTGTTGGACGCGCATGGTGTTGAGTGGCGCTTGCCTGACGAGCCGCCGCTAGTTGAACCGACTAGCCCGCCTCCACTGATAAGTTCGAGTCTCGACACGGATGCCAAGTTGGCGTTGTTCAGGCGACTGTTTCGGGGCCGTGCCGATGTGTTTCCCGTGCGCTGGGAAAGCAAGGCCGGTAAATCGGCTACTCACCGGCGTGCGCCAATGAATGGCGTCCAGGCGTGTGTGAGAAGCCACGGATCAAGTGCGGAGATTGCTCGTTCCGCCAACTCCTGCCGCTGACTGATCAGGTGCTCTACAAGCATCTGGCGGGAGAGATTGTTATCGGCGCTTACCCGTTGCTGCCAGACGACACCTGCTACTTCCTGGCAGTGGATTTTGACGAGGCCGATTGGCGCGCGGATGTCATGGCGTTCGCTCAGTCTTGCCGCGAGTTGGGTGTGCCGGTGGCCCTGGAGATTTCCCGCTCCGGTAACGGGGCGCATGCCTGGATTTTCTTCGAGCGTAATGTCCCCGCCTATGAGGCGCGCCTGCTCGGCTCCGCGATCATCAGTCATACCTGCGAGCGCACCCGGCAACTGACGCTGAGCTCGTATGACCGACTGTTTCCAAATCAGGACAGCATGCCCAAAGGCGGCTTTGGTAACTTGATTGCCTTGCCCTTGCAGAAGCGAGCTCGCACGCTCAACGGCAGTGTTTTTGCCGATGAGACGTTGGTGGCCTATCCCGACCAATGGGCATTTCTGGCCAGCATTCAGCCTATGCCCGTGCAGGATATTGCGCCGAAAACCCTGCTGGCCACTGGAGGTCGGCATCCGTTGGATGTCACCGCAGTAGCGGATGACGAGGAGTCGAAACCCTGGCAGCGCACAGCGGAAAAGACTCAGAAGTTGGCTTGTCCGTTACCCGAGTCAGTGAACGTTACCCTGGCCAACCAGATCTATTTCGACAAGTCCGAACTGCCCCAGCCATTGGTCAACAAGCTCATCCGCTTGGCGGCCTTTCAGAACCCCGAATTCTACAAGGCACAGGCCATGCGTCTGCCTGTGTGGAACAAGCCCCGGATCATTGGTTGCGCGGAAAACTTTCCCCAGCATATTGCCTTGCCCCGTGGCTGCCTGGATGACGTGCGGGCATTGCTGCATGACAACGGGATTGAGCTGGTGCTGCACGATGAGCGCTTCGCTGGAGAGCCCATCGATGTCCACTTTGCGGGCACGCTACGCCCGGATCAAGAGGCTGCTCTCGAAGGCATGTTGGCGCACGACACCGGCGTCCTCTGTGCGCCCACTGCTTTTGGAAAAACCGTCACGGCTGCCGCGCTGATTGCCCGGCGTGGTGTGAACACGCTGGTGCTGGTGCACCGGACGGAGTTGCTCCAGCAGTGGAAGGAGCGGTTGCAGGCGTTTCTGGGTGCAGACAAAACGAAAGTCGGCACCATCGGCGGTGGTAAGACCAAGCCGACAGGCATCATCGATATTGCAGTAATGCAGTCCTTGTCGCGGCAGGGCGAAGTCAGCGAGCAGGTGAAAAACTACGGGCTAATCATCGTAGATGAGTGCCACCACCTGTCAGCCTTTTCGTTCGAGGCCCTCCTCAAGGCTACTGGGGCTAAATATGTGGTGGGGCTGACTGCTACACCCATACGTCGTGATGGTAAGCAGCCGATTATCTTCATGCAGTGCGGGCCCATTCGGCATACCGCGAGCCGGCCCGAGAGTGCTCCTACTGATTTGGCCGTGACTCCTCAGTGGTTGTCACGACCAATCGTCATGCCTGAAGGAGCAGGCATCCAGGATGTTTTCTTGCAGGTGTGCAACGACACGGAGCGAACAGCCAAGGTTGTTGTCGAGGTCGGAGAGGCTTTTGACCAAGGCCGGAAGATCCTGGTGCTGACAGAGCGAACGGATCACCTCAGTGCCATTGAGGAGCAGCTGGTTGGCCGGGTCGAGAATCTATTTACGCTGCATGGGCGGTTGTCCAAGAAGCAGCGCACTGCCCTAATCGGCGAGTTGGAAGCACTGCCACCCGATGCACCACGGGTGATCCTGGCGACTGGGAAACTGGTCGGAGAGGGGTTCGACCATCCGGCATTGGATACTTTGGTATTGGCCATGCCGGTTTCCTGGAAGGGCACTCTCCAGCAGTATGCGGGCCGCCTGCACCGGGAACATGCGAGTAAGGCTGATGTGCGCATCATCGACTTCATTGATGCCGGACATCCTGCTTTGCTGCGTATGTGGAGCAAGCGCCAAGCGGGTTACAAGGCGATGGGCTATCGATTTGCTGATTCGTCCAGCTCAATGGAGCTGTTGGCAAAGGGCTAATGAGCCCTTAAACCGCCACCAAGCTTTCCGTCCGTCGGAGGTGGAAAGTGGCTGTTTCCTATGCGGTGGATTCACCGTAATCTGGGTTCCATTGACAGGTTGTCAATCCAGGGCGTGGCTTGAGGCCTTCCTCCAGCACGTCCGCTGTCTTACCGAAATGTAGTGCTGCGACCGGCTCGTTTCAGGGGCTTACGGAAAATGCCATTTATTGCGGTAATTTCGGCGGAAAATGCCACTTTATGTGGCTCAATCATGCCAATAATGGTGCCCATTGCTTTTCGTAAGTCATTGATTTAATTGAGTTTGCCTGTGGTTCTGAATGCCAGGTTTGTCGCCCCTCGACACCGCCGCCGTTCCAGACCAAGGCAACAAAACAGAACCCCGACTCATAAGGTCGGGGTTTTTTGTTTTAGGGATAGGCTGTCTAAATCGAACTGACTGTTTTAATCAATTTCGAAATAGTCCCTTTCCGGCGTAAGGTTGCTTCATTCGAGATTCATCACCTTACCGAGCCCTCCGGGCCACCATAGTTCACGAGGACAGTTGCCAATGTTGGACACCAATCTCAAGACCCAATTGAAAGCCTACCTGGAGAAGGTCACCCAGCCCTTCGAGATCGTCGCGTCCCTCGATGAAGGCGAGAAATCCCGGGAAATGCTGAGCCTGCTGCAGGACATCGCCGGCCTCAGCGACAAGATCACCCTCAAGACCGACGGTGACGATGCACGCAAGCCGTCGTTCTCGCTCAACCGCATCGGCGGCAACATCAGCCTGCGTTTTGCCGGCATCCCCATGGGCCACGAATTCACCTCGCTGGTCCTGGCCCTGCTGCAGGTCGGCGGTCATCCGTCGAAGACTGCACCGGAAGTGATCGAGCAGATCAGGGCGCTGGATGGCGACTACAGCTTTGAAACCTACTTCTCGCTGTCCTGCCAGAACTGCCCGGACGTGGTCCAGGCGCTGAACCTGATGGCCGTGCTCAACCCGAACATCAAGCAC
>VMRT01000046.1 GCA_007713455.1 Pseudomonas sp.
CCTCCCCCCACCAACCCGAAGTCGTTTGCCGTCCTGGTGCACGAAGGCGAGCAGCGACGAAAGGCCGCTCTCAAAAGGGCTGAAACCCGCTCCAAAAGTTGACAGGTCAAGGGCCGCGCCCCCGGCTCGTCGGGGAAGCGCTCCACCTCCCCGGCGAACGGAGGCACGGGCGGAGCGCACCCTTTACCCACTCCGAACAAACCACCCTACGGCAGCACCCCGGGCCAGGAACTGGCCCGGGGGATGCCACCCGGCGAGGGTGCTTTTCCGCTTTTCCGCTTTTGATCCTCGCGCCAGCGGCGCGTCCTCATGTTGCTATACGATTCCTATAGGATTACGATCAGGTCTCCATACAATCCCTATAACTGATCTATAGGCCAGTCATGACGACTAAGAAGACCCCCGCCAAATCCCCCTTCATGCGCCACATCGAGGAGCTTTATGAAGACGAAGTCCATGCCGAATTCCGTGAGGCCACAATGCGAACAGTCTCTTTCAACTTCCCTGCTGAAGACGCCTGCATGCTGGCTGCCATTGCTAAACGCTTCGGTCGCAGCACCGCTGCCTTTGGCGGAGAGCTATTTGCTGAGCATGTGCGTGAGCTTTTCCTCGCGCTCACCCCTGAAGACCGACGCGCATGCGCTGCTGAGGCTGACGCAGAGCAAACCCGCTACGAAGAGTCGAAAGGAATCAAAACGACAGGCACCAATGGCGAGCCGGGTTGCCACCATTGGAAGGGCTACGCCGATATTTGTGACCGCGTAGAAGGGGAGGCCAAGTAATGGCTGAAGCAATGTTTACCCTCTGCGGGCAGGTAGCGAACGTGTACGTCCAGCCGGGCGGCACATCGAAGAAAACCGGGGAGGCCTTCGACCCTCGGGACAAGGTGCAGATCCTCGGTCACGTCCCGCTCCAGGGCGGCGGCACCAAGCTCGATCTGGTGACCCTCAACGTTGAGGACGCCAAGCCCTATCAGGTTGTCCAGGGCAAGACCATCCGTGTGCCGGTCGGCACGTACGCGGTTGGAAAGTCGGTCGGTTACTTCATCCCGCAGGGAGCGAGACTCGCTCTCGTCAGCGGTTCCTGAGAGCAAAGCTGAAGCCCCCGAGAGCACCGGATAGAGCGCTGTGCCAGCGACTACCGGCGCTCTCGGGGGCTTCTTACTTGATAAATAGAAGCAAAGTGTCGGCAGCGCGTTATGCTGTAGGCACGGGAAAGGAGCCAGGGCATGGCCAAAAAGAAAACCCCCGTGAACGAATCCAACTTGGCGGAAGGGGCGTTCACAGGGGTCGATGAAGCTGAAAACTTCGGCGATAGGTTAGCACGCTACGGCCAAGCGCACGCAAGGTCACTGGCGATGCTGGAGCACCTTCGGGGCGCTCCAGAGGTCGAAGCCACCAAGACAGCCGCAGGCCTCGCCACCTGCGGAAACTACCTGCACTTCCGGGAGTACTTCACCGTGGGCAAGGTACGGCTGCACAACGCGACGTTCTGCAAGCAGCACCTGGTCTGCCCGCTCTGCGCCATCCGGCGTGGTGCTAAGGCGCTTGGCGCCTATCTGGCCCGCTGGCAGGTCATCCAGGAACAGCGCCCCGATCTGCGTCCCTACCTGATCACCCTGACCGTGAAGAACGGCGAAGACCTGGACGAGCGCCAAGCTCACCTCACCCGCTCGCTCAAACGCCTGATGCACCATCGCCGTGATTTCAACGCTGGCACCCGTGGTGCGCCCTGGACGGAGCTGTGCAAGGCCGAGGGAGGCGTTTACACGCTTGAACTGACGAACAAGGGCAACGGGTGGCACCCCCACTGCCATATGATCGCTCTGGCGGCCTCTGAGCCCTGCCAGGAGGCTTTAAGCGCTGAGTGGCACCGGATCACCGGTGACAGCTTCATCGTCGACGTAAGGCCCATCACAGGCGATCCCAGCGAGGGGTTCATGGAGGTCTTCAAGTACGCCGTGAAGTTCTCCGACCTCTCCCTGGAAGACAACTGGCACGCTGCCCAGCGCCTCAAGGGCAAGCGCCTGCTGAACAGCTTCGGCCTGTTCCGTGGTGTCGAAGTCCCCGAATCGCTCCTGGACGAACCTCTGGACTCGCTCCCCTACTGGGATCGGTTCTACCGGTATTTCGGCGGCGAGTACCGGTTTACTGAAGAGTCCCCAAAAACCCACGGCGAAGCTGTGGGGGCACCTGCCTTAACGCTTTCGCCATCGACTATCCGGGCCGTTAAATCTCGTCGTGGCAATGCGACCGCTATGCCTCCCCCCACCAACCCGAAGTCGTTTGCCGTCCTGGTGCACGAAGGCGAGCAGCGACGAAAGGCCGCTCTCAAAAGGGCTGAAACCCGCTCCAAAAGTTGACAGGTCAAGGGCCGCGCCCCCGGCTCGTCGGGGAAGCGC
>VMRT01000041.1 GCA_007713455.1 Pseudomonas sp.
CCTCCCCCCACCAACCCGAAGTCGTTTGCCGTCCTGGTGCACGAAGGCGAGCAGCGACGAAAGGCCGCTCTCAAAAGGGCTGAAACCCGCTCCAAAAGTTGACAGGTCAAGGGCCGCGCCCCCGGCTCGTCGGGGAAGCGCCCCATCTCCCCGGCGAACGGAGGCACGGGCGAAGCGCACCCTTGACCCTCCCCGACTTAATAACCCTCTGGCACTCCATCGGGCCAGGAACTGGCCCGGGGGATGCCGCCCGGCGAGGGCAGCTCTTGACGGCCTCCCATTCCACGCAATAGCATGGGCTGCACAGTGCATACCATAGGCCCGAAAATGACCGCACAACCTCGCAAGCGCCTGAACCGCTTGACCCTGACCATCTCCGACGAACTCAAGGCCGCACTCGCTGAACTCAACGAAGCAACCGGCGTGGCCGCTGCCAGTTTCGTTGGCGAGATCATCGAATCGAACATCCCCATGATCCGCGGCATTGCCGAGGCTGCACGCAAGGCCAAAGAGGAACCCGCCCGCGCCCTGGAACTCATGCAGCGCGCCATGTTTGAAGCCCTTCACGATGTTAGCGAAGTGCAGCTAGAGCTCATGGACGAGCAATCCAAGCTCCGAACTTTCACCAGGAAAGAGGACGCCAAATGATCCAGGTTCTACCAGGCGACAGCGAATACCTCCAGAAGATGTGGGCCGCTCTGAACAGCCCTCACGCCGAGACGCTTTTGCATGTGCTCGGTTATGTCCAGAAGGACGGCTATCCAGTTGGCTACTCCGATTGGAAGGACTTTGTGATTGATGTGATGGAAGCCATGGAGCTTCAAGACTTCGGGCAATTTCCCGATTCCTGGTACGACGAGGATGACGAATGAACGTCAGGATGGATAAGCGCCTGATTGAGCTGCTCAACCAACAGGGCGCACGCATCACCTGGGAACAGTTCCGAGCGGCCTACACCGTCAGGCAGCAAGAGCGATACGACGACCCCAAGGCCGTTGCCGCACGTGCCCGTGAGCTTCAACGCTTAGACGCTGAACTTGAACACCATCGGAAGGCGATGATCAGCCAATAAAAAACCCCCTCCAGTTCGCACCTGGAGAGGGTTTATGGGGTCGCGGTTGGCGCCGCGATTGTCCCCGGGTTTGCAGGGATCTATCTGCATGAATAAGAGTAACACTGTCTCAGATAGTGCCCAAAAACAGGTGGCTGTAGCGCCCCTTGGTATATACGCAAGAACTGACTCCGCTTTCGAAGTCATCGACGAGCAAACCGGCGAAATCACCCGCTTCAAGCTCGACGAGAAAACACGCGAATATGTCCAGGAACTCGACCCCAAGCGGCACAGGGCCGAACGCTACGCGCTCAAGAGCATCGTTAACCGCCTGCTGCCGACTTCCCGCACTTCGAAGTGCTGCCGTTGGCGCATCCCGAAGAAAGCCCTCCAGGTTCACCGCAGCACCGAGCACGGCAAAGCGTTCTATTCCGGCCTCGAAGTCTGCGCCTCGGTTTGGGCTTGCCCTGTCTGCGCCGCCAAGATCAGCGAACGCCGCCGGGCTGAACTGGTCACCGCCGTGGCTCTGGCCAAGTCGATGGGGCTGCACGTCAAGCTGCTGACCCTCACTGTTCCCCACGGAGTTGGCGACGACCTGCCCACGCTCCTGGAGCAAATCCGCAAGTCCTGGCGCTCGACTTCCACCAGCAGAGCAGGGCAGAAGCTCCGCAAGCTGCTTGGCATCAAGGGCACCATTCGCGCCCTGGAAGTCACCCACGGCCAAAACGGCTTCCACCCGCACCTGCATGTGCTCCTGTTCCTGGAACAGGACGCCACCAACGGCTGCATCCAGGGACTGTTCGCACCCCTCTGGCAAAACGCTTGCGTCAAAGCCGGTCTCCCCCGCCCCTCTGACGCTCACGGCTGCCGAGTCGATGACGGCTCATACGCTGCCAAATACGCCTCCAAATGGGGCCTAGAAAGCGAACTGACCAAAAGCCACACCAAGAAGGGCCGCAACGGCTCACGCACGCCCTGGGACTTCTTGAGGGCCGTCCTGGATCGCTCCGAGGGCTGGCAGCAGTCTGCGCACCTGTTCCGCACCTATGCCGAGTCATTCAAAGGCCAACGCCAGCTCTACTGGTCGAACGGTCTCCGGGCCTTCCTCGCCCTGGGCGAAGAAGCCACCGACGAGGAAGTGGCAGCCACCCAGGAGGACAACGCTCGGGTTCTTGCCGAACTGACCGATGAGCAGTGGCGAGCTATTTTGGTAACGAAATCGGAAACGCTCGTCCTGGACATGGCCGAAGAGCATCCCGAGGCATTGCCGGTACTGCTCGCGTCCATCCTGGAACGATCAGTCCGGACAACGTCCGGCAAGGGGCGGAGCGGGATCGGGCCGGATTGCGCCTGCGCAACCGGTACGAGCACGCACCGCACCCGCCCCAGTCGCTCACGTAAAGCGCGCTTAACGTAAAGCGGCCTTAACGCTTCCAGCATCTACGCCAAAAGTTGACAGGTCAGGGGCCGCGCCCCCGGCTCGTCGGGGAAGCGCCCCATCTCCCCGGCGAACGGAGGCACGGGCGAAGCGCACCCTTGACCCTCCCCGACTTAATAACCCTCTGGCACTCCATCGGGCCAGGAACTGGCCCGGGGGATGCCACCCGGCGAGGGTGCTTTTCCGCTTTTCCGCTTTTGATCCTCGCGCCAGCGGCGCGTCCTCATGTTGCTATACGATTCCTATAG
>VMRT01000017.1 GCA_007713455.1 Pseudomonas sp.
CAGCGCCAGGGTCACCCCGGGGCGGCGCAGTTCGGCATGCACCCATGCCCAATCGGGTAAAGGCCGCTTCTCACTGGCAACCGCCGGGGCCGGCGGGAACAGTTGCTGCTCCAACTCGGCATCGGACAACGAACAGGGCCAGGTGAGGCCGCTGGCGGCAAAACGGCAGAGGTAATCACCGGCACTGCTGTGGCCAATGCCCAGGCTGCGGGCGATCTTGCGCACGGACAGGCCGCAGTCGAACTTGAGGCGTAACACCTCTCGGATTTTACGCATGGATAAACGCTCCACAACGACCTCTCTGCTTCGAAAAAGAGATCGATGGTAGTGAATAAATCCTGCGTGGCTGCCTGCCAGAAAAGTGTCCGGATGACCGTGGAGTCGGTGTCCGGATGCTCGTGGAATGAGTGTCCGGATCAGCGTGGAATCACTGTCCGGATGCGCGTGGAGTGGGTGTCCGAGTCAGCGTGGAATCCGCACTATCGCTGGTTCTGCCGACTGGGCCTGGAAGATGAAGTGCCCAATCACTCGACCTTCTCGAAGAATCTCCACGGCCGTGTTGCCTGCAGAGCAACATTCAATTCGGGGTCGTGCGATGAGAATCTTTCTCTTCATTGCGGTAAAAAATCTTACAGTAAGTCTATTTACACTCTTCTTTCGCTCGGGCAGTATCGGAATCGAATCCTGGTCAGGCCTTGCGGATGCTCAATCTCAAACACGAAGTCCTTCTCCGCCTGCGCGCCATTGAGCTGATTGCTTTCTGGGAGGGGCGTCTGATCACTACTCAGCTAGTCGAGTGGTTTGGCATTACTCGGCAGCAGGCTTCCTCGGACATCAACCGGTACAACACGGAGTTCAACGAAGGGGCGCTCATCCATAACCCCGCAGTCAAAGGCTATGTTCCAGCTGCAGGCTTCCAGCCGGTGCTCACGGCTGGGCACGTCAATGAGTATCTCGAAATGCTCGTGAGTCAGGGCGGGCAGCCGATGGCTCAAGTGCTGGAGTCTCATCCGGGGGTTGCCACTGTCCAGTTGCCCGACCGTGCAATTCGACCGGAGGTTGTGCGCGAGGTAGTCAGGGCTTGCCGTGCGGGAACTAGTCTCAGAGTCCTCTATGCCTCAATGAGCAACCCGGCACCACACGAGCGAGTCATCTCTCCCCACACCTTGGTTTACACGGGCTTCCGCTGGCATGTACGGGCCTGGTGTCACAAGCGGGAGGACTTCCGTGATTTTCTTCTGTCGCGCATTGATCGTACGCCCAAGCCTTGTGATGAAGAGGCACCTAAGGCGGAAAGCGACTGTCTATGGCAAGAGAAGATTTCTCTGACGCTCATCCCCAATCTGCTGCTCAGCGACTCTCAGAAAGCCTTGGTCGAGCGCGACTTCGCCATGCCGGAAGGGCGCTTACAGTTGACCGTACGTAAGGCTTTAGCTCACTACACCCTGCAGCGCTTTCAGGCAGCAATTACCGAGGACGACGCTTCCCGTGTGCGGGAGCATCCGCTGCAACTGTTGCCCACGGATCGCAGAAGGCTTGAACCTCTTCTCTTTGGTGGGGGGCAGGGGTGAGCGTACAGGCTTTCAGTTATGACTCCGACCTGATCGGCGGCTCGCTGCAGGTTCGAGAATCTCGCATTGTGGCCGACCTGCTGCTGCAGAACGCCAACGCCGAGCAGTGGTACGAGGTCATCCAGCAAGAGAACCGACTGCAGAAACGTACCCCTGCTTCGGCCAAGCGCGTTGCCCAGGCCTTACGCAAGCGCTTGGAACGGCTGGACGCGGCCTTTTGGCAGGCCATTCGCGATGGTGACGATGAGCTCGCCACTCAAGTGGTGTTCTGCTCGGCTCTGGAGCGCAATCTTCTTCTCGTCGAATTCATAGAAACTGTCGTCCGGGATGCCTTTGTTACCCGCGCTGGGGTGCTTGAACCCTACCACTGGAGCGAATTCCTGGATGAGCGCAGTCATCGAGATCCAGCCATCACGACCTGGACTGAGTCCAGTCGCAAGAAGATGGCTCAAGTCGTCTACCGCATGCTGGCTGAAGTCGGCCTGCTGGAAAGTACGCGCAGCATGAGATTGCAAAACCTAAGGATCCGGCCAGAGGCCCGCGCATTGCTGGACGACAGCTACCGGCAACGAATCAAGGCCTGCCTGGAAGTATCCAGCGCCGCTGCGCAGTAAGCGCGGAATCAAGGAGTCAGTGATGAATCAGCAGCTACAGGATCGGCTGAATCAGATCCCGGAAAAAATCCTCACAGAGGAGTTCCTCAAGAGCCAAGGCCTCGGCAACGAGATCGGCTTCTGGATCTTCGACTATGACCCCGAGGATGAGCTTCAGGTCCGCGAGTACCTGTGCTTCCTAGAGGGGCTCCTGGCCAAGAAGCACAGTCATCTCAAGGTTGCCCACATCAACCTGCTGCAGGCAATGCGCCAATACTTGGATCAGCGCAGCTTCACCGATAAGGCCATCCTAATGCAGCAGGCCAAGGGCGACCAGGCATTACTCAAGGCGCTTTCCGGGCCTCTGCACATGGATAAGTTTGCTCCCTTCCTGATGGAGCACAGCGGCGCTGCCGAGCGCGATGTCGTCTTGATTTCGGGCGTGGGTTCTGTTTGGCCCGTCCTACGAGCCCACAATCTGCTCAACAAATTGCACGCGCTGCTGGGGCACAAGCCTTTGGTGCTGTTCTACCCCGGCCATTACTCAGGGCAGTCGCTGTCCCTGTTCAACCGTATCCCCAGCAACAACTACTACCGTGCGTTCAAGCTGGTGCCCTGATCAATAAGGACGATTGCCGTGAGCATTAAAGACATCTTCTCCAAGGAGCTCGACCGCCCCATCAATGGGGTGGTCAAAGCGGACCAGTCTGACGACGCCACCGTGTACCAGGAGCTCGACGAGTATGTGGTTACCAACGAGCTGGAGAAGCATTTTCGCAGCTTCTTCGAGTCCTATGGCACCGACCTGACGGATCCCTCCATTGCCAACCGCGTAGGCGTCTGGATCAGCGGCTTCTTCGGCTCGGGTAAGTCGCACTTCCTGAAAACCCTGTCCTACCTGCTGGCCAACATTCGGGCTCGGGATGCCCAGGGCAACACCCGCAACGCTGTTTCCTTCTTCGATGCCAACAAGCTGCGCGATGCGATGATTCGCGCAGATATCGACAAGGCCGTCGCCAATAGCGCCGATGTCATCTTGTTCAACATCGACAGCAAGGCGAGTTCCAACGACGCTGGCAATCCGATCCTCAATGTCTTCCTGCGCGTTTTCAACGAGCATCAGGGATTCAGCGGCGACCACCCACACATCGCCCACATGGAGCGCCACCTGACCCAGCGCGGGGTATACGAGCGCTTTGTTGAGGCCTTCAACGAATCTACCGGTCTGGTCTGGGCCGAAGAGCGCGATGGCTACCAGTTCTATCAGGACGATATCGAGAAAGCCCTGGCGCAGGTATTGGCTCTGTCCGCCGAAGCAGCGCACAAGTGGTTCGAGGAGTCCGAGCAGACGTTCAGTGTCTCGGTCGAGAACTTCTGCCACTGGGTGCGCGAGTACCTCGATGCCAAGCCGGCCAAGCATCGTGTCCTATTCCTGGTGGACGAGGTTGGCCAGTTCATCGGCAGTGATACCCGCCTGATGCTGACCCTGCAGACCATCACCGAAAACCTCGGCACTATCTGCAAGGGGCGCGCCTGGATCATCGTCACCTCCCAGGCCGACATGGATGCGGTGCTCGGTGAGCTCTCGGCCTCCAAGGCCAACGATTTCTCCAAGATTGCCGGGCGCTTCAAAACACGCCTGTCGCTGTCCAGCTCCAACACCGACGAAGTGATCCAGAAGCGCCTGCTGCGCAAAAAAGCGGAGGCCGAAACCAAGCTGCGCGCTCTGTGGGGGCAGAAGGGCGACATTCTGCGCAACCAGATAACTTTCGACCGCTCCGGTCCGACGCTGCGTAATTACGACGGCCCGGAGAGCTTCATCGCCAACTACCCCTTTGCGCCGTACCACTTCCAGCTGGTGCAGAAGGTCTTCGAAGAAATTCGTAAGGTCGGCGCCACTGGCGCGCATCTGGCCTACGGCGAGCGCTCTATGCTCGATGCCTTCCAGATGGCGGCCCTGTCGATTGCCAACAAAGACATTGGCGCATTGGTTCCCCTGCACAGCTTCTACCGTGCGGTGGAAGGCTTCCTCGACACAGCCGTCAAGCGCACTATCGACCAGGCCGGCGAAAGCGCTGTGCTCGATGTCTTCGACGTACAGATCCTGCGCACCTTGTTCATGATTCGTTATGTTGATCTGATCAAGGGCACGTTGGATAACCTTGTCACTCTGTCCATAGAGCAGGTCGACGAAGACAAGCTCGCCCTGCGCCGCCGTATCGAAGAAACCCTTCAGCGCCTGGAGAAAGAGAGCCTGATCACCCGTAATGGTGAAGAGTTCGTCTTCCTCACTAACGAGGAGCGCGATATCACCCGCAAGATCAAGGCCACCGAGATCGCCTCGTCCGATGAGAACAAGGCTCTCGCCGATCTGATCTACAAGGACCTGCTCAAGGACAAGAACAAGTTCCGCTATAGCATCAACAAGACCGACTACAGCATTGGCCGCTATCTCGATGGCCACAGCTTGGAAGGCCGCTATGAACATGACCTGCGCGTCGAGGTGATCTCGCCGCTGGATCTGGATTACGCCCTTCACGGTGAAGCTGGTTGCATCAACAAGAGCAACGAAGCGCCCGCCGGCATGGCACTGTTCAAGCTGCCGGACAACAAGGAGTTCTTCACCGAGCTACGCACCTGGCTGAAGACCAACAAGTTCATCCGCCTCAATGACGATGGCAGCCAGCCCGAGCTGAGCAAAATCCTCGCCGACCGTGGCCGGGAGAACCAGGAGCGCAAGAAGCGCCTGCGCCTGATGCTCGAAGAGCTGATTGAGCGCACCGAAGTCTACGCGCTGGGCCAGCACCTCAAACTGTCCAGCAGCAACATCCAGAGCAAGTTCGACGAAGCCTGCCAATACCTGCTGGAGAACACCTACACCAAGCTGGGTTACCTGAAGGTGCTGCAGCAGGAGCCTGAGCGCGAGCTCCATGCCATCCTGCACACCAATGACATTGGCCAGCTTGGCCTGACCCTCGACGGCGAGGAAGGCAATCCGCAGGCGATCAAGGAAGTCGAGCAGTTCATCACCCTGCGCGCCTCCGGCAATGACCGCTTGCTGGTGGCCGACATCATCGAGCGTTTCAGCAAGCGGCCCTATGGCTGGCCGGATGGCGAGATCCTGCTGATCCTTGGCCGCCTGGCCGCGACCAGTCGCATCTCCTTTCATGCTGCAGGTCCCAGCCTGCCGCTGCCGGATGCCTTCGACTACCTGAGCAACAGCCGCAAGCGTCGTGAAATCTCGGTGCAGAAAAAGCGCCAGACCGATGCAGTGCTGCTCAAACAGGTGCGCAACCTCAGTCAGGACTTGTTCAACGCACTCGGCCCTGCCGGCGAGAAGGAGCTGTTCGAGTATTACCGTGGCCATTTTGAGACCTGGCTGGGCAACCTCAAGAGCTACAAGAGCAAGACCGATGTTGGTCGTTTCCCCGGCAGAGAGGTGATCGAGAAGGCCCTACTCAGTTTGCAGCGCTTGTTGAGTAACACCGACAGCGTCGACTTCTTCAAGTCCGTTGTTGACAACAGGGACGACTACCTGGATCTGGAGGAGGACTACCGCGACCTCCATGAGTTCTTCACCAATCAGCTGCATACCTGGCAGCAGCTGCAGCAGGCCCTGCGTCGCTTCGACAAGAACAAACCTGCCCTGGAAAAGAACGATAAGGCCCGCACGGCCCTCCTTGAGCTGCAAGCCATCGAGCTGAACGCCGCCCCCTACAACCAGCTGCACAAGGTGGCTGGCTTGGTAGAAGCGGTGGAAGCGATCAATGCCTCCATCCTCACCGAGAAGCGCGAACATGCTCTGGCCCGTGTCGACGAGAAGATTGCTCAGCTGCAGGCTGAAATCGCCAAGAGCGGTATCGAAACTGCGGAGTTGAGCAATCGCCTGCTGCGCCCGCTGCAGTTGGTCAAGGCGGATCTGGAGACCGAAACCAGCATCGCCAATATCTACCTGCTGCAAACCCAGACCGCCGACGAGCGTCTGCACGACGGTGTATTCGAGCTGGAGCGCGCCATCCAGGCCGAAGCCGAACGCCAGCGAAAACTCCAGCAGGAGCAGGTCAAGGCTGCACAGGCCGCCAATTCGGCCAGCGGCGTCAAGGAAGAGAGGGCGCCTTCCCTGACGCCCGCACCTAAACCGCTAGCACCGCCTAAACCGGTGGTTGAGGTGGCCGCCACCAGCGTATTCAACAAGCTCGGCAATGGCCTGTATCTGGAAAGCCAGGGCGATATCGACCGCTTTATCGACGCCCTCAAGGCGGAGCTGGACAGCGTCATCAAGCAAGACAAGCGAATTCGTATCCGCTGACTCGGTGCAGTCAGGAGGGGGAAGCCTCCTCCAGGCTGCAACCCAGCGTCAATGCCGGCTCAAAAAGAATTAGGGAAAGCCCATATGAACACCAATAACATCAAAAGCTACGCCCCTAAGGCGCGCGCAGCTTTTATCTCCGCCATGACCAAGCGCGCGGCGTTGTTTGGCATTCGCGAGTCCAATATCCCCAGTATGGGCATCGCGCCAGTGGAGCAAAAGGGTGATCTGGCCCTGATCGGTGAGCGGGCCTTTCCGGCCAGCATCATCCGCCCCCGCGCCGCGCTGGTGAAAATGGTCGAGCAACTGGGCTTTGCCCAGGCCATGGAACAGGCAGCCTACAGCTGGTTCAACCGCTTATGCGCCATCCGCTATATGGAACTCAAGGACTACCTCGACCACGGTCGTCGCGTGCTTAGCGCCGCCGACGGGAGCGCTACCACGCCGCAGATTCTCGACGACTGCCTGGACATCGACCTGCCGGGTCTCGACAAGCAGCGCATTGCCGAGTTGAAGCTCGACGGCACTAAAGACGAAGAGCTCTACCGCGAACTGCTGCTGGCTCAGTGTCACGCCCTGCATCAGGCAATGCCGTTCCTCTTTGAGGCGGTGGATGACGCCACCGAACTGCTCCTCCCGGACAACCTAACCAAAACCGACTCATTGATCCGCGAGCTGGTCAGCGCCATTCCTGAACAGGACTGGACCAGTATCGAGATCATCGGCTGGCTCTACCAGTTCTACATCTCCGAGAAGAAGGAAAAGGTCATTGGCAAGGTGGTCAAGTCGGAGGATATACCGGCGGCGACCCAGTTGTTCACGCCAAACTGGATCGTCAAGTACATGGTCCAGAACTCATTGGGTGCGCAGTGGTTGGCAACCTATCCCGACTCGCCGCTCAAGGCGCAGATGGAGTACTACATCGAGCCTGCTGAGCAGACCGATGAGGTCAAGGCGCAGCTCGCGGCCATCTCGCCCGAAAGCCTCAACCCTGAAGAGCTGACCTTAATCGACCCGGCCAGTGGCTCCGGGCACATCCTGGTGGAGGCCTATGACCTGTTCAAGGCTATCTACCTTGAGCGTGGCTACCGTCAGCGCGATGTGGCACAACTGATCCTGCACAAGAATCTTTTCGGCCTCGACATCGACGGGCGTGCCGCCCAACTGACCGGCTTTGCCCTGATGATGAAAGGCCGTGCCGATGACCGACGACTGTTCGAGCGCGGGGTAAAGCTAAACGTCATGGCTCTGGTGGATAGCACGGGCTTCGATGTTGAGGTGTTGGCTAGCGGCGTAAAGCTGTCGGACTACGGGCTGCAGCTAGGTGATCTCACTGAGCTGAAGAGGCTGTTTGAGCATGCCACTACCTTTGGCTCGCTAATTCAGGTGTCAGAGGGGCTGGTGGAAAAGCTACCGGCGCTGAAACAGCTCAGCCAGGCAACCAGCCAGGATCTTTTTGTGTCGGATGAGCTAAGGCGCTTGGGGCTGCTGGTGCAGCAGGCCGAGTTGCTGGCGGGGCAGTATGACGCTGTGGTCGCGAATCCGCCCTATATGGGCATGAAGGCCATGAATGCCCAGCTGAAGAGGCTCGCCTCGGCTGAGTATTCGGATTTCAAGATTGACACATACTCGATGTTTGTTGGGCGCGCTCTAACTCTAGTGAACGCAACGGGGATAGCTTCGTTGGTCACCATGCACAGTTGGATGTTTCTCCACCGCTTCGAAAGCATGCGAGGGCGTCTGCTTGCTGAGGCGACCATTCAGAGCCTTGGCCACCTCGGAGCTAGGGCGTTCCCCGCCATTTCGGGAGAGGTGGTTCAAACGTGCTGTTTCGCTCTTGGTCGCCAACATGTTGCTGGCTACAGACCGGTCTTCTCAAGGTGCGTAGACGGCGATGAAGCCCACAAAAAGGAAGCGTTAAAGTCGCAGGTATCTAGGTATGCGCGATTCACCGCTGAGGATTTTGAATCAATCAGTGGGCGAATCTTGGCCTACTGGATAAGTCGCGATGTCATGCGCCATTTTCACGGCGACAGCAAGGTGGCTGATCACGCCAGCCCTCGTCACGGCATGGTTACAAGCGACAATGATCGATTTCTCCGCTTCCACTGGGAAGTGTCGTTGGCTAAACAGGCTCATGGCTGCGTCTCAAGAGAGGCAGCCAGAGAAACGCTCAAGAAATGGTTCCCTTACAACAAAGGGGGGCCTGCTAGGCGGTGGTACGGAAACGCGGAGTATTTACTCAACTGGGAGGACGATGGACGCGAGGTCATTGGTTATGCGCGAGAACTCTACGGCTCGCCCAGTCGGAAAATTCAGAGTCAAGAATTCTACTTCCAAGACGGTTTAACTTGGTCTGCGCTGGGTAGCGGAGACATTAGCCTTCGAGCTAACGGCCCCGGATATCTTTTTGACTCTAAGGGCAGTTCGATGTTCTTTGCGTCAGACGAAGTGAAGTACTTCATGTGTGGCTTGTTCAACTCAAACGTCGCAGCCCTTTTCATCTCGGTCATGTCACCTACGCTCGACTTCAGCGCAGGCTCGATGGCGAACATGCCTCTTGCCGACCAGCTTGAGGCCAAGCTTAAAGAACATGCAAGTGATTGCAGCAAGAGAGCAATCGGAATCGCGAAGGCAGACTGGGACGCATTTGAATGCTCCTGGGACTTCAAGTTCCACCCTATTCTGAGCGCTTCCAAGCATACTCTTGAGTCCAGTTACGTTGCCTGGGCCACCCAGAATCGCGCCACCATCACAGAGATGCAACGCCTCGAAGAGGAGAATAACCGTCTCTTTATCGATGCCTATGGCCTCGCAAACGAGCTCAGCCCCGACGTCCCCGTTGAGCAGATTACCCTCATGATAAACCCTGCCTACCGCTACGGAGGCAAGTTGACTGAAGATGAGTTGTGGACGCGCTTCCGTGAAGACAGCATGCGGGAGGTGGTGTCCTACGCCGTCGGTTGTATTCTCGGTCGCTACAGTCTCGATGAGCCCGGTCTGATCTACGCTCACAGCGGTAACCATGGCTTCGACCCCAGCCGCTACGCCAGCTTCCCGGCCGATGCCGACGGCATCCTGCCGCTCAACGATAAAGAGTGGTTTGCCGACGATGCGGCCAACCGCCTGATCGAGTTTGTCTCGGTGGCTTGGGACAAGACTCACCTCGAAGCCAATCTGTGCTTTCTCGCCGATAACCTCGCGCCGAAAAAGACCGAGTCCAGCCGCGAGACCTTGCGTCGTTATCTCTGCGACAACTTCTTCAAGGATCACCTTCAGACCTACAAGAAACGCCCAATCTACTGGCTGTTCAGTAGTGGCAAGCATAAAGCCTTCCAGTGCCTGGTCTACCTGCATCGCTATAACGAAGGGACCTTGGCGCGTATGCGTACCGAGTACGTCATTCCGCTGACCGCCAAGCTCAACACTTATGCCAACAAGCTTGAGCAGGACATCGAAGCCAGTACCAGTACCGCCGAGAAAAAACGTCTGGAAAAAGAGCTCGCAGCCCTGCACAACCAACAAGCCGAACTCGCTACCTTCGACGAAAAACTACGTCACTACGCCGACCAGCGCATCAGTCTGGATCTGGACGACGGAGTCAAGATGAACTACGGAAAGTTTGGCGATTTGTTGGCCGAGGTGAAGGCTGTAACAGGTGATAAATCTTCAGACGCTTAAGGCGCCGACAGACTCTGCAACACCGTCATGGAGGGGAAGTGCAATGCATGATTACGCTGTTTTTGGTCACGATCGAGCGATGGTTGGCAGATGGCTTGGTGTTGCATCAATTGCGGTTGCCGGTGGCATCTCGCAGCTATTGGCTTGGACAACCAATCTCACTGGAATTGATGCATTCACTCGGGCCACGATTACAACTGGCGCTATCTATTTTGCGCTGCACTGGGCCTTCAACAAGTGGGCATGGAAAATCCCTTACTTTGAGATCCCTGACCTAAACGGAACTTGGACTCTCAAAGGTCAGACGTTGAATGAGGATGGCAGCACAAGGTTTGATTGGGAGGGGGAGATTGGAATTGAGCAAAACTGGAAGGCAATATCCGTCCACCTTAAAACCAAGAACAGCCAAAGCTTGAGTTACACCGCAACACTTTCTAAGCGCCACGGCCCCACTGGCGGATGGCTGTTAAGTTACAGCTACAGGAATGAGCCAGAGCTTGAGCAGAGCCATGAGCTTAACTCTCACAAGGGTTATTGTGAAGTGGAAATAGATAAGGATCTGTCTACAGCTCGTGCCTCCTACTTTAATAGCGGCGGCAGAAGAACCTTTGGCACGATGTCATTAAGGAGAGCAGCATGATTGACTTTGAAAATCGGCTGAAGTCGCTCAAGGAGCGTCGGCAAGGCTCCCGCGAGAGAGCGATATTTGAATCCATGGATTCTTTTGCTGCGAATCAAGCGATTCTGACAGGGCGGGATGTTCGGAAAAGGGAATTTTTTGAGACGCTGAACGAATCTGCAGGAGTCAAATACGCCATAGGTGCTATGGCGGCGGTTGATGAGGCGGCTACTAAGGTCTCTATCAGAGAGGGTGAGCGGGTTGCGGATAGTTTGATCAAAAGCCTTAGTAGTGAAGGGGAAAGTGTCACTAAAAGGCTTCAAGGATCGGTTGCTTTAGACATCCATATTAAAGGTCACTCCGACGTTGATATGCTTATCCTTGTGACTAATCCGGTGAATGTGGAACTTCCGAAGGTTGTGCCAAACGGATATTTGCCTTCTAGTGACCCTAGAAGTCTTTTGCAGATAATTCGTGATGTTCGTGCAAAGTCAGAGAGGATACTTCCGGTAAACTTCCCCAAGGCAAATGTCGACTGCTCAAGCAGTAAATGCATTTGCGTGAGCGGCGGCAGTCTGGCTAGGGAAGTGGATGTGGTTCCAGCGATCTGGTTTGATACTATCAAGTATCAGAGCTCTTCCCAAGATCATGATCGTGGCGTGAAGATATATAACAAGAGTGATGATGAGTTCTTGCTGAATTTTCCGTTCACTCATATAAAATTGGTTAATGATCGTGATGCTTTGTATGGTGGGAACTTAAAGTCCGTTATCCGGTTAATGAAGAACATGATTGCAGATATGCCGGACTACAAAAAGCGCGTGGTTAAACAGCTTAGCAGCTATGACCTGGCTGCAATCGGGTACCACATGAACGAAAACCTTTATGCGCCCTACTATATGAAACTTTCTCTTGTTGAGAAAACAAGGGCTCACTTGGCTTTCTTGCTCGCAGCTAAAGATTACCGCTCATCGCTTTCTGTCCCAGATCAGAGCCGTAAAATCTTTGACAATGATGGCAAGGTGGAAGCTTTGTCGATTTTAAGCAAGGAGATGGATGATTTGGCGGTTTCTATATTTAAAGAGTTGCAACCTCTCCGTAGCGCATATGATTCGTCTGCAATATTGACTAAGTCGATTTTTTAGGTCACTTGAGTGCTCAGCTGATTTTTTCTGCGCAGTAGTTGCGTAAACTATTGCGCTTGACCTTAATAGGAGACCGCCCATGCTGAACAGCCTCAAGCTAGAAGGCATCGGCCCCGCAGAGCGGTTGGCCGTTGACTTCAGTCCACGCCTGAACTTTTTGACTGGCGACAACGGACTGGGCAAGAGCTTTGTGCTGGATATTGCCTGGTGGTCGCTTACTCGTACGTGGGGCCGGGGGGTGGTGGCGGCTCCTCGTGCTGATGCTAAGCAATCGAGCATTGATTACTCCTACACCGGGAGTGCAGGCCCGTTTACCTATAAAAGTAAATTCGACCATCAAAGCCAACAATGGTCGGTCAAGCAGGGGCGGCCAGCCGTTCCCGGTGTGGTTATCTATGCCGGCGTGGATGGTAGTTTCTCGGTCTGGGATCCGGCACGGAACTACTGGAAGGGGGACAAAGAGGTCGCTGCCACACCCGACCGGACGCGCAGTTTCGATTTCAGCCCCGATGAAGTCTGGAATGGCCTGCTTTCCAGTGATGGCAAGACGCAGCTGTGCAATGGCCTGATCAGTGATTGGGTACTGTGGCAGGAGGGCCGCAAAGAGGCCTTCGATGACCTGACAAAGGTACTTGATGTCCTCTCACCCTCAGGGCTGGAAAAGCTGTTACCTGGCGAACCCATGCGCGTCGGCTCTAGCGTAAAAGAGATCCCCTCACTCCGGATGCCTTACGGCCAGGACGTGCCATTAACTCACGCTTCGGCCGGGATGCGGCGCATTTCAGCCCTGGCTTATTTATTGGTCTGGACTTGGCGCGAGCATCAACTGGCCTGCAAGCAGTATCGGGTCAACCCTGCGAAGGAAATCATCTTCCTGATCGACGAAATCGAGTGCCACCTGCATCCGCAATGGCAGCGCCGCATCGTCCCCGCTTTGCTTAACGTAATGCGTGCGCTGACAGGAAGTCGCGATGTGCCTGTGCAGTTGCTGGCCGCCACCCATTCCCCGCTTGTGTTGGCCTCGGTCGAGCCGGAGTTCGACCTTGATCGAGATTGCATCTGGGACTTCGACCTGGTCGAGGGGGAAGTAAAAGCGACTCTCTACCCGTATTCACGCAAAGGGAGCGTAAATGCCTGGTTGACTTCGTCAGTGTTTGACCTGAAAGAGCCGGCCTCTGTGGACGCCGAACAGGCTCTGGAAAAGGCACGCGCCTTCTTGCGGGAGGCAGCGGGTACTCAGCAGCCCCTTACAGCTCCACAAAGACAGGCGTTGGAACAAATTGACGCCGAGCTGCGTGCCAGTCTGAGTGACGTGGACTCCTTCTGGATACGCTGGAGCCAGTTCCGCGAACAGCGGATGAGCGAAGCATGATCCGGGTAGAGTTGGCTGCTGAACCCCAGGATTTTGATGCAAAGGTCAGGCAGCCGGGATTGAGAGCTATTGCCGAACTGGCGGGTGAGCCAGGCCTGCCCAAGCGCAAGGGCCGCCCTCGACAGGCGGTTGCCAATAGCCGTGAACAGATCCCGGCCGACAAATTCCCGTCTTACTGGACTGAGGCACTTCCTGAGCTGAGAGCGGCCTATGGGCATGTCTGCAGCTATGTGTGCGTCTATATCGAGCCAGTGACCGGCGCTGCTTCGGTCGACCATATGCTGCCCAAGTCGCTTTCTTGGCAAGAGGCCTACGAGTGGCGCAACTATCGGTTGGCCTGCTCCTTGATGAACAGTCGAAAAAACGATTATCGCGATGTACTCGACCCATTCGAGATTGACGATGACTGGCTCCGTATTGAGCTCGTCGGCTACCAGGTGATTCCCAGCGCGGATCTGGATCCGGCAATCAAAACCCGTGTGCAAGCCACTATCGACCGTTTGAAGCTTAACGACCGGGACTGCCTGACGTTACGTGAGGATTACGCTACCGACTATTTCCAGGGTGATATCTCGCTTGGCTATCTGCGTCGCCGTGCGCCATTTCTGGCCAGAGAAATCGAGAGACAAGGCATGGCCCTGTGAAAGCTCTGTCAGCCAGTATCAAGGAAACGCATTCGCTGGTATGCGCACCCTTATGACGCAGCCGACCAAGGATTGATTTGATGGATACGCAACAACTGACCCAAGGCCTGCGGCAGGCTTTTTTCGCGGAAAACCACCGCATAGTCTTCTGGTACGACCCTGAGCAGAGTTTTGTAAGCGAACTGGGGCAGCTCGATCTGCCCGATGTTCAGGTGTTAAACATGCAGGGCGAGTCCACCTTCGGCATCAAACTCAAGCTGGAGCTTGAGGATGCCGAGGGGAAGTACCTACTGTACTTCCCCTGTGCCGAGCCGGATGCCAATGATGATTGGCTGCTGGATATCAAACTGTACTCGCGCAGTTTTTATGCGGATAAGGTCTCGCTGATCTTCAACGACCTGGGTCTACAACAGCAGAGTTTGCGCGAGCACCTTGCTGCCCGTGAGCGCTTCCTCAGCAACAAGAATCGCTTGGCCAGCCTGAAACGATTGATCCAGCCAAGCGACACTGAACAGGCGTTGGATCTGGCGATGATAGCCGTGGTGTTGGGGGCCAATGCCAGTGACATCATGGCGCTGCTCTGCACCATGGCAGGAGCAATGGTAAGTGATGACCTAGGCCTGGAGCAGAATCCCCCGGTTATCGATGAGCTGTACAAATTCGGCCTGATGCCGGCGCTGCTCCAGGCACTACGAGATGAGGTTGGCTACCCGGCCAGTGTTGAGGAAATCAATGGCGAAAAGCCGTTCAGCTTCGGACATTTCCTGATTCGTCTGCTGGCCACCGGCTTCTGCGAAAGTATCGGCGACATCCCAAGCTGGGCTTCTGCGATTGCCATCCCGTCTGCCAATGCCCGAGCGACTTCTCGGGCACTGCTTTCGCGTTGGAGGGATAGCTCGCGTTATTACAAGGCTTACGACGAAATTTCCAGCTGGGTCGCCGAGGCTCTGCATATCGGGCAGAAGATCGGTGAGATTCCGTTGGAAACGCTTGCCAACGTCGCCACCTTCGAGGCTGTAGAGCGGCAGATAATCGTCGATCTGAGTAAGGCCATTCCGGAGTCGGATCCAAGCGACCTAGGCCTATTCTCAAAGATCATTTCCGAGCGCTTGGATAACTACTGGGCCTCGCGTCACAAGGACGACGAGATCCGCCGCAAGTACCGCCTGCTCTACTCCGGGCTGTCAGCGGCGATTGATCTGTTCAGCCTGCGTCAGCAGTATGCCGCTGGATTCCACTTTGCCAGTACCGAAGCAATCTACAAGGCCTATGAAAGCGAGCTGTATCGCTTTGATAGGGCTTATCGCCACTATTTTACGGCCTCCCAGCGCGCTCATGTAGAGCTGCTGAAGAAGCTCGATGAAGCCGTCGAGCAATGTTACGCCTACTGGTACCTCGACCAACTGGGCCGAAGCTGGGGCGACAAGGTAGAGGCCGAGCAACGGCTGGAGCACTGGAGGATCGCCGGAGTACCCAGCCAGCAGAACTTCTTCGATCATTGGGTGCAGCCACAATTTGGGAAGAACCGCAGTAAGCGCCTGGTGGTGATAATCAGCGACGCCTTCCGCTATGAGGCTGCGGTTGAATTGCGTGACCGCATCAATGAAAAACGCTACAGCGAGGCAAACCTCGCCAGTCAGCTTGGCGTGCTACCCAGCTACACCACATTGGGCATGGCCTCGCTACTGCCACACAACACCCTGGAGTATCGGGAAGGTGCGGGGGATACGGTGTTCGCAGATGGCCAGTCCACCGCCGGTACAGTCCAGCGCGACAAGATCCTTGCTCAGCACAATGGCATGGCAGTGACGGCCGACCAGGTCAAAGCCTGGTCACGGGATGAAGGCCGAGAAGCACTGAAAGATCAGCAACTGATCTACGTCTATCACAACGTCATCGATGACCGTAGCGACAGTGGTGGCCCGTCCGAGTCGGACACATTCCACCATGTGGACGTGGCCATTGAGGAACTGACTGAGCTGACTCGCAAGATCCTCATGCACTTCAACACCAGCACGGTGCTGATTACCGCCGACCATGGTTTTCTATTCCAGCAGAGCAAGCTGGAGATCGCTGACCGCACCTCGCTTGCTGAGAAGCCCGAGAACACTATCAAGAGCAAAAAACGCTACGTCATCGGCCACACCCTGCCTGCAGCCAAAGATGTATGGCAGGGCTCCACTAGACAGACAGCTGGTACAACCTCGGATACCCAATTCTGGATTCCAAAAGGCGCGAACCGCTTCCACTTCGTTGGCGGTGCGCGCTTTGTACATGGCGGTGCCATGCCCCAGGAGATTGTTGTACCGGTGCTGACGGTCAACCAACTGCGCGGCGAGAAAGCCGAGAAACGCACCAAGCGCAAGGTGGGCGTGATTTCACCGAAGTCGGTGCTGAAGATGGTGACCAATATCCAGCGCTTCGATCTGATCCAGACGGAGTCGGTTAGCGAACAGGTACTGCCAGTCACCGTGGCGGTCGCCATTTTCGAGGGCGAGCAGCCGATATCCAGTGAGGAGGTCGTGACCTTCGATTGCTCCACTGACTCGATGAGCGAACGCATGAAGCAGGTGCGGCTGTCTCTGCTCGGCAGTGACTTCGACCGCAAGAAGGACTACTTCCTGGTCATCCGTGACAAAGATCTCCATACAGAGCTGGAGCGCTACAGGATCACCATCGATTTGGCCTTCACCGACGATTTTTTTTGAGAGCATGACACGCAATGGACACCTATCAGGACAAAGACCTGGATCAGCTTCTCAATGAACACTTTGCCGGACGCGTGGTGCGAAAGGACCTGACCAAGCTGATCAAAGAAGGGGCTAACGTCCCCGTCTATGTGCTCGAATATCTGCTGGGTATGTACTGCGCATCGGATGACGCCGAGGTCATCGAGCAGGGCCTGAAGAACGTCAAGACCGTGCTGGCCGAAAACTATGTGCGCCCTGACGAGGCCGAGAAGGTTAAATCTCTTGTGCGCGAGCGCGGCACTTACAAGGTGATCGACCGGGTAACCGTGCGGCTCAATGAGCGCAAGGACCGTTACGAGGCCTCTTTCAGCAACTTGGGCATCAAGGATGCGGAGATTTCTGCCGGCATCGTCAAGGAATACGAGAAGCTGCTGGTAGGCGGGATCTGGGTAATTGCCACCTTGAGCTACTACCACGAGGAGGGCCAGAACGGCTCTCCCTTCGGCGTGACGCTGCTCAAGCCGATCCAGATGCCGAACATGAACATGCAGGAGCTTTTCTCGGGCCGGGCGGCACTGACCACTGAGCAGTGGCGTGAGGCTCTGATTCGCTCCATCGGCATGGAGCCCTCGACCTTGGACGAGTCCGTGCAGTGGCACTTGCTGGCTCGCATGGTTCCCTTCGTCGAGAACAACTACAACGTCTGCGAGTTGGGGCCGCGTGGCACCGGGAAGAGCCATATTTACAAGGAGTGCTCTCCCAACAGCATGCTGGTGTCCGGCGGGCAGACCACGGTGGCCAACCTGTTCTACAACATGAGCAGCCGGCGCATTGGCTTGGTCGGTCTGTGGGATGTCGTTGCCTTCGATGAAGTGGCCGGTATCAACTTCAAGGACAAGGATGGCGTCCAGATCATGAAGGACTTCATGGCATCTGGCTCCTTTGGCCGGGGGCGTGAGCAGATGGAAGCCTCAGCCTCGATGGTTTTCGTTGGCAACATCAACCAGAGCGTCGAGTCCCTGGTGAAGACAAGCCACCTGCTGGCTCCCTTCCCGGAGCAGATGATCGACTCGGCCTTCTTCGACCGCTTCCATGCCTACATCCCTGGCTGGGAGATTCCCAAGATGCGCCCGGAGTACTTCACCAATAGGTATGGCCTGATCGTCGACTACCTGGCAGAGTTTTTCCGCGAAATGCGCAAGCGCAGCTTCGCCGATGCCATCGATAAGTTCTTCAAGCTTGGCAACAATCTCAACCAGCGCGACGTGATCGCGGTACGCAAGACCGTTTCCGGGCTACTCAAGCTGCTTTATCCCCATGACCAGTTCACCAAGGAAGACGTGCGGCAGTGCCTGGAGTACGCCTTGCAGGTCCGCCGTCGGGTCAAGGAGCAGCTGAAGAAAATCGGTGGCATGGAGTTTTACGATGTCCACTTCAGCTACATCGACAATGAAACGCTGGAGGAGCACTTCGTAACGGTAAAGGAGCAGGGGGGCGGGACGCTGATCCCTGAAGGCCAGAGCAAGCCTGGTTTCATTCACACTATCGGCTTGAGCGGAAAAGGTATGCCAGGGCTGTACCGCCTTGAGCTACAGGTCACCAAAGGCTCTGGAAAGCTCGCCACCTCTGGTCTCTGGAATTCCAGCATTGCCAAGGAGCAGGTGAAGATTGCCTTTGACTACTTCAAGGCAAATGCTTCGCGCATCAGTGCCTCGGCCAGGGTTCTAGAACATGATTTCCACCTGCATGTGGTGGAATTGCAAAACACTGGTCCGCTGACCCACATGGCGCTCGCTAGCTTGGTGGCTTTCGCCTCAGGCTTGCTGGGGCGTCCTGCCCAGGGGCAGATGGTTGTACTTGGCGATATGAGTCTGGGTGGCAACATCACTCCAGTGGAAAGTATCGCGGAGTGTCTGCAGGTGGCTTTCGATGCAGGCGGCAAGCGGGTCGCGTTGCCTATGAGCAGCGCGGTGGATCTGCCAACAATTCCCCCGGAACTGTTTACCAAGTTCCAGACGAGTTTTTACGCGGATCCCGTCGATGCGGTGATCAAGGCTTTAGGTGTGGATTGAGCTTCGAGCTTCAGATTTGTACCAAGTAACGATGAGGCTGCTATCAAGGCTATGGCGTACAGGGGCCGCCTCTCCTGGGATCAGTGGTGATGACGGTCTGCAGGTAAATTGAAACGGCCGCTAGGCAAGGGCTTTGTCGCCGCTGGAGGTGCTGTTCGTGAAGCATATTGTTGTTTTGCCGAGTGAAACGGTCGCAGACATTACCTGTGATGTGTGTTGTCAGAGTACTCACGTTGAAGGTCATGGTTTCCAGTTTGGAACCCTTCAGGCTCATTGGGGGTATGGCTCCAAGCATGATGGCGAGCGTTATGAGGTGCATCTCTGTGAGGCCTGCTTTTTCGGCGCGCTGAGTGGTCTCCGCCGCGAGCGCATGGTCAACACCATGTTCGATGAGAATCCCGATAGGGCTGACGATGAGTTCGGCCTTGTGCAGCGGAGCGAGTTCTGGAAAGACAACTGAGCTCGGTTCAGATGGGACTATGGATACGGGCAGGATATGGGGCGTTAGCCTCGCAGATGTGATGCAGCAGAGAAGATCACGTGGTTACTAATTCCACTGCCGAGAGACTGACTCGCTGAGGTTGAGTACGTGCGATCTCCCTCCACTCGGTACTGGTGCCCAAGCTCGCTACCTTGTGCATCACGAATTGAAAGAACCTCCAGTAACGGCTCCATCAACCAGCGACCAACCTCGTTCGTATGCCCAGGACTCACAAGATACGCCTGCTCCAGCCGGGCGTGCTCAGTCTGCGCAGCTATGACCTGTTCCAGCAATGGAACCGACGGAACCATTAGCATGCTTCGAAAGGCCTCGTTTCCATCGTCCTCAACGATCTGCAAGTAGAACCAGGGCCAGGTCATCTCTAGCTCGACATATGACCAGAACTGCACGCCATCTGGAGCTGTTGAGAGCCCAGGAAGCAGTTCCGCATTCCGACTGGTTTTGAACACGAGGCAATTTCCTAATGAGAATTTTGCTTGATTGGTGAACAATATATTTTGTAGTCATATATTGTTCAATCGCGCTTCATCGTTCCATTTTGCGGAGCAGCAAAATGGAAGTCCGGGATTCGTTCGGGAAGGCGTTGAGGCTCGTGCGACAGCGTAGGGGGCTGACACAGGAAGATTTCTCACTCGTTAGCAGTCGTACCTTCGTAAGCATGTTGGAGCGCGGGACAACGAGCCCGACTCTCGAAAAGCTCGATAGCCTCTGCACAGTGCTCGACATTCATCCGGTCACCCTCTTGGCCCTGACCTACTTGCTTGGATCCGAAGCTCCTGAAAGTTTTGAGCAGCTCTTGGAGAAGGTTGGTGAGGAATTGAGGGAAGGTCTGAAGTAACCCTGTATTTCCGGTCGACTTCAGCCCTCGCTGCTTTTGAAAGCGGGCCGTCGATCAAAATCGACCAGGTAACCCGCTCAGTTCTCCGTTTTTGGCCGCCGCGAGCACCTCGCAGCAGCCATTTTCCGCATTACAGGTGCACCTTTCCTGCGGTAGTCAGCAAATGTCGGCGCGCCATCCATAGGTTCGACA
>VMRT01000037.1 GCA_007713455.1 Pseudomonas sp.
CAGGCAATCCCGCGCAGGCTGAAACCTTGGGCATGACCGATTTGAATGGTGGCGCGCTCTTCAACGCTGAGTTCGGAATAAGACATAGGGACAGCACCGTACCGGAAAGGTCAGGTGTTGCACTCAGTTTTCGCCGCCGCCCCCTTATTATCACTGCGAGGTGAATAGCTTTTCTGCCAATTGATTATGCCAATGCGATTCTCTTCGCCGAAGATTTCGTCCATGAGCATGCCAAGTCTAAATAGTTCCCTATGATCAATACAGATAGCCATAACCCCGCCTGGGGTTAGCATCTCACGCATCATCCAGATTCTGGGTGTCATGAAGCGCAACCATTTGCTGTGCTTGGACCCATCATCTTTAGGAACTACATCGCCGAGATCTGGATCGTTTGGATCCTTGTCCCACTTGTCGTTATAGCGGAAGTCCTCGCCGGTGTTGTACGGCGGGTCTGTTACTACAAGATCAACTTGACCACGATATTTATAGAGCGTGACCATCGCAGAAAGGTTTTCACCGTCCCAGATCTCATTCTCTGACTGGGCGGTTTCCTCTCCAAAGGATACTTTCTTGATAATACGATGCAGCTTCGGCTTGACCTGGCGGATGATCTGCCAGGGAGCAGCCCGCCCGGTGTAACTCATAACGATGCCATTCTTGCCAGCATCGGCAAGCGCCGCATCATGCTCCTGCAGCATACGGACCAAGGCGGCCCTCGGCAGTTGTTCGTAATCCATGCTTGCCCCTTGAATTCGTGCGGCGGCACCGAAAAGCTGAAAATTCTAGTACCGCTCGTGGATGCTTCACCATCCCTAGGGTGGCGAGTGTACTTGTGAACGTATTGATTTGGCTGTTAAACCGTTGAAAAAGACGGATCAACTGAGTTCCAAACGGGCTGCGTACTGGCTGGCAGATGCGAATCCGGCGCACGCCGCTCCCTTCTGGGCTCAAGCCCGCGAAGCGGGCATAAAGAACCCGGCCGAGGCCGGGATCCTTATGGGCTTATGGGCCGGCGTATTGGTCTGCCCAGTCCAAAGCCGGTGCCACGGGAGCTTGCACCTCCTGAGGCCAGGTTTTGGAGCCCACTGCAAATCGCCCGTAACCCATTAAAAGATAGCTGGGCATCCGACGAAAAGAGCACCAAGGCACCATTACCCTTGAGCTACAGCGCCGCTACGGGGCACCAGTTTGATTTCAACGCGGCGATTTTGGGCGCGACCCTCGGCGGTGTCGTTGGGGGCAATGGGCGAGCTGGAGCCTGCACCAAAGGTTTGCAGGCGCGAAGGATCGACGCCATTGCTGCGCAAAGAGAAAAAGGGGACTGATTTATGTGCGCCAGGCAAAGCTTGGTCGCCTGGGAATGACGGCGCAAGCCGTCACGAAATGGCGTAAGAAACCCAGCGGGTATGACCCCCGCCCGGTAAAGGTTAGCCACCGACCGGAAGCGAGTCTTGCGTGGTGACCGGGTAACCGGCGCTGCGAAGCGTAGACAGCAGAAAAGGGGATTTATTTTCCCTACTCTAAAACGGCCGCTGTTGGCCGATTGCTGCCTGTCGTGGACGACCGTTTAACTTCAAAGCCTGACTGGATTGCAAACTGCTGACACGCGTAGATTCTGTTTTCGACTCGTTTAATGCCGTCGATGCCAGGCCATAAACAGAGAGGAAACAACCGCTCGAAAATTCGAGCCATAGACTCTAGAGCCAGTGGGTAGTCGGAGTCATGTTCCTGCAACCATCAAATCCAGATTCTGCACCGCCGCTCCAGCGGCTCCCTTCCCAAGATTGTCAAACACCGCAGCCAACAAAACCTGCCCCGTCTCATCATTTTCACACACCACCAATCGCAAACTATCAGTCCCGTTAAGCGCCTGAGGATCAAGGCACGTCAACCCTTTGGCCTCCTGCATCGACATCACCTGTACATGGTCCGCATCGACGTAGTGCTGCATAAGACACGCATGCAACCGCACCGCATCCACGCCCGGCGCCAACAAGCGAAGTTGCAACGGTATGGTCAGCGCGATCCCCTGCCGAAAAGCCCCATAAGCCGGCACAAACATCGGCCGCTCCATCAGACCGCTTTGCTGCTGAATCTCCGGAATATGTTTGTGTGCCAGCCCCAGACCATAAACCTGAAACGCGGGCGCCTGTGATGCGCCCTCTCCCTCATGCTCTTGCACGCCAACGCGCCCTTTTCCGGAATAGCCCGACACAGCATGAATGTTCGTCGGATAGTCCCTGGGCAGCAACCCGGCCTCCAGCAATGGGCGCAGCAGCCCTATCGCCCCCGTGGGATAGCAACCGGGATTGCTGACCCGCCGTGCCGTGGCGATGCGTTGGGCCTGCTGCGAGTTCATCTCCGCGAAACCATAGGTCCAGTCTGGATGGGTGCGGTGCGCCGAACTCGCATCGATCACCCGAACGGCGGGGTTTTCGATGCTCGCTACAGCGTCGCGTGCGGCTTGGTCGGGCAAGCAGAGAATCGCGATGTCGCAGGCGTTGATGATTTCGGCGCGACGTTGCGGATCCTTGCGATGTTCGGGGCTGAGCGTGATAAGCCGCAGATCGGTCCGGTCGCGTAGACGTTGATGGATTTGCAACCCGGTGGTGCCTTGGTCGCCGTCGATGAATATAAGAGGACTTGCCATGGAATGCTCTCGGACATAGGAAATCAGGAGTTCCAATCTTCAGTGAGGGGCTAAGATAGGAAAAGTTGAATTTCTAAACGATGAAATTCAGCTTTTCTGAACAAGGAGTGACTCATGCGCGAAATCAGCCTGGACCGTCTGCGCACGTTGGTGGCCATTGCCGACCTGGGTTCGTTTGCCGAGGCGGCCCGTGTGCTGCACCTCGCGCCACCCACGGTCAGTTTGCATATTGCCGACCTGGAGTCGCGGGTTGGCGGAAAGCTGTTGTCGCGCACACGTGGGCGCATTCAGCCTTCGGCGATTGGAGAAACGCTGGTGGAGCGCGCGCGGCGCCTGTTGGCGGATGCGGAGCAGGCGCTTGAGGACGTGGAGCGTCAGGTGCAGGGCTTGGCCGGGCGTGTGCGGCTGGGTGCCTCCACAGGGGCCATCGCACAGTTGATGCCGCAAGCTTTGGAGACGTTGGGCCAACGCCATCCCGCTATCGATGTGCAGGTCGCGGTGCTCACGTCGCAGGAAACTTTGAAGAAGCTTGCCGAGGGCTCTTTGGAGATCGGTCTGGTCGCGCTGCCACAGACCCCGGTGAAGGAATTGCGGATCGAGCCATGGCGGCGGGACCCGGTCATGGCCTTCTTGCCGGCTCGCTGGGAATGCCCGGATGTTGTGACCCCCGGTTGGCTGGCCGCCCAGCCATTAATTCTGAATGACAAAACTACTCGGCTTTCGCGCTTGACCTCGGAGTGGTTCGCCAGTGATGGACGGCAGCCCACGCCGCGTATTCAACTGAACTACAACGATGCGATCAAAAGCCTAGTGGCGGCCGGTTATGGTGCGACGTTGTTGCCGCATGAAGCCTCCACGCCATTGCCCGATACCAGGATCGTCATGCGGCCATTACAGCCCTTATTGTGGCGTCAACTTGGTATTGCCCACCGTGGTGGGGACGTCGAGCGGCCTACGCAACATGTGCTGGATGTGTTGTGGGGGTTGAGTGCGGGCTAGGGCGATGTTGTCAGAGAAAGGACCGCTTTCGACCCGGTCATACGGTGATTGAGGTCCCAGGCGTCAGCTACCGCACCTGAAGCCGTCGTTCATCGCTCCAAAGCCGGTGCCTGTCTCCGTTCGCCCAGGCCAGGGTGTCGTAGTACTTGTGCAGCAGCTCGGTAATGGCGGCGGTGTCGTCGGTCATGGGGTTTCCTTGGGGTTGGCGGTGAGGACTGCCTGGACGCGTGCTTGCAGCGCGGGCAGCACGTCTTGTTGGAACCAGGGGTTGCGCACCAGCCAGCGATTGTTGCGCGGGCTAGGGTGAGGCAGGGGGAACGCTTGCGGCCAGTGCTCGCGCCAGGCTTCGACCACCCGGGTGAGCGGCGTCTTGCCAGTACCGAGGTGGTAGTCCATGGCGTAGCTGCCCAGCACGATGACCAGCGACAGGCGCTCGAAACGCTGCATGAAGGCTTCGCGCCAGGCGGGGGGCGCACTCCGGGCGTAGCGGCAGGTCACCGCTTTTGCCGGTGCCCGGATAACAGAAGCCCATGGGCAGAATGGCGATGCGGGTAGGGTCGTAGAAGGTGTCGCGGTCCACGCCCAGCCAGGCGCGCAGACGCGCGCCGCTGGCGTCGTCGAAGGGCACGCCTGAGGCATGGACCCGGGCCCCCGGTGCTTGGCCGGCGATGAGGATGGGCGCACTCGGGTGAAACTGGAAGACCGGCTGCACGCCGTGTGGCAGATGCGGTGCGCAGCGCGTGCAGGCGCGGACGTCGGTCAGAAAGGCGTCGAGTGTCGGCATGGCGCGCTTCCGGAAAGGGTGGCTCGCGCAGGACGGAGGTGCCATCCTGCGCGAAGCGTAACCCGGCAGCAAGTCAGTGCTGGGTCAGTGTCGGATAGCCCTGGATGAATACGCGGTCGGTCTTGGCCGCCGGCACATGGCAGCCCATGCAGTCGGCTTCGTAGCTGACGGCGACATTCTTGGCGGGGGCGTCGGCCTTGAACAGCGCCCAGCCCCAGCCGTCGCCCCACAAGGGGTTGCTGGCGAAACGGCCTTTGGCGTCCTTGACCATCACGAACCACACGGCCGCATCGGAACCCCAGACCACAGGGTTGCCAGTGGTCATGGCGCTGGTTTCGAGCTTGCGGATCTCTTTCACCAGCGTGGCGCCGTCCAAGAACTTGCCGGTCTTGCGGTAGTGCTCGGCCGAGGCCTTTTCGGTGTACACATCGTGCAAGCCGCGAGAGGCGGATTTTTCGTCCAACACCGCATATGAGCCCAGGTGGACGAAGTTTGTGCGGAAGTCTGTGGGGCGGCTGATGCCGCCCTGGCTGTCCACATAGGGCGAAAAGTCGCCGGCCGTGACGGCCAGTGGCAGGACGAGGGCGCTGGCGAGCAGAGCGCCGGTGAGTGCGATTTTCATCGTGTTCTCCTTATATGCCTATGGAGATCAGACGGCGACCACGGGGAAATCCACCGTGGTGTCGGCGATGTGGTTGGTGTAGTTGGTGAGCGTGTTCAGCGCGACGTTGGCGATCACTTCCAGTATCAGGCCGTCGTCGAGCCCCGCGCGGCGGTAGTTGGCCATGGCGTCGGCCGACACCACGCCGCGTTGCTCGACCAGCGCGCGGGCAAAGCCGGCGATTGCATCGTCAAGTGCGTTGGCCGCCTGGCCGGTGCGGGCCGCGGCGATGGCCTCTGCCGACAGTCCGGCACCTTTGCCGATCAGGGTGTGTGCGCTCAGGCAATACTGGCAGCGATTGGCTTGACCGGCAGCGAGCGCAACGATCTCGCGCTGGGAGGCATTCAGGCGGCCGGTGCCCAGCGTTTCGGACAAGCCGAGGTAGCCATTGAGCGCCGCCGGCGCGTGGGCCAGCGTGGCGAACAGGTTCGGCACCATGCCAAGCTTGGCTTTGACGGCCTTGAGTGTGGCAGCGGTAGCGGCGTCAGCGGTGTCGATGGTCAGGGGGGCGATTTGGGTCATGTCTATCTCCGTAGTGGGTGAGGTGCAAGAGCACGTGGGCATGATCGCCCTTTGTTTGGTACGATATGGCACGTAAAGTATCAAATACGTAACCTATCGTCTTATATGGAGAGTGGAATGGCGGATCGACTGGCCGGCTTGCTCCGGCACTACTCGCTTTCGGCGCGCGTTTTTCACAGCGGCGCCTTCTGTGGGCAGCATCATTACGCGGCGCCGCATGGCTATATCCATCTGGTGCGGCGCGGCCCGATTACGGCGCGTTCGCCCGTGCATGAAGATCTGCTGGTTACCGAGCCGAGCCTGCTGTTTTATCCGCGCGTGGCGTCGCATCGTTTTGTCGCCGCCCCCGGCGATACCGCTGAGCGGTTGTGTGCGGAGGTCGACCTGGGCGCTTCGACGGGCAATCCGTTGGCCATGGCCTTGCCGTCGATGCTGCTGATTCCGTTGGCGGACTTGCCCGGCCTCGGGCCGACGCTAGAGTTGCTGTTTGCCGAAGCCGAGCGCGACCAGTGCGGTCGGCAGGCCGCCATCGACCGCTTGTGCGAGTTGCTACTGATCCAGTTGCTGCGTTATCTGATGGATGGGCGGCTTGGCGCCACCGGACTGCTGGCGGGCCTGGCCGACCCGAAACTCGCGCGCGCCATAACCGCCATGCACGATGCGCCGCAGACCGCGTGGTCGCTCGAGGCGCTGGCGGCGAAGGCGGGCATGTCACGCGCGCGCTTCGCCGCCGCGTTCAAGGACGCGGTGGGCGTCACGCCGGGCGACTATCTGGCCGACTGGCGGATGAACGTCAGTTGCACCCTGCTCAAGCAGGGGCGGCCGGTGGCGGTGGTGGCCGACCGCGTCGGCTACGGCAGCCCGAACGCTCTGGCGCGCGCCTTCCGCGTGCGCATGGGCTGCGCCCCGCGCGACTGGCTGGCGCAGCAGCGCGGTGACGCGGCGCTCAGCGGTTCGTGAGTTTGAGTTCGATTCGCCGGTTCTTGGCGTAGGCGGCGCCGGTGTTGCGCTCGTCGAGCGGGTGAAATTCGCATCACGCCGGAACAACTGGCGGAACTCCAGGTGGCGATCCGTCAACGGCTGGTCAGTCTGTTCGTGCGGCGCGGCCGGCTGGACAAGGCTGAGTCAGTGGCGCAGGTAGCTGGATGACGCTGTCCCGCCCTGAGCCGACGCTCACAGGCGGGGATTTCCAGTGTCGTCATTGTCGGCTATTGGCCGGCAGCAGCCCGTCGTTGCCTGATGGATCCAACCCCTCCGCTGCTATAGTGCAGTCGGCTTCTGACGTTCAGTGCAGCCGTCTTCTGAAAACGACAGCTACCCCGGTTACGCGCTGGGAACCGACAGCGAGCTGCCCGAGCCGGTCATCCTGTGGGTGGCGAAGCAAGTCCAGGCCGAGCCGGCGAGCTGGGCAAAGTACGGCGAGCGCGACGTGACCCGTCGCGAGCATGCCCAGGAACTGCGCACCGACCTGCAACTGGCCCCGTTCGGCCTGTCCGACTTCCGCGCCCTGGTGCGCGAGCTAACCGAGCTGGCCCAGCAGACCGACAAAGGCTTGCTGCTGGCCGGTCAGGCCCTGGAGAGCCTACGGCAGAAACGACGCATCCTGCCGGCGCTGAGCGTGATTGACCGGGCCTGCTCGGAAGCCATTGCGCGAGCCAATCGGCGGGTCTACCGCGCCCTGGTCGAACCACTCACGGACTCGCATCGGGCCAAGCTGGACGAGCTGTTGAAGCTCAAGGCCGGCAGCAGCATCACCTGGTTGACCTGGCTGCGCCAGGCACCGCTGAAACCCAACTCTCGGCACATGCTGGAACACATCGAGCGGCTGAAGACATTTCAGTTGGTGGACTTGCCCGAAGGCCTGGGCCGGCACATCCACCAGAACCGCCTGCTCAAGCTGGCCCGCGAGGGTGGGCAGATGACGCCCAAAGACCTCGGTAAGTTCGAGCCGCAGCGCCGCTACGCGACCCTGGCCGCCGTGGTGCTGGAGAGCACCGCGACCGTGATCGATGAGCTGGTCGATCTGCATGACCGCATCCTGGTCAAGCTGTTCAGCGGCGCGAAGCACAAGCATCAGCAGCAGTTCCAGAAGCAGGGCAAGGCGATCAACGACAAGGTGCGCCTGTACTCCAGGATCGGCCAGGCGCTGCTGGAAGCGAAGGAAAGCGGCAGCGACCCCTATGCCGCCATCGAGGCGGTGATTCCCTGGGACGAGTTCACCGAGAGCGTCAGCGAGGCCGAGCTGCTGGCCGGGCCGGAAGGCTTCGACCACCTGCACCTGGTCGGCGAGAACTTCGCCACCCTGCGCCGTTACACGCCGGCCTTGCTGGAGGTGCTGGAACTGCGCGCCGCGCCGGCCGCGCAAGGCGTGCTGGCAGCCGTGCAGACCCTGCGTGAGATGAACGCCGACAACCTGCGCAAGGTGCCGGCCGATGCACCCACGGCCTTCATCAAGCCGCGCTGGAAGCCGCTGGTGATCACCCCGGAAGGCCTCGACCGGAAATTCTACGAAATCTGCGCCCTGTCCGAGCTGAAGAACGCCCTGCGCTCCGGCGACATCTGGGTCAAGGGCTCGCGGCAGTTCCGCGACTTCGACGACTACCTGCTGCCGGCCGAGAAGTTCGCCGCACTCAAGCGCGAGCAGGCCCTGCCCCTGGCGATCAACCCGAACAGCGACCAGTACCTGGAAGAGCGTTTGCAGCTGCTGGACGAGCAGTTGGCCACCGTCACCCGCCTGGCCAAGGACAACGAGCTGCCCGATGCCATCCTCACCGAGTCAGGGCTGAAAATCACCCCGCTGGATGCGGCGGTGCCGGATCGGGCGCAGGCGCTGATCGACCAAACCAGCCAGTTACTGCCGCGCATCAAGATCACCGAACTGCTGATGGACGTGGACGACTGGACGGGCTTCAGCCGCCACTTCACCCACTTGAAGGACGGGGCCGAGGCCAAAGACAGGACGTTGCTGCTGTCCGCAATCCTCGGTGATGCGATCAACCTCGGGCTGACCAAGATGGCCGAGTCGAGCCCCGGCCTGACCTACGCCAAGCTGTCCTGGCTGCAAGCCTGGCACATCCGCGACGAAACCTATTCGGCGGCCTTGGCCGAGCTGGTCAACCACCAGTATCGCCACGCCTTTGCCGCCCACTGGGGCGACGGCACGACCTCATCCTCCGATGGCCAGCGCTTCCGCGCGGGTGGCCGGGGCGAGAGCACCGGGCACGTCAACCCGAAGTACGGCAGCGAGCCGGGACGGCTGTTCTACACCCATATCTCCGACCAGTACGCGCCGTTCAGCACCCGCGTGGTGAATGTCGGCGTCCGCGATTCCACCTATGTGCTCGACGGCCTGCTGTACCACGAGTCCGACCTGCGGATCGAGGAGCACTACACCGACACGGCCGGCTTCACCGATCACGTCTTTGCCCTGATGCACCTGCTAGGCTTCCGCTTCGCGCCGCGCATCCGCGACCTCGGCGAAACCAAGCTGTACGTGCCGCAGGGCGTGCAAGCCTACCCGACGTTGCGCCCGCTGATCGGCGGCACCCTGAACATCAAGCACGTGCGTGCCCACTGGGACGACATCCTGCGCCTGGCCAGCTCGATCAAGCAGGGCACCGTCACCGCCTCGCTGATGCTGCGCAAGCTCGGCAGCTACCCGCGCCAGAACGGACTGGCCGTGGCCCTGCGCGAGCTGGGCCGGATCGAGCGCACGCTGTTCATCCTCGACTGGCTGCAAAGCGTCGAGCTGCGCCGTCGCGTGCATGCCGGCCTGAACAAGGGTGAAGCGCGCAACTCCCTGGCCAGGGCGGTGTTCTTCAACCGCCTCGGCGAAATCAGGGATCGGAGCTTCGAGCAGCAGCGCTACCGGGCCAGCGGCCTCAACCTGGTGACGGCGGCTATCGTGCTGTGGAACACAGTGTATCTGGAACGCGCCACCCAGGGGCTGGTCGAGGCTGGTAAGCCGGTGGACGGCGAGCTGCTGCAATACCTGTCGCCGCTGGGTTGGGAACACATCAACCTAACCGGCGATTACGTCTGGCGGCAGAGCCGCCGGCTTGAAGACGGGAAGTTCAGGCCGCTACGGTTGCCCGGAAAACCTTAGCGTACGATTTTTTCCGTTTTCTCTATTCGCCCCTCGAAGGCTTCTAACGACCGCGATCGCCAAACATCTTGTCCAACCTCAAAAAGCCGAACGGGTTATGCCCCAGCGATGAGAATCCCATGACCAAATCTATTGCCACCGCCTCGATCAACCGCGAAACCGCAGTCGCCCTCATCGACGCGGCGCTCGCTGCGGCCCGTGCCATCGGCATCCCGGCTGCCGTCGCCGTCGTCGACGCCACCGGTAACCTGCGCGCGTTCGAGCGCACCGACGATGCGCCGTTCCTTACCGTCGATGTTGCCATCGACAAGGCCTGGAGTTCCGCCTCGTTTGGGTTCCCGACCCATGTCTGGAACGACTATGTGACCAACGATCCAAAAGTGGCGCCGCTAGCCTATCGCCCTCGGATGGTCGCTGTCGGCGGCGGTTATCCGATTCTGGAGGATGGGAAGTTGATCGGCGGCATAGGCATCTCCGGAGGCAACTATCAGCAGGATCAGGATGCGTGCGTCGAGGCACTCATGAAAATCGGGTTCCAGTTGCCAGCCTGACGACTGTGAGGCCATCACCGGTGGTAATGGCCAACAGATCCAACCTTTGAGAGGCCTAATGATGGAAGCGTTCGTCGTCTTTACGCGGGAAGAAACCAGCGACCCACATGCACTCGCAACCTATTCTGCAGGCGTCGGACCATCGTTCGATGGTCACGACGTTACCTTTCTCGCCGCTTATGGCGCGATCCAGCATTTGGAGGGGCCGCCCATCGAAGGGGCCGTAATCTTGCGTTTCCCGACGATGCAGGCCGCTCGCGACTGGTATGACAGTCCCGCCTACCAAACCATCGCTGCTCATCGCTTTGCCGGTTCCCGTTACCGCGCCTTTATCATTGAAGGGCGGCGGTGACATACCGACAGAAGCACTTCGGCGCTGACCACGAGGTATCGGCGTGTGAACTCGCATCTTGGGAATCTGTGGGGGGGACCAAGACAGCGGCGCTAGGGGCTCATATCGTCGATCGGATCAGAGAGTTGCTCGGCGAGAATGGGTTATCTATTGCCGAGCTGACGGAGCGGAGCCGCCCTCTCCCAACGGATTGATTCAATCGTTGACGCTCCTCCTATCCGGATCCGGGTTTTCGCACGCTGATCAACAGAGTTACAGCGCGCAACGCCTGTAGTGGGCATCAGGGGATGGGTGGCAATCAGGATGATTGCCCACCTTCCAACGATTAACCTTGCTCAAGTTGCTTCACTAGTCGCTCCGCGTCGAGATGGAAGTCCGAGAAAACAATGCTACCGCCAGCGTCGATAACCGTAAACCACGGAGTTCCTCGTGTGCGGTAGTCTTCCATGAAGGTTGGAAACGGCGAGCCGGTCGGTTGCTCGTCGTGACCGAAAACGATAGGAAGCTCATACTTGAGCTGGTTCACGCGCAACTTCTCGAAGGTATTCTCATGCGTTCCTTCGAAGACGGTCTGGATCACTGCGAACCCCACGTCTTTTGAGCTCAACGCTGCATGCAACTTTTGTAGCGTCGGAAACCCATGCAAATGGCAACCTTGGCACCAATGCTGGAAGGCAAACAAGATTTTCGGGCCGGGCCCGATATCTGACAGTTTGAACGGCGCGATACTTTCCCCATCTTTGCCAATCCATTTTTGCACCCGCAGCTCAGGCGCTTGTCGTTCGATCTCGTTCATCTGATCCTCCAACCCCGATACAGAAGCTTAGTGGATGATCGCGCGTCGCGA
Source organism: Pseudomonas sp. (assembly GCA_007713455.1). Lineage (GTDB taxonomy): Bacteria > Pseudomonadota > Gammaproteobacteria > Pseudomonadales > Pseudomonadaceae > Stutzerimonas > Stutzerimonas chloritidismutans. Next base: position 11,472 of record VMRT01000037.1, read on the forward strand.
CGGTGCGCGAACGTCCGACCTTATTTTCCCTATTTCCTGAAGCCAGAATAGATCAGATCGACATTTCGTCCTTAATATACTCAAGCTGCCGGCGAGCGCGAACTGGGCAACCATGCGCTGGTGAGCCTTGAGCTTTGCACGCTGCCCATCCGTTTGAGAGCGAACCTGCAACTTCCGCTCCGCATACCGCAGATCAGCGTACGCAGCCTTGGGGTTATCTACCCTATAGCCATTGGGTATTGGGAATCATGCTGGCCTGACGCTATGTTCGATACGCGATTTTTTACGATGATAGAGCATCTGTATCTGATTTTTAGTCGATTGGCTTATTCGGCGGATGTGCGGGCAAATGCTTTACGCAGAGTACTGAAATGAAGGCCGGCTTCGGTCTGCCGTATCGAGCAAGAGGGGTCACTATGGTCACCAGAGGTTTCACCGGTCGCGGTTCAGGCGACCAGTCCGATCGGATTCCGCCAGGTCAGCATCTGGTGGAGGATTTCCCTGTTCTGTCGGCCGGCCCTACGCCGAGGGTAGAGCCCTCCGACTGGAAATTCACAGTCAAAATTGGTCCGAAGCCCGTCAAAACGTGGAATTGGGGCGAATTCAACACTCTACCAAAGACCCAGGTGACAAAGGATATTCACTGCGTCACCTCTTGGTCCAAACTGGATACCGTTTGGGAGGGTGTACTCATTGAAGACATCCTTGCAGATGCAGAGCTTGATCGGCCTACCGATTTCGTCTTGGCGCACTGCTACGATAATTATTCGACAAACGTCCCTCTGACGGATCTGCTTTCCGGGAAAGCGATGGTCGCCCTCAGTTATGCGGGCAAGCCACTTTCCCGCGATCATGGGGGGCCGGCGCGTCTTCTAGTGCCGCACCTTTACTTCTGGAAATCCGCCAAATGGGTGAATGCGCTGCAATTCACGACGCGTGACGAGGCCGGCTTTTGGGAGCTGCACGGCTATCACATCTACGGCGATCCGTGGCGCGAACAACGATACACCCATGACTGAAAACGAAGCGCAAGTCCGTTCGTGGCAATCATGCGTGATCGACGACATCATCCAGCAAACACCGAGTATCAAGAGCTTCTTCCTTCGGTTGAGCAAGCCGTTCGCGCACACCGCAGGTCAGCACGTCGATATCCGGCTGACCGCGCCCGACGGCTACAGTGCAATGCGCAGCTACTCGATCGCGTCATCGGCAGTTTCGACCCCGATCGTCGAGATAGCTATCGAGCGCATGCCGGATGCCGAAGTTTCGCCGTTTTTTCACGACATCGCGGCGATTGGTGACGAAATCGAAGTTCGCGGTCCGCTCGGTGGCCATTTCCTTTGGCCTGAGCCTGCCATAGATCCGGTTCTGTTGATCGGGGGAGGCTCCGGCCTCGTGCCGTTGATGGCAATGATCCGGCAGCGCCGCGCATTGGCCCAAGCCGTTCCGACAGCGTTGCTCCTGTCCGCACGAACCGCCGAGGACGTTCTCTTCTCAGAAGAACTTCATTGCATCGAAATCAGCGATCCGGCGTTCGTCCTGGCGCTCGCGATTACGCGCGAGAAACCGGTTCGCGCATCGGACTTTGCGCGACGGATCGACGGCATGATGGTCCAAGAAATTCTAACCAGGCTTCAGGGAAAGCCGACGCAAGTGTTCGTCTGCGGGTCTAACGGATTCGTCAACATCGCAACCGATAGCGCGCTGCTGGCGGGCTTGGACGCCTCCATCATCAAGACGGAGCGCTACGGGGGCTAGCGGCGCGAGCTATCTCACGTCGCGCCGATCGTAGACGTGCGCCCTGGGAAGCTTTGGCGATCAACGTGAACCGTTTTGCCGAACACAGTCTTCGTACCCCCCGGCCTCTAGAACGCCTTCGCTCGCGATACCTGGCTCGACATCAAGCTCAATTTGAAAGTTCCTGCACTATCCGTCGTCCTGATATGCTCGACCAGCATGATGGGCGATTCGAGCGGGACCGCTTCCGTCCCAATCGAGGCTCGGTTACCTTAGAGCATCGGCTCGGCGCTACAGGAGGCGCGTGCGGCCTCTGCCTGGCGGTGAAAGCACTTTGGGCCATGTCGCCTGGATAGCGGCCAATCGTCAGCATCTGCTCCGATGTCGGCCAAGGTGCAGTCGCCATCTTTGAACGCCGCGAATTGGAGATCAACGCCATGACAGCGATCCGCGTGCAACTGCCGGAGATGCAATATGACAACTGATGTATTGCTGTACACCACGAATTGGTGCCCGTTCTGCCGCCGAGCGAAGGCGCTCCTCAAGGAAAAGGGCGTGCGATGGAAGGAGCTCGATATTGAGGCGGATCCGGCTCACCGGCAGGCCATGGCGGAAGCGTCGGGGCGAAGCTCCGTGCCGCAGATCTTCATCAATGGCACCCTTATCGGTGGCTCCGATGAGCTATTCGCGCTCGATGTCAGAGGCGAGCTCGACAAACTTCTCGGGCGCAACCCGCCTGCCACCTGAGGAGGTGCGGCTTGGGGCAGCCAGCCCGCGAGCCTTCGCCGGTTGATGAATACAAAAGGAGAGTCCGTTGGTCTCAGCCATCTGGAAAGACACTACTATCGCCACAAGCGACGAAACAGTCATCGTCGAGGGAAATCACTACTTCCCACCGTCAGGAGTCGACCTGAGCCTGCTTGAGATGAGCCCGCACACATCTGTCTGTCCGATCAAAGGCGCCGCGCGCTTCTTTCATGTTCGCGCGGGTGACGCGCTCAACGTGAACGCCGCTTGGACCTATCCCGCCCCCACTCCGGATGCCGAGGGTATCCGGGATTACATCGCTTTCTGGAAAGGCGTGGACGTTGCCTAGCAGACTGGACGGACGACTTCGCTGATAGCCATGCGGGCGCCGACATCTCAATTATCCTGCCCACCCCGGGCCTCGTCGGCTGCAGGAATCTGCCCGGCACCTTAGCGCGACCCGGCACTGGCGGTCTCGCACCCGCCGCGCCTCTGTTCTATCAATAAGGATGGATGACATGGAGCATTCCGAGTTCGATGCCGCTTTCGCGAAGCTTGCGGAGGGATACAGAGAAGGGACTTATGAAGGCCGGCGTTTCAGCTTGATCGTCCGGCGATCTGGGGACGGACGTCGCAACAGTCTGTTCGCCAGGGAGTTGGACGGGACTGACATTGTCAGCTTCAACCTCTTCCGCGTTACATCAGATAGGACATTGTTGAAGCCGTGCGAAATGTCCGCCGAAAAGGTCGTAGCGTTCGTGCTGGAGTTCCGACCGGACACCTGACGGGCAGAAGAAGATCCCGGCCAACCGGCGCGCCTGCGACGGCCGGCTATCTAAGGCTGCGCAAGCCTATAGCCGCAGCTCATTGCACTTCGTCTGGCGAGGAATTCAACATCGATACGTCGCCATCCGCGGGGATATCGGTACAGGCGCCCGTGTAAGCCAGATTGAGAAATCCTAAGCGATGACTAACACCAATGACGCCACCCTTCCGACACATTCTATTCTTGAGGAATGCACAGCGATGGCTGTCGTCAACGCTCTGAAGATTATTCTGAAGAACAGCTACGCGATCTACCTTAAGACAAAAAATGCCACTCGGGCGCATCCCGCCCCTACTTCAGGGACTTTCACTTGCTTCTCGCTCTGTCACTCACAGCATCGGCACGCCCATGACGCATGGTATCCAGGCCTCATAATTTTCCCATATAACCTTCTTGTCTTTTGCGCACCCAGAAAGACTCGAGGCTTTAACTGGACAGATGAGCCCTCGAGGGTAGTGTTCACCTGATTGGCTTTCTCATATCTGATGTTGATTCGCACAGTGTGCCAACCAGGTGATAGTTTCAAAAAACCTGCGCTTCAGAGCGAATTAGACGATCTTCGATAAGAGCGATCCGCCTCAAAATCCAAAACATCTAACATTGTCCTAGAGCCATATTTGTACCTAGTACTATGGCGCTCCCATTAACACATTTGATGATGCACAGAAAACTTAGCTCATGATAGCTTTCAGCTAACAGCTATTCGGAAGCCCGAAAGGATTCAACCGTTTAAGCGTGAACCGTCGATTATAAATACTTTCGTAAGTTAGCTTTAAAGGACGCTTTTAGTCCTTGTAAATACGCATTACGACTCCACAGCTACCAAATCCATACGGCGCCAGCAACCATTAAAACACCCGACACTACTAAAACAATAGTAGAGGCGCGATTGCTGCCTTTCAAAGTATGACCAACACCCACATCCATAACTAGGTGTCGAATTCCGGCTACGAGATGATAAATAAATGAAGAGTATACCAACCAGAAACTAACTTTGCCGAAAGGTGAAGAAAAAATCTCCTTGACTTCATTAAAACCCTTTTCTGACTCCAACGATTTGCTCAGCATATACAGTATCAGTCCCAGAAAAATAAAGAGCATAATTCCTGAAATCCGGTGCAGAATCGATGTAAGCGCCGTGAGAGGAAGCTGAATGGTTCGAATATCAAGATTAACCGGCCGCTTTTTATTCATTTTGACTCCAGTCAACAATTCTAGTGGGGGATTTCAGTTTTCGATCTCATTCATCATAGCAGCTGTAACTAAGGCTGGCGGCGACAATAATGGAGATATTCGGGGCTTACGTTGCATTTTGAGGTCGCAAGTGCATGTGCGTAAATTGAAGCAAATTGCAAGGTTATGCCCAATAGGTAGCTAGCTTATTAATTTAACAAAAGTGACGTGTGTCGTTCTGCAGGGCATGCTGTTCCCCCAATGTCATCAACCTAAGCTGCAGCCCTGCCCAAGGCAAGCCCCCCGAAGCAGCCAGCCGCCATGGCCGTCGGGCGATGACCAGGCCTCTGCCGCTCAATCAGGCGGTCTAGCTGGGCTGGCGGTGATGTGATCATCG
>VMRT01000020.1 GCA_007713455.1 Pseudomonas sp.
CTTGAGCGCCGAAGAGCGCATCGTCAGGTTACCCAGTCTCACTCAGGCTGCTGGAAGGCTTGAGCCGTATGAGGGGTGACTCTCAAGTACGGTTCTTAGGGGAGGCAGGAGTGGTAACACTCCTGCTTTACCCGACTGAAGGCGCACATCGGCGTGGATGACGAGTCGGGTTTGGTGCACAGCGTAGTAGGCACTGCCGCCAACGTGGCGGACGTTAACCACCGTCACCGAACCAGGGAAGGGCTCTGGCCGATCCTCCCCTGCAGCCCAGATGAGCGAGGGTGATACCCGCAAGAATGTAAATGTGTTCTTCCATCCTGAGGGGCTAAGGACTTCGGCATCCCAGATCGCCTTACCGGCAGGATTGGCAATGATCAGGCCGTTGTCCTGAAAAACATTAAATAGGGTCGAATTGCGTTCAGGCACGCCTTCGATACCCTGGCTCAGAAGGTGAGCCCGCAGTCGATCCGATACTGTCTTGCTTACCAGCCATACTGCGTCTGGAGTAAACCAGCCATCGGAAGCCTGAGGCTGATTCAGTTTTAACTCGTTCTTGACCAAGTATCTCAGGCCGTCGAGGAGCTGCCGTTGGAGGGTGTTACGAGGCGCTGCTACAGCTCTATCTGGGTTGCCTCCGAGCTCGTTGGCCACGGATGCCTGATCTGACCTCGTAACAATGTCCCCCAGCACCCCGGCGTGCTCAAACTGGCCAGCCAAGACGTATAGAAGCGAAGCCCAAAGTTCCGGATATTGAGACAACCAGTTCATCACCTCGGAAGGGATCACTCGCGTGTACAACAAGCCGGCCGCAGCGCCGTGGAGCTTGTACTGGCGTCCTTTCACATAGTGGAAGCGATAATCTTCAGTGATCGGTCCATCCCATGCTCGCCAGGTTTTACCGCTGCGCAGCTGGACGTTAACGTCTACCGCCACTTTCCCGATATCGTGGAGAAGAGCTGCAAAAACAACACCCGCTGACCAAGCCTCTGACTGTGCTGACTGGATCTCTGGCGTGCTTCCTACTGGTAACACCAGCGACTGCCGCATCTTCAATGCATACCCGGTACTGCACTGCGACGAAACCCGCTTACAGGTGCTGCACGAACCGGGACGCGATCCCACTGCGCAATCGTGGATGTGGGTGCAAACCGGTGGCCCGCCTGACAAGCCGGTGATCCTCTTCGACTACTCGACCAGCCGCGCGCAGGACGTCCCGTTGCGCCTGCTCGATGGCTATCGGGGCTACCTGATGACCGACGATTACGCCGGCTACAACGCCGTGGCCGCAAAAGATGGCGTCGAGCGCTTGGCTTGCTGGGCGCATGCCCGGCGCAAGTTCGTCGACGCACAGAAGGTACAGCCCAAGGGCAAGACCGGACGTGCCGACATGGCACTGAACCTGATCAACAAACTCTACGGCATCGAGCGTGACCTGAAAGAGGCCAGTGAAACCGAGCGCTTCGAGGCACGCCAGCAACGCAGCCAGCCGATCCTCGAACAACTCAAAGCCTGGCTGGACAAAACCCAGCCGCAGGTCGCTGGGCAAACTGCTTTAGGCAAGGCGGTGAACTACTTGGCCAGCAATTGGAGCCGGCTCGTACGCTACGTCGAAGGCGGACAGTTGCCCATCGACAACAACCGCGCCGAGAACGCCATCCGCCCGTTCGTCATTGGCCGCAAGAACTGGCAGCGACACGCCCAAAGGCGCGACGGCGAGCGCGCAGATCTACAGCCTGATCGAAACCGCCAAAGCCAACCGGCAAGAACCTTATGCCTGGCTGCGCTACGTCCTCGAACGCCTGCCAACGGCACAGCGCGTAGAAGACTACGAGGCGCTGCTGCCGTGGAACTGCTCGCCAGCCACTGCATCCTGAACGAGATGCCTCACCAACGGTAGGTGGGGTTTATGGAGCGCTTACCCAATGTCCAAGCAGTCATGCGGAAGGCTGCTATCCATTCTGTGTACCTACTACTCGCCTGATCTCCGAATGGAGAGCAGATGGTCGCATGGCCTGCTAGGCATTACTCCGCCATGATCTGCCTGTGGCGGCAGGCACTAAAGCCTCTTATGGCAGGCAAATAACGGCGATGTTATTGTGCAATTACTTATTCTCACTCTACAACGGCGAGAACAATTCGGGGCCCAGCCTCGTTACTCTGCGGTGATTCCCCAAAGCAGTGGACCGGAAAGCAACCGAATGCGAAATTCTCGGAACAAGCATCCTCACGTCGCGATGGTGGCGGAGTAGACAAGATCAGGGGCTAAATGAAAACCGCTTGGAAATGCTGGGTAAGTGAAATCCGTTTCACTTGGGCGTTGGTATTCCTGCTGATCTGTATACCCGCTTTGCTTTACGGAACTACGATATCCTCAATGATTATGCTGATCGGTGTCGTCCTGTTGGGGGTACCCACTGCTCTGCTAGGCTTTATCATCATAAAAGATAAATCATGGTGTTTCCGCCTGGCCCGGCGCATGGCCGTAATGGTGGCGGTTCCAGCCCTGACTTTGGGAGTGATCCTAAATACCGACAGGCTTACCCCGGTTATGGCCTCGCCTATAGCCAAAGCGATCGAATCCTTCAAGCAGGAAAATGGGAGCTATCCGAAAACCCTTGCATCGCTCAGCCCAACGTATCTGCCAAGCCTACCAGCAGTGCGGGCTTCGGTTATTCAGCCTGAGGTTATCTACCGCCTGGACGGTGGTCGTCCGTATTTAGTGGTGCCCTCAGCCGCCGGGGACGCCTTCTCAAAATACGAATACAGCTTTGAAGCTCGACGCTGGGTTCACTTCGATTGAATTACTGCTGAATCTTATTAGGGTTCAATGGCTGCTTCTGGCCGAATCCAGGCCTTCGCGACAGGCAGCTATCGGCCAGAAGCAGCCGTAAGCATAAGAGCTACAGGTGCTTCTAAAGCCCGAAACAAGACCAGAAACCATAGCGGCACCGGACGGATCAGACGTTCAGCCTGACCTCTCCAACTCCAGTCAGACCGAAAGTGATCGTCTGCCCCGGATCAGCCCAGTAAATACCAGTCCAACTGCCTGTAGCAATAAGGTCGCCGGCGCGCAACGGCGTGCCTTGCGCTGCAGCATGTCGCGCTAGCCACGGTAGAGACGACAGTGGATCGATAAAAGGATGCGAGCCGTTAGCGTTGACTACTTCGTGGCTATCAACCCATAGTTTCGTGGTTTGGTGTGACCAATTTGGCAGATCCAATAGCTGTACGGCAACGCCAAGAATGAGAGCCCGGTTGAGCTGTTGGTCGGCAAGTCGAAGCAACGGATCGGCATCTATTCCGCCTTCCAGACGTGTGTCGCAGAGTTCAATCGCTGGTAACCACGCATCAATCGCGAAGCGGATTTCGGTCAGATCAGGGGCGTCGGGAAGATCCCGCCCTAGACGGACAACGAGCTCACCCTCGATACCGAGCGCGGTGACGTAACCGGGCGGTACGTGCCAGCCTGATCGATGGATCGCAGTAGCCTGGACCGCCGCCGCGCTGATCATGCCGCCAGGGGAGCCCCCAAGTTTCCAGGCGGCCGGACGCGCGCCGTCGAACCAACCTAGGGCATGACCGACCCGGCGTTGTACAGCGTAGGCCGCGGCGGTGTCGGGCAGAGCCAGCCCGCTGAGAGGCTGGCGCTGGCCCGTGCGCCAGGCGGTTATCAAGCGCTTGGCAACGGCGTCGATGTGAGCCTCGCTCACATCGGGATCTCGGTCTGCCGGCGGCGCGGCTTGGCCGGCTCGGGCCGGGCACAGGGCAGGAACTGACCACGGCCTGCGTCGCCGCGTGGCTGTTCGCCGTCCCATACGACGTCACCCCGGGACAGCGTCATCGCTGGCCAGGCGCTCAGATGCATGCCGGCATAAGGGGTGTAGTCCACATTGTGGTGCAGGCGGTCATTGTCCAGATGGAAGGTCTGCCCTTCGTCCCAGATCACCAGGTCCGCATCCGAACCGATGGCAATGCTGCCCTTGCGCGGATAAAGACCGTAGAGCTTGGCGGCGTTGGTCGATGTGAGGGCGACGAAGCTTTGGGGCGTGATTCGCCCGGTACGTACGCCCTCGGACCAGAGCAGGGCCATGCGCGTCTCGACTCCGGGAATGCCGTTGGCGACCTGGTCGAACGACACTTGCTCGCCATGCGCTTTCTTGCCGCCCGGGCCGTCGTAGCGGAACGGCGCGTGGTCCGAGGAGAACACCTCGAACGAGCCGTTCTCCAGCCCGTCCCAGATGACCTGCTGGTTGGCCTTGTCCCGTGGTGGCGGGCTGCAGATGCACTTGGCACCCTCGAAGCTGTCGTCGCAACCCAACGAGTCGGCGGTGAGGAACAGATACTGCGGGCAGGTCTCGGCGTAAACCTTGAGGCCGTTGCTTTGCGCCCAGCGAATCTGTTCGACAGCCTCGCGGCCGGAAACGTGGACGATCAGGATCGGTACGTTCACCAGTTCCGCCAGAGCAATGGCGCGATGGGTCGCTTCGCGCTCCACCAGCATCGGTCTCGACGTGGCGTGGTAGCGGGGCGCCGTGTGCCCGGCGGCAAGCAGACGCTCGGTGAGCCAGGCGATGCAGTCGGCGTTCTCGGCATGCAGCATCACCATCGCGCCCTCACGGCGAGCGACCGACAAGGTGTCGAGGATTTCACGGTCGCTGAGCTTGAGTGCGTCGTAAGTCATGTAGATCTTGAACGAGGTGTAGCCCTCGGCAATCAGGGCCGGCAGTTGGTCGCGAAGGACCTCGGGTGTCGGGTCGGTGACGATCAGGTGGAAGGCATAGTCGATCACCGGCTTCTCCCCAGCACGGCCGTGATAGTCCTCCACGGCGGCGCGCAGGCTCTTGCCCTTTTCCTGACAGGCGAACGGAATCACCGTTGTGGTTCCGCCGCAGGCTGCCGAAACGGTGCCGCTGAGAAAGTCATCGGCCATGACCGAGCCATCACCAGTGGGCTGGTCAAGATGTACATGGCTGTCGATGCCACCGGGTGTGACGTGACGCCCTTTTGCATCGATTTCGCGGGCACCGGCCGGCAGGTCGAAGCCCAGCGCGGCGATGCGCCCGTCACGGATGCCGATGTCGCTGGTGAAGGTGTCCGCGGCAGTGACCACGCGGGCGTTACGAATGACGGTATCGAATGGTTGCATGTCAGGCTTCCTGAAGTAGCCGGCCCCAGCCGGTGATGCGACGGGTATCCACGCCAGCGCGGCGCAGCATGTCCCACACCACGGTGGTCACGGTGTCGAACACCGGGACGCCGTGTTCGGCTTCCCAGTGGGCGACCCGGTGAGCGGCATAGAGATTGGTGCAAAAGGTGGTGATTGCCTGCGCGCCGGCCGCGACCACGTCCGCGACCTGGCGGTCCAGCGTGGCGTCATCGACCAGGGCGAAGGCGAAGTTTTCCTGGATCCCCAGATGACTTTCGGTGCGGGCGTCGATGCCGACCTTGGCGTAGTTGGCGATGATCCTGCTTTGCACGTCGGCAAGGTACGGGGAAACCAGCCCCAGCCGCCTGATGCCGAAAGCCTCGAGCGCTTTGTTCAACGCGAGGACGGATGTGCTGGCGGGCACGCCGGTGGCCTCGGTGATGGCCGCGCAGAGCGCTTCATCCTGATCGAACCCCAGCCAGCCGGCGGAGGTGCCGCTCCAGCCGATCGCATCGACATGGGCGTCGGCGAGCAGCTTCGCGGCATCCAAGATGCGTGTCTGCTGGAACTGCCCGAGCGCGTCGGGGCTGAGGGCGATCTGGGTCACGGAAAACCGCGCGAAATGCACGCTGACTTCCGGCAGGCCGGAGACCAGCCGCTGGGTCAGCGGCTCGAGCGAGGTATTTGAAGAGGGCGTGAGGATGCCCAGGCGGATACGTTGGCTCATCGGGGAGTTCCAGCAACGGACGGATAGGGACGGAGCGGCTTCGGGCAGCGCTGCCACAGGGCCTGACAGACGCGGTCGGCCTCGGCGCGTATTGCAGCCTCGTCGACACGGGTGGCGCGGCCCTGGTCGATGACCAGCTCGCCGTTGACAAGAACGCTTTCCACGTCGGCAGCGGTGGCGTTGTGGATCAGGCTGCCCAGCGGGTCGATGCAGGGCGTGAGGTGCAGCTGACGAAAATCGAGGATGGCGAGGTCGGCGAGCATGCCCACGGCGACCAGGCCAAGGCGATCCGCCCAGCCCAGGGCGGTGGCGCCGTTGCCGGTGCCCATGGCGAAAACGTCACGAGGCTGCCAGTCGTCCGCCACGAAGCCGGCTTGCAGACGGCCGATGGCCAGGGTCCAGCGCATCACCTCGATCATGTCGCCGTGCATGGTGTCGGTGGCGAGGCAGATCGGCGCGCCGGCATCAATCAGACGGCGGGTCGGCGCGATCCGCCCGGACATTGCATTGCCCACCGGGATATGTACCACGTGCGCGCCGCTGCGGCCGAGCCGCGCGATATCTGCCTCGTCGACGTGAATGCAGTGGCCAGCCAGCAGGCGGTCGTTCAACAGGCCCAGCTCGTCCAGCAGCTCCACGGGGGAACGGTCGTGCCGTGCGCGAACCCAGTCCACCTCGTCCTGACTCTGCGCGAGGTGGGTGCTGATGGGTAGATCGTACCGCTCGGCGAGGGCAGCAATCTCCCGCAGGAACTCGACCGAACAGGTATCCGGTGCGTGGGCGGTCAGGTGTGCCTGGATACGGCCATCGGCCCGCCCAGCCCAGCGTTCGACGAACGCGGCGGCGCGCTCCAATTGCCGCTCGCCACGGGCGCGATCGAAGCGACGGTCGCCTTCCAGCACCGAGGCGAAATCGACATCCGCCAGGCGCTGGCTGGCGAACAGGCGCACACCGGTTTCTGCCATGCCGGCAACGGTAGCTTCGGCGTGGACGAAACTGTCCACCAACGTGGTGCAGCCGGCGCGCAGCGCTTCCAGCGCACCGAGGCGCGACAGGGCGAGTGCTTCGTCCTCGTTCAGCCAGGACGCCTGGGGCAGGCCCGGCGTGTAGGACGGGGCAAAACCGCAATCGGGCGCCACACCCCGGACGAAATTCAGGCCAGCGTGGTAATGGGTGTTGACGAAGCCAGGGGTGACGACCCGGCTGGGCAAGGCGAGGGTCCGAGCCGCTGCCGGGCGTTCGTCGCCGATGAAGGCTATCTGCTTGCCACGGATACCCAGATTGGTCGTGCGCGCGACGCCGCCAGCCAGCAGCAATGTCGCATCGGTGATCAGCAGGTCGAGCATGTCGTCGGTCATCAGGCAGCCATCCATCCGCCGTCCACCATCAGGGTGGTGCCGGTCATGAAAGTCGAGTGGTCACTGGCGAGGAACAGCACAGCCAAAGCGATATCTTCAGGGCGCCCCAGGCGTGGCCAGGGAGTGCGGCTGGACGCACGAGCAAGCACGTCCGAGGCCACCGCACGGCCGCCCGCACCTGTCTGGATCTTGCCCGGCGCCACGGCATTGCAGACCACGAGGTCGGCCGCGTAGTCCGTGGCGATCTGCCGGGTCATGTAGTCGATCGCCGCCTTGGTGGTGCCGTAGCCCAGGTCTCCGGGCGCGGCGATCAGGCCGTGCTGGGACGACAGGTTGATAAGCCGGCCGCGCACCTCATTGACGGGGGGCTGCTCCACCATTTGACGCACGGCGGCGCGGCAGCAGCGGTAGACGCCGGTCAGGTTGACGTCCAGCAGGCGCTGCCAGTCGGCTTCGTCGAGCTCCAGCAGCGGCCGTGCATGGCGAATGCAGGCATTGTTGATCAGCACGTCCAGGCGGCCGAAACGTGCCACGGTCTGCGCCACGAGCGCGTCGACCTGAGCGGTATCGGCGACATCGGTGCGGAAGAAGGTGGCGCTGTTGCCGTCGCGGGCGATGAGCTCGGCTGTCGGATCGCCACCTTCGATGACTTCGGTCGTCACGTCGGCGATCACCACGTCGGCGCCATTGGCAGCCAGCTGCCGGGCAATGGCACGGCCAATGCCGGAGGCTGCGCCGGTGACGATGCAGACCTTGCCGCTCATGTCGAAGCGGGCGGAGGGAAACGGGATGTGCTCAGTCATGGTGTGCTCTAGCGCCGGATAGATCGGTGCCGTGCTCCCTGATCCAATGGTGGTAGTCCGCTTCCGCCTCGGTCAGCCCGAAGCGGGGCCGGAAGGTGCTGTCGCCAAGGAGCCGCTGGATCGACATGGAGGCGCGGTCGTAGTCAGCGAAATAGTCAATGTTGGCCCGTTCGCCCGATTCGGCCAGGCGCCAGCTGAAGTCCGGATAGCGAGCCGCGATGCAGGCGCACCAGTCGGCCAGGCTCCATTCGAATCCGGCCGCCAGGTTGTAGAGCGGATAGGCCCAGCTTGGTTGATCCAGCAGCGTGGCCATGGCAGCCGCTACGTCGCGTACGTACAGCCAGTCGCGTCGGCCAGCACGGGGAAGGATGGCCGTTTCGCCGTCTCGGGTGCGTACCAGAACCTGCAGTGGCGGACTCAGTGTGTCCCGTACGCCGGTGTCCGCCTCCCAAGGGCCGAAGCAGGTGCCCAGACGGCCAACCACCAGTGGCAGGCCTCGTATGGACGCCAGCCGCATGGCGGCCTCTTCGGCGGCACGCTTGGACATGCCGTAGAGGCCTTCCGGCAACAGCGGGGTGTCGTCTTCGCGTAGCGCCACCGGCGAACGCCCGCTTCGTCCGTATACGGAACCGGAGCTGGCATGCAGTACACGCTCGACCCCCGTATCGGCGGCCGCGTTGAGTGCAGCAAGCACACCGCCGACGTTGACCTCGAAGATCGTCTGCGCGGCATGCCGCTCGCGCGCCTCGTCGGCGGTGATCGCGGCCAGCGTAACGACGCGCTGCGGGCGGTGCTGGCTCATCTCGGCACGCAGTGCATCGACGTCCCGTACGTCACCGATGGTGGACACGAACCGACCGGGTAACGCTGCGAACGCGCGGTTGGCGGCTTCGGTCGGCGGTGAACGATCGAAACCGATTACCGTCTCGCCCGTCGCTATCAGGTGCTCGGCGAGCGCAAGGCCTACGAAGCCACTGCTTCCAGTGATCAGCGTGGTCATCTCAGGCCGATTCCTTCACCGTTTCCGGGCGCAACAACGAGAGGATGTGGCGTTTGTAGTCGTTGAACGCGGCGCTGGTCGGGTCGCGTGGCCGCTCCAGCTCGATGGGCAGAAGCTCGCGGATTCGTCCCGGCCGAGCCGACATCACGGCGACGTGGGTGCCCAGCGCCAGTGACTCATCGATGCCGTGGGTGACGAACACGATGGTGCTCTGGCTTTCGCGCCAGATGCGGATCAGCTCACCGTGCATGTCCATCTTGGTCTGCTCATCCAGCGCACCGAACGGCTCGTCCATCAGGATCACTTCCGGATTCATCAATAGCGCACGGGCGATACCGACGCGCTGGTTCATGCCGCCGGAAAGCTCGCTCGGGAAGTGATTCTCGAAGCCTCTCAGGCCCACCATTTCGATGTAGCGCTGAGCCTTTTCGCGCCGGTCGGCCTTGCTGGCGCCGCGCATCTTCAGGTGGAAGGCGACGTTTTCCCAGACGGACAGCCATGGCATCAGGTTGGCCTGCTGGAACACGACGCCTCGGTCGGCTCCCGGCTCGGTGATGACCTGACCGCCAACGGTGACGGTACCGGACGACGGCTTGTCGAAGCCAGCGATCATGTTGAGCAGGGTGGACTTGCCGCAGCCGCTCGGACCGAGCAAGCAGAGGAACTCGTTGCGCTTGACCTGAATGCTGACGTTATCCAACGCGGTGACGACCTGCTTGCGCTGGCTGTCTTCGAACACGCGGGACACGTTGTCGATGGTAATCAGAGCCATGGTCTTCATCCTTCCTTCGCTTGCAGGGTGGAGCCGCGCTGCCAGCGCAGGACACGACCGGCGATGTACTTGATTACGTAGTCGCTGAGGAAACCGAGCAGGCCGATGCTCACCATCGAGGCGATGACGATGTCGTAGCGCAGGAAGTAGTACGAATCCCACAGAACATAGCCGACCCCACTTTTCACCGCGACCATTTCGGCCGTCACGGTGAGCATCCAGGCCGAGCCGATGGCGATGCGCAGACCGGAGAAGATGCTCGGCAAGGCGGCAGGGAACACGATGTGGCGCAGCAGCTTCGACGGCGTGCCGCCAGTCATGGCGCCGGCGCGCAGCAGGTTGCGGTCGCAGGTCTTCACGCCGTGAATGGTGCTGAGCAATACCGGGAAGAACGAGCCCATGAACACCAGGAAGATGGCAGGCTTGTCGGCGATGCCGAACCAGATGATCGCCAGCGGGATCCAGGACACCGGTGGGATCGGTCGCAGCGTCTGCAGCGTCGGCTCGATCAGCGCTTCGACCTGGCGCGACCAGCCGATGGCCATGCCGATGCCGACGCCCAGTACCGTTGCGATCAGAAACCCGGCGAACACCCGGCCGGAACTCGCCGCAATATCGGACAGCCAGCGCCCGGAATAGCTCTGGGTGTTGCCGTCCGTGGAGAAGATCCAGTCCGCCCAGGCCAGCATGACCTGGGACGGGGCCGGCAACAGCGCGGGCGGCAGGATGCCTGAGCGGGAGAAGGTCTCCCAGCCGGCGAGGAGCAGGACCGGCACTATGAAGCGCTCGATCCTTTTATAGAGGCGTTGCGAGAGTGAAGAAGACATCACGGGTCCTGAATCAATAGCCGAGGTCGGTCTTGGACTTGCCGGTCACTTTTTCCAAGAAGCTGTAGTCGAGGTTCTTCTCGACCGCCTCGGTGACGTCCGTGTTGATGTACTTCAGGTCGCGCATCATCTCGGCGATGGCCACGGCGGACTCGCGGTACATCCTGTAGTCGGGATACAGGTTGTCGACCGCGCCGGTGGCGATGGCATTGTCGAGGCCTGTGACCTTCTGAATGGTGTCGACGAAGAGCGGTTTGTCGTCGGCCATCATCTCGTTGACCTTAACGATGGCGCGTACGGCCTCCTCAACGCCTTTCGGGTTGTTCTTGATCACGTCCGAGCGGGTGACGATCAGGTTGGTCAGTTTTCCAGCGGCCTGCTCATATGGAAAATCGAAGAATTTGGCGGCCTTCACTTCCCGGATTTGGGTGGCGAACGGATCGACCGACGTGATCAGCTCGACTTCGCCTCGGCGCAGCGCCTGTACATGGTCGGACGGGTTGGGGATATTGATGAACTGCACATCCTTGTTGATATCGATGCCATGGGTCAGGAACGCGCCTCGCATATGGATGTCCTGCGCATTGCCACGGGAAGCCGCGACCCGGAAGGGCTTGCCTTCGTCTTTGTATTGCGCGATCACGCGCTTCAGGCCTTCCCAGTCACCCGGCTCGACGGCCAGGTCGTTGCCCACGAGAATCTGGGACCCGCCATTGATCTGGCCAGAAATCCCCACGATGTCGAAGCCCTTGTCGAGTGCGGTGGCGTAGTGCAGATAGGTGACCTGCGCTACATCAATGCTTTTGGAAAGCAGGGCCGTGAGCACGTCGTTGCCGGTGTTGAAAGAGATAGCGTCTAGTTTCACGCCCGTGGTGTTTTGCGGAGTGAGCGACAGCGGCGTGCAGTGGGCGCACTTGGCGTAGCCCAGCTTGATCGGTTCGGCTTCCTGCGCTTGGCTCAGAGCAGGGGACAGGGCGGCAGTAAACATCAATGGCGCCAGCAGGGCGCCGGCAGCGCGCTTGAGTACAGCATAGGACGAGCGGATGGGTCGCATGTCGAGGCTCCGTGATTGTCACAAAAATTATGTCTCGTTGTGGCAAAACGTTTGCAACCGCCATGCCACCATTGTGGAAACTTCCGGGTCAGGCTTGGCACGGACCATTCGCGATCTTGCTGCAGCGCCGGTATTCAGGGCATTGCGGCACGTCGATATATGTTCTCGACCGCTGCGATCTGGCTGGCTGGGAGACGTACATGTGAGGTGAAGCGCTGACACCTCATGCGCGATGAAGGTGCAAGTTGCAGAGAAATGTTCTCCAGCGGTGCAAGTTTGCACAATTACTCAATTTTTTGTGACAATCCTCTTCGCCGATGTAACAGGCGAAGGGCAGGTGCAAGGAATCGATGTGTTGACCGAGAAAGAACCTTCACGCTCGCGCAAAGCGCGCAGCGCCGGACAGATACTGGGAACGAATGACAAACTGGACGCAATATACGAGCGAATCCTGGCTGCCGTGATGGAGCACCGCCTGATTCCCGGAACCAAGCTAGTCGAGGAGAAGCTCGCCAGCGTGTTCCACGTGAATCGGACCCGGATCCGCGAGGTGCTGTCCCGGCTGGCCTATGAAGGGGTGGTGACCACCATTCCGAACCGTGGCGCCTTTGTTGCCAGCCCGTCGGTGGAAGAGGCCCGGCACATCTTTCAGGCGCGCCGAATCATGGAGCCAGCGCTGATTCGCAGCCTGGTAGACAAGGGCACCGACGAGGACTTCCAGAAGCTGCATGCACATGTCGCCGAAGAGCGCGACGCCAGGGAGCGCGGTGACAAGCGCGCAGTGATCAGACTATCTGGAGAGTTCCACTTGCTGATCGCCGAAATGGTCGCCAGCCCACCGCTGATCAAACTGATGCGTGAACTGTCATCGTTGACTTGCCTGATCATCCTGCTCTACGACTCGCCCAACGTCCCGGCCTGCCCGAACCATGAGCACACCGACATCATCGCGGCGATGGAAGAAGGCAATATTGAGAAAGCCATTGCGCTGATGATCGGACACCTCGATCACATCGAGGCCACGCTAGATCTTTCGCTGCCCGAGGACACCGAAGTGGACCTCGAAGCGATATTCGGTTGAGCCGGTGAGCACGCCAAGCGCATTGAAACTGGCGGCGCGGGTCCGCTCCGGCGAGACTCGCGCCGTCGCGATTGCCGAGCGCCAACTGGCGCGGATCGCTGCGTTGAATCCGTCACTTAACGCACTTGTGCAAGTGGATGCCACAGACGTACGGCTCCAAGCAGCGCTTATCGACGCGCGCTGCGCCGCTGGTGAAGATCTGCGGCTTGCCGGCGTTCCGGTCACTATCAAGGATAATCTGTGGCTGCAAGGGCAGATCAGCACCTGTGGGTCCTGGCTCTACCGCAACCACCGTGCGCCGCGTGACAGCTGGGCCGTTGCCCGCCTGCGGCAGGCCGGCGCCCTGCTGGTGGGCGTGAGCAACTGTTCGGAATTCGCCTGCAAGGGGGTGACCGACAACCGCGTATATGGCGCGACCTGCAACCCTTGGGACCTGAACCGCACGCCTGGCGGCTCATCCGGTGGCGCCGCCGCAGCAGTGGCCGCCGGACTGGGAATGTTAGCCCTGGCCACCGACGCCGGTGGCTCCTCGCGTCGGCCCGCGGCGCACTGCGGTGTCGTGGGTTTCAAACCGAGCGCTGGCCGGATCGCCGATCCCTGGGGCTTTCCCGTCATCGGGCGCGAACTGAATGTGATCGCCCAATTGGGGCGACGTGTCACCGACGTCTCACTGATGCTCGACGTGCTCACCGGCGTGCACTCGGCGGACCGCTACTCCACGCCCATGCCAACGGTGGCGGCCCGCCCGCTCGAGACCTTGCGCATCGGTTACAGTCTCGACCTTGGGCTGGGCTATACCGTCGATGCGGATGTTGCCGCGCTGTTCGAGCAGACGGTGAGTCGATTGCAATCGGCCGGCCTGCAGGTACGGCCGTTCACGCCCCGCTGGCCGCAGGGGTTGCTCGCCGCCCCTCTGTTGGAAACGCAGCATGCGGAACTCGCCGCGCATTTCGGTGAGGCTTACCGCGCCGATCCGACCCGCTTCGATCCGGCCATCGCCGAGCAGATCGAAGCCGGCTTCGCGGTACCTGCGACGCGGATGGTGGCGTTGGCCGCGCTGCGGGACGCCATCGTCCGCAACACGGCGACCCTATTCGAAACGGTGGACCTGCTGTTGTGCCCGACCGTCCCGGTCGAGCCCTGGTCACTAGATGTGCTCGGGCCTCCGACCATTGGCGGCCGGCCGACCGGCCCGCGTGATCATGCGGTCTTCACTCCGCTCTTCAACCAGGCTGGCGTTCCGGCCCTTTCGGTCCCCTGTGGGTTTGGCGCGCAGGGATTGCCGCTGGGGTTGCAGATCGTAGGGCCACGCTTTCACGATGACGACGTGCTCCGCCTGGGAGCGTTCGTCGAGGACACACTAGCCCTGGAAATGGCACCCCTCGGCTTCTCCCAGATGCCCGACACGTTGGAGCAGGCATGAAACTGTTGATCGTCAATCCGAACATTTCCCGGAGCGTCACAGATCTGATCGAGGCGGAAGCCCGGCGCGTAGCGGCCCCCGACACGGTGATTACGATGGCTACGGCCGCTGCCGGCGTGGCCTACATCGAGACGCGCTTCGAAGCCCTACTAGGGGCGCACGCCGTGGCCACCATCGCCGGTGAGCGGCTTGGCGAATACGATGCCTTGCTCGTCGCGGCCTTTGGCGATCCAGGCCTGCAGGCGCTGAAGGAGGCGCTGGACGTACCCGTCGTCGGGATGACCGAGGCGGCCCTGATGACGGCGGCCCAGCTTGGCCAGCGCATCGGCATCATCGCCATCTCCCACCGCATCACCGCGTGGTACCGCGAGTGCGTCGACCAGTACGGGCTGTTGTCACGCCTGGCATGCATCCGCCACCTGAACGATCCCCTAAGCGATCCAGGGACCGTCCAAGTCGACCATGCCGCCCGTTTGCTAGAACTCTGCAGGCAGGCAGTCTCGGAGGACGGTGCAGACGTGCTGATCCTAGCGGGCGCGCCCCTGGCGGGTTTGGCACGTAGTCTGGTCGGCCAGTTGCCGGTTCCTGTCGTAGATGGGGTATCGAGCGGGGTCTGCCAAGCTGAATTACTCGTGCGGTTGAAGCCTGGCATTGCTAGGCAAGGGAGCTTCGCGCGCCAGCCGATTAAGGATAATGCTGGCCTGCAATCGGCGATCGTTACCTTATTGAACTATCAGAACGCCTGATCTGGGCTGTGGTTCGCTTCCCTTGAAGAGCTGCTGGTCACGACCGGCCAGAAGCGGCCGGCGGCTTCGTAAATAAATCTGCCCCCTTTTCGGGTTCATGAAGTCCAGGCGTGCCTGGACTTCGTCATTGATCACTCCGCCTAACTGGTCGTACTGGCCGTGGGTTGCCCACGTCAGGAACTTATCGGACGGCTCATCCAGGCCGATGGCCGAGCGCGAGGGGTGGGGCACTGCGTGGGCGCCTCCATCGATTTTTCTCCGGCAAGGTCAGGCGAGCGGCGAGATGGATGGACCGCATGGCTACGCCGCATGTGCACTGAACCCCGGCGCCTGGCCAAGCGCTACGCTAAAGATGCGGTGTGACTGGTGCCTATCCTGTATTGGCAGTTTCGGTAATGCTGGAGCTCGACGGGCATCGGCTAAGAAAATTCGTTGTCGTCGAAAGGGGGCGCTTCTGGGCGGTTACGACTGTTCTTGGAAGGCGGCTATCGGCTTATAGCTGCCTTTCGCGAAGGTAAGGTAACGGCCAGAAGCAGACGTTTAGAGCAGGAAAATGAATCTGTCTCCTTTGGGTCCAGGTTGGCAACGGTGTCTTGTCTTCCATTGGGCGAGCCCGTGGTTTCCTAATCCGTTTGGCTTCCCCAGCAGGCCAGCGGTGTCGGAGTGCTTGGCGACTTGAGGTGTACGACCTGGCCGTGCATTACGGTGCGGGGCGCTGTTCAGTTAAGCGGAACGGCCTTACGGTGCTCAAATCCTTAAGTTAACATCCAGCCAACAAGCGCGTGCAGCGCCTGGATCTGGCTGGAATAATTGGCTCAGCTGGTTGAAGCGACCAGTACTGCAATAATTATAGCTGTGGGCTATTTTTCAATCGATTCTCGATTTCTGACTTTATTTTATGCCCCTGGCCCTGAGTAAGCTCAACCATTGTGCGCCGAAAGTTGGCTCCGCCGTTTGTAATATCTTTGAATTCTTTAGCAGAAATAGCCTTGAACCCAACCCTGAAATCTTCAAGTGCTTTTGAATACTTGTCTTCTGGGGTTCCAGCATAGTCATGCTTTTCAAGCTCTCCAGAAACAATGCCAGATGCAACGACCCCTACACCACTTTGATATAGATAGACCGTGTCTCCCTTGGAAAGCTGACAAATGTACTCCTTCCAACCTTTACAAAAAGCCGCAGCTTCCTGGTTTTTTAACATGCTGAAATGAGCTTGTTTGTCGCGATTATAATTGGTATTGAGCATGAAATGCTTACGGTTAAGGAAGTCGCTAGGATCCCTCTCTTCAGGCTGAGAAGGATTCGAATACCTCTCTTCAAGGAGGGCATTTGTCTCTTTGATCCCTGCCTTGATGAATTCTAAGAGCAGATAGCTTTTTGATCTGTCGAGCGTTAGCGATAGCTCGTCCAGTTGGTTGCTGACGTTGGTGGGAAGCCTGATGGATACAGGTGTGGTCACCGTTTCGTCCATTTGATCGAAAATGGATTTTTCGAGCGTCTCTTTGATCAAGCTCATTGTGTCAGCCTCTGTAGTCGAAATGTGTGGCTACAGTACACAAGCTACATAATGTAGTAAACAAAAATCTGATTACGCTCCCCTTTCTCTACCCTTGCACCTGGCCTTCAGAAATCCAGTGGCAGAACGCCACGCTATGAGGATCGCCTTGCTCAGAGAATTCCGAAACCTGCAGCGCGAAGCAGATTCGCGCCGAAGCCGGCCTGGGACGTTGGCGGAGCTGCCACCTGCTGTTATAAATTAACGATAAAATACGTTATTTTTCCGCTTTAAATTCCTTATTAATCAATCACCTACTGTGGTGATGACGGTATCTGATTCGAGTATCGACCATACGCAGGTTTGACGCGCAATCGAGGCGCTTATATTTTATTTCAATAATTCATGAAGTGTTGAATCGTATGGAAGAAAAAGACGCGCTATCGAGTTTCGCCGCGCTCTCTCACAAGGATCGCCTACGGATTATCCGTATGTTGGTTGTCGCCGGCGCTGATGGTATGGCCGCTGGATCTATCGCCGGTGTACTCGGTGATGCTCCACCTTCAAGAATCTCCTTCCACCTTAAAGAGCTGGAACACGCTGGACTTGTGCAGGGACGGCGGGATGGGAAGTCGATTATCTATAGCGCCAACTGGCCGGTACTCTCCAATCTTGTCGCATTCCTAATGCACGACTGCTGCCAGGGTCATTGCGAATATTGCGATAGAGCTATTGCTCTATTCGCGAAATGCGAGGGTCGCCCCACCGGCCCAATCCGCTGCGACTAGGGCTATCTGATGCAAAGAATTCTCTCCTTCGTAGAAAACAACCTTTTGGTGCTAGCTGTCGCTGCCGCCGCACTCGGTCTGCTAGTGCCCTCTATCGGGATTGTTCTCGAAAGCGGCATTGGTCCGCTTCTGGCTCTACTGATGCTGGTCATCAGCCTGACATTTGATGTCCATGCGGTGAAATTGGTTATCAAAAAGCCGAGCCGGCAGCTTTGGGCGCTCGCCCTCGTCTATGGGCCTATGTCGCTTGCTGGGTGGTTGACGGGCCGGCTGTTCTTTGGCTCGGGGCCGCTGGCCGCTGGTCAAACTCTTGTTGGAACGCTACCCACTGACGTTTCGGCGCCGCTTCTGGTTCTGCTCGCACGCGGTAACGTCGCGCTCGCGGCAGTCCTCAATGCGGTTAACACACTGCTTTCGCCTTTCATCGTGCCGTTCCTGTTTCTGCAGCTCACCGGAATCGAGCTGCAAGTACCGATCGGAGCAGTGATCATGGCATTGGTGCTGATCGTAGTAGTGCCGACTGTGCTCGGCGTTTACCTGCGCACACGCTTCCCGGAAGCGGTCAGTCGACGCGATGACCTCTATCCATCTCTTGGCTCGGTTCTTTACCTGCTGCTGCTCTTGGCGGTCGTTGGCCCGAACGCCGAAACGATTCTTGGCTATGGGTGGTTTGCGGTCGTGATTGCGTTGGCAGCGCTCACACTAAACCTGATCGGCTATGCGGTCGGTTCGTTCGCGAGATTCTTTGTGGCTGATAGGCAAGAGTTGATTGCCTACCTGTTCACGGTCAGTAAAAAGGAATTCAGCATCGCCGCTGCTTTCGTGACAGCGTCTGGCTTGCCTTCGGAAATCGCTGTACCCGCCGCCTTCTTTGCCGTCATCCAAATGATCACTTCACCGATAGCCGCGAAGCTACTTGCCTCGAAAAGCCCTGCCGTTGAAGCAGCTCCGCAATAAGAGTCATGCCTCAACCGGCTTCGGGGCTTTTCTAGCTGTGTTAACGGCGGTCTGATGTCGGCCGTCGCCATGCCTGAATCAGTATCTACCCGCGAGGGCTGTCGCCATAAAGCCGATGATTACAATGGCTGTTTTCCCCTAATGTTTATAATTCAATAACTTATACTGATCAAAAAGGAAGCTGGAAGCGATTGGCGCCACTTAAGAGTGGTGCCGCTTAGTCAGATTCAAGGCAGCCTATGCCTAAGCAAGGCAATGGAAACCAGTGCGATTACGAGGACAAACCGGCTCGCTATCCATAGGCATGCCTGTCAGCACAACGTGCATATCCTCCGAGAGTTCATCATCCCTATAATTTGATGTCCCTCGTAGTGACGCTTGTCTCCGTGGCGTCTCTTCCAGGTCAGTTGTGCTGCGGAAAAGTCAGCTCGAACGTGGTCCGGCCGTCTTTGCTGTCGACGGCCACGTGGCCTTTGTGGAGGTGCATTACTGAACGGACAATCGCTAGCCCCAATCCTGCCCCGCGAGTTTGTATGCCGTTAACGCGATAAAAGCGGTCGAACAGGTGTGGGAGATGATCCGATTCGATAGTCGCGCCATGATTGGTGACAGCCAGCGAGACGATGTCTGCGTCCCCCTCAAGGATCTTAAGCTCGACCGTGCTGCCAGTATTCGAATGCCGCAATGCGTTGGATAACAGGTTGGAAATGGCCCGTTGAACCATAAGTCGATTTCCCAAAATCATGGCATCGCCCGTTACTGTCGTAGCGACTCCCGCTTCTTCGGCTAGGACTTCGAAGTATTCACATACGCGCCTCGCCTCGCTTCCCAAGGATAATGGTTCGAGCTTCAGTGCTGGGCTGGCGTGGCTGGCCTGGGCAAGAAACAGCATGTCTGACACGATTCGATCCATGCGTTCGAGTTCTTCAACCGACGACTCGATCACTTCACGATACTGCTCCTTGCTTCGCTCACGCACCAAAGTCACCTGCGCCTTGCCTATCAGGTTGTTCAGCGGAGTTTTCAACTCATGAGCGACATCGTCCGAGAATTGAGACAGTTGCTGAACGCCGTCATCGAGTCTACGAAGCATTACGTTGAGGCTGTGCGCCAATGCTTGGAGCTCTTGCGGAAGCCGATCGGGGCGGATTCGAGGTGATAGATCCTGTGTCGATACCTTAGTCGCCAAGGCCCGGAACTTGCGAAGCGGTCGCAAGCCATTATTTGCAACCAGCCATCCAGCCAACCCGATCAATATCAGCAGCATCGGCACGGTCACTAAGGCCGAGCGCAGAAATGCAGCCACCAGCCGTTGATCGGCACTGCGATCTTGCGAAAGTAAAAGCGTCATTGGGCCCAGTCCCGGAACCTGGATCTGCTTGCGCCCGGTTAGCATCTGCACGCCATTTCTCGTTGTCCAGCCAAGGTATTCACCGTCTCTGTTCACGAGACCCAGCTGCTCCGGGGCATTGGCGAACCGGCCGATACTGAAAATCGGTGATTTCTCCGTATCGCCGATGACGGTTATCGAAAGGTTGTCATGGCCCAGCACCGTATCGCTCAGCGCATGTTGCCACGATCGGCCCATGCGGGCTTCGGTATCCTCTGCAAGTCCATGATCAATCTGTGCGAGTTTGTCCGTCACTTCCTCCTCGGCGCGCGACTCTAGTTGGCTTACCAGTACCCAGTAACTCATCCCTATCAACAGCGCAACCAAAGCGGCGCCGGTCAGCGTGATCTGTAACGCGAGACGCGATGCTAGACTAAGTGGTTTCAAGGCCGCGCCTCCAGCACGTAGCCCACACCCCGGATAGTGTGTATCAGGCGATCGCCAAAGGGTTCGTCCACCTTCATCCGCAGGCGGCGAATCGCGACATCTACCACGTTGGTATCGCAGTCGAAATTTATATCCCAGACCAAGGTAGTGATTTCGGTGCGTGTCAGAACCTCGCCAGTTCGGCGCATGAGCAGATGCAGTAGAGCGAACTCTTTGCTAGTGAGATCGATACGTTGGCCGTTCCGATAGGCGCGATGCCGGCTCGGGTCCAGTTCGAGGTTGGCAACACACAGGTTACTCGGAAGTGAGATCGGCTCGCCTCGCCGCAGCAATGTTCGAATACGAGCGAGCAACTCGGGGAACTGGAACGGCTTAACCATATAGTCGTCAGCGCCAAGTTCCAGACCGCGGACCTTTTCGTCCAAGCGGCCATTCGCTGTCAGCATGATCACGCGAGTCTGCTTACGCCGTCTGATGAGCTCGAGCACCTCCCACCCATCCATGGTTGGCAAATTCACATCAAGTAGCACGAGGTCATAATCGTTCTGCAGCGCCAGATGAAACCCATCGAGACCATCATCCGCTCGATCTATGTGGTAACCAGATTCGGCAAGACCCTGCTGCAGATATTCCGCAGTTTTTACTTCGTCCTCTACAACCAAAATGCGCATATTTTGAGGTAACTCTAGTTGACGGGGCGCCAAAAAAACATCCATCAAGTGGCTACAAAGTCAAGACGGAGCGACTTGGTCGGAACTGTTCTAAAGAATCTGACATATGCCGCCGTAGGCCGGGGTGGGAACAGTCTAGCGCGGCAGGAGCGCTGGGAAGCTGCCTTACAAATTTTGTAACCTGCCAGTCATCTGGCTCGCTGCGTAAGCAGTACTTACGCAAAAAAAGGCGCCCTGATGGGCGCCTGAAACACATCTTCAAACCAAGGGAGCAAAACTAAAGAAGATGTGGTGTTGCTCATGGTGTTTCACAAGATCGAGAGCGGGTACTCGGCTATGAATCGGACCTCATCGAGGTCGGACTCGAAAGCAGTCGCCCGCGTGGTAGCCTGGCGCACCCGCAGAGACAAATCCTTGAGAGAGCCAGTCTGTACAACGTAGCGGGCTTCGACGTCGCGTTCCCAGCGGTTCTGTCCCGTCAGCGGCGCACCGTTATCGTCTTGGCGCATGTACACCTCGTTCGCATTGCTGTAATCGGCGCCCCAACCGCGGGCGTAGCGGGTCATGAAAGTAAGCCCGGGTATGCCGTATTCCGCCATGTTCAGGTCGTAGCGCAGCATCCAGGACTGCTCTTTAGGTGAGTTGAAATCACTGTACTGGATGGAATTGTTCAGGTAGATCGAGTCCGCCTGGCGCAAGTAGTCAAAGTCGTTGTTACCGTTGTTTCGCTGATACGACGCCGTGACAGTGTGCGCGCCGAAGGCGACACCCAGGCTTGAGCTCCAGATGTTGTTGTCGAACTCGCCCAGTAATTCGCGGCCTTCGTCGGTTGCCTTGTAGTAGTTGAAACTGCCCAGCAACGCGACGACATCGGAAAGCGGATAGGTGGCCGATAGACCGAAGTAATGTTGGTTCCAGGCATCCTTGAGGCGGCTGGTATACAGGCTAAAACTGAGATTTTCGTTTACGCTATAGTCACCGCCTGCGTAGCCGAGCCAAGGGGCGTCGACGGCACCGCCATAAAACGTGACGAAGTCATCGTTCGTGTTGCTGGTATTGGGCTGGCTCATCGCGTGCAGGCGGCCGCCCTGGAGGGTGAGGTCGTCCAGCGAGTTGTTCACAACGGTGACACCCTTGAAAGACTCCGGCAGCAGCCGTGCGTCACCAAAGTGCACGACGGGAGTAGCGGGAAATACATCGCCTGCCTTGATCTCGGTGTCCAGCAAGCGTGCTTTCACCGCGCCCCCCACCCGTGTGAAGTCATCCTCAGGATCGCCGGCGCTGTCGTGGGGAAGCAGGTCGATGCTGCCGCCCGCACCGGAGCGCCCCGAACCGGAGTCGAGTTTGAGTCCGAGCATGGCGAAGGCGTCGACGCCAATCCCTACCGAGCCTTGGGTATATCCGGACTCGAAGAAGGCCATCAATCCGTGGGCCCATTCCTCGGAGTAGCCATTGCCGGTGGCACTCTCACCGTCGCGAAAATCTCGATTGAAATAATAGTTGCGATTTATCAGCGATAGCGTGCTGCCTTCGATGAAGCCGTCCGCTGTTTCCGATTGGGCTAAGACCGGGGCGCTGCCCAATGCCAGTGAAAGGGCTGTCAGTGAAAAAACGGCCTTTTTGCTCATGATGATGCTCCTTGTGTACGGCAGATCAGTGCTTGAATGACGCCTTTCGCCTTTTTGTTTTTTAGCGCTTGGCCATGTTCTCCCCCCCCGGATGACAGCAGGATTAGCGGTAAATGACTATTTTGTAATCTGAGGAATGGCATCGCTCACTCTCTCGATTACAGATTTGTAATGTTTCGGTCACTCGATCGTTATCCACTCTTCTATAAAGTCACCACCCCATAGCGTCAGCTATCTTGCCGGCTTGGCAAGGCTGATAAAAAACGCTTATGTGTATTTGTTTAAACCTAAGGCGAATCACTATCGGAGTAGAGGCGCATGTGTTTAGCGTCTTGGCGGGGGTAGTTCTTATGATGGGATTCGACATCTAAACCAGGAAGTCATCGTTTTGTCTTGGATGAGAAAAATAGTTTTGCTGATGTTGCTAGCCTTGTTTCCATTGCAATCATCATGGGCAGTTGTTAGCACGAGCTGCAGTCATGAGGATGGTTCGGCAGCAAATCATTTTGGACATCACGAACATCCGCACGAGTCTCTGGGTACTGACGAGGAAGGATCGTCAAAAGCCGCAAAAAAAATCAGTTTGGATGGAGACTGTGTCTTTCATGGCGACCATATCAAGCCGCTTATAACGAAAGGGATTTCTCCTGGTTCGGTATTATCAATAAGCTTGAAACCGTTTTTTTCTGCTAGCTACGCATCGGCTGAAGCCGGGCGTCCTGAAAAACCTAATTGGCGCATCGGTGCAAAGCCGGTGAGACGCCAGATTAACCAGTAGGACGCCATTTATCTGTATCTGAGGTCTCACCGAACCTTCCCTTTTCTAGGAGATTTCGGTGCGAAAAGTTATTTTACCGCTGGGGTTGACGATGTTGTCGTGCAACCTCGCCTTTGCGCAGCCTTTAGAGTTGCCGACCTTCACACAGACCTTACCTGCCAGTGTGGCAAATACCTTCCCCGTTGAGTCTGTCGACTCCATAAGCTTTCTACGCGCCTTGGAGCTCGCTAGCTCTGCAAGCCCTGAATTGGCTGCTGCAAGACGTGAGCTGGCTGCTTCTCGCGCATTGATTAGCCAAGCCGGAGCGCGTCCGAATCCAATATTGTCCGCTAGCCAGGAGGGAATCCGAGGTGATGCCCCCGAGACGACGCTTGAGCTGAGCCAAGAAATAGAGCTGGGTGGTAAACGTTCGGCTCGTATTGAGGCAGCGCAACGCGCCATGGACGTAGCGGCCGCCGACCTACAGGACGCTCAAGCTCGACTGAGGGGGGCAGTGATGGGCGCATACTACGATGTGCTTACTGCTCAAGAACGGCTGGAGCTCGCTCAGGCTGCTTCAAAGCTTGCGAAGCAAGCAGTGAACGTGGCCAATCGGCGTGTGAGGGCCGGCATGGTTTCTCCCGTAGAGGAAACCCGGGCGCGGGTTGCGGCTACTGGAGTGCAAGTGGAGCTTGCCCAGGCCACAGCTGAACTCGAAGCTGCGCGCACTCGTCTGGCGGCCAACTGGGGAAACCCACAGCCACGCTTTGAGCGAGTACTAGAGCCGGCAGAGGCAGTACCTCCGCTTCCCGAACTAGCTGAGCTTTATAGCCGCTTGAGCGATTCCGCTCAACTAACCCGCGCGCGTCGGGAAGCAGAAAGACGTCGGGCTGCGTTGGAGCTGGAAAGGACGAATCGCTTTTCTAACGTGACGGTTAGCGTAGGTGCCCAACGCTCAGATGAATATAACGGCACGCTGGGACTGGTGAGTATCTCGATGCCCCTGCCGTTGTTTGATCGAAACCAAGGCAACATCGGAGCAGCGCAGGAACGGGCCTACCAGGCGCAGGACGAGCTCAACGCCGTCCATATACGCCTGAAAAGCGAACTTTCCCAAGCGCACATGCGGCTGCGCACTGCCCGCCAGCAGTTTGAACTGTTGCGCAACGACATGCTCCCCAGTGCCCAAAGCGCTTATGAAGCTGCCAGCAAGGGGTTCGAACTTGGAAAGTTCACGTTCCTTGACGTACTGGATGCTCAACGCACGCTTTTCCAAGCCCGATCTCAGTATCTGTCTGCGCTATCACAAGCTAACCAGGCGGCGGCAGAAATCTCGCGAATTGTCGGCGATGGGTCGGCCGTTATCACCTCGGCCACTCAGCCATAAGGAATCCATATGACAAGTAAATCGAACACATCTTCCTTGGCTGTTCACAAAAAACAGATTTTTTGGATCGTCGTCATATTAGGCGTGGCACTGGTGCTTGGTGGATTACTTCTTAGCAGTAGTCCTGCCGTGCCCAATGCGAGCGACGCGCATGGCGAGCATGGTGGCGCTTCGGAGCATGAAGATGAAGGGCATTCGGATGAGAATACCGAAGCCGAAGGAGGTCATGGCCATGATGAAGAAGGCGCCGATAGCGATCACGAGGTCGGTGCGGCAGAGAAAGATGAGCATGACGATGGCCCTGAGGGAGCGGCGCACGCTGAAGCAGCAGAGGTTGAACTCTCTGAGACCCAAATCCTAGCCGCGGGCATCTCGCTAGCAACCGCTCAGCCTGCGCAGATAAAAAGCGCAATCGAGCTGCCTGGCGAAATTACATTCAACCAAGACCGCACAGCGCAAGTTGTGCCTCGTCTCTCAGGTGTCGTTGAAGCGGTCAAAGTCGATTTGGGCGAACAGGTGAAACAGGGGCAAGTGCTTGCTGTGATCGCGAGTACCGACCTGTCGGAACGTAGAAGCGAGTTCTACGCGGCACAAAAACGTCTTGCATTGGCTCAGAAAACCTATCGACGCGAAAAGGAGCTGTGGGAAGAGCGTATTTCTGCAGAACAGGATTATTTACAGGCACAACAGGCTCTACGGGAAGCAGAGCTGACGGTTGCGAATGCAAAAGCACAGCTACAAGCGCTTGGTAGTGATGCTGGCAAGCCAGACGCATTGAGCCGCTACGAACTCAGGGCGCCGTTCGATGGGATGATCGTTGAGAAGGACATCACGCTCGGTGAGTCAGTCAATACCGACGACCAGATATTCATCATTTCCGATCTCTCTACCGTTTGGGCAGATATCAGCGTTCCTGCCAATGCACTCAGCGCGGTACGAGTCGGCAGCAACGCGGTTATCGAAGCCACAGCATTCGAGTCCAGTGCCAATGGCACCGTTTCTTATGTCGGCTCACTTGTTGGTCAGCAAAGCCGCGCCGCTACCGCCCGGGTCACGCTTCCGAACCCGGAAGGTGTTTGGCGTCCCGGCCTGTTCGTCAAAGTGCGGGTAGGCTCTGGCGGAGTGTCCGTGCCGGTTGCAGTCAAGCCCGATGCGATCCACACGTTGGAAGATAATCCGGTGGTGTTTGTACGGACCGACCATGGCTTTGCTGCTCAGCCAATCGTGACTGGTCGCGGCGATAGTGAAGCGGTTGAAATCAAGGAAGGTCTTCAGGCCGGAGTGCGCTATGCCTTGGCCAACAGTTTCATCATTAAGTCCGAGCTTGGCAAAGCCAGCGCCTCGCATGCTCACTGATACGGAGTTATAGACTGTGTTCGAACGTATCATTCGCTTTTCTATAGAGCATCGCTGGCTGGTTTTGCTAGCCGTGCTTGGCATGGCAGCGTTAGGAGCTTACAGCTACCAAAAGCTGCCTATCGATGCTGTCCCTGATATCACCAACGTACAGGTGCAAATCAACACTGCGGCCCCAGGTTATTCCCCGCTGGAAGTGGAGCAGCGCATTACCTACCCGCTCGAGACGGTAATGGCCGGGTTGCCCAAGCTCGAGCAGACCCGTTCCTTGTCTCGATATGGACTTTCTCAGATCACAGTTATTTTTGAGGAAGGCACTGACATCTATTTTGCCCGCCAACTTGTGAATGAGCGCTTGGGAGGGGCCAAAGATCAGCTTCCGGAAGGCGTCACTCCAACACTTGGCCCTATTTCCACTGGGCTTGGCGAAATCTATTTTTGGACGGTTGAAGCTGAGGACGGTGCCACCAAATCGGACGGTACGCCTTATACCTCTGCTGACTTGCGTGAGATTCAAGATTGGATCATCAAACCGCAAGTCCGCAATGTACCAGGCGTAACTGAGATCAATACGATCGGAGGATATGCAAAGGAATATCAGATCGCCCCCAATCCAGACACTTTGCGGTCGTTTGGACTGACATTACAAGATCTGATCGAAGCGGTTGAGCAAAACAATAACAATCTAGGTGCCGGATATATTGAAAAACGCGGCGAGCAGTATCTTGTTCGTGCTCCAGGACAAATGCAATCAGTAGAGGACATCCGCAATACCCTTATTAGCAACGTTGACGGTACCCCAGTACGTATCCGCGACGTTGCGACGGTAGAGGTTGGAAAGGAGCTCCGTACTGGCGCAGCCACCGAGAATGGCCGCGAAGTGGTTCTAGGTACGGCTTTCATGCTTATCGGTGAAAATAGCCGGGTAGTTTCTAGGGCTGTCGATGACAAGATGAAAGAGATAAACCTTTCGCTTCCAGAGGGCGTAAAGGCGATTACTGTCTACGATCGAACTGTACTCGTAGACAAAGCTATATCCACCGTTAAGAAGAACCTCACTGAGGGTGCCATTCTTGTTGTGGTTATACTTTTTCTCTTCTTGGGCAATATCCGTGCGGCGATCCTAACCGCACTTGTTATACCGCTGGCGATGCTCTTTACGTTCACCGGCATGGTAGCCAACGAGGTCAGCGCCAACCTGATGAGCTTAGGCGCATTGGATTTCGGCATCATTATCGATGGTGCCGTGGTGATTGTTGAGAACTGCGTGCGTCGACTTGCTCACGCTCAGTCCCATCACGGGCGGGCATTAACGCTGTCCGAACGGCTTCATGAAGTGTTCGCTGCGGCAAAGGAAGTGCGTCGGCCTCTACTCTATGGGCAGCTGATCATTATGATCGTATATCTGCCGATATTCGCCCTTACAGGGGTAGAAGGTAAGATGTTCACGCCCATGGCGTTTACCGTAGTGACAGCGCTATTCGGGGCGATGATTCTCTCGGTGACGTTCGTCCCGGCAGCCGTTGCGCTCTTTATCGGCAAGCGTGTTACAGAGAAGGAAAACTTTCTAATCCGCAATGCTAAACGGGCCTACGCACCTGCATTCGATGCGGTGATGTCCAACAAGCCAGTAGTGCTCACCTTTGCCGTTGTTGCAGTTGTACTTTCCGGCCTCGTAGGGGCACGTATGGGCAGTGAATTCGTGCCTAGCCTCAACGAGGGGGACTTCGCTATCCAAGCCCTTCGTGTACCGGCTACCAGCCTTAGTCAGTCTGTCGAGATGCAGCAGCAGCTGGAGCGAAAGCTCATGGATGAGTTTCCGGAGATCGAGCGGATTTTTGCGCGCACAGGCACTGCGGAGGTGGCATCCGATGCCATGCCTCCAAACATCTCTGACGGGTACGTCATGCTGAAGCCACAAGAGCAGTGGCCGGATCCAGGCAAGTCGCGCGACGAACTCTTAAGCGAGGTCCAAGCATCCGCCGCTGAGTTACCGGGCAATAACTACGAGTTTTCCCAGCCTATTCAGCTGCGTTTCAACGAGTTGATTTCCGGTGTTCGTGCCGCTGTAGCCGTGAAAATCTATGGTGATGACATGGAGGTTCTTAACAGCACGGCGGCGGAAGTGTCCGAGGTGCTAGGACAAGTACCAGGCGCCTCCGAGGTTACGGTCGAGCAAACGACTGGCCTTCCTATGCTCACGATTGATATCGATCGCGATCAAATCGCACGATACGGCCTGAGTTTAGATACCGTCCAGCAAGCGGTTGCAGTAGCCATCGGGGGCCGAGAGGCAGGCACCTTGTTTCAAGGAGACCGGCGTTTCGATATCGTAGTTCGTTTACCGGACGAGATACGAAGCGATCTCGCCGCAATTGAGAGGCTCCCAATTGCCCTTCCAAGGGAATTAAACAGCGCCATAAGTTATATCCCCCTCGGCGAGGTGGCCACTCTGGATTTGGCCCCCGGTCCGAATCAGATCAGTAGAGAGGAAGGGAAACGGCGAATTGTCGTTAGTGCAAACGTCCGTGGTCGGGACATTGGATCATTCGTATCTGAGGCAGAACAGAAAATCCAGGCCCAAGTAGATATCCCGGCAGGTTATTGGATCGACTGGGGCGGTACCTTCGAGCAGCTTGAATCGGCAACGAAGCGGCTGCAGATCGTCGTCCCCGTGGCGCTGCTCCTGGTGTTCATTCTGCTTTTCATGATGTTCAACAATGTCAAAGACGGCTTATTGGTCTTTACAGGGATTCCATTTGCGCTCACCGGAGGCATTGTTGCGCTGTGGCTGAGAGATATCCCGTTGTCCATTTCAGCAGGAGTTGGCTTTATTGCTCTGTCAGGCGTCGCCGTTCTAAATGGCCTGGTAATGATCTCCTTCATCCGTAGCCTACGGGAGCAAGGTTTACCTCTGGACACCGCGATCCGCGAGGGAGCTCTGACCCGGCTACGGCCGGTATTGATGACAGCCTTGGTGGCTTCACTCGGGTTCGTTCCGATGGCCTTGAATGTGGGTACCGGTGCAGAGGTACAACGTCCCCTTGCGACAGTGGTAATCGGAGGGATTCTCTCCTCAACGGTGCTAACGCTATTAGTGCTACCGTTGCTCTACCAGCTGGCTCATCGGCGCGAAGACGAATTGGAGGAGCAAGAAATTGCGCTAGCCGCTGACAGAACTAGCTAGAAAATCGAGTGGCGGCACACAACGCCCCGTTCTTGCTAGCTAGCGAGAACGGGGCGTGTTGGTTTCGGAGTGCTAAGATTCAGCTGCGGCGCAGCGGGCAGCAAAGCCTTTATAGCGTAGGTCTAATGCATCTAAGCGGTGAATAGAAAGGGTGCTCAGCGCTTAGTGCGTATGACTCCGCGCTACATACGCCTCCTCGGCTGATGGCTTTCACCCACGGTGAGCTGACGAAAAAAGATTATGCAAGCAGCGGCTGAGCTGCCCCGGGCGGCAGCACGGGCGATAGCTACGAAAACGCCCTGGCTGGACCGATCAGCGGGCTTTACAAGGCCGAGCTGACACCTTCAATCATGGACGAACCGCGAGGCCGTTGAGAGGGCGACCCTGACATGGATGCGTTGTACGCCACCAGCGTCTGTTCAGCCCAATCGGATATGCTCTTGCGAACGCTAATAACAAACAGATCAGGCGATAGCGGCCTGACTTAACGAAACGGCCTATAAAGGCCAGGGCGATTCGCTGGTAGCGATTTTGCGTGCAAGTGATGGACACAAAAAAGCGCCCCGAAGGGCGCTTAGAGTACAACTGCTACCAACGGAGCTTGGAAGCTGGCGGCGGCGGATATCGTTCGGATATTAAGTGGTTAGTCAGCTTTGGTTTCTTTTTTGATTTCCATGTTGTTCTGATCCTGGCGAATATCATTAACCTTCAACTCGCCTGCTTTTTTTTCGGCGGATTCGGTTCCGTGAATTCGCTTTTGATCTGCTCGGAATTTTTCATTAAATTTAATCGAGCGGTCGTAGCCATCTTCTGCATAAGACAATGCGGAGCCGAATATTACCGATCCAACAACAATAGATTTCAACAGATTCATAGGGCAGTCCTCGCTAAATTCAAAGGTGTCTTGCTGAGCTTTATCGGTGAGCTCTACAGGTTCGAATGAATTTTGCGTGACTGAAGCTAACAGCAGCATGAGCGAAGCATTACATTATTGAAATGTAATGCTCCCATTGTGCAGTGACATGATCGCCTTGCTTCGTCATTTCAGCACCGAGGCGCACCAATCTGCAAGGGGCTTGAGCCTACGGCAAGAATGGTCGGAAGATTACATTATTGTCATCTTCAGGGCATGGCACCGCATAATCCATATCATTAGCGAGCAACGTCGTTTAGCGTCTGAGAGAGATCGACCTGTTATCGGCAAGTTAAAGACGATAACGCACGAACTTGCTCGAGAGTGGTCGCATTTTCTGTCAGTGTGGCTTGGAGGGCCCGATGGTATAGGCGCTAGTATTTTTATTATCTCTTATGGGCGGTCGTTTGGCTCCCCTATTTTTCTTACGCTAGTTTTTAAGGAGCGGTAAAAATATGGCTCACGAACATAACCATAACACCGAAGCCATGGGTGATAAGCGTTTAATCGCAGCTATTGGCGTTAATACTGCATTAACTCTGGCACAAGTTGTTGGCGGAATACTTTCTGGAAGTTTATCGCTCATAGCTGATGCGCTACATAACTTTAGCGATGCCGCATCACTGGTTATTGCGCTCATCGCACGTAAGATCGGCCGCAAACCGCCAGATGCTTTTAAAACCTTTGGCTACCGACGCAGTGAAACCATAGCGGCTTTGATTAACTTGGTCACGCTGATTATCGTTGGTCTCTACCTCATCTACGAAGCTATAGGTCGGTTTTTTGCCCCGCAGCCCATTGAAGGATGGACAGTGGTCGTGGTGGCGGGAATAGCCTTGATTGTAGATATCGCTACGGCTTTGCTGACCTACACAATGTCTAAGGACAGCATGAATATAAAGGCGGCATTCTTGCACAACGTGTCGGATGCGCTGGCCTCCGTCGGCGTCATTATTGCCGGAACATTAATCCTCCTGTATGGCTGGTATTGGACAGATACTCTCCTGACACTGATGATTGCTGGGTACGTGCTCTGGCAGGGCTTTAGCATGCTGCCTAAAACCATTCACTTGTTAATGGAGGGCGCACCAGAAGGAGTTTCCATCGCCGATATAATCAACGTCATGGAACAAGTAGACGATGTTGAAAGTGTGCACCACGTGCATGTTTGGGAAATCGCGGAACACACAACTGCATTGGAAGCCCACGTTGTCATAAATAAGGCTAATCTGCCTGATATCGAACGGGTGAAGACCGATTTAAAACGAGTACTCCATGAGCAATTCAAAGTCAGCCACTCGACACTTGAAATGGAGCTAGACGGCAGTGTTTGTATCGACACCAGGCAGGCCGACAGTCATCGCAGCGAAGCATAAGCCTGCTTTGCGCTCAACGCTGTTGCTAGGTAGTTAGCTCGATATCAACGGAGTGAACTTGCGACATCACTATTGGCGCTATGTCCTCTACCAGAGACATGTTAGCGGCATGTGGCCAAATCAGCTCTCACGAGGAGATTAGGCTAGGTCGTGGCTCCTTCGGCGGGCTGCAGCGACGAGCAAGCCCCGCCAGTCGCTACCGCCGCGGACGCTCAGAGCCAGCGGCGAACTCGTGCACGGTAGCGGGCAAATGATTCGCCGAACAATGCTTCCAGCGCCCACTCTTCAGCTGCGATCTGGAAACGGTTCATGTACAGCACGAAAGCAACCACGCCCAGCAGTGTTAGAGGTGAGGCCAAGGCCAGCGCCCAAGCCGCCAGAATAATGGCGAAGCCTAAGTACATGGGGTTGCGGCTGTAATGGTAGATGCCAGCCTCCACCAATGCCGAAGCCTGCTGCGGCTGCAATGGATTGACAGTAGTACGTGCGCGGCGAAACGACAGTACGCCGGCGAAACACACGCCGAGCCCCAGGAACAGTACCGGCAAAGCGAAGGTCAGACACGCGGTCCATGCCAGTTCGATGCTCGGCAATCTGGATCCCGACAACCCCATCAGCAGAGCGATCAGGCCCGCTACGAGCAGCGGTGGCACGCGGTTCTCCAGCGCGCTCATAGTGTCATTCCCGTGCCTTGGCCACTTCGCTGCTCACTAATCGGCGCAGCGGCTCCGGGCCGAACTCGCTGAGCGCACGACCATTTACAAAAAAGGTCGGGGTGCCACGAATCCCAACGGCCTTGACGTCCTGCATGTCCGTTTCAAGCACGGCGTTGACGCTAGGCGTATGCATGTCCTGGCGGGCCTGCTCCAAGTTCAAACCGACGCGCTCGGCAGCAGCCCATGCCTGCGTGACTTTGGGGTCGTCGTGCCAACCGGGCTGGGCCTCCAGCACGGCCTCCAGCACTTTTTCATGAAGATTTTGCTTACGCGCCGCCTCCAGCATCCGTGATACCTCTTCGGAGCCCTGATGGAATAGCACATAGCGCAGCACCAAACGCACATCTTCCGGGTTCTCGGCGAGTATCTGCTTCACATAGGGATGGAATGCGCGGCATGCTTCGCAGGAAGGATCGAAGAATTCGACGATGGTCACTGGAGCCTGCGCCGGACCAAATACTGGTGAGTGGAAGCGAACCAGTTGGCCGCCGTTCTGTTTGGGTTGTGTCCCGGTCTCTTGGGCGGTCGAACCGGGAGCCTGGGCCTGTTGAGGCGACTGCGACGGGGAATAGAAGAATGCGGCGGCAGCAAACACGGCCAGGACCACGACACTGGTGATCAAGACCACGGAACGGCGATTCATGAGGTGGTTCTCCGACGGATGAGAATGAGCAGGATGGCGATAAGGATAAAAGCGAACAAGGCAAGTGCCGGCAGGGGCACCACGCCGAAGAGGGTCATTCCGGCGCCTGAGCAGGATGGACCAGTGGCCGTGCAGGGCTGGATCGGCTGTGGAATCAGCCCTGCATAGAGCAGCGTGTGAACAAATGCCAGTGCCGCACCGATAGCGGTCAGCGGCAGGGCATAGCGCCAGACAGTAAAATCCGAGCGGTAGCAGGCGATGGCCAGGATCACCGCCAGCGGAAACATAAAGGCGCGCTGGAACCAGCACAAAACACAGGGTGGCTGGCCCATCACCTCGCCAATGAACAGCGCGGATAGGGTCGATACCAGTGCGACCAGCCAGGTTAGCAGTAGTAGATTCCAGGCCATGCCTGACGGTTGAGGCTTCATTGCGGTTAACTCCAGGCGATGGCGAACACGTGGGTCAGAACCGCCATCCAGTTGATTCGAAACATCATGCGTCCTCTTATCAGCAATGTTTGTTGAGGCCGTTGCAGGCTTCGCCGGTGTATCTGGCTCACGGGATGCCGAAAAGCAACCACGCGGCCTCCTGCCACCGAACCCAGGGCTGGGTTATAACCGATGTCAGTGAGCGAATCTTGTCCTATGCAACGAAGGGGATATCAAGATTCCGGGACTGGCTGGAAGAACACCAAATTGCACTGTACTTCGCTGCGGTGGCACCCGCTGCCATTGCAGGTTGAATTTGGAGCAACTCACCGATCCGGTCGCGATAGTCATCACCCCGGCGATTGCCGGGCTGATGTATGCCATGTTTCTAAAGATTCCTTCCGTGGAACTGCGAGCTTTTGTCATCGCCGCTTCGTCGTGCTTGTTGCTAGCCAACTTTCTGTTCGTGCCATGAATAGTGTGGCTGGTGACGTGGCCACTCTGATCGAACAAGGCCTTCTCCCCAGGGCATGGCCTCATTATCACCTATACTAAGAAAGTAACGATAAAATAGGTTATCAACACCTTGCGCTTTTGGGGGGTGTACGTTGACGAGGCTTTTTTCCTAGGTGGCGTCGGTAAGGCCAAAGTGCTCAGCGCCTTCAACCCTCACATTTTCTTTGACGATCAAGATGTGCATTTGGAAGCAGCCGCGACCCTGGTGCCGTCTGCCAAAGTACCTTATCTGACTAAATCTGGCCTGGCCGGCTTGCTAGCTGCTCCAGTCGAGTAGGTCGCCGTCTATGCACGCAAGGGAATGCCGATGTCTTCACAAAAGTACTCCGTCAACCAACACCTGATCGAAACTCTGCTGAGTTGGGTTAAATCCGGCGAAATCGCCATTCCAGAAATCCAGCGTCCTTTCGTGTGGGATGCCACAAAGGTTCGAGACCTAATGGACAGCCTGTATCAGGGCTTTCCTGTCGGTTACATCATTGCTTGGCGAAACCCCACGGTGAAGCTCAAGGATGGCTCGCTGGCCGAGGGGAAGAAGGTGCTGATCGATGGCCAGCAGCGGGTGACGGCGCTGACTGCTGCCATCGCCGGGCAGCAGGTGATCAACCAAGATTACCAACAGGTGCGTATTCGCATCGCTTTCCACCCCATGGAAGAGCGCTTCGAAGTTAGTAACCCGGCCATCGAGAAGGACAAAGCGTGGTTTGCCGATATCGCACCTATCGTTAGTGGTGAGCTGAAGGCGCATAAGCTAGTGCCAGGCTATGTCGCCGCTAATGCCGGGGTGAGCGAGGATCTGGTCTACGAGCGGCTGGACAGGTTGTGCGATATTACCAAGAAGCAAATCGGCCTGATCGAACTGGCGGCGGACCTCGACATCGAGACGGTGACCGAAATCTTTATCCGCATCAACTCAAAGGGCGTGGTGCTCAGCCAGGCGGACTTCGTCATGTCGAAGATCGCGGCCAACGAGGAGTTTGATGGCAACACCTTGCGCAAGGCCATTGACTACTTTTGCCACCTGGCCATCGCGCCGGAGTTCTACGCGCATATCGAGAACAACGATAAGACTTTCGTGCAGACCGATTACTTCAAAGCTATGCGCTGGCTGAAGAGTGAGAACGACGACCTCTACGACCCCAGCTACTCGGACATGCTGCGGGTAGCGTTCACTACCAAGTTCAATCGTGGGAGGCTGTCGGATCTGGTCGGGCTTCTCTCTGGCCGCAACTTTGAAACCCGCAGCTATGAGAAGGAAATCGAGGAAGCGTCCTTCAAGACCCTGAGCGAAGGAGTCAGGGAGTTCATCAACGAGACGCACTTCAAGCGCTTCCTGATGATCATCCGCTCGGCTGGCTACGTGGACAGCTCACTGATCGGCTCGGTAAACGCACTGAACTTTGCTTACGTGCTCTATCTCAAGCTCAAACGCGACCTAGGCAACAATCCCAATATCGAAAGCTGGGTGCGTCGCTGGTTCGTGATGTCGCTGCTCACTGGCCGCTACTCTGGATCGCCGGAGTCACGGTTCGACAAGGACATCAAAGCTGTACACGACCGGCCGTTTGCTGATGTGTTGGCGGAGATCGAATCGGCTGACCTTTCCGACGCCTTCTGGGACTTCGGCTTGCCGCAGGCGCTGAACACCTCTTCAGTGAATGCTCCGGCCATCAAGGTGTTCTGGGCCGCGCAGGCCAATCGGGGTGACAAGGGCTTCCTGTCTAAGGACATCACCGTGCGTGACATGCTCACGCATCATGGCGACATCCACCATATATTCCCGAAGAACTTCCTTAAGAATCGAGGGTTGGCCAAGAGCAGGTACAACCAGGTGGCTAACTTCGTGTTTGTACAGCAGGAAGTGAACATCAAAATTGGCCATACCGCACCGGCTACCTACATGGCCGATGTGTTAGCCCAGTGTGAGTCGGGTGAAGCACGCTATGGAGCCATCACTTGCCTGGATGACCTCAAAGGCAACTTGGCCGCCAACTGCTTACCGGAAGAATTGACCGCCTACCGGCCTGAACGGTTTGATGAGTTTCTGGCTGAACGTCGTAGGCTGATGGCGCAGAAGATCAAGCAGTATTACTGGGGGCTGTGAGCAACTGTATCGGGGAGTTCTGTGATGTCATGGCCTGCGCATGTATTATTTTATGGTTAAGTGAGCGTTGTGGATACGATATCGTCCTTGGCCAACGAACCAAAGTCCGGAATGCGATATAGAAAGGATAGAATTTTTGCACCTTTGCAATGTTTGGCTTTTGGGGTTATATAAAAAATAATGCTCTGGTTGTTGTTTTTTTGTTTTCGTATTTGCAATAATTGATTGTGTGGCATGTGTCACGCAAATAATAATTAGAAGAATAATATGAATGCAGAGACTCAAAGCGCCTATATTAGTTTGGCCAGTAATTTTTATGCGACTCGGATGCAGGGCGTTGAGCTTGATGAGCTCAATATTATTGGTGCTTTACTACGGGCGGCCCCTGATTACCGCCCGGATTATTATCGGCGCCTACGTAACGCTTTGGCGTTTGATCAAAAGCATCGAGGAAATTTCTGGGCTGCCCAAGAAATCAATCGTACGCTCAATCCGGTCACTGTGTTAAATCTGCCGCGAAAGAAAAAGCAGCGACGTCCGCAGAAGCTTTCTACCGCTGATTTCGAAGCGTGGCTACGGTGTCTGGCTGAACGAGATATGCCTGTCGAAGCGGGAGCTTTAATGGTGATATCTCTTACCGGAGCGCGACCATGCGAGCTTAACGGAATTTCTATCGATGGCCGGCGCATCCATATATCCGGTGCAAAGCTTAGCCACAACGGTTTACGCGGCGCTAGCCGAACGCTGGAGGCTGATGGAGACGTCTGCAATATCTTGAGAAACGCTCTCGCTGCTTTTAAATGTCAGCCGCGCAGTATGGATTCAATACGCGTTGCGCTTCACCAAGTCGCTACTGAGCTATTCGGTAGGAGGAAGGTGCCGAGTATGTACACACTTCGTCACCAGTTCGGCTCAAATCTGAAAGCCTCAGGCATGTCCGCAATAGAAATGGCATACGTCATGGGGCACCAGGCTACCGATTCGATTAGCCGCTATGGCGATAAAAGATTTGGACGTGCAGAAGCGGTTAAGGTTAAGCCTGCAAGCGATGCTGACTTTTCAAAGGTGAGAGATACAGTGCCTGCTCGAATGCGTGCGGACGCCGTGGCTCTTAATGATCAGCGAGACTTGGATCGTAGGACTGAGGTCGCTGACGGCTGAGGTGATGTGGTCATTTCAGCGGACAATCATGAATTCCTTAGGCTATAGAGCGTTTGTATCTAGCTCTGGTTTTGATAGCGGTTTCCACCTTTACGTCGTCAACGCTCAGGTATCTGTTACGTAATCTTGGACACATGGGTGTCGCCCACCGGCAGCTTGCGGCCAGAAGTGGTCAATCGAGTATGTCTAAAAAGGCTTTTCATTGCTTTGCTGGAACTT
The DNA here is from genome assembly GCA_007713455.1 of Pseudomonas sp. GTDB lineage: Bacteria > Pseudomonadota > Gammaproteobacteria > Pseudomonadales > Pseudomonadaceae > Stutzerimonas > Stutzerimonas chloritidismutans. The sequence continues at coordinate 37,020 of VMRT01000020.1, forward strand.
CCCCAGACTCAGCAGAGATCGAAAGCGGTGAGATCCAATCCTTGCGTGAGGGGGAGGCAAATGATGGTGCATGAATCGCCCCGGATTTCCTAAACACTTTCCAGGCTCTGGAAATAGCGTTTTTCAAACTCTACCGGCGACAGCTGGTTGTTGAAACCATGCCGGCGTTTTGGGTTGTAGAACATCTCGATGTAGTCGAACACATCAGCGCGAGCATCTTGCCTGGTGCTGTAGATCTTTCGCCTGATCCGCTCTCGCTTCAGCAACTGGAAAAAGCTTTCCGCTACCACGTTGTCATGGCAGTTACCACGTCGACTCATGCTGCCAAGCAAGTTGTTGGTTTTCAGGAAGCTCTGCCAGTCGCCGCTGCTGAACTGGCTACCTTGGTCTGAGTGAATCATCAGCTCCTGCTTTGGCTTACGCCGCCAAACCGCCATCAGCAATGCATCGATAGCCAGGTCGCTGGTCATCTGCTGCTTCATCGACCAACCGATTACCTGCCGCGAAAACAGATCGAGTACCACCGCCAAAAATAATCAGCCCTCATAGGTGCGGATGTAGGTGATGTCCGTAACCCAGACCTTGTTGGGTTCGGTGACATTGAATCGACGCTCAAGATGATTTGGTGAGGCCACTGGAGGGGTCATGCCGAGATAAAGGGAAAATTCACTCACTCCGCTCGTAACGTGTTGATGCCAAACGAGTTTACCAAATAGACCGCACAGCCTCTGATCGTGGACTATCTTTTCTGACTCCTCAGAAAAGGAGTTCCTATGGCTTCATTAGAGCGTACGGCGTATCCCACCCTGCCAAAGGCGTATTCAAAAGCTGAACTGCAGCGTGATTTTTCGTTCTCAGATGATGAGATTAAGTGGGTACGGAGCAAGTCCAAGGCCCCCTTTCACCTCAATCTCGCCGTTCTTCTCAAGACCTTTCAGGTGCTCCGATATTTTCCTGATATCACCGACGTCCCTGGTCAACTGGTGGACTTCATTCGCGGAGAGTTAGGTCAGCGTAGCAAGGTGAAACTCGCGGAATACAAGTGGTTCCAGCAATATCGCCACATGAACGCGATCCGAGCTCGCCTCGGTGTGACGGTATTCTACGGCTCCGATGCCATGGAGCTCGCCGAGCGGCATGCCAAAGCGATGTCGTTTGTGCTTGACCAGCGCGCCGACATCATCAACTCCGTAATCGAAGAGCTGATCTGCCAAGATTACTCGACTCTAAATGATCTCGCTGAGCGAATTCATGCCGAATCCCAAGAGGCAATATTCAACCTCGTAGTAACCAGAACGCCAGTCGAGGTGATCCACAAGCTAAAGGATCTGCTCGACACTGACTTCGGCCGACGCCAGAGTGACTTCAATACGCTGAAGCAGTCACCCAAGAAGCCATCTCGCAAGCACCTAGAGGTACTGATCGACCATCTGGCTTAGCTAGAGAGCTTCGGGGATCTGGGTTCCATTTTTGAAGGAATTGTCGACACTAAGATCCGCCACTTTGCTGCCCAAGCCGCGGCGTCGGACGTAGCCGAGTTGAAGGACTGCTTACTGCCGAAGCGCTACACGCTGATGCTGGCCTTAATCTACCGCATGCGCATGCGGACCCGGGATCATATGGCCGAGATGTTCAGCCCCGCGCGCCGAACGCCATTCATTTAACGCATGCGTCCTCGCTTATTCCCGCGAGAATTCCACAAGCCTTAACTTCCCGCCCATCGTTGCAATTTGCCCGCAGCGAAACGAGTTGTCGTTCCAGTGATTGCAAAGCGGCTATCTGAGACCTGACTTGAGAAATGTGATCATCAAGCAAGGCATTAACGGCCGCACAAGGCCGGCCAGGGTCATCTTGGTAACTTTGGAGTGCATGAATTTCTGGAAGTGAAAGATTCAGAATTCGGCAGCGTCGGATGAACGCTAGCCGCTCGCCATGCTTCTCGTTGTAAACCCGATAGCCGTTCGGCTGACGATTAGGCGGAGGTAACAATCCCTGCTGCTCATAGAAGCGGATCGTCTGTGTATCAATCCCTACTAGCCTTGCTAACTGACCAATGCGCATCGCGCGAATCCTCTTCGGTTCTCTGCGTTATTGACCTTATGGTAGCTATAAGGTTTTTAATGATCCCATCTTCGATTTCAAGTGGAGCCGTATCATGAGCAAATCCGATGGCGATCGTTGCGGCTGCGATGCGACACCAGCCGCCGATGCCGGTGTGCAAAACCCTGCCGATACGACAGCACAATGGGTCAGTGTTTACGCCGTGCCAAAAATGGATTGTCCATCAGAAGAGCGAATGATCCGCTTGGCCCTGAGTGGTTTGGACGGAATTCGGAAGCTGACTTTTGATTTGTCGGACCGTCGGTTAGATGTCATGCATTGCGGTGCCGTTGAGCCCATAACCACAAAGCTGGCGACGTTAGGGCTAGGCGCCACTCTTCAGAAAACCGTCGCTGCCGACCCAGAGATGATCAAAGCCGCCGAGAATTCGGCGGACTCTACACAGGAATCCCGCTCCCTGCGTTTACTGTTAGGCATCAACGCCTTCATGTTCGTGGTAGAGATGACCGCTGGCCTGATCGCCAGGTCCACGGGCCTGATTGCCGATTCGCTCGATATGTTCGCTGACGCGGCAGTGTACGGCCTAGCCCTTTATGCAGTTGGACGTAGCGTCAGTCTGCAGGTGCGTGCTGCACACCTTGCTGGTGTTCTCCAGCTAATTTTGGCACTCGGCGTGCTCGTAGAGGTGATTAGGCGCTTTGTATTCGGTAGTGAGCCCGAGTCGCTGATAATGATCGCCGTTGCGTTCCTGGCATTGCTCGCCAATACGGGCTGTCTGCTGCTTATTTCCAAACACCGGGAAGGTGGTGCTCACATGAAAGCGAGCTGGATATTCTCCGCCAATGATGTGGTCATCAACATGGGGGTTATAGTCGCCGGAGCGCTCGTCGCTTGGACTGGGTCAAACTACCCAGACCTGATTATCGGTACCGTTGTGGGATTCATCGTTCTAAACGGCGCTCGGCGTATTCTGGCGCTCAAGAGCTAAAGAAGCTCCCGTTACAGAAAAAGGCGTCGTCATGCCTCTAAGCCATCCGGGTCTAGCGGCGTCAGCTAAAACTGGCGACGCAGCTTTAGCCGTTAGCGGATGGTGGGTATTGTAGAACGTGGGCTGCAAAGTCCATCAGCGAGACGAAGCCGCACTGATCGGCTTTCCTTCACGCTGTTGGTGGTAGCCCCGCTTAACCAATCAGCTCTACGAATGCCTGAGTGATCACAACCGCTGCGGCCAATGCGCGAACGGACTTTGGGAGCGCCATCGTCAGGAAAAGCACTACAAGCGAGTTGTGAGTGCTTGAACTGAAGGCCGATAGCTGGAGGCGACCTCGATGTGCGCTAGTGCTACGTTCTAGTGACAGTCCCCGTGCCCAAAATGTGGTCTGCAAATTCGATCAGGCTAGCTAATCGGTCAGGACCACGGATGGCATCGCGCTGGAGGTGGAAGCCATGCATTCCCAGCCTTTCGGGACCGAACACATCGGCCTCCAATGTATCGCCGATCATTGCAATGGAAGACGCTTTGCAACCCAACCGCTTTAGCAGATGTTCGTAGATCGCTGGCTCCGGTTTGATCGCGCCCACCTCGAAGCTCCAGGCATAGGCGTCAAACTCAGGCAGTAGCAACTTGGCAGGTATGGCATAGGGGGTAGCCAAGTTGGAGCACAGCGCCACTTTCAGCCCCGCTCTCTTAAGGCTTTCCAGTGCCCGCAGGGCATCATCATAGGGACGCACGCTGGCCAGTTCCGCGTAGAGATCAAGCTCCAAAATAGCAAGCTCATCGTTACCTAGTTGTGTACCAAACAGGTCGGCGGCGCCGGCCAGCCCCAAGTTTCGTGTCATCAATGTCCTGGCATCATCGGCCCTAGGTTGACGACCTTGGCTGCGTACCTGTTTTAAGAGCTTGCGAAATGGCCGCCGTCGTTCACTGATTTGCAGGAGTGTGCCATAGACATCAAAAATTACGGCTTCTATCAAAACAGAGCACCTGCGCTTAGGCTTTGCACGGTTCGGTATTCATTAAAAGAAAGCGGCCGGGCTTCGGATAAGGGAGGCATAGGCTAGGCCAGCAAGCGGTATTCGCGCGAGCTACTTTTTTCAGCAGCTCGCTTCAGCATTCGTACGACCTGACATACCGGAGAACCTGACAGAAATGTAATGGTTACTTCAGCCTTTGGTCAGGACGCTTTGCATATATTGGTTGTCGGACGCTGTAAGCATCGGAAAAACCACAAACGTCCCCGCAGTAGGCTGTTCGTTGCTAACCAATCCATAAGGAGCCCGCATGACCTCCTCGCATTGCCACCATCAGCCTGACCAAACGAAAGGATCAGCACCGCTCACAGACCCGGTCTGCGGGATGAAGGTGAAAGAGAACAGCGAGCATGAGCAGGATTACCAAGGAACCACTTACCGCTTCTGCAGCCAGGGGTGCCGGACCAAGTTCCGTTCTGATCCTGCTAGATATCTTGCTGCACAGCAGGCTCATGGGTCATCGCCTCAGGCATCCACGCCGCCCGCACAGAAGGCGTCCGCCGGTGATGCAACGACCGAGTACACCTGCCCGATGCACCCTGAGATCCGCCAAATGGGTCCAGGTGATTGCCCTATCTGCGGGATGTCATTGGAACCTCTGATCCCTGAACTCGACGAGGAGGAGAATCCCGAACTCAAGGACTTCTCGAAGCGATTCTGGTGGTCTCTGCCCCTGACCGTAGCAGTAACCCTGTTGGCAATGGCGGGACATGCGATACCGCTGTTTCACGGCGCTAGCCAGAACTGGGTTGAACTAGCCCTTACGACCCCGGTTGTCTTGTGGGCAGGTTGGCCATTTTTCGTGCGCGGTTTCGCATCAGTTAAGCATCGCAGCCCAAACATGTGGACGTTGATCGGGCTTGGCACAGGGGCTGCGTATATTTACAGCATCGTAGCAACCGTCTTACCGAGCATATTTCCAGAGTCATTCACTGTGGGCGGCCGGATAGGCGTTTATTACGAAGCCGCCGCGGTCATCATTTCCCTGACGCTTTTAGGGCAGCTGCTCGAATTGAAGGCCCGCTCCCAGACGTCCTCGGCAATCAAGTCCTTGCTTGGCCTATCGCCCAAAACAGCTCGCCGTATCGCCAAGGATGGTTCCGAGGAGGACATTCCGCTTACACATGTTCACGAGGGTGACCATCTGCGCGTTCGTCCTGGTGAAAAGGTACCGGTGGATGGAGAAGTATTGGAGGGCGAGAGCGCCGTCGACGAATCCATGCTAACGGGCGAGCCCGTCCCGGTGACGAAGCGGACAGGCGATTCGCTTATCGGCGCGACGATGAACACGAGCGGCTCGCTTGTCATGCGAGCCACCAGGGTTGGCTCCGGGACTATGCTTTCACAAATCGTCCAGATGGTTGCGAATGCGCAACGCTCCAAAGCACCCATGCAGCGAATGGCGGACACGGTTGCGGGTTATTTCGTGCTGACGGTCATTGGTATCGCCTTGCTGACATTCTTTGCATGGGGCCTGTTTGGACCCGAGCAGGGCTGGGTATTCGGCCTGATCAATGCAGTTGCGGTTCTGATCATTGCTTGCCCTTGCGCACTTGGCCTTGCAACGCCTATGTCGATCATGGTTGCCACAGGCAAAGCGGCTGGAAGCGGAGTGCTTTTCAGAGACGCAGGCGCCATCGAGAACGTCCGTAAGGTAGACACGCTGATTGTCGATAAAACAGGAACCTTGACCGAGGGCCGACCTGTCTTCGATCGGGCCATAGGCGTCACGCCGTTTGACTCGCAGGAAGTCATCCGTTTGTCTGCCAGCTTGGATCAAGGTAGTGAGCATCCCCTAGCCCACGCGATCGTAGACCATGCCAGAAGCGAAGGTATCCAGCTGGCGAAGCCAGAGACCTTCGAGTCAGGGTCAGGTATCGGAGTCCGTGGTCTGGTGGAAGGCAAGCAGCTACAACTAGGCAACACCGCGCTTATGGAAGATACGGGTGTGAGCGTCGAGCCGTTGAGAGATCAGGCAGAAAAAATGCGCGAGAGCGGTACCAGCATTGTGTACCTGGCTGTTGATGGGGCACTTGCCGGCTTGCTGGCCGTATCGGACCCAATCAAACCGACTTCCAAGGAAGCTGTAGCGCGGCTCCAAGCGGAGGGCGTGCAAGTCATCATGGCCACCGGCGACGGGCTTACCACTGCCCGCGCGGTGGCTCGTGAGCTATCGATCGATGAGGTGCATGGCGAAGTGAAGCCGCAGGACAAGGAGGCGCTGGTGGTTAAGCTACAAGCCCTAGGTAAAGTAGTCGCCATGGCAGGCGACGGAATAAATGATGCGCCGGCGCTCGCCAGGGCTGATGTCGGCATAGCGATGGGCACGGGCACTGACGTCGCCATGAACAGCGCCCAAGTTACGCTCGTTAAAGGTGACCTGATGGGGATACTGCGCGCGCGCACGCTTTCGGTGGCGACGGTTCGCAATATGCGTCAGAACCTTCTGTTTGCCTTTATGTACAACGGGTTGAGCATCCCGATTGCCGCAGGTCTGCTCTATCCGTTCTTCGGACTGCTGCTGTCTCCGATGATTGCTGCCCTGGCCATGAGCCTCAGCTCAGCATCGGTTGTGTTCAACGCACTCCGGCTCCGTCAAACGCGTGTAGTTTGAAGCCTGTCGGCTTAGGCTTAGGCTTAGGCTTAGGCTTCGGTTGCGAAGCGACCGAAGCCTCATTGATTGCTCATGAATTGCCCCGTAAGCTGGAAATATGAAGTCCTACATGCGCTCCTTCCTTATCCTGCTGCTAGTGCTTGCGCTTCCGATCAATGGGATAGCGGAAATGCTCATGCCGGTTGGATCGTCCGGGCATCACGTGATGTCCGATATGGAAGGTGTGGGCGCCATGACGACCGACCACGCTTCGATGGTTGGCGCCGATGACGGTGCTGAACACGAGTGCTGTGAAGCGAATGAGCATGGAACGGCGACCGTCTGCAAGACGGGCCAAGAATGCAAAACTGCAAGTATCCTTCAGCTTGTCTCAATAAAAGCCCAGCTGATGCCTGCTGCTAAACCCGTGACCACTCCCTATAACGGCCTGATCCCCTCTAGCCTTTTAGACGCCGTCTGGCATCCACCCCGCGTCTAATTCCGATCAAATTATAGGAACCGCCCGAGTGAGCATTCGGGCCGGCTACCGCGCGCCTTTGGCTCGCATGAAAGATCAGGAATCCTTCGCAAATGAAACCCCGTATTTATTGGGCGCCGCCGTACGTGGCCGCCTTGATCATGGGCGCGCTCTCGTTTCCAGGGTTAGCGTCCGCTTTGACCTTAGAACAAGCTCTGAGCGTGGCCGAGCAAGACGCGCCTTCGCTGCATGCGCAAGCCGCCAACCTGGTGGCCGCACGCAGCGCTGCAATCCCTGCCGGCGAGCTTCCTGACCCTAAACTTAAGCTTGGACTGCAAAGCGTGCCCATCGAAGGTGACGCTCGCTGGCAGTTGGAGCAAGAGGCCATGACCATGCAAATGGTTGGGGTCATGCAAGATGTGCCAAACCGAGCGAAAAGGCGCGCTCGTGTCGAGGCCGCGCAGGCTAGTGTTGCGCTCGCAAACGCCCAGCAAACGGTTGAACGTCTCGGTGTGCGCCAAGCAACCGCCGAGGCATGGATCGCTAGCTTCGCGGTCGAGCAGAAGCTAAGCCTTTTCAAGCAGCTTTACAGCGAGAATCAGCTCCTTTCGCGGGCTGTTCAGGCCCGCATTGCTGGCGGCAGCGGACAAACCGCAGACAGCGTACTTCCGAGGCAAGAGGCAGCATTGCTGGCTGAACAAGAGGATGAGCTGCTGCGTAACCAGGCTGTTGCGCGGGCCGGCCTCCGGCGCTGGATAGGCGAGCTAGCAGGCCAGCCGCTTACAGGTGACTGGCCGCAATGGCTTGCCGCCGTTGATAACTATCAGCACAACCTGAACCGGCACCCGGCGTTACTCGCCTTCGACCCGATGACTCGTGAAGCGGAGGCAAAGGTTCACCAGGCCATCGCAGAGAAAACACCGGATTGGAGTTGGGGGGTCGACTACCTGCGACGTGGCCGTGAGTACGGCGACATGGTGAACCTCAGCGTCAGCTTCGACCTGCCGCTGTTTACCAGCTCTCGGCAGGATCCGAAGATCGCGGCCGAACGAGCTCGCCTTGCCCAGATCGAGGCTCAGCGCCAAGCGACCTTGCGCCTGTACAACCAAGAGCTGAGTACTGACCTCGCTGAGTATCAGCGTCTGGACCGCGCACTCATCCGCCTCGACAAAACCTTACTACCCCTCGCTGAAGAGAAGGTCCGCCTTGCCATGGCCGATTACCGCTCCGGAAGCGGTGAGCTGACCGCTGTGATCGAAGCGCGACGACAGCTTGTGGAGACCCGGCTACGGCGTATTGACGTCGCCCGCGATCGATCGTTGAGCAATGCCCGCCTGCATTTCGCCTTTGGAGATACCCGACCATGACATTCCAACACAAGCGGCTGGTACTCGCCTTCAGTCTGCCTCTGATGATTAGCGCTGCAGCGCTAATCGGTCTGCCTACCGCAGCCTTCGGACAATCGCCTGCAGAAGAAGACAAGGAAGTGCTCTATTGGTATGACCCTATGGTACCCCAGCAAAAGTTCGATAAGCCGGGCAAGTCGCCATTCATGGATATGGAATTGATTCCACGCTATGCAGATGAGGGAAGCGACGGGGCATCGATCAGTATCGACCCGAGCGTGACGCAGAATCTCGGCGTGCGCTTGGCAACCGTAACGCGTGAATCGATCAGCCAGTCGCTCGAAGCGACAGGCGCGTTGATGTTTGACGAGCGAGACGTGGCGGTTGTGCAGGCGCGTGCCGGTGGCTTTGTCGAGCGCGTTTACGACCGAGCACCGGAGGATGTCATCGAAAAAGGCGCGCCGTTAGCCGATCTTTTGGTTCCCGAATGGGCTGCCGCACAGGAAGAGTACCTGGCGCTCAAAGGGGTCGGCCAACCCCAACTGCTCGCAGCGGCCCGACAGCGGTTACGCCTCGCCGGCATGCCGTCGGATGTCATTGCCCAACTGGAACGAACCGGTAAAGCGCGCCCCGTTTGGACCGTAACGAGCCCAATCGGCGGCGTGCTGAACAGCCTCGACGTTCGCGAGGGCATGACCGTACCCGCCGGCGCATCTCTCGCACGCGTCAATGGACTGGAGACGGTATGGCTAGAGATAGCTGTGCCTGAGGCGCAGATCACCAATCTGGCGCCAGGGCACTCAGTCACCGCGCGCCTCCCCGCCTTTGCAGGTGAATCTCTGGAAGGCACGATCCAGGCCGTACTATCGCAAGCCAACCTGAATAGCCGCACTGTGCGTGTCCGGGTCGAACTACCTAACCCGCAGCAGCGGCTTCGCCCCGGCATGACGGCCGAGGTGACGTTGAGTCGCAACGTTGAAGATGTCTTGGTCATCCCATCCGAGGCGGTCATTCGCACCGGCCGGCGAGCATTGGTGATGTTGGCTGAGAATGAAGGCCGTTACCGCCCCGTTGAGGTCCGCATCGGCCGAGAGTTCAATGACCAGACAGAGGTGCTTGAAGGGCTGGAAGCCGGTCAGAAGGTCGTGGCGTCCGGTCAGTTTCTCCTCGATTCAGAGGCGAGCCTACGCGGGCTGACCGCTCAGGGCTTGGAGAAGCCTGCAACTTCTACAGAACCTGCGCTGCACGAGGCTGAAGGTACGATCGTCAGCCTGGAAGATGGCATGGTTGGCCTCTCGCATGGGCCGTTCAAGACGCTGAACATGCCCGGCATGACCATGTCCTTTCCGGTTGCCGATCAATCGCTCCTAACAAGTTTGCAGACCGGCGATCGCGTTCGTGTCGGCGCGCGTGAAAGCGAAGAGGGCCTGGTCATTGAGCACATCGAGAAGCTGGGGGGCCAGCCATGATCGCAGCCATAATTCGGTGGTCAGTGGCCAACCGCTTTCTGATCCTGCTGGCTACTGTGTTCGCGGTGGCTTGGGGTGTCTGGTCGGTCAAAAACACCGCTGTTGATGCATTGCCAGACCTTTCCGACGTTCAGGTCATCATCCGCACGCCATACCCCGGGCAGGCGCCCCAGATCGTTGAGAATCAGGTCACCTACCCACTGACGACGACCATGCTGTCTGTCCCCGGCGCAAAGACGGTCCGCGGCTACTCCTTCTTCGGGGATAGCTACGTGTACGTCCTGTTTGAGGACGGCACCGACCTCTATTGGGCCCGTTCTCGGGTGCTGGAGTACCTGAGTCAGGTGCAGAGTCGGCTTCCCGCCGCCGCCAAACCCGCTTTGGGCCCTGACGCCACAGGTGTCGGCTGGATCTACCAATATGCTTTGGTAGACCGAACGGGCAAACATGACCTCTCGCAGCTGCGCTCTTTGCAAGATTGGTTCCTGCGCTATGAGCTCAAGACACTGCCCAACGTGGCGGAAGTCGCGCCCATAGGCGGGATGGTCAAGCAGTATCAGGTCGTACTGGATCCCGTGCGCATGGCAAGCAGGGGCGTGACGCAGCAGCAGATTGCAAAGGCGATCGATGAAGCCAACCGTGAAACCGGCGGGAGTGTTCTGGAACTCGCAGAAACCGAGTTCATGGTCCGTGCGACCGGGTATCTCAAGACACTCAAAGACTTTCGAGCCATTCCTTTGCGTCTCGACGGCGGCGTGCCAGTGACGCTAGGGGACGTTGCGCATATCCAGCTCGGCCCGGAAATGCGCCGGGGCATCAGCGAGCTTGACGGTGAAGGTGAGGTAGTCGGCGGCGTGGTGATCCTGCGGAGCGGCAAGAACGCTCGGGAAACCATCGCTGCCGTTCAGACCAAACTGGATGAGCTGAAAGCGAGCCTGCCCCAAGGCGTCGAAATCGTCACGACGTACGACCGTAGCAAGCTGATCGACAGTGCCGTTGAAAACCTCACGCACAAGCTCATCGAGGAGTTCATTGTCGTTGCGTTGGTTTGCGCGATTTTTCTGTGGCATCTGCGCTCGTCGTTGGTCGCCATCGTGTCGTTGCCGATCGGCATCCTGATTGCTTTTGTGATCATGCAGCGGCAAGGCATCAACGCCAACATCATGTCGTTGGGTGGCATCGCGATCGCCATCGGAGCGATGGTCGATGCAGCAATCGTCATGATCGAAAACGCCCACAAGCACATTGAGGCCTGGCACAAGCGGCATCCTGACTCCACCTTGAAGGGCCAGGAGCACTGGAAGGTCATTACTGACGCGGCTGTTGAAGTGGGGCCGGCATTGTTCTTCAGCCTGCTGATCATCACGCTGTCGTTCATTCCAGTGTTCACCCTGGAGGCGCAGGAAGGCCGGCTGTTCGGTCCACTGGCGTTCACCAAAACCTATGCAATGGCAGCCGCCGCGGGCCTGTCTGTCACGCTGGTTCCGGTGCTCATGGGGTATTGGATCAGGGGCAAAATCCCTGACGAACACCGTAATCCACTCAACCGTGGCCTCATCTGGATCTACAAGCCGGCCCTGGACGCGGTACTGCGCTGGCCCAAGATGACTCTGCTGGTGGCTGTTCTGGTCTTCCTGACAGGCTTGTGGCCGGCCTCTCGCCTTGGTGGGGAGTTCTTGCCCCCGCTGGATGAAGGTGACCTCCTTTATATGCCCACTGCGCTTCCAGGCCTCTCCGCTCAGAAGGCTTCTGAGCTACTGCAGCAGACGGACCGGCTCATAAAAACGGTTCCAGAAGTTGCACACGTGTTCGGTAAGGCTGGTCGAGCCGACACCGCTACAGATCCCGCCCCGCTGGAAATGTTCGAGACGACCATTCAGTTCAAGCCGAAGGATCAATGGCGCCCTGGGATGACGCCTGACAAGCTGGTTGAGGAGTTGGATCGCACCGTACAGGTACCTGGATTAGCCAATCTGTGGATCCCGCCGATTCGAAACCGTATCGATATGCTGGCGACGGGTATCAAGAGCCCGATCGGGGTGAAAGTGTATGGCACTGACTTGGCACAGATCGACAAAGCCACCCAGACAGTGGAAAAAATCGCCAAAACGGTGCCTGGGGTCAGTTCGGCGCTTGCTGAGAGACTGACCGGCGGCAGGTATATCGATGTGGATATCGATCGTGTCGCCGCCGCACGCTACGGCCTGAATATCGCGGACGTGCAATCGATCGTGGCCGGTGCCATCGGTGGTCAAACCATTGGTGAAACCGTGGAAGGGCTCGCCAGGTATCCGATCAACCTCCGCTATGGCCGCGAGTGGCGCGACTCGATATCCGATCTGCGCAACCTACCGATCTACACGCCGCAAGGCAGCCAGATCACGTTGGGGACCGTGGCCAAAGTACAGGTGACAGACGGACCGCCCATGCTTAAAAGCGAAAACGCAAGGCTGTCGGGCTGGGTTTACGTCGATGTTCGTGGCCGCGACATGGCGGCTGTGGTGGGCGATCTGAGGGAAAAGATCAGCAAAGGGGTCCAGCTCGAATCCGGCATGAGCATCAGCTATTCCGGCCAATTCGAATTCATGGAGCGCGCTAACGCGAAGCTGAAGCTCGTCGTTCCGGCTACCTTGCTGATCATTTTTGTATTGCTCTACCTAACGTTTGCCCGCTTTGGCGAGGCGCTGCTCATCATGGCTACGCTGCCATTCGCTCTGACCGGGGGCGTCTGGTTCCTATATCTGCTCGGGTACAACCTATCCGTAGCGACAGGAATCGGATTCATCGCACTGGCAGGCGTTTCTGCTGAGTTCGGCGTCATTATGCTGCTGTATTTGAAGAACGCCTGGACGGATCGGGTTAACGCTGGAGCCCATGGCGAAGGCGTCCTGCTCGACGCCATTCGTGAAGGTGCTGTCCAGCGAGTGCGCCCCAAGGCCATGACCGTAGCAGTGATTATCGCCGGTCTGCTGCCCATCCTCTGGGGTAGCGGAACCGGCAGCGAAATCATGAGCCGCATCGCCGCGCCCATGGTGGGCGGGATGATCACCGCCCCTTTGCTCTCCCTGTTCATTCTGCCGGCAGCTTACCTGCTGATGCGCCGCCGGCAATTGCGAGTTACCACCCAGCAAGCAACCAACCCCACTGGAGAACATCCATGAACATTAAGCACATCACCCTTGCATCACTCTTCCTGGTGCCAGTCGCCTATGCCGCCGACAAGGAGCCAATGGACGGCATGCCGATGGATCACAAAGGCATGAACATGCCAATGGACCAGAAGTCGGCGGGACAGACCGCTACAGCCATCGGCACGGTCAAGGAAGTGAACACCGAGAGCGGCACCGTGACCATTGCACACGGCCCGGTCGAAGCGCTGGGTTGGCCTTCTATGACGATGGGCTTCAAAGCGAAGCCTGATCAGCTCCAAAAGTTGAAAGAAGGGGACCAGGTCGAATTCGAGTTCTCCTCGAAGGGCATGGATTCCACCATTACCCGCATCGAAAAGCAGTAGAAGTTGAAAACGACTGCCGCAGGCGCGGCGGTCGTACCAACACGAAAATGAGGGATTACAGCTTTGTAACTTTGGCAACAGCTTCTTGTAAGTAGCAAGCCTTTAATCTACAGGCATCAACTAACCAAGAGGTGCAAACCATGAACCGCATAACCAAAGTAATCGTTCCTTTTATTCTGACCGTTGCTTCCTCGCTTGCAATGGCCGAAGGCGGAAGCGAACGTACGCTGAATCGCTTAAATGACTCGGCAGGAGCAAAGCCCACCCTTAAGGAGCTTGTAAAAGAAGGCCAAGTGCTGAGCATCGCACCTGCTGGCGCGACCGGCACGACTCGAATGATTCAAAACTATAGAACAAGCGCCCAAGTCCAGACGTATGAGATGACGGTCAAGACCCCTGACGGGAAGATCCATACGGTAGAGTTTCTGAGCACCCCAGTTGGCGTGAACAATGGCTAATCTGCCAAGCTTAATATCCGAGGGATAGTTAGATGAGGGGCATAATATCCAAGATTAAAAGCGTACTGCAGCGCAATCCGGTCGTAACGGGGTTAACCGCAGCTGTGGTTGGCTACATGCTACTGAACCAAAGCACTGCGGCGTTGGCAACAACGCTGCCAAGCCTGCTCTTTCTCTTGCCCTGCTTGTTGATGATGGTCGTATGCATGAAGCATATGTCTAGCGGTAAATGCGACAAGCCCGAGGAGCCCAACGTTGGCGAAAACACCTTATTAAGCAAAAGCGAATAACCCACTGAACTTTGAGATTTAACATGCGAAAGGCCATCACCGTTACAGCAATCGCAATCACCCTGGCGAGCGGACTGAGTTTCGCAGCGGTAGATAAATCGGACCAAAGCCATTCAGAAACCGGCATGATGAGCGGCGACAAGCATATGGAAATGATGGGCGACATGCATGGAATGATGAAAGAGTGTCGTGAAATGATGGAGGGGGCCAAAGCCGGCCACTCGCAAACTGGCGAAAATTCAGACGCTGCTTAGGATACGAGAGTGCGAGCAAACATGATCGAAGCAGGCCGGGCACCTTTTCTGGGTGCCCGCCTGCTTTCTTGTGAGTGATGGCCTAACTAGGACCGTACTGATGGGAAAAGTGTCACTGACGAGCAGAATGGCGATAGCTTTCATGCTTGTGGTTACGGTTGTGCTGATGGCGGCCGCAATCAGCTTCAATTATTTTTGCCAGCTCCATTTCGAACGCAAAGATGAACAAGTGCTGAATGAAAAGGCCGCTGCAGTAGAGCGTACGCTGCTCAACAGCTCAGCATTTGGGCCTGAGACCGCTTCAAGGATCGATGCCGTTATTGAGCACTCCTTTGGCTTCGCAACTGCAGTTGTAGTAGACGGCAAGACAGTCTACTCACATCACAATCTCTCTGAGAGCTTGCTACCACTTGTCACGGACATCCAAGAGGAACGTTGGACAGTAAATTTCGCTGGGCATCAGTACAGTGGCATTACCAGAAAAGTAAACCAGTGGGTCGAAGGGCAAGACACAGTCATCTATCTGGCTTTGGATGTAACGCATCGAGTCCACTTCTTCGAAATGATTCAGCAATGGTTCGCTTATACGCTGGTGGTCAGTGCACTTTTGAGTGGCGCTTTAGGTGTGGTTCTGATCAGGAAGGGTTTAAAACCGATCGATGAACTCTCTAAGACTTCCTCTACAGTAACTGCCAATTGTTTGGATACCAGAATTCCAACCGAGTCAGTGCCAGGCGAGCTTCATAAACTCGTAGACAACTTCAATGAAATGCTCTCGCGCTTGGATGACTCATTCCTCAGGTTGTCAGGTTTCTCAGCGGACATCGCGCATGAGCTAAGAACGCCGCTGAACAGCATGCTGACCCAAATGGAGGTCGCGCTCTTGCGCGACCGCGAAAATACCGACTACAAGGATATCTTGTATTCCGCCCTCGAAGAACTTAGGCGCATGTCAAAGATGGTCGATGACATGCTGTTCCTCGCCAAAGCGGACAATGGGAAGATTACGCCCAGTGCCGAAGGGGCCAGCATGGCTGAGATGACCACGAGTGTTATCGAATATTACGAGCTCGCAGCCGAGGACAAGAAGGTCGAAATCGCGCTTTCAGGCGATGGGTCGGTACATGGCGATAAATCAATGCTAAGACGGGCCATCTCAAACATAGTCTCGAACGCAGTTCGGTATGCAGAGGAAGGCAGCATTATCAGGGTTGAAATAAGCGAGAGTGGTAACTCGGTTTCGACAGCTATAACCAACCGCGGCATTACTATTCCAGCCGAGCTTCACACTCGAATATTCGACAGATTTTACAGGGTGGATACCGCAAGGCGCGAAGGTACTACCCTTAATGCGGGCCTCGGCATGGCTATCACACGGTCGATTGTTGAGGCCCACAAGGGGCGCATCGCTTGCGAATCAGCTGAGGGGCACACGACTTTCACAATGACGCTTCCAAGGCTGATGTCTAGTTAATGGCAAAGTGCTGGCAACGACGCTGATCTACGCTTATACAAATGCCCGGCTGAACCGGAGGAGGCCAAGGCTTTCGTACCTGTATATTTGGTTCTGGAGGTTTCACGTGCAAGCGTCCTCATCAAGAAAATGCGGTTCGACAGCCGCAGCGCTCAACGAAGCGTGCTTCTGCGTAAGCCTAGATCAAGCTGCGCTCGTAAACTCATTGACCGAACAGCTTGGGAATTCAGAGCTGTCGGAGCTATTGAAGTCACGTTGCCCCCATGTGTTTGCAGCACGACCGGTCTTTGTTTCATCCTTGCGGCTGCGCCAGGTTAATGAGGTTATTCAGGCCATCGAGCAGACCGTGAGTTCGCCCGGTTGGCGTGAGCATGCTCTGGATTCTGCACCTCCTATTGCACGACATGATCCTCGGGGTGCGCGCGGCGTCTTCTTTGGCTACGACTTCCATCTGGATGATGACAAGCTTGGGCTCATCGAAATAAACACAAATGCGGGCGGAGCGATGCTAAACGTATTGCTCGCCCGCGCGCAGCGTAGTTGTTGCAGCGGCGTAGTCGGGCTTTCGCCAGGTCAGGATGGACCCGGCGGCTTCGAGCGTTCGATTCTGGATATGTTCGCCCAGGAATGGTCTACGAGCGGCGAGCAACGTCCGCTCACGCGCGTGGTGATCTTGGATGAAAGCCCACAAGCCCAATATCTGTATCCGGAGTTCCTTCTTTTTCAGCGGTTATTCGAGTCAGCAGGAATCGACTGCCTAATCGCAGACCCAGCCGATCTGGCCTTTCACAACGAGTCCCTCTTGGTCGACGGAAAGCCTGTGGATCTCGTCTACAACCGACTCACCGATTTCTATCTGGAAGGCGACAATTGCAGCGCGCTGCGCAGCGCTTATTTGGCTGATGTCGTGACGGTAACGCCACACCCTCAGGCCTATGCCCTTTACGCCGACAAACGCAGGTTGGTTGACCTAACCAACGCACGTTTTTTGGAAGAGATTGGCGTTGATCAGCAAATCCGAACCGTATTGGCCCAATACGTCCCGCTTACCGTTCCTGTCGGGCATGGTAATGCAGAGCACCTGTGGCAAAACCGCCGTAGCCTCTTTTTCAAGCCTGTCAGCGGGTATGGTAGTCGCGGTGCATACCGAGGAGACAAGCTCACCAAGCGCGTTTGGGAAGAAATCGTTGGCGGAAACTACGTGGCCCAGTCCCTTGTAGCTCCTGGCGAGCGTAGAATCGTCGCCGACCCGCAGGTACGATCGATGAAGTTTGATCTGCGCGCTTACGCTTATGCTGGCGAGGTGCAGTGGAACGCTGCCAGGGTCTACCAAGGCCAGACGACCAACTTCAGAACAGAGGGGGGCGGTTTTGCTCCCGTTTTTACCTTAGGCGAGGAAGAGGAGCGAGCCGGTTCTACAGAGCAACGGTCGCACGCCTCGTTCACGTTCTTGCTCGACGAAACCGGCGCCGTAGAGGAACTGCCGCACCCGCTATATCTGGCGCTGGTTCGAGCCGAAATGGCTACTTCTAA
This sequence comes from Pseudomonas sp., assembly GCA_007713455.1. Classification (GTDB taxonomy): domain Bacteria; phylum Pseudomonadota; class Gammaproteobacteria; order Pseudomonadales; family Pseudomonadaceae; genus Stutzerimonas; species Stutzerimonas chloritidismutans. The sequence continues at coordinate 54,521 of VMRT01000020.1, forward strand.
GCTTGCCGGTAAGCGTTTCCGATTGGCGGACTGGTATGTGGCAATGGAAGATGGCCATCCTTCCGAAGTCATCCGAGAATTGTACGGCTGGGTTGCTTTCGACGCAGATGGCGCCTACCACCCTGAAGTTGGCCCACCAGAAAATGGTCAGCCAAATAGTATTGGCAATGTTGACTCATCTGCCCTGCCAACACCGGAAGAACATGATCGAATCGAAGGTCTGTTGTTTCAAAGTGAGTGAGGTCCCGCGCGCCACGAAAGGCGCGGCTTGGGACAGAATAACCTCGCCGCTCAGTTTTGGAGCCAGCTACACCCAGCCGTCTTAGCCGCCACACATCTAATGTGCGAATACTAACCCTGCGGTCACACTCGACAAGAACGTGGCATATGCTGGGTGCTGAATTGTTCTCTCCGAGTGTTCTATTGCTCACGATAACTCTTTGGGCTTGCTAAGCCGAGTAGTCGGGTCTCAAGGCTTGAAGGCCATCTTAGTGGGCCCGCTCTTTCGCGCAGTGGTCCATAGCGCGACGTTGGTATTGTCTGCTTATAAGCTATTAGCGATTGATTAGTTCAGGGGAACATTACGCGTAGTACAGCGCTGGCAGCGCTTTAAGCCGGTCTTAAAGCGGTCGATGATTACATTTTTGTAAGCTTCTCAAAAAATCGAAACCTCATCATCTTCGGCTTGTCCGTTTTTAGGAGAGCATTCGAAAGCCACTTCTAAGCAGGGCTGCGCGAACACGTTGAGTCGCCGATCCAGCAGCAATCATTAAAGAGGTCTAACTATGCAAATGTCTTACTGGCGCTTTGCAGCGATGGTAGCCACGTCTACGATCATTATGTATGGCGTGATGTACTTAAATACTTACTCGTTCGAGCATGTTTTTTGGAGCGAGACTCGCGCTTGGATGGCATTAGTGATGGGCGCGGTAATGGCAGTAGTCATGCTCGCATTCATGCTCAACATGTATAAGCGTAAGTCAATAAACCTAGCGATATTGGCAGGAAGTGCAGTAGCTTTTACCATTGCACTATGGCTTGTACGTGGGCAAGCGACGGTAGACGACACGGACTACATGAAGGCCATGATCCCCCACCATTCCATAGCAATCCTAACAAGTGAACGAGCTCAGATTTCAGATCCTCGCGTCCGCAAGTTAGCTGACGAAATCATCGACGCTCAGCGCCGAGAAATCGCAGAAATGAAGTCCCTGATCAATGAACTAGAAAGGGCAAATTGATTACCAGAAACGGTGTGTCCACAGCCCAGGGCATGACGGTGGCGACATTGATGGTCTCGCTACCGCTCAGGCGAATCTCCTCAGCGATTGCCGCGCCGAGATTTATGACGCCACCTTTGGTCGCTGCGGAGGAGGCATGATAAGCCAGCGGTATCTCGCTCTCGACTGAGCCCACGTTGACAAGCGTGCCGAAGCCTTGAGCTCTGAACTGGCGCATGGCTGCGTGGCTGCCATAGATCATGCCCTTAAGATTGACATCCACGATCCGCGCATGGTCCTCGACGGGAACGTCCTCGAAACGACCCAGCGCTCCGACCGCAGCGTTGTTAATCCAAACGTCGATCCTGCCGAAACGCTCGATGGCGGCTCGTGCCAAGTCCTGCATCTCGTTCGGGTTGCTCACGTCGGTGGTCACCACCAGTGCCGATCCTCCAGCCATGCGTATCTGCGCGGCCAGTTCTTCGAGCACGTCGGTCCGGCGGGCCGCTAGCACCACGTCGCCTTGCAGAGCGGCAAGCTTGAGCGCCACGCCGCGGCCGAAGCCACTGGAGGCACCAGTGATGACAAAGGTTTTGCGAGCAACGCTTGGCTGGTCGCTTGGTTTCAGGCGCGGGGAAACGGCGCAGCCACTGAGTTGCAGAACGGCGAGCAGTACTAGCAGCAAAGCCAATCGCTGCGATGGGAATATTCGCAAAACCATTTTCGTTTTCTCCCAGCAAAATAAGGTCGCATGGCCCGCTTGGTTGTTGTTGGACCGCCTTTTTGCCAGGAGCTTTCATGCTAATTCACTCAATTAGTTTTCAGCGCTCAATCGGGAGACAGTGGCAAGAGAATAGACCGTTACGGTGGCGATCATCGGTGGCTAAGTAAGAGTTGCTAGCGCGTAACTATTCGTATTTCGCTTTGGAATGAAATGCTGCTGGACAGGGATTGATTCGCTCTTGGCAGTTGCGGGTATCGTACGCACTTTTTCGATATGTCATGGAGGCGCGAACATTAAGCGCACCATGGCTTTTCTTATTCTTCGAGGGGCTCTGACACTCCCAATTTAGTAGTGCCAGAGCAGTGAGTTACGGATGTTATCCTGCCATTCGCTCACATTCCTCAGCGCAGTTCATGCACGCCTTCGCACACTCTTGGCAATGATCCATTTCATGCTTCGCGCATTCCTCTCCGCATGCACGGCAGATCTTGGCGCAAAGGGCGCAGAACTCCTTAGCATATTCACTTTCGCGGCTCATCAGTGTGGCAGCCAACCTGCAAATGTCCGCGCAGTCGCGGTCAAGCTCGATGCAGCGAGCCATCATTTTTACATCATCCTCGCGTAGGCAAGCAGAGGCGCACATTTCGCACACTAGGGCACAGTTCGAACAAGCTTGGATACAGGATGCGAACATTGAGTTTGTCATTTACGTTCTCCAGGGTTCGATAGTTGTATTTCGTCGTTTGCTTACTGGCCGATATGGCTCATCAGCCTGTTAGCAGACACTGAATTACGACACGCTCCTACCGAGCCCGTTTCGAAAAACCTCATTACAATGTTGTAAGGTAAGTCCAACCGCACCGGGGATCTGCGGGCGCAGTTGGTGGCGATGTGGCCGTCAGATTGCCTGTACGGCTTCGCTAGTCTGTTCGAGATGATTGAGTTGAAAATGAGGGAGCTCCCTGTCGCCACGACTGGGAGTATTCGTTGGGGAACGGCCGGAGCGCAAGCCGCTTAACTAGGTAAGTTACTGGCCTTGCGGCCTAACTTTTAGGAAGGAAGCAATTGCAAAGCCCTCCGGTACCGTTGCGTCGACTAGGATGGCCTAGGGCCGATCCTCTGCTTGCTGAACCGCCTTTCTTAGAGCCTCGATCAGAACCGCATAGGCACACATATACCGGATGTTAGTGCTCGTGTTGCTTCCCGTCTGCGTGCACATGGTTTTTTGAAGGGGATTTGCCTTCCGCATCGGCACTGTCACTGCCATTGCTGTGCTCAACCGCCTGGGGCTCCTCGGACGCATGATGGTCATCGCTTTCGTTATTACCATGATGACCGGAGCCTGATTGGCCGGATGCTCCACCTGTGCTGCTGGAGCCATGGTGATCCGAGCCGCCACTGTCGCCCTGATGGTGGTCGCCCGAGGCCATCTCGCCGTGTTGCTCACTATGCCCAGCTGGGGTCTCCCCACCACCATGCTGGTGACCACCGCTAGACGCAACGAGTGCTCGATACGCTCCTTCATCTAACTCAGGAAGCTTCTGCAGAAAAGCCACCATTCCCCAGATGTACGGGTCAGCCATGCTTTTACCCCACGCGGGCATCCCAGTGGCCTTAATGCCATGCTTGATGACCCAAAATGTTTTTGCTGGGTCATCGTATAGCCCCGCCTCAGCCAGGCTGGGAGGAGCGGGATAAAGGCCATTGCTTAGCTCGGTCTCAGCCATGCCTGGCGCCAAATGACAACCCACACACATCGAGTCGTAGTTCCCCGCCCCGGCGCGGATTTGGTCTTCATCGTCGAGAGATGGCACGGCTATGTCTTCGGAGCGAGCCTCAATCGAGCGATTGCGAGCAGTTTCCAGGAATGCGTGCACGACTCCCGTATGAGGATCATCCGCGGCAACGCTAATCAGTCCTGAGAAAACAACTCCGGCCACTACCAACAGGCCTAGAGCACAGAAGGCAGCGAAGCTAATAATTATTCTTTTCATCGAGGGACCTTAAAACCAAAGCCTGATGCCAGCAACGAACCGCGCCTCATCTAGGTCTTCGCCGTCATCTCTCGCCATATCAGCGGTATTACCGTATGCCCGGCTCCACGTGACGCCGATGTACGGTGCGAACTCACGAACGATTTCGTATCGGAGGCGGAGCCCCACCTCTGTATTTGCGAGACCAGCGCCCACTCCGTGTGCAGGATCGTCCTTGCCATAGAAATTGAGCTCGGCAGTCGGTTGGAGGATGAGCCGGTTAGTGAGGAGAATGTCGTACTCGCCTTCAAAACGTGCTGCTGTCTGCCCACCTTCACCGACGAAGGCGGTGGCTTCCGCCTCAAACCCATACAGAGCCATCCCCTGGACGCCTAAAGCCGCCCACGTCTGCGGCGACTCTGGCTTAAAGTCCTGGCGAACACCTGCTACCACATCCCACCAGGGGCTGATGGCACGCCCGTAGAGCGCCTGAATTTCCGCGTCTTCAGTAACGCCATTCGTTCGCTCACCTTCCGAGCGAAACCAGAATCGATTGATATCGCCACCAACCCAGGCAGTAGCTTCCCAACTGAGGGTGCTACCTTCATTTGCGTTCTGGTACTCAAGTTGATCTAGCAGAAGAAACCAGGCCAGATACTTGTCATGGACCGTATGACCTTGAAGACCAGGGAAAGCCGCTTCTCTATCCGCATCGGTCAATACTGGAATGAACGAGGGATGAACCATGCCGGGCATTTCGAGCGTATCGTCATGCTTCATTTGGCCATGGTTCATCTTGCTATGGTCCATCGCACCATGACCCATTGCGGAGTGGTCCATTTGCCCACCGGAGCCATGATTCTTAGCTGCGGGCTTGGCTGAAGATGCAGGGGCTTGAGCTGCCTCAGTGGGAGGGGTTTGATGCATCGAGTGATCCATCATCTCGGCAGCGTTGGCTGTCCCTCCAGCCGCTGCGCTCAACGAAACTCCGAGCGCAATCAGAGCAAAGCGAGAAAGTCTAGTGGTCATGGTGCGAATCCACCTCAGTATCAGTGGCCTTGGGGTCATGATCCATCTTGCCGTGCTCCATTTCTCCATGGTCCATCGAGCCATGATCCATGTCGCCGTGGTTCATTTTTGAGTTAGAGGTGCCTTGTGTCTGAGATGCCGGCTTGTTGCCTTGATTCTGCGATGAAGCCGATGATTGCTTGTGCTGATCATGCTTTTGCTCTGCAAACGCAGCTGACATATTCATTACGCCCAGCAAACTAAACATAAGAGCGCTGCCGATAAGAGTTTTACGCTTCATAGAATTTCCCATATAAGGTTCCTCTTATTCATCCACTCGGACTTCACGAAACATGCCCATTTCCATGTGAAGCAGTAGGTGACAGTGATAGGCCCAGCGACCGAGCGCATCAGCTGTTACGCGGTAGCTGCGCTTCGAACCTGGAGGCATGTCGATCGTGTGCTTGCGAACCATGAACTGCCCATTCTCATCTTCAAGATCACTCCACATACCGTGGAGGTGAATTGGATGGGTCATCATGGTGTCGTTGACCAAAGTGATGCGTACCCGCTCTCCATATTTGAGCCGCAGGGGTTCCGAATCAGAGAACTCTATGCCGTCAAATGACCAGGAGAACTTCTCCATGTGGCCGGTGAGATGGAGTTCTATTGTTCGACTTGGCTCACGGCCGTCCGGATCCGGGAAAGTGCTTCTCAAGTCGCCATAGGTCAGGACTCGGCGGCCGTTGTCTCGTAAGCCAATACCTGGATCATTCAGCCTATGCGTTGGGCTCATGGTCTGCATGTCCACCAGCGGGTTATTGGACTCAGAGAGCGGGTGCGATTGCATAGCTGCGCTCACCCCGGCCATTGCAGAGTGGTCCATCCCAGACATCCCAGCCATTTTGCTGTGATCCATTCCGGCCATTGCGCCCATGCCGCCCATCCCTTGCATGTCACCGTGGTTCATGCTGGACATGTTGCTATGGTCCATCCCACTCATGTCGCCCTGCATGCCCTCGCCATGGTCCATGCCCGCCATACCGCCCATGCTGCCGTGATCCATTCCCATGTCGTCCATAGTGATTATTGGTCGAGGATCGGTTTTTGGAACAGCAGCGCTTAGCCCTTCGGCAATCGCCAGCGTGCCTCGGGCGTACCCTGTGCGGTCCATCGATTGAGCGAAGATCGTGTAAGCCTCCTTGGTAGCAGGCTCCACAATCACATCGTAGGTTTCTGCCGTGGCAATGCGGAATTCATCGACGCTAACTGGGTTGACGTATTGGCCATCGGCTGCGACTACAGTCATCTTCAGCCCTGGAATGCGGACATCGAAATAGCTCATGGCCGAGCCATTGATGAACCGCAGGCGAAGCTTCTCGCCGGGCTTAAAGATACCGGTCCAGTTCCCGTCTGGTGCTTGGCCGTTCATTAGATAGGTATAGGTGTAACCGCTTACGTCGGCGAGGTCGGTGGGACTCATCTTCATCTGAGCCCACATTTTCCGATTCGCAATCGTAGCGGCCCAGCCGTCTTCGCTCACGTCGTTAATGAAGTCTCCGACGGTGCGCTTGTGGAAGTTGTAATAATCTGACTGCTTCTTGAGCTTAGAAAGGATTCGAGCGGGATCCTCATCGGTCCAATCGGTCAGCATGACGACATAGTCGCGGTCATAGCTGAACGGTTCGGGATCCTTAGCATCAATGACCAACGGGCCATAGACACCAACCTGCTCTTGTAGGCCTGAATGACTGTGGTACCAATAAGTACCGTTTTGTTTAACCTGAAACTTATATACATACATGCCATCGGGAGCGATGCCGTGGAAGCTCAATCCAGGCACGCCATCCATGTTGGCCGGCAGGATCATGCCGTGCCAGTGAATCGATGTATCTTCGCTCAGCTTATTCCTGACGCGCAGCGTGACGGTATCCCCTTCACGCCAACGTAGAAGCGGCCCTGGGATGGTCCCATTGATAGTCATCGCTGTCCGGGCCGCGCCGGTGATATTGACCGGCGTCTCCCCAATCAGCAGATCGAACTCCGTGCCGGTTAGTACGCTGGGCTGGCCTGGGCTACTCACTGCCCAGACCGGAGCTCGCCACAAGCCAAGACCGCCAAGGAGGCCTGCGGCAGTCAAGCCTTTAACAAAGGTTCGCCTAGAGGTTTTACGTTGCATGTGTACGTTCCAATCAAGCTAAGGAGCCAAGCCGAAACCAGCCTTTAGGGTTGGTGTTGCCAGCGTTAATCGATCTTAGAAGCTCGCGCACGGTCTGTCTTATCAAGCGACTCGCCATTATTCGTAAATATGGCATGCCGAAGAAAAACGCGTGATTACATTTTTGTAAGTTTAAAGCGCCCCGAAAACGTCTGCGATCAGAGTTCCGGTCACTTTAGCTGGCTTTACTTAAACCGCGGGCTGGATAAGAGCCGCTAAAAAGGTCCGGCCATAATCTAGCAGCTCATTAGCAGTTTGTTGCTCATTCACTGCTTTTCAGCGGATCTTTCCAGGCTTTGCGGGCAGTCTAGAAGGCCTCATGAGATTGGATAATTATCAAATCTTAGCCGCTCAAGAGGGTTGTAACCTACTAGCCAGTATAAACTTGGTCTGCTCGGTGCGAAGATATTAGGTTAGGTTTTTGACGAGCCATGGTTCGAAGTAGCTATAACGGCTTCGCCGGTTCTACAAACATTTCTGCCTATACCAGCACCGTGGCAGCTATAACATCGCAGAAGCTGCCACAGTTAAGAGCTGCGCAGTCAAATCTGCGTACGGTTTCGCTTCAGCAATTAGCATGAGCGTGCTTCGCTGAAGTTTCCTTCGCGGCTAGCTCCTGGGCTTGGTCGTTCTGGTCAGCCTGATAACTAGCGATCGCTACTTGGCGAGCCTGCTCCATACGAGCAAAGGTACGATCACCACCACCTTCTGCCATTGCATAGGAAGAGCTTGCTGCGATGGCGAGCAGTACAGAAAGGGATTTGAAAAGTTTCATGACTTTTTACCTTTGTTTACGAAGATACGGGAGACCCAGCGCAGCTCCATTAACAGAGGCTTGGGCTTGTGTGTAAGCTAACCGAGTGTCCCTGTCAGAAACCTGATCGAAACATTACGGTTTCGTCAGTAACGCAGAAGAAGTGAGTACAAGCGAAAGCGCAGGTTGCGTGTATGGCATCTTTACCTGCTGTAAATAGGTTCTGTTCCAGCATGCAAAAAAAAAGGCGCCATCAAGGCGCCAATAGGCCAAAGGAGCATGGAAATGGCCAAAAAGCAGAGTGTGGGGGCAACTGCTGGTGTAGACGTTAACGCTAGAAGCTGTCAGACAGATGATGCGAGCATTACGTTTCTGTAAGGTACTGGATGCAAGGACCGACAACCGCCACACTGTTCTAAATGCTTGCAGGAGTACCTTATGAAGCTTCTTGTTGCTGAAGACGAGCCGAAAACAGGCACCTACCTACAGCAGGGGCTCACGGAGGCCGGCTTCACTGTCGATCGAGTAGAGAACGGGACTGATGCTGCTCAGCATGCGCTTCACGGGGAATACGACCTGCTCATCTTAGATGTGATGATGCCTGGCTTGGATGGGTGGCAGGTTTTAAAGAATGTCCGCGCTGCCGGTAATGACGTTCCAGTGCTATTCCTTACCGCCCGAGACGGGGTTCAGGATCGAGTAAAGGGATTGGAGTTGGGCGCTGATGATTATCTCATCAAGCCGTTTGCTTTCTCCGAACTGCTTGCCAGGATACGCACGCTGCTTCGCCGCGGCAGCCATGCTCCCAACCAAACGATACTCAAGCTCCTCGACCTTGAGATGGACTTGCTGAGACGACGGGTTACGCGATCGGGGAAACGCATAGACCTAACTGCAAAGGAATTCGCACTTCTTGAGCTATTGCTTAGGCGTCGCGGGGAAGTGCTCTCAAAGTCACTTATCGCCTCCCAAGTATGGGACATGAACTTCGATAGCGATACCAATGTAATCGAGGTGGCGGTACGCCGGTTAAGGGCAAAGATTGATGATGAGTTCGAGCCGAAGCTGATACAAACTGCTCGCGGAATGGGCTATCTGATCGAGGCGCCAGGCTTTTAAAAATCACGCTATTTAGCGATTTGCGATATGGCCAATATAACTAGCGGGCCACCTCTGCTAATCCGTGGCGTACTGCTTTGTGCTGCTCGGCGGATCGGCCAATGCATATTCATGCGTAACTTAAGAGGCCTTAATTAGACCTCTTATTGAAACCAGAGGGATCTAAGCTATCACTGGATCCAGCTTTCGACCTCATCCGTTCCATATTCTGCTTTCCAGCCTTTCAGGACCTTGTGATTGCCACCTTTGGTCGCAACTATTTCACCGCTGTGAGGGTTCTTGTATGTCTTGACCTGACGAGCACGGCGTGGTGTCGGGCCTTGCTGAACCGGAGCGCGACGAGTCCCAAACTGCGGGTCAAGAATATTGATCAAACTAGGTAGAGTAATGCTGTATTCACCCATCAGCGAGCGAAGCTTATCTTCAAATTCCATATCCTTTTTAAGGCTCTTGTCGTTTCTCATGGCCTCAAGTTCGGCCATTTGCGACTTCAATTGCTCTTCCAGTTTACGGTACTCTGCCAGTCGGGACATTTATCATTACCTCTAAGGTCAGTGTTTAGACATTTTGGTCCATATGATATCAATACTTTCAACTTCAAGCATGGCGTGACGAAATTCGGTGGGATGTTTGCGTACCCCGAGGCTGCGGGAGGAATGAAGGAGGTCCGCAGGTCGAAGCCCGAGCTCCTAAGTGACCAGCAAATCGCCATGACATGGGTCGGTATGTGTACAGCGAAGGCCTGTGGAGTAACAGACGCTAGAATATTCAAGTGATGCGAGGAAGCAGCCTTCGAAGCGTGGCCCTACGATGACAAAATCTGCAACGGTGGAAGGTTTATCATCCGGCGCGATTCCGAAGAACAGACCCAGCAGACGATTTGCGAGCTGATCGTAAACACTCGCTGGCCTCAGAGCGGGTGCATCCGAATCCCGCGAAACTGCTTACCGTAGTGAGCTTACTCTGGCGGGAAATTCTGGTAGCCAACCGTTTACGCTCTTTGGGTGTTGAGATTTGTCAGAATATTTTGGCAAAAATCCTGCATCTAATCGTTCTCACCATGCGAATTGTCGAAATATTATTATCTCAATGCTAACTTCAAAGCGGGCCCAGCCCCTGATCCAAGGGGCTGAAATTGTCAGAATTATTTGTAAACCACCAAGAAGTGTTCCTCAGGGATAAAAACTGTCTCTGGGGGATAAAACCTGTTTCAAGGTCTGGTCACGAAGGCTAGCTCGTTCGGCCATCGCTATTTCGGATGTGATAGATGTTATCCAGTTTGGTCGTAAGACCTCAGGCAGGCGAGACGATAAATTCGCTTCTAGCTAGAGACAGAATTGTCAGCGGTTCGGTTAGTAGACATTTTCACGATGCCAAATTCGGCATAAACCAGTGGCATATAAATAAGCAAAGCATTGCCAAACTATCCGAACTAAATACTGGAACCACAGCTAATAGCTTAGAATTGTTGCTAAGCTCTTGCACTGGGTACGATGTCCATGCTTATTTAACTACAGGTAAAAACGTAGAATATTTGTCCAATTACAGTTCAGCCACCAGATCCGTTAGAAACTCCTACATAGCTCACCATAGCATTAAAATCTGCCTTAGATGCTCTAAGCACGACATGGAACAAAACGGATTTAGCTATTGGAGAAAAGTGCATCAGTTTCATCGTGTAACTGTTTGCTCACACTGTAATGTACGTTTGGTAGATAAATGCCAAGCATGTGCAAAAAGTTTTTCAATTTTTAATGAAACCGATGACGGTTTTTGGCATAACTGCAAGTGTGGTCTGAGTTTTAATGATTGGGAAGAATTTGAAAAATTTGATATTAATGAGCACCGTTACTCAAGTTTTATAGCGGGTATTTATCAAAGCGAGAAAAGATGGCTAGGCATCGGTTTCGAAGGGCTCGCGGACTACACCACTTCACAGCTTGGATATGACAAGAATTATCTACTAGAATTAAAAAAACGAGCTATTTCGGATATCCAGCGAAGCTTAATTGGTACCAAATTCAATTCATTAGAAGATGAGCTTTCTGTTAGTTTGAGGGTGTTACATCTTCTCTTTGGGAGCTTTGAGAAAATGCATGAATTTATTGGCAAAATAATCTTTCTAGATGACTCTGCTCCTATTAGCTCAGTGAATGATAAGAGCAATATGCGGGGCTTATGAAATCGTCGTGTACTCACTCTCGCCGGATGCAGTGAGGCGTATACCAATCATAGTCTTATGCTGCGCAAGGCTTCATTGATCAGAACATGACGCTAGTGATGGATTCGATCTTATGTCTAGCATTGTTATCCCTCAAACCACGCGGAACAGGTATCTCAGTGGGATTGCCGCTCTAAACCTTCCGTCTGCCGCAGGAACTGGGGACTGGCACTTCCTACAAACTTTCTTTGTACAGAGGTCTAGACGTTCAACTGGCTTCATATGTGGCTTGGGTTGCGAAATAGATACGACAGCCTTTCTAGGTGATGTCGGTGTGTTCGAATGCTCTAAGCTGTTAAAGAGCTTGGATATAGAATTCGTAGGCGATGCGGCATACTCTGCAAACCACACACGAGCTGTAGCGGACCTAGTTATCGCTGCAATCCGCATTGGGCGTAATGTGGATCATCTATGCATTGATGATTGGCTACCCAAAATGTCTGATAAAGAAAGACTAATAGCTATGCTGCAGCAGGCATACTCAAATATGAATGAAGAACTGCGGCAAGCTCTCAACGTCTGGGTTCTGAGTAATTTACCTAAATAAATTTGCGAAATTTGCTTAGGGCGGTACGAGGCCGCACTAAGCGATCACTACGCACCTCGGGTGGTGAGGTAAAGGAATAAATACTTCGCAAGCTGACCTTCCGCGCGGTGGAAGGCAGATCGTAGATCTGCTGCCTGCACCGGCTATCTTTACCATGCGTTTCATCTCGAAAGGGTTCAGAACCTACGCTGATGTAACAGACCGAGCTAGACGTCTGACCGGCTGCAACCGGCCAAATGCTGCCTCCGGCAGCTACCGACCAAAGCCTCCACAGAATTCCATCCAAATACTCATTGGCGCCTAGCCCACGGGGCAAACAGGGCGCGCAGCAGGCGGGATAAGAACTTGGGTACATCAATCTCGGCGATCAGCAGAGCTGAAAAGATGAGAGCTGCACCGGCCAGGGTTCTTCCATCCAAGGTTTCGCCAAGGAGCATCGCTCCCGCGAATGCTGCGAAGATGGGCTCGAACAGGTAGGTCAGGGCTACTTTTTCTTCTTCGAGATACTTCTGCGCAGCACTCTGAACCGCGTACATGAAGGCTGTGGCGAGCAACGCGCAGAACAGAACTCCTTCCCAGAAGGAGGAATCCATTGGGGCCCATTCGGCCCTAGCGTCGAAAAGTGCAGCAAAAAGGCATCCAGTAGCGCAGGTAGCCAGCGCAGTGATGACCGTAAGCATCGAGTCGTACTTATGCGAGAAGAAGCCAACCGTGAGCACATATGCGGCAAAAAAGACTGCACAGCACATGATCCAGATGTCACCTGGATTCAGAGTAAGCCCGGCCCTCGTAACGATCAGATAGAGCCCTGTCAGCGCGACGGCGCAGCAGAGCCAGATTCGAGGCTCGACGCGCTTCCGAAAGAGAGCCCACTTGAAGACCGGGATGAGCAATACATCCAGGCCAGTGATGAAGGCGGTGTTGGTGATGCTGGTGTGCTGAAGCCCGACAGTCTGGAAAATGTTACCCAAACACAAGGGTAGACCTATGGCCACGCCGGCCAGGAGCGTTTCTTTGTTGATCAGTTTCAGCCGTCTGAAAAAGATCACGCAAAGCACTAGCGTAGCGAGTGCGAACTTGTACCCCAGGAATACGAAGGGTGACCCGTCCGCAACACCCACTTTGGTGAAGGCAAACGAAATCCCCCAGAACGCGGTTCCGAGGATTAACAGGCATAGATATGTCTGACGAACAGGCATGCGAAAACCATCCATTCAAATTGGAGTGGTTAGAGCATGCGGAGAGGCCGCAAGAAAGCCCGAGTTTGCCTTCAATCTCTTCTCTAACGTTAAGGCAAGTCGGTAAAGCGCTTTCATCTGCCGCTATTAATCAATCTGGGGCAGCAGGCTGTCAACAGGTGCTACAAACCAGTCTGCAGCAAGCTGCCATCGACAGATGGCTACAACATGGCACCCGATGCACTGTCGCCAGCTTCCGCTTCTGGCCGGTTAGCGACCATTTTTCTGGCTAGCCATGCTTGTCCTCCCACATGTGGAGGACTTGCCATGAACATCACTGCTACCTGCACCCGCCGGCCCTGGAACAAAGGAAAGTTGGTCGGACAGAAAACCCCGCTCCGGCTGAGAGATATCTGGGCCATCCGAGTAAGGCTTCAGCTTGCAGAACGAACCCGGGATCTGGCTCTGTTCGATCTGGCCATCGACAGCAAGCTTCGAGCCTGCGACTTAACTAAGCTCCGTGTATGCGACGTTGCTCATGGCGAGCATGTGTCATCACGAGCAATGGTTATGCAGCAGAAAACGAAGCGACCAGTGCAGTTCGAAATTACTGAGCAAACACGGTCTGCTCTCGCGGCCTGGATACACCAAGCCCAGCTCCGTAGCCAGGACTGCCTTTTCCCGAGCAGGCTGCACACCTCAGACCATCTATCCACTCGTCAATACGCTCGTATCGTCAAAGGCTGGGTGCAGGCCATTGGCCTTGATCCGGCCATGTATGGCACTCACACAATGAGACGTACAAAGGCATCACTGATCTATCGCAGGACAAAGAACTTGCGGGCCGTTCAACTTCTGCTTGGCCATACGAAGCTGGAGAGCACCGTTCGATATCTTGGGATTGAGGTCGACGACGCCTTGGAAATGGCAGAGCAGACCGAGGTTTGACCATGTATAGCGACGGTCGAAGTCAGGCCGTCGCTAACCGGCCACTAGCGGCCTGTCGTAAGCGGCGTAATCTGTAGACGAGCCACCGATACTGCGCACAAGCGAAACGCTCCAGCTGCTCGATTGAGGCCATCTGGGTAAGGCGTTTACGTCGGGACTAGTCATGCTTCCGCAGTCAGCGGCGAGGTAGTCCCTGAGCTCACTGGAGCCCAGGGTTTCGAAGCAGGCCGTCTTCAGCGTCTTCCTCGATGAATTGACTCTCAAGCCAGCCTTAGCCGCGCTGAGATAAGATCGTCTCGAGCAAACCAGGAAATCGATTGTTCAAATCATCCCTGCGCAACGAGTTCATATGGGTCGTGCCGATGGTTTGGGTTTGGACCAACCCGGCATCTCGCAGCACCCTGAAGTGATGGGACATGGTGGACTTTGGTCGGCCACCGTCCAATTCGCCACAGCTGGCTTCGCCCAGTTCGGCAAGGCGTCGGACGATCTCCAGGCGCACAGGATCGCTCAAGGCGTATAGCAGACGCTCGAGGACGAATTCAGTGACGGGAGGGTGTTTGTAGGGGCGCATGAACGAAGCATACACGGGTTTGCTCTATCTCCATAGTTCGAATACTATCGAATTAACGTAATAGACAACCCTCGGAGAAACCAATGTCTGCGCTGTTCCAACCCTTCACGCTTAAAGACGTCACGCTTCGCAACCGTATTGCGATTCCCCCTATGTGCATGTACTCGTCAAACGATGGCCTGATCAACGAGTGGCACAGTGTTCACTACGCCTCCCTTGCGCGTGGCGGGGCGGGGTTGGTGATTGTCGAAGCAACCGCTGTAGCGCCAGAAGGGCGGATCACTCCTGGCTGTGCGGGTATTTGGAACGATGAGCTGGCCCAGGCCTTCGTACCGGTGGTGCAGTCGATCAAGGCAGCCGGCTCGGTCCCCGGCCTGCAGATCGCCCACGCCGGTCGCAAGGCAAGCGCAAACCGTCCATGGGAAGGCGATGACCACATCGCTGAAGATGACGCCCGTGGCTGGCAGACCATCGCTCCATCGGCCATAGCTTTTGGCGGTCACTTGGCCAAGCAGCCGCAAGCCATGACGCTGGAAGACATTGCCCGTGTGCGTGAGGATTTCGTCGCAGCCGCTCGCCGTGCGCGTGACGCTGGCTTCGAGTGGCTGGAGCTGCATTTCGCCCATGGTTATCTGGCCCAGTCGTTCCTTTCCGAACACTCCAACCATCGCGATGACGCCTACGGCGGCAGTTTCGACAACCGTAGCCGCTTCCTGCTTGAAACGCTGGCGGCTGTTCGTGAGGTTTGGCCGGAGCACCTGCCGCTAACCGCTCGTCTAGGGGTTATCGAATACGACGGCCGGGACGAACAGACGCTGACCGAGGCTATCGAACTGACACGTCGCTTCAAAGATGGTGGCCTGGATCTGCTGAGCGTCAGCATTGGTTTCACCATCGCTGAAACCAACATTCCCTGGGCGCCTGGCTTCATGGGCGAAGTTGCCCAGCGCGTGAAGCGTGAGGCGGGGATACCAGTGGCTTCGGCATGGGGCTTCGGCACGCCAAGCGTTGCCGAAGAAGCGGTCAAGAGCGGTCACCTGGACTTGGCGATGATTGGGCGAGCACATCTGGCCAATCCAAATTGGTCCTATCTTGCCGCCCAAGAGCTGGGCGTAGAGCGTGCGTCCTGGACCTTGCCGGCTCCCTATGCCCACTGGCTTGAACGCTACAAGTGATCCGTCGGGGCGAAGACGGCCGTCATGGCCTAATCGCCCGCTGCCTCAGCGCCGATGTGCGCTGGTGGCTACCTGGCTGGGCCGCTCATGGCTCGGCCCTTCCGATAGATAGCTGAGGATTACGCTATGTCTCGCGTCATACGCTTTCATCGCACCGGTGGACCGGAGGTTCTCCAGATCGACGAGATCGACGTGCCGGCTCCCGGCGCGAACGAGGTTCAAATCAACGTCAGGGCGCTCGGCATCAACCGGGCTGAAGTGATGTACCGCACAGGCCAGTACGTCATCGAACCGACGTTTCCCGCCATGCTGGGCTATGAAGCGGCTGGGACCGTATCTGCAGTGGGTCCCGGTGTGGTCGGCTTCGCTGTTGGCGATGCGGTCAGCGTAGTGCCCGCGTTCTCCTTTGACGAATACGGCTTGTACGGTGAATTGGTCAACGCGCCGGCTCACGCGGTGGTCAAACACCCGGAAGCGCTTTCTTTCACGGAAGCAGCGGCGACCTGGATGAAGTTTGTCACTGCCTATGGCGCACTGATCGAGCTTGGTGGGCTGCAGGCCGGCGAGACGGTGCTAATCCGTGCGGCGTCCAGCAGCGTGGGGCTTGCCGCTATCCAGATTGCGAACATGGTGGGCGCCGTTCCTGTCGCGCTGACCCGCACCAGCGACAAGCGCGAGGCCTTACTTCAGGCCGGGGCGGCGGCAGTCATTGCGACGCAGGAGCAGGACATGGTGGCCGAGGTCATGACGATGACTCATGGCAAAGGCGCTCGCATGGCCTTCGATCCCGTTGGCGGGCCCGAAGTGGCCTTGGTGCTCAAGGCACTGGCGAACCACGGCATCTTCTTCCAGTACGGCGCTTTGGACACTCGGGATATCCCTGTGTCGGTCATGGACCTGCTCGGCAAGCATCTGACGCTGCGTGGTTATCAGCTGTTCGAGATCACCCAGGATCAAGAAAAACTCGAACGGGCCAAGCACTTCATCAACGAAGGGCTCGCCTCTGGGCAGCTGCAGCCGGTAATCGACCGTACATTCAGCTTCGACGAGATGGCCGAGGCTCACCGGTACATGGAATCGAATGCCCAGGTGGGCAAGATTGTTGTAACGCTTTAAACCACGTGCAGGTCTTCGCGGCATGGCCGGTAGGGTCACTGTCGATAAGCCCATGCCAGCTCGATGCGTCTCTCACACATGCACAGACAGGAGGTTCGATGACCACCCCACTCACACTGGTTGCCACATTGGTCGCCAAGGCCGGCTCCGAAGATGAGCTCCAGCAGACGCTGCAGGATCTGCAAGGCGCAAGTCGCGCCGAAGCAGACTGCATCCAATACGACTTTCATAAAGATGCAGAACAGCCTCGCACCTTCCATATGGTTGAGCAGTGGCGAGACGAAGCGGCGCTGACTGCGCACGAGGCCACCCCGCATTTCCAGGCAGCGCTGCCCGTCATCGAACGCGCCGCCGAAAAATTCTCCGTCATGAAAATGTACCGCGTCTCCTGAGGAGCTCCGAATGAAAGCCATTGCACACTTCAAATGTCTGCCTGTTGAGAACCCTGACGCCCTCGTGGAGATCGATCTACCCGAGCCAGTGCCGGGGCCGCGCGACCTGCTGGTAGAAGTCAAGGCCGTATCGGTCAACCCGGTCGATACCAAAGTCCGCCAGGGCTACGTGCCGCATACAGACGAAACACAGCCGCGCATCCTCGGTTGGGACGCTGCCGGCGTGGTCAAGTCGGTCGGTTCCGACGTAACGCTGTTCAAGCCCGGTGACAAGGTGTGGTACGCCGGGTCGCTGATCCGCCCGGGCAGCAACAGTGAGTTGCAGCTGGTAGACGAGCGCATTGTCGGATCGATGCCACAGTCGCTGGAGTTCGCCCAGGCCGCGGCGCTTCCCCTGACGTCTCTGACCGCTTGGGAATTGCTATTTGATCGCCTCGGCGTAGCGCGCGACACCACCGACCGTGGCGAAACGCTGCTGATCATTGGCGCTGCAGGCGGGGTGGGTTCAATCATGACTCAGCTGGCGCGTCAGTTGACCGGCCTGACCGTCATTGGTACGGCTTCGCGCCCTGAAACCCAGGCCTGGGTCACCGAACTCGGCGCCCATTACGTGATCGATCACACCAAGCCACTGAGCGAAGAGCTCAAGCGCATCGGCCTTCCGCAGGTCAGCTACGTCGCAAGCCTGACGCAGACCGATCGGCATTACGAGCAGATCATCGAGTCACTGAAGCCACAGGGCAGGTTGGGCCTGATCGATGACCCGGCCACGCTGGACGTCGTACCGCTCAAACGCAAGAGCCTGTCGCTGCACTGGGAGCTGATGTACACGCGCTCGCTGTACGAGACCGAGGACATGCAGGAGCAGCACAACATCCTCAATGAAGTGGCCCGCCAGATCGATGCGGGTGTGTTGCGCACCACCGTTGGCGAAAACTACGGGCGTATCAGCGCCGAAAACCTACGTCGCGCCCATGCCTTGCTGGAGAGCGGCAAGGCAAAGGGCAAGATCGTTCTGGAGGGCTTCTGACGGTATCTGGCTACCGGCTCATGCGGTAGGTAGCCAATGCTGGATTCAAGAGTAGCGCCCATGAGCGATTCAGTGAGCGCCTTGAAATGCCTCCTATTGAGATCGTCTCGCAAGACCATCACCCAGCCGTCAACGACTTCATCCGAAACGTCCAACTAATAGGAAAGGTGTGAGTGCCATACATGGCAGGATCAAGACCAATGACCTTCACCCAGGCTTCAACGATACGAGCGTATTGTCGAGTGGATAGGTGTTCAGAGGCGTGCAGCCGGCTCGGGAACAGGTAGTCCTCGCTGCGGAGCAGTGCCCGGTGGATCCAAGTTTCGAGAGCCGTCCTTGTTTGCTCTGTGATCTCAAACTGAACTGGTCTCTGGGTTTTCTTTTGCATCACGATGGCTCGCGATGCAACGTGCTTACCATGGGCAACATCACGAACACGGAGCCTGGTTAAGTCACAGGCTCGCAGCTTACTGTCGATGGCTAAGTCGAAGAGCGCTAGATCTCGGGTCTTGTCGGCGATTTGCAGCCGCACCCGGATCGCCCAGATATCTCTAAGGCGGGGCGGGGCTTTCTGCCCGACCAATTTTCCTTTGTTCCAAGGCTGATGGCTGTAGGTAGTAATTGTGTTCATGGGGTTGTCCTCCGCGTACGGGAAGACAAGGATGGTTAGCCAGGGCAAGGGGCGCTAACCGGCCAAAAGCAGTCCTTGAGAGCGATCGACCTGAAGCAGATGGTGTCCACCCGTGTAGCTGGACGGGCTGACCTATGCAGTTCGCTTGCAGCGCTGGCTGTATGCAACATACCGTTTAGCGGGGCGGGGATTGGAAACCTCGTCTCGGCACATGATTTGCTGCCCCTCAATGTCCGCTGGCTTCTTGACGACTCGTACCCCTGAGACTTCCTAGTCACTAGTGACGGTTTTGGTTGATAACGTGAAACCGCCACTCGGTTAGATTCGCATGGTGCAAAACTATCGCTACGCGGATACCTACGCCTGTGGCGGGGCGTCCAGATCTTCCGTGGCTCATATTGTCATTCGATGCTGGAGCGCGGTTGCGATGCTCAATGAAATGCTGCGACGTGATCGTGAATCATCAGCCATGGCACCGTGGTGGGTTCTCCTTAAAGCGAAGAAGTTTCAAATGCGCCAGCTTCTAGTGTGCGGCTTGCTAAGTTGCCTGGCTTTCGCTGCGCCGGCAGAGGTTATGTCACCGGCGCAATTGCACTTTCTGGAAGTAAACGCTGCTGAACCTGAAGCTACCCAGTCCTGGAGGCGGGGCGTGTACATTTGGGATAGCCGTGCGTTGCTCAATCCTGCTACTCGAACCGACGAGCTGTCTCGCCTGGACCGCACGGGCATCCAACGTCTATATATCGGGCTGAGCGCCGAGCAATTAGCGCAACCGGAAGTTGTGCGGACGCTCGATGCGGTTGCCATAACGCTCAGAAAACGTGGCTTCGAGCCTGTGCTGCTTTTGGGTGATCCAGACTGGATGGCGCCTGAGCACCGCGCTTCGCTGATCGCCATCATTTCGAAATTGAAGTCTGTGTCGTTCTCAGCACTTCATCTGGATCTGGAAGTTGAGCAGCGTGGCTGGCCGGTTCCGGCGAAACATGTGCGTGAATGGCTGGACACGCTAAAGCATGTGGCAGCCGCTAGTCCTTGGCCTGTCGAAATATCGAGCCATTACCGCTGGTTTACTGAGGAGATGGGTGGCTTTCCTTGCGCTCCGTGTGAGCTACCTTCCATCGGTGTTAGTAAGGTGAGTTTGATGATCTACACCCGCAGTGCTGAACGCAGCGCCCAGCTCACGGAGAAAATCGCTCAGCGCTGGCCGGCCGTGCGCTTTCGACTCGCGCAGAGCATAGAGCCTCAGCTTGCGCCTGAAGAAACCTGGGGCGGCGCAGCACAGGCTCTACTTCAAGAGCAGGACAGCTTTTGGCGGGCTAGGCTGCAGCCTTTGGCTGTAGGGGGTATCGACTGGCAAGAGTGGGAATATTATCCAACCGGCCAACAACTATGAAAATCTATTGCTAATAAACGAAACAGCTACGATCCGGAAGCAGCAGGAGCCGGTTGCCGCTCTAACGTTTCCTGCCTCGCATTGCTCCAAGATGCTAATTTTCTACCTGCACCGACGAGGTCTTCGTGCCGTTCGTAAACAAGCCTGCCATCTTGGCACGTTTCATCGCCATTATAGTTCTTGTCAGTTTGCTGATTGTTGCCGTTACCGCTTTTATCGAGCGAAACACATTTGATCGCTTAGATGATCTAAACGGGCCCACTGAAGTGAGCCATATCTCTGACCAGGGGCGTTCCGACTGGAATCGCTTTGCCAGCGGAGAGCCTTCTCGTCTTGCAATCTTGTTGACCGATAAGGATTCCGCTTGGCTCGGCCTGGCGCATGGCCTCAAAAGTATCGGCGTGCCGTTCACTATTACCGATGACGTCGCCGAGGCTACTCGTCATAACGTCGTCCTCGTGTATCCGTTGCTTTCGGGACGCACCCTTGACGATGCTGGGCGCACAGCGCTGCGCCGCCACGTGGAAGCAGGACGGACTCTAATAGCCACACAAGTGCTGGGTGGCGGACTACACGATCTGTTTGGCTTCGAAACGACTTTGGAATCGCGAGCTCACCACAGTATCACCTTCGAACAAGCGCCAGCCCTTGGCTGGATCAGCGATCCCCATGAAAAGACAGTACTGCTTGGCCAGCCTGATCTGCCGACAAGTTGGATCGGCACGCAAACGTATGTGAATGCGCAGCAGGTTTTGGCCAGGTTCGAAGACGGATCCGCCGCTTTGGTCAGAGGAGACAACAAGGCAGGCGGCAGCGCATATGCGTTGGGTTTTGACCTCGGCTTTTTCATCATGCGAGCGCACAACGATCGTAATGACCAAGGCTACCGGGCCTATGCCAATGGTTATGAGCCCTCCGTCGACGTATGGCTGCGCTGGCTCAGGGCTGTCTATCGCCAGCACGAACCGCTAGCCGTCACGATTGGCTCTGTGCCACAAGGCCAACGCCTGGCTGCGGTCGTGACGTTTGATGTGGATTACGTCAAGTCGATGGGCAATCTACTTGCCTATCGGGACTTGCTCGTGCGGGAAGGAATACCGGCAACCTTTTTCCTACAAACAAAATACTACCGCGACTTTCAGGACGAAGGTTTTTTCAACGACCGTACGCTTGCTGCGATGGATGCCTTGGTGGCGGCTGGTATGGAGATAGCCAGCCACTCTGTTAGCCATTCCGACATTTACGCCTCGCTTCAGCTTGGTGATGGGAGCGAGCAATATCCGACCTATCAGCCGAGGGTTAAGGCTCTTGGCGATACGCAAGGTGCGACGGTGATGGGCGAGCTTAGGGTGAGCCGCTTTTTGTTGGAGCAACTGACCGGTCGCTCGGTGGTCTCGTTCCGTCCCGGCTATCTAGCAACACCGCCTCGCCTCCCTGAGGCTCTGGCCGCATCGGGCTATCGCTTTTCGAGTTCAGCAACTGCAGGGAACCTCACCACACACTTACCGTTTCGCACAAACACGCAACGGATGTATAGCGATGAAACGACAGTGTTTGAGTTTCCAATTGCGATTGAAGATGAGATACCGCCGATTATGGATCAGCGAGTCGAGGAGGCGGTTGAGCTGGCCGAGAAGCTTGCCCGATATGGCGCAAGTTACGTGATGCTGCTTCACCCGAATGAAGTTGACCATAAGTACCGCTTCTTGGAGCAGATCCTTCCTCGACTCAAACCATTCGCCTGGTTTGGAACCATGAACCAGTACGGCAGCTGGTGGGCTGCACGCGATAAAGTCGAGGTCGATGTGCTGGCGCAACGCGGTCAAATTGTGCTCAACGTCCAAGCGCAAGAGCCTATTAAAGATCTGGTATTTGAGTTGCCAACTGGCCTGCGGCCGGTCTCTGGCAGCGCCATGCAAAAGCTATCCGATGGGCGATGGCTGTTCCGCGATATTCCCGCCGGCACGATTATGATTGACTTACATCACTAAAGACGCAGGAAATCCAGGTGTCGCTTTCAGAGGGCGGCTGCACTAAATATCAGGAGTCGGCTGCACTACCTGATTGTAAGGCAGCATATAGGGCAGTCTTGCCTACCTTGAGCAGTGTTGCGGCCTCGCGGACGTTCAGCTCGTTGGCAATGTGTTCCCGCACACGCTGCAACTTGTCGGCGGTGACGACAGGTTTACGCCCGCCCTTTAGCTCGAGTGCAGCGGCAGACAACCCAGCTTTGGTGCGCTCGCAGATCAGGTCACGCTCGAACTGGCCCAGCGCGCCGAACACGTGGAAGATGAGCCGCCCGCCCGGCGATTGGATATACTAAACGTATGGAATCCTTCGCACGTCGCCATTTCTTAGGCTTGGAAGTCGCCCGCCTCGATTGCGGTGGACATTACTTTGCGCCGCACTTTCACGACGAGTTCGTCCTTAGTGTCAATGTGCGCGGCCATGAACGGATCAAACTCGACAGGAAATCGCTTGAGGCGGGCGAAGGGGAAATCACGCTCTACAACCCGGCGCAGATCCAAAGCTCCCAAGCTGTCAGCGGCGAATGGGAATTCTTTAGTCTCTACGTCGATCCCATCTTTCTTGCGGATGCCTTCGACCTATCGCCGGAAACGGTCTTTGACCGACCTATCCTCACGCATGGCGGTGCCGCACTCCGCATGAAGGCTGCGATTGCCTATGCGCTCGACACGGACGTTTCCGAGGCCGAGGCATTGGAGCGTCTGGTGCAGACTCTAGATGATCTTCTAACTCTGGCGGGATCGCGGCGGGCCACTGTTTCTCGGCATATACCGCTCACGCTCCGGCGAGTTGCCAATTGTCTGACTGATCTTGCCCCAATGCCAACACTTGCGGAACTGTCGGCCGAGGTTGATTTGACACCAGTGCAACTCGTGCGAGCCTTCACCCGCGCCTATGGATTACCGCCGTTCGCTTGGGCCTTAAATCGCAGGTTGAATGAAGCGCGCGTTCGCGTGCTGAAAGGCGACAAAATCGCCAATATTGCAGCAGATCTCGGCTTTGCGGATCAGGCGCATCTGACGCGCCGCTTTCGCGCGCAATATGGCGTTCCTCCCGGTCGGTGGCGAAAGGGCTGAAATCACGTTCAAGACGATAGGTGAGGCAATCGTTATAAGCTACGCTCAATCTTGATTGAGCACCATGATGACTGAACTCTTCATCTATGCTTTTGTCCTTGGTTTACTTTTTAACGCCATGCCGGGCGCGATCTTCACGGAGAGTCTCCGCCGGGGGATGCGGGGAGGGTTTCGCCCTGCTCTGGACGTGCAGATCGGATCGCTTGCAGGCGATTTCATTTGGGCTGTTCTGGGCCTGCTCGGGGCCGCGGCGCTTTTCACGATACCCTATGTCGAAAAGCCTCTTGCCATCGTTGGCGCCATCCTTCTCGGCTGGATCGCATGGCAGGCGCTGCTTGATGGGCTGTCGCCCATGCCTACCTTTGATCCTTCCTCATCTACCGTTGGTGGGCGATCAGCGGTCACGACCGGAGCCGCACTGTCACTCACCAATCCTCAGAATATTACCTACTGGACGGGGCTCGGCGGGACCATCACCGCGCTAGGCGTTGCCAATCCCGGCTGGACGGCATTCGCCGTGTTCCTTGTGGGCTTCATGGCGTCCTCGGTGCTGTGGTGCTTCATCTGTGCCGGAGCTATCGCATGGACCCGCCGCTTCATCGGGCCTCGAACGTGGACGATCCTCAACATAGGCTGTGCTGTCGGAATCGCCTATTTCGCAGGGCTGGTATTGTTCCGGACGCTCGGTTGAACACTCGATAGTGGGGTTTGGGGAGCAATGGAACAGAAGTGCACTTAAGCCCTACCACCTGCGCTCGGTGCCTTCTTCCCAGGCGTCCATCTCGACAAAACAGTTGCGCATGTCGGACGAGGTTGAGGATAGCGACTGCTAATGGCCCAGAGTGTGTAAAAACGTCTGATCGAACCCTTGCTATGCTTTCGGGCGATTCCATCGCAAGGGTCACCCATGAAGCGCTTCATTCAAGGTGAGCATCGAGGCCAAAGTACGTTGCTCCCCGAAAGCCTTGACGACTA
>VMRT01000003.1 GCA_007713455.1 Pseudomonas sp.
CACCGCCTATCAGCAGGACAGCGGCCTGGTCGCCGACCAGCCGGTGATCAAGCGCTTCGGCCTGCGCCTGGAAACCCGCACCAGCCGCGTCACGCGCCGCGATTACGATTTCGAGAAGCCACGTCTGACCATGGAGGCCGCCTTCCACAGCGACTTCCAGCCCGACCTTGAAGACTACGATTACCCCGGCCGCTTCACCGAGCGCGCCCGCGGCAAGCACCTGTCGCAACGCGCCCTGGAGCGCCACCGCCACGACTACGAACTGGCCGAAGGCGAAAGCGACCAGCCGCAACTGGCGAGCGGGCACTTCCTCCCGCTCGGCGAACACCCCCGCAGCGACTGGAACCAGCTCTGGCTGCTGACCGAAGTGCTGCATGAAGGTAAGCAGCCACAGGTACTGGAGGAGTCAATTACCAATGTCCCGGTTCAACACGGACTGGCCCCTTCTCCCCTATGGGGAGAGGGCTGGGGTGAGGGGGCTCTTACCAGCTCCGGCTTCCAACAAGGCTACCGCAACCACTTCACCGCCACCCCCTGGGACATCCCCTTCCGCCCGGCCCTTCGCCATCCGAAACCGAAGGTTCTCGGTAGCCAGACCGCCGTGGTCACCGGCCCGGCCGGCGAAGAAATCCACTGCGACGAGTACGGCCGAGTACGCGTTCAATTTCACTGGGATCGTGAAGGCCAGGCCGATGACAAGACCAGCTGCTGGCTGCGCGTCAGCTCCAGCTGGGCCGGCGACCGCTACGGCGGCATCGCCATCCCGCGTGTTGGCATGGAAGTGCTGGTGACCTTCCTCGAAGGCGACCCCGATCAACCGCTGGTGACCGGTTGCCTGTACCACAAGGAACACCAGGTCCCCTACGACCTGCCGGCGAACAAGACCCGCACCGTGTTCAAGACCCTGAGCAGCCCGGGCGGTGGCGGCTACAACGAACTGCGCATCGAAGACCGCAAGGGCGCCGAACAGATCTACCTCCACGCCCAGCGCGACTGGGACGAGAACATCGAGCACGACCAGAAGATCCGCGTCGGCCACGAACGTCACGACACCGTGGAGGCCAACAGCTACAGCGAATTCCGCGCCGAAGAACACCGCACCACCCACGCCGACCGCAAAACCGAAATCCGCGCCAACGACCACCTCACCGTGGGTAACAGCCAACACCTGAAGATCGGCACCGGGCAATTCATCGAGGCGGGCAATGAAATCCACCTCTCCAGCGGCCTCAAGGTCGTGCTCGAAGCGGGCAGCGAACTGACCTTCAAGGCTGGTGGCAGTTTTATCAAACTCGATGCCAGCGGCATCACCATGGTTGGGCCTTTGATCAGGATGAACTCGGGTGGAAGTCCGGGAAAAGGGTCCGGCGCGGCGCCGAGATTGCCGGGGCAGGTGAAGGCGGCGGATGCGGATAAGGCAGGGCAGTTGTTGATTCAGGCGCAGAAACAGGCGTTGCAACAGGCTGCGCGCACTGCCCTACCGATCTGTGAGATATGTCAGCAGATAGAGGCTAAGGTATGACGGCCCTATCGCTGATGAATAGTTATTTGCTACTCGACGGCGCACAGATCGATGGACTGGCCGCCAAAATTTACGCCTTAGAAGAATCGCCCTTGCTTCATCTGCTCTACCAGCAAAGTGCCTATGAGGCGCTGGCCGAAGTTGGCCCGCTGCTGGTAGCGGTACGGCCGCACAGCGAACTTGCGCAGGTATTCCAGCAGGAGTGGCAAGCAACGGCTGGTATCTGGCTCGAGTCCGATGCGAGCGAAGACGATCTGGTCGAGCACCTGCGCAGCTTGATTCATGTGCGCCTGGAAGGTGAACAAGCGACTCTGTTCCGCTACCACGACCCACGCATCATGGCTTTATGGCTGGGCCCGCTGAATGCGGACGAGCGCGATTCATTGATGGGGCCGGTGCAGCGTATTCGCCTACCGGCAGATTCTGGCGCGAAACTGGCGCTGCTACGCGAGAACAAGCCGCAGACCTTTGCGCGCTATGACGACACGCCTTGGCTGCGGCTCTCCAAAGAACAACTGGAACAGTTAAACCAGGCCAAGCATGCCTGCTTCGATCAGCGTCTGCTGGCCCATCTGCGGCGTTTCTTCCCTGAATCGCTACAGGGCATGGATGCTGCCGCCCAGCAGCAATTCGTCACCCTGTGTCGTCAAAGCGCGGCACGATATGGCTATAGCGCGGCCGATGAAGTCGCCCGTTGGGCGAGCTTGTTGGCCGAGTTGGGCAGTGATTTTCCGCAGGCTCCCGAACACGACACTTATTGCCAACTGCTCGAACAGCGTGACTTGTTGCCGGCACAGCGCCTGGACAACCTCATCGCCGAGCTGCAATGCCAGTTGCTGCGCACCGACAAGGAGTCAATCGCATGACCGCCCGAGCTCAGGATCGAACGTTACGCCTGGCCCACGCCGACCAAGCCGCGCAACGGGACTTCGAAAAGGACGACCTGTCCAGCCCCATGGCCAGCTGTCCGGCGCGCCAGGCCGAGGTTTTTATCGTTCCCGTACGCTATGCCCTGGCCGAACAGCCAGCCGCGCATAAACGCTGTAGACCAGCGAGCGGAACCCAGAGCCATCCCATGGCCCTGCGCCGCTTGCGCCCCGGTTACCTTTATCTCTGGCACGACCAAGGACCGCTTCGCCGCTTTGCCGTGGCCGCCGACGGCCAGTTGCTGGAGCAGGTGCTGGATGACGCCGCAAGCGCCGTAGCCAACGGCAGCAGCGCTGGCATCGCACTAAACAAACAATACGACGCCCTGTTGCTTTATACCGAAATCCCTTTAACCGCTGCCGTCCACCAGCGCCTTGCGGGCGAGCCGGACGAGCGTCGCGCCCGCATGCGCCGCATCAGCCTGACTCAAATCGCGCGCACCTTGGAGGCCGACCATTGCCCGGCCTTGGATAGTGCCGAACAGGTCATGGCCGAACTGATGCCCGAGATTCGCGAGCGGGCCCTGTCCCACGACTACGCGCAGAACGGCGACGCCTACCGCGGGGGTGTGGATACCCTCGGCAAGCAGATGATGGACGAGCCTACCCCTGAGCGCATTCAGGCGTACGTCCATGCCCGTACCTGGCTGCACGAGCGCGAACGGGCCGCCGCCCGCCAGCCAGAAGCTGCCGAACACGCACCCGGCGAATGGAGCGCGGAACCATGGGACGTGCCGGCAACGGATACCTGGCTGAGCAGCGCGCGCAGCCAGGCTGGCGAGCTTCACGGGGTGTTCGCCAGCCTGGACGATGATCTGGGTGTATTGCGTGATCTGAATCATGAGCAAGGCATGGTCAATCAGCGCGAAGAAGACTGGGATCAGGAGCACGCCCACAAAGGGATGATCGCCGGCTTTATCAACAGCCTGATCAGTGAAGACGGCGCAGAGCTGAGCAACCTGATCAACTACCGTTACCGCGATCGCGATATCCAGCTCACCCCGGAGCAGGGCGATATTCTGCTCAAGGCCCGGCGCGAACTCACCCCTTTGCTCGACGAAGAGACCGCAGTCAATCAGCGTCAGCGCCACAGAATTGGTCATGCTGCCGCTGATGCTCGCATTGCCGATATTCATCGCCGTGAAGAAGTGGTTCTGGCTCCTACCCGGGAATTTATTCCACTGGATCTGCACGGACAGTTGCAAGGTGTGGTCATGGCCTACCAGGCCAATAAGGTCCACAACATGACTGACGCCAAAAGCAGCGCTCAGGTTGCTGACCGTGTGCAATTGGCAGCTATGCAGAAATGGATGGCCGAGATCGCCGAGCCGCACCGCCAATGGCTGTTTGCCCGCCGCGAGGTGCTTTATAAAGACATGTCCACCTACCTGGCGCGCCACGGGAGCGCGCTCTGGTATGCCGATTACGACAACGGCGCACACTGCTCCTGGCTCAGTGAACTCAGCCTCAACAGCCTGAGTGCCTTGTGCAGCAGCGGTCCTGGCACTCAGCTGGCCGTAAATCTGCTGCGCTCGCCTTCGGTTGAACAACCTTTCAGCTTGCTGGCCAGTGGTTTCAGCCCCTCGTTGATGGACCTGGCAGACCGTGGCGCCGAGGTAGAAGCAGCCCTCACCAGTGCCAATCAGGCGGCTATTGGCCAACTGATCGGCAGCCTGGTGGCCAGTGGTAAATATGCCTGGCTCAGTGAGCTCGGCGGCCCAAGCGGCGCAGACTGGGGGCAGTCTGTATCGCGGTTGTCTGCGGCCTTTGCTGCGTTGGAGGCCGAGCACCTGGCCAGTAGCGCAGCCCCGAGCAATTTGATCCAGCGCTTCCCCGATCCGCTACGTGCGCTGTTGGTGATTGTAAGGCTGTGCTCGGACAGCGCCATCAAGGCCGGCAGCATGGGCTTTAGCCTCAGCGGTACGGTGGGGCAACGTCTGTGGGACTGGGGTCGGCTTGCCGGGCAAAATCTGCAGAAAGGTCTGACCCCGGCTGTCACCGGTATCAAGAGTTTGAACACCCTGGGTGGCGTGCTGCCACTGGCGGCTCTGCTGCTGCATATGAACAACGTGCAGGTACTTAATCAGCGCGACCAGGGGCGCGAGCATGATGAGGTGCGTAGTCGTGAACATCTGGCCGAAAACCTCAAGGTAGGGGCGGCGCTATCGGCAGTGATCGGTGCGGCGTGGGAGGCGACTGGGCGGGTTGAAATCAGCAAGTTCGGTGCTAAGGCTCCCATCGTAACGCTGTTTGGTTTTACTACTGGTGTATTGGCCACTCTTGGAGCCGTTTTCGATTTACTCAAACTTTCCGCTGAAATGCATAAAGACGGTGCCTATTGGACGGCTGATCATTGGGCACGTTTGGGGCATGATGGTGCAGTCTTCGGTGTAATGAGCGCTCAAACCGGCCTGGGTGGTTATGCTACCTATATGGCGCTGACTGGGAAATGGACCACCGAACAGGCGATCAAGTGGTTCACCTTGCGCATCGTGCCAGTGAACTGGCTACTGCTGATTATCGAAGGACTGTACCTGGCCTGGAACTATTTCAAGGACAGCGAGCTGCAAGCCTTCCTTGAGCAATGTTACTGGGGGCAAAAGCGGCGCTGGGGCGACAGCCCGGCGCAGCGCAGCGAGGAGCTGCAAACCCTGATTGACCTGCTGTTTAAGCCCAAGCTATTGGCCTCCGCGAGCCTGCATAGCCGCCAGATTGGGCAGAGTGATCACAGCATCGTGATCGAGAGTCGAACCGACAGCCTGCAACTGTTTCTACCGGGGGCCAATCCCGAACGTACTCAGCTGTATGTAAAGCTTGCGGCATTCGACAACCGCAACACCCCCACCGACTGTACCCGGCAGTGGTTAGGCAATCTGGAAAGCCAATGGTTACCTATTCATCAGGGTATGGGCTTGCGCTTGAGCGGTGCACTGCCCAAGCGCGCCGACAGCCATTACTGGCAGCTTCAGGTTTTGTACCATAGCCCGTTGGCTATGCAGGCCGGCACACTCGGCCCGCAGCAAATGGTGGTCGGCGGCGGCATGGGTCTGCGCTATATCATCCGAGGCACTGCAGTCGTTGAGCATGCCTCCAATGACGGCCCTTTGCTTATCGATAGCTGTAGCACCGTACCAGTGAGCGCTGAGCAGCTCCAACCCAAGGAAAGTCAATGACCGAACACGCCCAGGGGCTTCTCCGGAAGCAGGAGCATCTGGCCCCATTACCCATTCCAACCGGCCAACCCGCCAGCGACCTGATGAATATCATCTGGCGTAAAAATCAGGTGTTTTTGGATATCGGCAGCTTTTCCATGGGAGCGGGTTGGCTGACGTTGCATATGGGGACATTCTTATTTGTCGCTGTTGCTATTTGGGCCGCTTTAGGTGGGGATATTGTGGCCAGCCTGGTGGTTTTAGGGGTTATGGGGGGGCTTATGGGCACCCTTTGGTACTTGTTTATCAAGCAGTACCGCAAGCCACTGATCCCGCCGATTCGCTTTAATCGCCAGCGCCGCGAGGTCTGTATCACCGAACCTGATGGTAGCTACTGGTTTGTTCCCTGGGAGCGAGTACATGCCATTGCCCCCAGTGCGCTCAGCCTCAATACCGGCGGCGCCAGCAAGCACGGCAGCCTGCTGCTGTGGTTCCCGCTCAAGGGGGAAGAGCACGAAGACTACGCCCCCGACAAACAAGGCTGGGTGCTGATGGTCAATACCGGCGGTGGAATTTCCTCCATGGCGCAGTGGGAGTGTATTCGCAGCTTTATGGAGGTAGGCCCGGAGGCAATACCCGAACCGCTAGAGAATATTTGTGGCTTGAGCTTAAAACAGATTTTTTGGCGCGAGTTCGACAAGTCCTGCCAGGAAAGAGGGCTTTTCCTCACTGTGGTTTGGGAAATTGGCATCATGTTCCCCATATTCAACCCGATGGGGGCCCATTGGATAACGCGTAAAAAACTCGCTCATATCCCCGAGTTAACAGCGCCTGAAGTGATTGAGTGGTCCAAACCGCTACCCCGCGAGCAATGGGCCAAGCGCTCGCCTGAGTTGGAGCAAGCCATCGCAGAGCGAGAGGCGGCGCTGGCCACTGCATGACCACGCCCTCGCCAGTAACAGCGATAGGGGCTGCTCACGAGACCTCTTGATAACGCCAACATCGAGCCCGCCGCCCAGGGTCTTTCAATACCAGCTGCGCAAGAACGATGTCTCTATCGATATCGGGAGAAATGCATAACTCAGGGCGTCGCTCACAGCGATGGGCCCTGTCAAGGCAACTCCAACCCACCCCCAGCCTTGTGCAACCCACGCAGATGCTCGCCAATCTGCGCCAGGTTCACTTCGATCGCTTCCAGCTCCTTCCTCCGCTCATCCCCCAGCAGCACCCGGACTTCCTGGTCCAGTTCTTCGCTCAGCTGATTCAGGCGCAGTTGGCGTTGTTCGCTTTCGCGTTCGAGGCGGGTCCATTCGCTGGGTTGCGGCAGGCCGTAGCCTTGGCCGCCGAGCAGTTCGGCGGGGCGGCTGAGGTAGCCGCTGTTGGCGAGGATTTCCTGCAAGGCGCCGTCGGCCTTGTTCAGGCTGGCGTCGCGCCCGCGGCCGCCGAGGTAGCGGTTCTTCAGCTCGTCCTGGGCGAGGAGCAGCTGGCGGCGCAGGGCGGCCTGCTCGACCAGCAGCAGGGCGGCGGCGGCACGGAGGTCGGCGCGGTCGATCCATGGCTGGCGTTCGGCAGCGTCGAGCTCGAGCCATTGTTCGACACTGTCCTGCGGTAGACCGAGGCGCTCCTTGAGGATGGTGAACATGGCCTGGTAGCGATCGCGGTAGGAGTCGAAGCGATAGCCCAGGCGCAGCGCCTCGCGGGGATCGTCGAGCACGCTGGCGTCGGCCAGGTCGCGGTGGATCAGCACCTCCAGCAGCCCGTTGGGCATGATGCTGTCCAGGGCTACGAGTTCGTCGCGTGTGGTTCCGCTGCGCAGCAGCTTGAGGGTTTCCACCGCGCAGTTGTTGGACAGGAAGTAGTAGTCGCCGTCGTAGCTCCAGTGCAGCTCGGCGCTACGCTCGACCAGTGCGCGAATCTCTTCGTGCTGCAGCTTCAACGGCACCGAGGCCAGCCCGCGCAGCTCCACCTTGGTGTATTCGTCGATCACCTGGCCCAGAGGCAGGATGAACAACCGCGAGGGATAGACGCCGGTGAGGCCGTCCCAGCTGGACAGCTGCACATCGTCGACGAAGGCGCGGAAGGACAGCACCAGGTGGTGATCCAGATCCAGCCGGCAAGCGGGACCGGGCTCGCGGCCGGGCGCGCAGATCACCAGGCGCAGCATGCTGTGGCCCCAGCGGCTGACCCAGGCCTCGTTGGCTTCGGCGAACAGATAGTCGACCTCGTAGACGCGCGACGGATCGAGGCTCAGCAGTGGCGTGCGGCCGAACTCGCGGCCCGCGTTCAGAAATGGGTAGTCATCGGCGCAACCGGCAGCGTTTGCTGGCGCCCAACCGAAGTGTTCACGCAGGTAACGGTGCAGCGAAGGGCGACGGCAGGCGTAGCTGGGGTCGAGCAGGAAGTATTCGAGGTTCACCGCGACGAATTCCAGCGGGCTGGTCAGCTCGTACGGATCGGGACTGCGCGCCAGCTGCGCGTTGTCGTGTTCACGCAGGCCGCGCTTGCCGACCCGTTGCGGCCAGCCGGCCAGGTCGAGCAGGCGTGGGTCATCGCTGAGGGTGAAGCGGCGGTCGGTCTGCCCGCGGCAGTCGTCCGGCAGGCCGACCTGCCCGAGATTGCTGGCGCGCTGACGGCAATGGCCCTGCAGCAGGTGTTGATCCGGCGACCACAGGCGCGCGCGATCGTACAGATGCGCCACTTCATGAATGACGGTGGCGAGCAGCTCGCGGCGTACCGTGCCGTGGGGTCGATTGGTCTTTTCCTCGGCAGCGCTGCCGTTGGTGAGCGCCGGCAGCAGGCGGCGGTTGAGTTCCAGGCGATTGCCACCGGCGCGGCCATAGGCCTGTTCCGGCAGATCATCGCGCCACTGCACGCGCACCTCGCGATCGAGGCTCTGCACCAGGCGGGGTGGCAGTGCGGCCATGGCTTCGTCCAGCAGCGCCTGGCTGGCGGCGCGTTGCTCGGCGTCCAGTGTGCGTGAGTCGAGAACCAGGCGCAGGTCGGCCTGGGCTACACCTGCAGCAAGGCTCAGGCAGCCTGCCAGCAGCCAGGCGCCGGGGCGTATCACAGGGCGAGGATGGCTTCGGCCAGTTGCAGGTCGCTGGCATTGCGCGCTGCAGGGAGTTCGCTGCGCAGGGTGCCGATCGCGGCTTCCAGATGCGCACCGCGAATCTCGCCGGCGCTGGCGACGAAGCTGGCGGCGTCTTCACGCGCTTCGACGACGACCTTCATGTCACTGATGCGGCTGGTCACATCGGAGGTGAAATTGATGCTTCGGTCCAGGGCACGCACGACGATGTTGCTGGTGGCGACGAGGGTCTGTGCCTGGGCTGTGCCCGCGGCGACGGCCAGCGCCAGCGGGGCGGCGAGCAATAGCTTGTTCATCGGTTGGAATCTCTCACGGTCGGGGGCACCGGCAGGCCGGTGCGATTATTGGACGAGGATCGCTTCGGCCAGTTCCAGGTCGCTGGCGGCAAGCTCCGGGTGTTCCTGGCGCAGCCGCGCCATGGCCGCTTGCAGGCGAGCCGCGTCGAGCTGGCCTTCGCTGGCGACGAAGCCGGCCGCGTCTTCGCGGGCCTCGGCGATCAGCTTGTTGTCGAAGGGAGCACTGGTCAGCTGGCTGCTGACGTAGCTGGTCTGCACGACACCTGCGGTGGTGACATCGAAAACCCTGGGCGGCGCCAGCTGTGAGGCTGAGAAATAAGAGAACGATTGAATACGAACGCATGCGGAACCTGTTGCCGGGAAAAACGGCGCCAAGGCTAGCGAAACGCCGGCTGTAGAGCCAGCGCCCGGTTGCTTCCGCAGGTTGCAGCAGCGCTCATGCGCTGCTGCACGCATCAGAGCGCCAGAATCGCCTGAGCCAGTTGCAGATCGCTGGCGCCCAGTTCTGGCTGCTGGCTACGAATGTGGCGCAGCGCCGCTTCGAGGTGGGCGCCGCGCAGATCGCCCTGGCTGGCAACGAAACGCGCCGCATCGTCGCGAGCATCGAGCACCAGTTTGTCGTCGCGCAGCGACGAGGTCAGGTCCGAGGTTGCGTCCACGGTATTGATCAGGCCGCCGACCACCATGTCGGTGGTAGCGGTGAAGCTGGCAGCGGACGCGCCGCCGCTCAGCAGCAAGCCGGCAGCGAAGAAGGGGAGCAGGATTCGGGACATGGCAGATCTCCAGTGGTGAGGCTCTAGACCGCGCCATGGGTGCGACGTTCCCGTTGCTGCGGCCTTGTAGCACGCAGCATAGGCTCGAATCGGTGGGCGCGGAATGCCTCAGCGCCAGAACGGCTTGTCCAGCTCTGCCGAGCGGTCGCTATGGCTGATGCCGACATCCGCCAGCTGGCGGTCGTCAAGCTGCGCCAGTTGCTGGCGGGTACGGTAGTTGCGTTGCCAGCGCTGCAATACTTGCAGCAGCTGTAGCCAGTTGCGGCGGGCGCGGGTGGCGACATACGGACGAGACAGCGTGCGATCCATGCTGCGCTCCTTCCCGGTGTGACCGGGTACGGGTTATGGGAGAACAGGATCGCGCGCGTCAGCCAAGTGCAACAGCCACAGGGATTCTCGATTGTGCCGGTGCAGTTCCAGAAATGGATGCAACTGTATTGGTCGCGAACGTGCCAACTGTTTTCGCTGCGCTGATTATCGGTCCGGTGTGCGTGCCAGAGCGCCTGGTGTGGTGCCGAACTGTTGACCGAACGCGGCGATAAACGCCGAGGTGGATTCGTAGCCGCAGGCCAGCGCGACATCGGTAACCGGCTGGCCCTGCTCCAGCAAAGGGAGCGCGCTGAGCAGGCGCAGACGCTGGCGCCAGGCGCGGAAGCTGAGGCCGGTGTCACGCTGGAACTGGCGGGTCAGGGTTTTCTCCGAGACCTGGAGGCGCTCGCTCCATTGCTTCAGGCTGAGTGAAAGATCGGGCTGCTCATAGAGCGCTTCGCACAGCTGACGAAGCCGGGCATCCCCGGGCCAGGGCAGGGAATAGCCGATTGCCGGCGCCGCCCGCAGCTGGTCCAGCAGCACCGCTGCCAGGCGGCCTTCGGCACCTTGCTCGTCATACTCCGCCGGCAGCGCGCCAAAGGCGCGGATCAGCTCGCGCAGCAGTGGGCTGACCGCGAGCACCTGGCAATGCTCGGGCGCCCAGGCCACGGCGCGCTGGTCGATGTACAGGCTGCGCATCTCGGTGTGCGGCGAGCTGATCACCTCGTGCAGCAGGCCCGGCGGAATCAGGATGGCGCGCTGCGGCGGAGCGAGAAAGCGCCCGCGCTCGGTATGCACGCGCAGCACGCCGCTGATGGCGTAGGACAGCTGTGCCCAGGGATGGCGGTGGCGTGGCGTGGTGGTTCGTTCAGCCAGGGATTCGCTGCGGGCGAAGAGCGGGCGCGGCAGTGCATCCATGGCTGGGATGCTGCGTTGCACAAAACTGCTTTGTCCTTTTCTCGACATTTGTCTGGCTTATGGCGTTAGTCGGATATGCAGCGCGACAGTAGACTCGCTGGCAACCTGCCGCAAGCCACACAATCAGGAGCGCCCATGGCCAGACCTCGCCTGTTACCGGACAACTTCACTCTGGCCCTGCTCGGTGCGGTGGCCATCGCCACGCTGCTGCCAGCGCGGGGGCAGGGCGTGGCGGTATTCGAGTGGATCACCAACCTGGCCATCGGCCTGCTGTTCTTCATGCACGGCGCCAAGCTCTCGGGCAGTGCGATCCTCGCCGGCATGGGCCATTGGCGCCTGCATCTCCTGGTGTTCAGCTGCACCTTCGTGCTGTTCCCGCTGCTCGGGCTGGCGCTGCGCCCGCTGCTGACGCCGATGATCGGCGCTGAACTGTACCTGGGCATGCTCTACCTCTGTGCCTTGCCGGCCACGGTGCAGTCGGCCATCGCCTTCACCTCGCTGGCGCGCGGCAACATCCCTGCGGCGGTATGCAGCGCGGCGGCTTCCAGCCTGATCGGCATCTTCCTCACGCCGCTGCTGGTACTGCTGCTGATGGGCGCGCAGGGCGAAGGCGGCTCGACGCTGGATGCCATCGGCAAGATCGTCGTGCAGCTGCTGCTGCCGTTCATCGCCGGGCAGATCGCGCGGCGCTGGATTGGCGACTGGGTGGCGCGCAACAAGGGCTGGCTAAAGAACGTCGACCAGAGTTCTATCCTGCTGGTGGTCTACACCGCGTTCAGCCATGCGGTGGTCGAGGGCATCTGGCAGCAGGTGCCGCTGCCGCAGCTGCTGGGTCTGGTGCTGGCCTGCTGTCTACTGCTGGCGCTGGCCCTGCTGATCACCTGGCTGGTCGCGCGCTGGCTGGGCTTCGATCTGGAAGACCGCATCACCATTCTCTTCGCCGGCTCGAAGAAGAGCCTGGCCACCGGCATTCCCATGGCGCAGGTGCTGTTCGCTGGCGGTGCGCTGGGCACGCTGATCCTGCCGTTGATGCTGTTCCACCAGATTCAGCTGATGGTCTGCGCGGTACTGGCGCAGCGCTATGCATCGCGACCAGAAACAACAGCGGTCGCAAAAGCCGGCTGACCCGAAGCCAATCAGCGGCGGATTCGTGACTGCAGCGCAAAGATCATTTGCCCGCTACGGTCTGGGAGCGGTGCGCAGGGGTGGCTAAGCTGCGCGCCATTCTGTTGCTGAGGCGTTCCCATGAAGAAGATTCTGCTACTCAATGGCGGCAAGGCCTTCGCCCATTCCGCCGGCCAGTACAACGCAACGCTGCACCAGGCAGCCATCGCAACCCTCATGGCTGAGGGCTTCGAGGTGCGCACCACCGAGATCGATGCCGGTTACGACGTGCAGCAGGAGGTCGAAAAGATCCTCTGGGCCGACGCGCTGATCTATCAGATGCCAGGCTGGTGGATGGGTCCGCCCTGGACGGTGAAAAAATACCTCGACGAGGTGTTCACCGAAGGCCATGGCAGCCTCTACGCCAATGACGGTCGCACCCGTTCCGACGCCTCGCAGAAATACGGCAGCGGCGGTCTGCTGCACGATAAGCGCTACATGATTTCCGCGACCTGGAACGCGCCGCAGCAGGCCTTCGACGACCCCAGCGACTTTTTCGCCGGCAAGGGTGTGGATGCGGTCTACCTGCCATTTCACAAGGCCAACGAGTTTCTCGGCATGCAGGGCCTGCCGACCTTTCTCAGCGTTGATGTGATGAAGCGGCCGCAGATCGAGGCGGATGTCGAGCGCTATCGCCGGCACCTGGGTGAGGTATTCGGCTTTGCCGTATGACGCTTTGCTTCAGCTGCCCGAAGGCTGACGCCGAGCCTGGAGTTGCCGGTGTGGAAAGCGCTGCGATTAGCGCCTGGCCAAGCCGACCGGCTTTGGTGGACTGAAGCCCACCCTACGTAAAGAAAAACCCCTCGCGGCACGGGCCGGGAGGGGTTTTCGTTCAGAGCGAGGCCATCATTCCACGGCCTTGACCATGTCCTCGACCACCTTCTTGGCGTCGCCGAAGACCATCATGGTCTTGTCCATGTAGAACAGCTCGTTGTCCAGGCCTGCATAGCCGCTGGCCATGGAGCGCTTGTTGACGATGACCGTCTTGGCCTTGTACGCCTCGAGGATCGGCATGCCGGCGATGGGCGACTTTGGATCGTTCTTCGCCGCCGGGTTGACCACGTCGTTGGCGCCAAGTACCAGCACCACGTCGGCCTGGCCGAACTCGGAGTTGATGTCTTCCATCTCGAAGACCTGCTCGTAGGGCACCTCGGCTTCGGCCAGCAGCACGTTCATGTGCCCCGGCATGCGCCCGGCGACCGGGTGGATCGCGTACTTCACGGTCACGCCCATGTGCGTCAGCTTCTCGGCCAGCTCCATCAGCGCGTGCTGCGCGCGGGCCACCGCCAGGCCGTAGCCGGGAACGATGATCACGGTGTCGGCGTTGGTCAGCAGGAAGGCGGCGTCGTCGGCCGAACCGGACTTCACGTTGCGCTCCAGCTGGGCGCCCGCCGGGCCGCCGGCATCGGCGTCGGCCCCGAAGCCGCCGAGGATCACGTTGAAGAACGAACGGTTCATCGCCTTGCACATGATGTACGAGAGGATCGCGCCGCTCGAGCCCACAAGCGAGCCGGCGATGATCAGCATCGAGTTGTTCAGCGAGAAGCCGATACCGGCGGCCGCCCAGCCCGAGTAGCTGTTGAGCATCGACACCACCACCGGCATGTCCGCACCGCCGATGGGGATGATGATCAGCACGCCGATGACGAACGCCAGTGCCACCAGGATGGCAAAGGCGGTCAGGTTGCCGGTGAAGGTGTAGACCAGGCCCAGGCCGAGGATCGCCAGGCCGACGGCCAGGTTGACCATGTGCTGGCCCTTGAATACCACCGGGGCACCCTGGAACAGGCGGAACTTGTACTTGCCGGACAGCTTGCCGAAGGCGATCACCGAACCGGAGAAGGTGATGGCACCGATGGCCGCGCCGAGGAACAGTTCCAGGCGGTTGCCCACCGGAATCGCGTAACCCATCTGCTCGACGATACCCAACGACTGCGGCTCGACCACCGCGGCGATGGCGATGAACACCGCGGCCAGGCCGATCATGCTGTGCATGAAGGCGACCAGCTCGGGCATCTTGGTCATCTCGACGCGCTTGGCCATGATGGTGCCGACGCTACCGCCGATCAGCAGGCCGACGAGCACGTAGCCGATGCCGGCGGTGGCCAGCTCGCTGCCGAGCTTGAAGATCAGGCCGACCGTGGTGAGCACGGCGAGGCCCATGCCGATCATGCCGAACAGGTTGCCGCGTCGTGAGGTGGTGGGGTGGGACAGCCCCTTCAGTGCCTGGATGAAGCACACCGAGGCGACCAGATAGAGCAGGGTGATCAGGTTCATGCTCATGGCTTACTTGCCCTCCGCCTTGGCCGCACTGCGGTCCTTCTTCTTGAACATTTCCAGCATGCGGCGGGTGACCAGGAAGCCCCCGAACACGTTGACCGCGGCCAGCGCCACGGCCAGGGTGCCCATGGCCTTGCCCAGCGGGGTGACGGTGAGCGCGGCGGCCAGCATGGCGCCGACGATGACGATCGCCGAAATCGCGTTGGTGACTGCCATCAGCGGAGTGTGCAGGGCCGGGGTGACGTTCCAGACCACGTGGTAGCCGACGTAGATCGCCAGCACGAAGATGATCAGGTTGTAGATGCCGTCCGAAATCAGATCCATGTTCGCGTCTCCCTTAACCGTTGGTCCGCACGACCTGGCCGTCGCGGCACATCAGGCACGCGGCGACGATGTCGTCTTCGAGGTTGAGCTGGAACTGGCCGTCCTTGTCGATGACCAGCTTGAGAAAATCCAGCAGGTTGCGGGCGTACAGCGCCGAGGCGTCGGCCGCTACCAGCGTCGCCAGGTTGGCGTGTCCGACGATGGTCACACCGTGGCGCACCACCACCTGGTCGATCTCGGTCAGCGGGCAGTTGCCGCCGTGGCCGGCTGCCAGGTCGACGATCACCGAGCCGGGCTTCATCTGCTCGACGGTGGCTTCCTGCAGCAGCGTCGGCGCCTTGCGGCCCGGGATCAGCGCGGTGGTGATGACGATGTCCGACTGCAGCGCACGCTCGTGCACCGCCTGCGCCTGACGCGCCATCCACGAGGCCGGCATCGGCCGCGCATAGCCGCCGACGCCTTCGGCGCATTCGCGCTCCTCGTCGGTCTCCAGCGGCACGTCGACGAACTTGGCGCCGAGCGATTCGATCTGCTCCTTCACCGCCGGACGCACGTCCGAAGCCTCGACCACTGCACCCAGGCGCTTGGCCGTGGCAATGGCCTGCAGCCCGGCGACACCGGCACCGAGGATCAGCACGCGTGCGGCCTTCACCGTGCCGGCGGCGGTCATCAGCATCGGCATGAAGCGCGGGTAGTGATGGGCGCCGACCAGCACCGCCTTGTAGCCGGCGATGTTGGCCTGCGACGAGAGCACGTCCAGGCTCTGTGCACGGGACGTACGCGGCGCGGCCTCCAGGGCGAAGGCGGTGATGCCGCGGGCAGCCATGCGCGCGATGCAGTCATTGTCGAACGGGTTGAGCATGCCCAGCAGCACGCTGCCGGACTGCATCTGCGCCAGTTCGGCCTCGTCCGGCGCATTGACCTTCAGCACCAGCTCGGCGGCAAAGGCCGCGGCCGCATCGCCGATGGTTGCGCCGACCGCTTCATAGGCGCTGTCCGGCACGCTGGAAAGCAACCCGGCGCCGCTTTGCAGCGTCACCCGGTGCCCTTGGCCGATCAGTTTCTTGACGGTTTCCGGGGTTGCGGCGACGCGCGTTTCCCCGGAGTGGGTTTCGAGAGGAACACCGATGTGCATTGTTGTTGTTCTCCTGCGTGATCATGACCGGTGCTGCGGCGAACCGCGCACCGACGTGCTTTTCACCCGCCCGCTGCTCTGGCGAAC
This sequence comes from Pseudomonas sp., assembly GCA_007713455.1. GTDB lineage: Bacteria > Pseudomonadota > Gammaproteobacteria > Pseudomonadales > Pseudomonadaceae > Stutzerimonas > Stutzerimonas chloritidismutans. The sequence goes on from VMRT01000003.1 coordinate 15,975, forward strand.
GGGGTATGGAACAGGTGAAGCCAGCCGGGCGATGCGCAAAAACGGATCGCCCGGCGCGGCATTCTGCAAGCCTTGAAAAAATCAAACAACTGTTTCAATCAAACGATTGTATTTGACGCGCCGGTCGCAGGATGACTGCCTGTTTTCCGTGCTTCGCTGCAGATTGCGTCCTGTTTGGCTCTACGTACGACCAGTTCGTCCGCGCCAGGCACACGACACGGCCGCATCATGAATGACGCGCCATTGACGGGGTATTCGTCAGCGGTGCCAAGCATCTCCGACCTTGGTGTCGGGTTAAGTCGGGTATGCAGGAAAAACGCGCGTACGTTGAAATGTCATTCAATCCTTGTAGTCCAACTAGGCTGGTTGGACCCGATTGGAGTGTTTCGAGCGCAGTGACGTCGGGTCGCTGCGTATCGCTGGTGGAGCTGGACGATGCCCGAACTCGATGTAAACGAAGTCACCACGCTGCTCGAACAGCCGGCCCAGCGCCGCTTGCCGTTCGCCTTTGCCCGCCGCCACGGCGTGATCCTGCTGGAGCGTGGCGGCGAGCTGCGCCTCGGCCTGCGCGAGGGCGCCGCGCTGACGGCGATGCAGGAGGCGCAGCGGGTCGTTGGTATGCGTCTGCCGATGCAATGGCTAGCGCAGGCTGATTTCGATCAGGCGCTCGGTGCCGCCTACCAGCACGATTCCTCGGCGGCGATGTTGATGGTCGAGGGGCTGGGCAACGACCTCGACCTGGCCAGCCTGGCCGACCAGATCCAGGAAACCGAGGACCTGCTGGAGCAGGAGGACGACGCGCCGATCATCCGCCTGATCAACGCCATCCTCGGCGAGGCGATTGCCGAGAACGCCTCCGATATCCATATCGAAACCTTCGAGAAGCGCCTGGTGATCCGCTTTCGCGTTGACGGCATCCTCCGCGAAGTGGTGCAGCCCAAGCGCGAGCTGGCGGCGCTGCTGGTATCGCGGATCAAGGTCATGGCCAAGCTGGATATCGCCGAGAAGCGCATTCCGCAGGACGGGCGCATCTCGCTGCGGGTCGGCGGGCGTGAGGTCGACATCCGTGTCTCCACGCTGCCCTCGGCCAATGGCGAGCGGGTGGTGTTGCGTCTCCTGGACAAGCAGGCCGGGCGCCTGACCCTGCGTCACCTGGGCATGAACGAGCAGGACCGCGACCACCTGGAACAGGCGGTGAAGAAGCCCCACGGCATCATTCTGGTCACCGGCCCCACCGGGTCGGGCAAGACCACCACGCTCTACGCCGCGCTGACCACGTTGAATGACCGCACGCGCAACATCCTCACCGTCGAGGACCCCATCGAGTACCACCTCGAAGGCATCGGCCAGACCCAGGTCAACACCAAGGTCGACATGACCTTCGCCCGCGGCCTGCGCGCCATCCTGCGCCAGGACCCGGACGTGGTGATGGTCGGCGAGATCCGCGACCAGGAAACCGCCGACATGGCGGTGCAGGCCTCGCTCACCGGCCACCTGGTGCTTTCCACGCTGCACACCAACAGCGCCATCGGCGCCGTCACGCGGCTGGTGGACATGGGCGTCGAGCCGTTCCTGATCTCCTCCTCGCTGCTCGGCGTACTGGCCCAGCGCCTCGTGCGGGTGTTGTGCAATGACTGCAAGCGCGCCTACGTTGCCGATGCCGCCGAGTGCGAGCTGCTCGGGGCCAGCCTGGCCGAGGCGCCGACGCTGTATCACGCCGAAGGCTGCGAGCAGTGCCGGGGCCTCGGTTACCGCGGGCGTACCGGCATCTATGAGCTTGTGCTGTTCGACGACGCCCTGCGCACCATGGTGCACACCCGCGCCAGCGAGCAGGACATGCTGCGCCATGCCCGTGAGCTGGGCCCGAGCATCCGCGAGGACGGGCTGCGCAAGGTGCGCGAGGGGGTGACCACCATCGAGGAAGTGCTGAGGGTGACGCGTGAGGAGTGAGGGGATGAGGTTGATTCCGACGCGCCCGCAGAGGCATCCGCAGCCTGACCGACATCGCATGGTGGTGCCATTCGCGGCTGCTCCCTCGGCTGTCCGGTGTCTGTGTAGCGGCGCTCTCGACCGCGGATCGCCGCTGTTGGAGACCGCCTGATGGCTGCCTTCGAATACCTCGCCCTCGACCCCCGCGGCCGCGAGCAGAAGGGGCTGATCGAGGCTGACAGCCCGCGTCAGGCGCGCCAGTTGCTGCGCGAGAAGCAGTGGGCACCGCTGGAGGTGAAGCAGGCCAAGTCCAAGGAAGACGTCAGCCGTGGCGGCCTGAGTTTCGGCCGCGGCCTGTCGGCGCGCGATCTGGCATTGGTCACCCGGCAGCTGGCGACGCTGGTACAGGCTGCGCTGCCTATCGAGGAAGCCCTGCGCGCCGCGGCGGCGCAGTCCACCTCGGCGAAGATCAAATCGATGCTGCTGGCCGTGCGTGCGCGGGTGATGGAAGGCCACAGCCTGGCCGCCGCGCTGCGCGAATATCCGTCGGCATTTCCCGAGCTCTACCGCGCCACGGTGGCGGCCGGCGAGCATGCCGGCCATCTAGGCCTGGTGCTCGACCAGCTGGCCGACTACACCGACCAGCGTCAGCAGTCGCGGCAGAAAATTCAGCTGGCGCTGCTCTATCCGGTGATCCTGATGGTCGCCTCGCTGGCCATCGTCGTGCTGCTGCTCGGCTATGTGGTGCCGGACGTGGTCAAGGTATTCGTCAACACCGGCCAGGAACTGCCGGCGTTGACCCGCGGCTTGATCGCTACCAGCGACGTGGTGAAGAACTGGGGCTGGCTGATCGTGCTCGGTCTCATCGCCGCGTTCCTCGCCATGCGCGCGGCATTGCGCGACCCGGCGCTGCGCCTGCGCTGGCATGCGTTCATTCTGCGGATACCGCTGATCGGTCGACTGAGCCGGGCGACCAATACCGCGCGCTTCGCCTCGACCCTGGCGATCCTCACCAAGAGCGGCGTGCCGCTGGTGGAAGCGCTGTCCATCGCCGCCGCGGTGATCGCCAATCTGCGCATCCGCGAGCGGGTGGTGGAGGCGGCGCAGAAAGTGCGCGAAGGCAGCAGCCTGACCCGCGCCCTGGATGCCACCGGCGAATTCCCGCCGATGATGCTGCACATGATCGCCAGCGGCGAGAAATCCGGTGAACTGGATCAGATGCTGGCGCGAACCGCGCGCAACCAGGAGAACGACCTCGCTGCCCAGGTGTCTCTGCTGGTCGGCCTGTTCGAACCGTTCATGCTGGTGTTCATGGGGGCTGTGGTGCTGGTCATCGTGCTGGCGATCCTGATGCCAATCCTCTCTCTCAACCAACTGGTGGGGTAACGACAATGAAGTTGCAACGACGCACGCAAGGGGGCTTCACCCTCATCGAAATCATGGTGGTGGTGGTCATCCTCGGCATTCTCGCCGCGCTGGTGGTGCCGCAGGTGATGAGCCGCCCGGATCAGGCCAAGGTCACCGTGGCCAAGGGCGACATCAAGGCCGTCGCCGCCGCGCTGGACATGTACAAGCTGGACAATTTCGCCTACCCGAGCACCCAGCAGGGGCTGGAGGCGCTGGTGAAGAAGCCTTCCGGCAACCCGCAGCCGAAGAACTGGAACCGCGATGGCTATCTCAAGCGCCTGCCAAAGGACCCATGGGGCAACGACTACCAGTACCTCTCGCCAGGTACCCAGGGCCAGTTCGACCTCTACTCCTTCGGCGCCGACGGCAAACCCGGCGGCAGCGACCTTAACGCCGACATCGGTAACTGGGACCTCTAATCGATGCGGCAGCGCGCCCGCGCCTTCACGCTGATCGAACTGCTGGTGGTGATCGTCCTGCTGGGCATTCTGGTCAGCGTGGCGGTGCTCAGCGTCGGCGGTTCGAGTACCTCGCGCGAGCTGCGTGACGAGGCGCGGCGACTGGCTGCGCTGATCGGCGTGCTCAGCGACGAGGCGGTACTCGACAGTCGCGAATACGGCCTGCTGGTCAACAGCGAGGGTTACCGGGTGCTGCGCTACGACGAGGCGGCCACGCGCTGGCTGGAAGTCGAGCGACGCAAGGTGCACAAGGTGCCGGAGTGGATGCGCCTGGATCTGGAACTGGACGGCACGCCGCTGGAACTGGTGGCCCCAACCCAGCGCGAGGACGACCGCGCCGGGCTGTCCGGAGACGGCGAGCGAACGGCACGCCGCGCATCACGGCTGGAGCCACAGCTGCTAATCCTTTCCAGCGGCGAGCTTTCGCCGTTCAGCCTGCGCCTGTCCGAACGCCAGCAGCGCGGCGGTGGCTGGCTGGTCACCAGCGACGGCTTCCGTCTGCCTGAGGCGCGAGTCATCGAGGACAGGCGATGAGCAGACGCCTGGCCAGGGCCGGCCGTGGCTTCACCCTGCTCGAAGTGCTGGTCGCACTGGCGATCTTCGCCAGCGTGTCGGCCGTGGTGCTCACCGCTGCCGGCCGCAGCCTTACCAATGCTGGGCGGCTGGAGGAACTGACCCTGGCCGGCTGGATCGCCGACAACCGCATCAGCGAACTGCAGTTGCAGCAGATTCCTCCCTCCATTGGCCGTGAGACCCAGGAGTTGGATTACGGCAGCCGCAAGTGGCAAACGCTCAGCGAAATCGAGGCCAGCGCCGACCCTGGCCTGCTGCGCGTCACCGTTTGGGTCGCGCTGCAGACGCCGCGCGGGCGCAGCGGCTCGGTGTCTGAGCGAGCGGTGACCAGTCTCACCGGCTTCATTGCGATCGGCCCGGGAGTGGCGCGCCAATGAACGCCCGCTCGCGCGCCTGCTCCGGTTTCACCCTGCTCGAACTGCTGATTGCCATCGCCCTGTTCGCGCTGCTTGGCCTCGGCACTTACCGCATGCTCGAAGCGGTGCTGCAGAGCGATGAGGCTGTGCGCGCCCAGGAGCTGCAGTTGCGCGAACTGAGCCGTGCGGTGTGGGCCTTCGAACGCGACCTGCAACAGGTGATCGGACGCCCGATACGCGATGGCTTCGGTGACGAGCGCAACGCATTTATCGGCCAGCTGGGTGGCGAGGATGGCGCGCCGGTGATGGAGCTGACTCGTGCCGGCTGGCGCAATCCCACTGGGCTGCGTCGCGCCAATCTGCAGCGGGTGCGCTGGCGCCTGGCTGGCGACAACCTCGAGCGCGTCTACTGGGTGGTGCTGGACCGTGACCTCGACAGCGAGCCGCGCGTGCAGCGGGTACTGGAAGACGTGCAGGGCCTGCAGTTGCGCTACCTGGACGAGGAGGCGGTATGGCACGAGGAGTGGCCGCCGTTCGATTTCGGTCGCGGCAGCCCGGAGAACGCCGCTGAGCGCCTGCCGATCGCCCTGGAATTGAATATCGAGCACGCCCGCTACGGCCGTATCACCCGTCTGCTGCGCCTGCCCGACGCCGTCGAGCAGACGACGCAGCAGGCATTGCCCGGCGCCGAGGGCGTGCCCGAGCCGTTCGAAGGGGAGCTGCCGCAATGAAGCACCAGCGCGGCGTAGCCCTGATCACCGTGCTGCTGGTGGTGGCCATCGTCACCGTGGTCAGCGCGGCAATGGTGGCGCGTCAGCAGCTCAGCATTCGTGCCAGCAGCAACCAGCTGCAGGCACGCCAGGCCTGGCACTACGCGCTGGGCGGCGAAGCGCTGGCCCAGGCCATGCTCGCTCGCGATCTGCGGGCTGGCGCGACGGGCGAGACAGGCGCCAATGGTGAGGCCGCGGCCGTCGATCATCTGCTCGAGCCCTGGGCGCAGCCGCTGCCGGCGTTCGAGATCGATCAGGGCGAGATCCTCGTGCGTATCGAGGATCTCGCCGGACGCTTCAACCTCAACGACCTGCTGCGCGACCAGCAGCCCAACCCCGCCGCGGTCGAACAGTTCCGCCGGCTGCTGTTGCGTCTGCAGATCAGCGCGCCCTATGCCGAGCGCCTGCTCGACTGGATTGATCCCGACCAGCAGCCGAGCGGTGAGCTGGGTGCCGAAGACAACGCCTATCTCGGCCTCGATACGCCCTATCGCAGCGCCGGTCGCCGGCTCCACGACCTGTCCGAACTGCGCCTGCTGCTGGACATGCGCGAAGAGGATTTCCAGCGCCTAGCGCCCTATGTCGTCGCGTTGCCGCCCAACGTGCCGCTGAACGTCAACACGGCGAGCGCGATGGTGCTTTCCAGCCTGAGCGACAACCTCAGCCTCGGCGCTGCCGAGTCGCTGGTCGAGCTGCGCCGCGTCGCACCGTTTCGCAACAGCGCAGCGTTTCTCGCGCAGCCGGCCATGGCCGGGACTACGTTGCAGGGCACTGCGCTGGCGGTTGGCAGTCAATTCTTTCAGGCCACCAGCGAAGTGCGCCTGGGCGATCGCCGGCTGGCGCTGGTCAGCCTGTTGCAACGCGAGCAGGACGGCAGCGTGCGCGTGCTCGCGCGAAATCTTGGCCAGCCTGCCCGGTTGGCTCGCTCATCCGATGGAGAACGCTAGATCATGGATTGCCTGTTTCTGCCCGCCGACAGCCCTGCCAGGCTCGATGGCGATACGCGTGTCTATTGGCTGCCCAAGGACGGCCCTGGCCGCTGGCAGCCCCTGGCCGACTGCAGCGGTGGCAGTGGCGCGATCAGCCTGATTCTGCCGGCCGAAGTCTGCAGCTTTTTCGCCGTCACTCTCCCGACCCGCAAGGCGCGCTGGATGCAGCAGGCGCTGGCCTACGCCGCCGAGGAGTTGCTTGCCGAAAACGTCGACGATCTGCATCTGGCGCTTGGTGAAACGCTGCCCGATGGCCGCCAGCGCGTCGTGGCGATCCGTCGCCAGCTGCTGGCCGGCTGGTTGGAGCAGCTGCGCGAGCTGGGGCTGCTGATCGTGGCGATCCACGTCGATGCCGATCTGCTGCCGCGGGAAGACGCACAGCTGCTGTTCATCGGCGAGCGTGGTTTGCTCGGCGGTGTCGGCGAGACGCGGCTGGCTTTCGCCACTCAGGATTGGCCGCAGCTTTCCGGCCTTTGCCCAGCGCCCTGGCACGCCCAGGGCAGCGAAAGCGAGCCGCCGCTGGCGCTCGACGGCTATCGGCAAGTGGATGATCCGTATGCCTTTCTCGTCGCCCAGCGCGCGGCGGCAGTCAATCTGGCTCAGGGCGACTTCGCCGTCGAGGTCGGCAACACCGGCCTCGGCTACTGGAAACCGCTGTTTGCCGTCGCCGGGCTGATCCTGCTGGTGCAGCTGGGTTTCAATCTAAGCCAGGCCTGGTACTTCCAGCGCCAAGGCGATGCCTATGCCGAGGCCAGTCTGGCGCTGTATCGAGAGTTGTTCCCGGAGGACATCCGGATCGTAAACATGCGCGCACAATTCGATGATAACCTGGCGCGCGGCAGCGGCGGGCAGGCGGGCTTCCTGCGCTTGCTCGACCACGCTGCCGCAGCGCTGGAGGACGGCATTCCGGTCACCATCGGTCAGCTCGACTACAACCAGGATCGTGGCGATCTGGCGCTGCAGGTGCAGGCGATGGATTTCGCCACCCTGGAAACCCTGCGTCGGCGGCTGGGTGAGGCCGGCCAGAGTGTGCAGTTGGGTTCGGCCAGTCGCGAAGGTGACGGCGTGAGTGCCCGCGTGGTGATCGGAGGCTGATGATGAATCTCAAGCAACAATTGGCTGTGCGCCTCGCCGATTCACCGCTGTGGCAGCGCTGGCAACGGCTGGCGCCCCGCGAGCGTACCTCGCTGAGCCTGCTTGGCGCTTTCCTGCTCGCGGTGCTGTTCTACCTCTGGCTGTGGCTGCCGGCGCAACGCCAGGCCGCCGACGCCCGCGAATACTACCAAGCGCAGCGCGAGATGCATGCCTACATGGAGCAGAACACCGAGCTGGCGCGGCAGATGGAGCGTAGCAATCAGGTCGAACTGGCGCCGGAGCAGCTGCAAGGGGTGATCACCGAAAGCGCGCAGCAGGGCAATCTACTGATCGAGAGCTTCGACAATGGCAGCGACGGTAGCCTCCAGGTGAGTCTGCCGGCGGCATCTTATGCGCTGCTGCTGCGTTGGTTCGACACGTTGCAGGGTCAAGGGGTGAGTGTCGCCGACGTCAGCCTGGAGCGTGCAGGGGAGGGGCTGGTCAATGCGCGGGTGAGCTTTCGAGCGGGAGGGTGAGAGGCTTGGTAGCCGTCACCGGGTCGGCACGTTCTGGTGCAGACCCGGCGGTGAGGGCTATCAGTGCGGCGGGTTGAACTGCATGGCCAATGCACGCAATGCGGCCTCTGCGGCAAGTACCTTGGATATCGCATCATCGGCCTTTTCACGGCTGATGCCGAGACGATCGAACAGCTGCTGCGGCACATCGCTGACCGGCTCCCCGCCGATGCCACGGCTGCGCAGTAGGCGCACGGCCAGACAGACCAGGTTCGGATAAGCCGAGTGTTCGCCTGCGTAGTTCGGATCGCTCTGAAAGCGCAGGGCGACCGCGAGTTCTTCAGGCATGCCCCACAGACGCATTAACCAGGCGCCGATCTGTTCGCGGGTGATACCCAGCAGGTGCTGCTCGACGTGGCTATGCGACAGGTGCGGGTTGGCTTCCAGATGTCGACAGATCAGCGAGAAATGCGGTGGGAAGACGTGGGCCAGCACCAGGTAGCCGAAACTGTGCAGCAGTCCGGCGAGGTAACTCAGGCCGGGCTCTGGGCGTTGTTCACGGGGAATGGCGCGGGTCAGCCCCTCTATCACGGCGGCGGTATAGATCGCCTGTTGCCAATAAGGTGTGGCGTCCTGTGGCTTGTCCTTGGGTAGGCTCAGCGTTTTGCCCAGCGCGAGGCCTAGGGCAAGGTTGATTACCAGGTCGAAGCCCAACACGCGAACGATGGCGTCTTCCACTGAGCGAATGCGCCCGGGCGCTGCGTAATAGGGTGAGGCCGCCCAACTGATCACCTGCGCCGCCAGTGCCGGGTCGGTTTCCACCACGCCGGTGATGTCGTCGACGGTGGCATCGGGATTGACCCGCAGCTTGATGATCTTCTGCGCCGTGTGCGGTAGCGGAGGAATCTCGATGGTCTCTTCCAGGCGCTTCTGGATACGTCGTGCGGTGAAGCTCTGCACCGCCTGGCTGATCTCTGCGCGGTCGTCGTCCGGACGGTCCAGGTTCGGCTGGATGCTGCTCAGCGGCACGGCGAAGCTACCTGCCGTACCCTTGCTCAGCATGCGCTTGAAGTCGCCACTGGCGACCTCTACCAGCAGCCCAGGCTGGCCGGACTCCACCAGCAGCCGTGGCTGTTGCATCAGGCATTCTTCATACAGGCAGGGCGAACTGGTCAGCGGCGGCAGGCCAGGCAGGCGGCTCAACTGGTGCTTGCCCAGCATCCGGGCCAGTCGCTCCGGCTTTACAGCTGCCAGCTCGCGGCCGGTAAGCTCGGCCAGGCGCGCGAGATCGAGCAGATGGTTCTGGGGGAAGAGCACCAGCATGGCGCCGATGCTGTCGTCCAGCAGCACTGCCTGAACCCGTTGGGCGGCGGGAAAATTGGGGCGATCGCGCTGGATCTGATAACTCACACCGAGGTCTTTCAACAGCTTGGTGATCAGCAGGGGCAGTTCGGAGCAGCTTTCGGTGTCGACAGCAGAATTCATATGCGGACCCGTTATAGTGACCTGCCCGAGTATAGCGAAGCCGTCAGGCACGGACGTTGTGGCGACGAATGGTTGTCATACCTGGCCGTATTCCTGGCCATGACGCAGCCAACGCTCGAGCAGAGGGCTGACATGCTGCGGCCAGCGCGCCAACAGCTCCTGCGCGGCATCGCGTACCGCCGGGAGCAGCTCGGCATCGCGCATCAGATCGGCGACCTTGAACTGCAAGAGGCCGGTCTGGCGGGTGCCGAGCATCTCGCCGGGGCCGCGCAGTTCCAGATCCTTTTCGGCAATCAGGAAGCCGTCACAGGTCTCGCGCATGATCGCCAGCCGTTCGCGGCCGAGCTGCGACAGCGGCGGATGGTACAGCAGCACGCAATGACTTGCCGCACTGCCACGGCCGACTCGCCCGCGCAGCTGGTGCAGCTGGGCCAGGCCCAGGCGCTCCGGGTTTTCGATGATCATCAGGCTGGCGTTGGGCACGTCGACGCCCACTTCGATGACGGTGGTGGCGACCAGCAGTTGCAGCTCGCCACGCTTGAACTGCTCCATCACCGCGGCTTTCTCGGCCGGTTTCATGCGCCCGTGGATCAGCCCGACGCGCAGCCCGACCAGCGCCGCCGAGAGGTCTTCGAAGGTGGTTTCCGCAGCTTGGCAGGTCAGCTCCTCGGATTCCTCGATCAGGGTGCACACCCAGTACGCCTGGCGCCCCTCGTTGCAGGCGATGCGCACCCGCTCGATCACCTCCAGGCGCCGACTATCGGCGATTACCAGGGTGTTGACCGGCGTACGCCCTGGCGGCAGTTCGTCGAGGATCGAGGTATCGAGATCGGCGTAGGCACTCATCGCCAGGGTGCGAGGGATTGGCGTGGCGGTCATGATCAACTGGTGCGGGCAGAGTCGACCGTCGATGCCTTTCTGGCGCAGAGCCAGGCGTTGCTGCACGCCGAAGCGGTGCTGCTCGTCGATGATCACCAGCGCCAGGCGCTTGAACACCACCTCGTCCTGAAACAGCGCGTGGGTGCCGACTACCATCGGGCAGCCGCCGGCTATCTGTTCCAGCGATGCGGCGCGGGCCTTGCCCTTGAGCTTGCCGGCGAGCCAGGCGACCTCGATGCCGAGCGGTTCGAGCCACTTGCTGAAGTTGAGAAAATGCTGCTCGGCGAGGATTTCCGTCGGCGCCATCAGCGCCACCTGGTAACCGGCCTCCAGCGCCTGCAGGGCGGCGAGGGCGGCGACCACCGTCTTGCCGGCGCCAACATCACCCTGCACCAGGCGCAGCATGGGCTCGTCCTGCGCCAGGTCATAGGCGATCTCGGCACCGACGCGCTGCTGCGCGCCGGTTGGGGCGAAGCCGAGGTTGGCGAGAAAGCGCTGCGGCAAGGCTTTCGCTGCTGGCAGCACCGGTGCCTGCTGGGCGCGAACACGCTCGCGCAGGCGCTGCAGTGACAGCTGATGGGTCAGCAGTTCCTCGAAGGCCAGGCGGTGCTGGGCCCAGTGCCGGCCTTCGGCGAGTTCTTCCAGATTGGCGTCGGCTGGTGGCCGGTGCAGATAGCGCAACGCCTGATCCAGCGGGCCGAGCCGATAATCACGGGCCAGTTCGGCGGGCAGCCAGTCCGGCAGGCTGTGCGGGCCGAGCCGCGCCAGCGCCTGCTCGCTGAGGTTGCGCAGGCGCTGCTGGGTCAGGCCTTCGGTGGTCGGGTAAATCGGCGTCAGGGTCTGTTCCACCGGTGCCGGCTCGCTGGTCAGTGCGCGGTATTCCGGGTGGTAGATCTCCAGCCCCGAGGCACCGGGACGCGCCTCGCCGTAGCAGCGCAGCTGGGTGCCGCGCTTCATGGCTTCCTTCTGCGCCTGGCTGAAATGGTAGAAGCGCAGGCTCAGGGTGCCGCTGCCGTCCTGCAGGCGCACCAGCAGGCTGCGGCGGCGACCCATGACGATATCGGCACCGGACACCACGCCTTCGATCACCGCGTCCTGCCCCGGGCGCAACGCGCCAATGGGCACCACGCGGGTGCGGTCCTGGTAGCGCAGCGGCAGGTGGAAGAGCACGTCCTGCAGGGTTTCCAGGCCGACCCTGGCGAGCTTTTCGGCCAGCGCGGCGCCGACGCCCTTGAGTGCGGTGACCGGAACGGTCGCCAGTTCGCTCATGGCCTCAGGCTTTCGCCGACGGCGGCTTGCCTACCGAACACAGGCGGATCGAGTCGGCGAGGATCTCGATGGCCTTGGGCCGCGGAAAGCTGGCGCGCCAGGCGATCGCCACGGTGCGGAACGGCACCGGCGGCGTCAGCGGGCGGGTCTCCAGCACACCGGGGGAGTAGTGGTGGCTCTCCACCGCCGACAGCGGCAGGATCGACACGCCGAGGCCCGAGGCGACCATGTGGCGGATGGTTTCCAGCGAGCTGGATTCCACCGTGGTGTGGCTCGGCGCCTCGCCCTTGCGGGTGGTCGGACAGGCTTCGAGCACCTGATCGCGGAAGCAGTGGCCTTCACCGAGCAGCAGCAGGCTCTTGTCGTTGAGCATCTCGGCGTCGATGGTTTCCTTTGCCGTCCACGGATGGTCGGCCGGCATCAGTACGTAGAACGGCTCGTCGTAGAGCGGCTTGGTCAGCACGTCGGCTTCCTGGAACGGCAGCGCGACGATGATCGCGTCCAGTTCGCCGGTGCGCAGCTTGTCGCGCAGGATGTGGGTGAAGTTCTCTTCGATGTACAGCGGCATGTCCGGCGCCACACGATGCAGCTGCGGAATCAGGTGCGGGAACATGTAAGGGCCGACGGTGTAGATGGCGCCGACCTTCAGCGGTGCGGCCAGCTGATTCTTGCCGACCTGGGCCAGCTCGCGAATGCTCTGTGCCTGCTCCAGCACCTTCTGCGCCTGGGTGACGATGCCTTCGCCGACGGGCGTGAGGCGCACCGCGCTCTTGGTGCGCTCGAAGATCAGCACGCCGAGCTCGTCCTCGAGCTTCTTCACGCCGACCGAAAGGGTCGGCTGACTGACGTGGCAGCGTTCAGCGGCGCGGCCGAAGTGCTGTTCCTGGGCAAGGGTCACGATGTAGCGCAATTCGGTCAGAGTCATAGTCAGCATCCATCAATGTGCCGGCAAGCATAGCCTTTTGCGCAGCGCAGAACCAACCGGTCGGCCAGGCTTCGAAAGTCGGTACACTGCGGTTTCGTGCGGCCCGCGCGGCGGGTTACAACTGAGGGAGCAGAACATGGGCAAGCGCCTAAGCGTATTGATCGCAGGCTGTGGCGACCTTGGCAGTCGTCTCGGTCTGCAACTGAGTCGGGACGGCTGGACGGTGTATGGCCTGCGGCGCAACGCCGCCCAGCTGGCAGTGCCGATCCTGCCGGTCAACGGCGACCTTTCCGAACCGACCTGTCCGCGCTGCTGGCCCAACGGCTCGCTGGACTATCTGGTCTATGCCGCATCCGCCACCGAACATGACGAAGCCGGCTATCGCCAGGCCTATGTCGAAGGCCTGCGCAATGTGCTCGGTTGGTTACAGCAGCGCGGACAGCGCCCTCGGCGGCTGCTGTTCGTTTCCAGCACCGGTGTGTATGCCCAGCGCGACGGCGAGTGGATCGACGAGGACTCGGCCACCGAGCCCGGCGGCTTCACCGGTCGGGTGATGCTCGAGGCCGAACAGCTGGCGCTCGACAGCGCCCTGCCGGTAACGCGGGTGCGTCTGGGTGGGCTGTACGACCCGAAGCGCCCCTGGCTGCAGAATCAGGTGCGCGCCGGTTTGCGTGTCGAGCGCGATCCGCCGCAGTACAGCAACCGCATCCATCGTGACGACGCCGCCGGGCTGCTGGCGTTTCTGCTGCAGAGCGACGCCAGTGGTGCTGCGCTGGAGGATTGCTATCTGGGCGTCGACGATGACCCGGCACCGTTGCACGAGGTGGTCGACTGGCTGCGCGAACGCCTGGGCGTCACCCACTGGGCCGAGCAGAGCATGACCCGCCGCGCCGGCAGCAAGCGCTGCAGCAATGCCCGCGCCCGTGCGTTGGGCTGGAAACCCAGGTACCCCAGCTATCGCGACGGTTACGCTTCGCTGGATCGCAATCGGCATTAGTGCAGCCCGTCGGTAATCGGGCAACTCTGGTGCGGCGCTGCTTACTAAAACCCTGACAGCACGCCGCACCGTGACAGAGGAGCAACAGCGAGGCAGCAAAGGAGAATCACCGAGACGGCGTTTCCGAAACCCGACCAGGAGATTGTCCATGAGAGCCCTCCGCTGGCACGGCAAGCACGATATCCGCTGCGACAACCACGTCCCCGACCCCTCCATCGAAGACCCTCGCGACGCCATCATCAAGGTGTCGTCCTGCGCCATCTGCGGCTCCGACCTGCACCTGTACGACGGCTTCATGCCCGGCATGCAGCACGGCGACATCATGGGCCACGAGTTCATGGGCGAGGTGATGGAGGTCGGCTCGGCGAACAAGAAGCTCAAGGTGGGCGACCGCGTGGTGGTGCCCTTCACCATTGTCTGCGGCGAGTGCGACCAGTGCCGGCGCGGCAATTTCTCGGTGTGCGAGCGAACCAACCGCAACAAGGACGTGGCTGACAAAGTCTTCGGCCACACCACCGCCGGCCTCTATGGCTACACCCACCTCACCGGCGGTTATGCCGGTGGTCAGGCTGAATACGTCCGCGTGCCCTACGCCGATGTCGGTCCCGTGGTGATCCCCAATGGTCTGACTGACGAGCAGGTATTGTTCCTCGGCGACATTCTCCCCACCGGCTGGCAGGCCGCGGCGCAATGCGACATCCAGCCCACCGACACCGTTGCGGTGTGGGGTGCCGGGCCGGTCGGCCAGTTCGCCGTCCGCAGCGCGGTGATGATGGGCGCCGAGCAGGTCATCTGTATCGACAACGTGCCCGAGCGCCTGTCCATGGCCCGCGCGGGCGGTGCCATCACCATCAACTTCGACGAAGAGAGCGTGCTCGAACGCCTCAAGGAGCTGACCCGCGGCAAGGGGCCGGAGAAGTGCATCGACTCGGTGGGCATGGAGGCGCACGCGGCGCGTTCGATCGATTCGATGTACGACCGCGCCAAGCAGGCGCTGATGCTCGAGAGCGATCGGCCGCACGTGCTGCGCGAGATGATCTACGTCTGCCGCCCGGCCGGCATCATTTCGATTCCCGGCGTCTACGGCGGGCTGATCGACAAGATCCCGTTCGGCGCGGCGATGAACAAGGGTCTCACATTCCGCATGGGCCAGACCCACGTCAATCGCTGGACCGACGATCTGTTGCGGCGCATCCAGGAAGGCGAGATCGATCCGAGCTTCGTCATTACCCACAGCGTCAGCCTCGAGCAGGGTCCGGAGATGTACAAGACCTTCCGCGACAAGCATGACGGCTGCATCAAGGTGGTCCTCAAGCCATGAACCGGTCGCCGATCCCTAACGTAGGGATCGGCCGAGCCACTTTATCGAGCGAGGAGTCTTCATGAGCATTCCACGTCAAGTCACCCGGCCCAACCATTCCGCGCGCACGCTGGCGCGGGGGCTGGGCTGGTTCAGTATCGGTCTGGGCGTCGTCCAGTTGGTGGCGCCGCGGCAGGTCGCACGCTTTATCGGCATGCCCGGCAGCGACGGGCTGGTCCGCGCCTGCGGGCTGCGCGAGATCGCCACCGGTGTCGGCATCCTGCTGGCGGATGATCCGAAACCCTGGATCTACGGTCGTATCGGCGGCGATGCACTGGACCTGGCCGGTCTCGGCTGGAGCATCGAGCACGGCCACGAGCCGGCGAATGCGGCTATTGCCGCCGGCGCGGTGGCCGGCATTACTGCGCTGGACCTGAGCTGCGCCAAGGGTCTGGATGCCGAGCAGGTGCCGGTGGTCGAATGGGACTACAGCGATCGCAGCGGTTTCCCCGGCGGCACTGCGCAAATGCGTGGCAGCGTCGAGGCCGAGTTCGCCGCCGCGCGGGCCGAGCCCAACGGCTATTCGCCGTCGCTTCATTGAGCTGAAACCCAGGGTCGGCTGGGTAGTGCCTGGTCGACTCTGAGCGCGACGATCCGCCGCATTTGCTATGGTGGCCGGCCGTTTCGGTAGCGGCCTGCGCCGCGCCGCCAGCTTGCAGATGAGAGTCCATGTCTTCGGTCGTCAATGTCGTCCTGCCCGTCTTTGCGCTGATCCTGCTCGGTTACCTGTGCCGCCGTAGCGGGCGGATGGGGCCAACCGGCGCTTCCGAACTCAATCGGTTCGTGGTCTGGCTGGGCCTGCCGGCGCTGCTGTTCAGCGTGGTCGCCACCTCGACCTGGGAGCAGCTCTGGCAACCCGGCTTCATCGCCGCGTTCGCCATCGGCTGCCTCGGCGTGTTCGCCTTCACTCTTGCGTATCGCATGTTGCAGAAGCAGCCGCTGGTCGACGCCAGCCTGGACGCGCTGGGTGCGTCCTACGCCAACACCGGCTATGTCGGGATTCCGCTGTGCGTGCTGGTGCTGGGCGACGAGGCGCTGCAGCCGGCAATGGTCGCCTCGATCGTGGTGGTCTGCGTGCTGTTCGCCATTGCCCTGGCCTGCGTCGAAACCGGACTGCATGCCGGGCAGGGCGTGCTGCGCACGCTGGGCAAGGTAAGCAGTGCACTGGCGCGCAATCCGCTGGTGGTCGCCCCGCTACTCGGTGCGCTATGGGCTGCCAGCGGTCTGCAATTGCCGGTGCCGCTGGCAACATTGCTCAAGCTGCTGGGCGCGGCGGCGGCGCCCTGCGCGCTGGTCTCGCTGGGCCTGTTCCTCGCCCAGCCGCAGCCCGGAGGCAGGGTGCGGGGGGTGTGGCCGCTGGTGGCGCTGAAGTTGGTGGTGCAGCCGCTGATTACCTGGTATCTGGCTTTTCAGGTATTCGAGCTGCCGACGCTGTGGGCCTATTCGGCGTTGCTGCTCGCCGCGCTGCCGACCGGGACTGGCCCCTACATGCTTGCCGAATTCTATGGGCGCGAGGGCTCGCGGGTGTCGCGGGTGGTGCTGCTGTCGACGCTGGGTTCGCTAATCACTCTGTCACTGATCTTGGTGCTATTGCCGGCCTGATAAGCGCGCTGACTTGCGCGTGGATAAGCCTGCGGCGTTATCCACCCTACGCCTGGCCGGTCGTTGGGGGGAAAACCGCGAAGCGTTTTCCTCGGGCGAACCTCCCCCTACTGTCAGCCCATCGCCCGCGTCACTTCCAGCACCACGGCAGCGATGCGATCGCACTGGGTGTAGGCCCCGCCAAGCAGCTCCTCGCCGAACACGTCCGGGTCGATCTCACGGTAGCCCCACTGCAGGTCGGTACGCTCCAGGCGCTGGCGCACCTCGGCCAGGAAGGGGTCCTGGTTGTCGATCATGGCGACCCCGGTATACAGCAGTAGCGTGCCGCCAGGCGCCAGGCGGCCGAGCGCGGCATCCAGAATCGCCAGCGACAGCCCGGCACCGAGCGGCCCGCCGCCGTGGCGATAGGCGCGCTGGTCGGCATCGACCAGATAGGGCGGATTGGCCAAGACCAGATCGAACTCGCCCTGCGCGTTGCTCAGCAGGTCGCTGCGTTCGGCGCGCAGGTTGTCCGCACCAGCCAGCGCTGCGTTGATACGCGTCAGGCGCAGCGCTTCCGGATTGATATCCACCGCCAGCACTTCGGCTTGCGGTCGCGCCAGTGCGGTGAGAATCGCGCCGGCGCCCGAGCCGCAGCCGATGTCCACCACACGGCGGATTTCGCCGGCATGCTGATTCAGATGGCTGCAGATGGCGCTGGCGAAGCGGTAGGTGTCCGGCCCGAAGAACACCGCATCGCTGGCTTCGGTGGGAAAGGCTGAGTGCAGGAACAGCTGGCCATCGAGGCTGGACAGTCGCACCTTGGAACGCCAGCGCGAGCCATAGGGCTCCAGCACGTCGGCCTGATCCATCAGGCTGAAAAGCGGTGGTGGCAGCAGTTCGTGCTGGAACGGGCGGCTCCAGCCGAAGACCCCTGGCAGGTCGTCGGCGAGCGCATTTTCCGGGCGCTGATTGACCCGTTCATGGGTCAGCGGCGTGGGGGTGATGAAGTGATAGCCGCGATCCCGCAGGGCCTGGCCCAGGTGCAGCAGCGCGCGGTCCTGCGCATTGTCCATGATCATCGTCGCGTTCCTTGGTGTGCCTTCAGTTGAACAGTCCGTTGAACAGCCGCGTGGCCAGCAGGCCGGCGGCAGTGTGGTGGCGTTGCGGGGCGAGCAGCGGCAGCAGCAGGCGCATGCGCGCGGCGCGATCGGGCAGGCGTGCAATCTGTTGCTCGAGCAGCTGCAGTTCCTCGTCGAAATCGTTGCCGCTGACGCTTTCCGCCGGTTGCAGCGCACCCGGCTCCTGCGGCACACGCCGGGCGTTGAACAGCGCTTGGCGCTGCAGCAAAGCACCGCGCGGGCTGCGCTTGCTGTCGGCCTGCCAGTCGCCAGCGATCCAGTCATGGATCATCTGCTGCTCGTAAGCGCTGAAGACGCCGAACATCGGCGCCTGCTCGCCGGCGATCAGCTGCCAGAAGCGGCTTTCCTGCGGGTCATGGCCGCGCTTGATCCAGCCGCGCTTGTCCAGCACTGCGAGAAACTGTTCGACGTCTTCGGCCAGCCACTGATTGACCGTGCGGCCTTCGAAACGGCAGTAGTCGGAGTGCACGAACTGGCCGACCGCCGCCTTCTTCTCGAGGATGCGCTGCACCTCCCGGGACAGATCGAATTCGCCGATCACCGAGACGGTGCTGGCGCCGAGGTCGTTGAGCCGGTAGCCGTTGCGCACCCGTCGATAGAACTCCGCGCTGTCGCCGACCTGCGGCAAAGCATCCAGCACGCCCTGCACGGCTTTCTTGGCGTGGCCGTTGTCGGCGTTGTCGACGGTGACATGCAGGGTGAAGTAGTAGGGATCGATGCCCAGCTCGGTCAGCTCGTAGGAGGTGATCAGCAGGTGCAGCGGCAACTGTTCGTAGCCCAGGTTGAAGCCGATCACTTCCGGCAGGAACTGCTCGGCATGCTCGGCCAGTGCCAGCTGGATGGCCCCCTGGACGAAGTGCTCGTCGTCCAGCTCCTGCCAGTCATCGCAGCCTTGGCCGGCCAGCAGCTTGCGGTAGAGCACCACATGGTTCTTCTCCGGCAGGCCTTCGCCGAGCTCTTCCAGATAGGTCTGGATCAGCGCGGTGAAGCGCGCATCATCCCAGCGCTGCAGCAGGCCATAGAGCCAGGCGCCATCGACCAGCTTGGTCGGCGCCACCCCGCGCAGGAAATGCAGTGCATGGGCCTTGCTGGCGAAATAGTGGCGCGGACCGCCGGCACGGCGCTGGTCCAGGTAAGCCTGATACTGGCGTCCGACCGCTTCGGTGCGCCGCATGACCCAGGCTTCCAGGCTGGCCGGGTCCTTCGGCAGGTCGGACGGCAGCGCAGCGGCGGCCTCGAGCTGCGCACGCAGGTACTCCGCAGCGCTATCGCGTGATTGCGCGTCGACCTCGCGGGCAAGGGCGAAGTACAGCGCCCGTGAGGGCTGATCCTGCGCTGGGTGAAGGGCAGGAGTGATCGGCAGGCTGCGAGAAGTCAGTTGCATGATTCTGTTCTATGGCAGTTCTAGTGCAGTTTTGGCTGCCGGGCCTGTGGTTTAGTTCAGCTGCACCGCTGAGCGGCCATCGGTCCAGAAAAGCGCCTTTACGCTGCAACTTCCGCCGCCACGTCTCCTCCCAATCGATAGAGCCACCCGGACAGGCCGGGGCGTGGCCACAGATACGCGAGGAGCAGCTGATGAGTCAGAACGACCAGGGTCGCGAGAGCATCGAGTCCATCGACCAGAGCGGCGATGCCCACGAGCAGAATCCGGAAACCACGTCCACCCAGGGCGAGGTCGCCGGTGGTGACGAAGCCGACGTACCCGGCGGCGCCTACAACGTGCCGCCGGGCCTGGCCGAGGAGGTGAGCGAAGAGGACGCCTCGCGCGAGTCGCAACGCAAGCCTTGATGTGAGCGCCGATGTCAGGCTCAGCCGGCACGCGGTCCGGCTGGCCTGCTGCTAATACCGCCGCTCGGCTTCAGGGTTTGGCGAAAAACTTGATGTCCGACGGGCGCTCGACCGGCAGGGTCTGCAGCGTCTCGCCGAGCTTTCCGCTGTCCGGATCGCGCCCGATCACTACCACGTCATCACTCAGCTGATTGGCGATCAGCAGGAAACGCCCGTCTGGAGCGATGGCAAATTCTCGTGGTTCGCGGCCTTCAGTGGGGCGGCGCTGGATTTCCCGCAGGGCGCCGTCGCTGTCGATGGCGAAGACGATGATGTGGTTGTAGTCGCCGCGGTCGCTGACATAGAGGAAACGGCCATCGGCCGAGGTGTGGATCGCCCCCGGTGAATGATGCACCTCGCTAGCGGCATCCTTCAGGTCCAGCAGTTGCCGGCGGATCAGGTTGCCGTTCGTGTAGTCGAAGCTCGCCACCTGGGCGCTCAGCTCGAGGGCGAGATAGGCGTGCTTGCCATTGGGGTGGAAGACCAGATGGCGCGGGCCGCTGCCCGCTGGCAGCTCGATGCTGGCGGGTTCGTCGGGTTGCAGGGGACGTTCGGCATTGCGCGGGTCGTAGCGGTAGACGAATACCCGATCGGCGCCCAGGTCGCTGACCAGCAGGCGCTTGTCGTCCGGGCTCGGTACGGCGGAGTGCACATGCGCGGCCTGCTGTCGCTCGGGGTGCACGCCGCTCGACTGATGCGCAAGAAGCTGCGTGACCGGCAGCGGCTGGCCATCCTCGGCCAGCGGCATCACCGCCAGGCTGCCGCCCGGGTTCGGTCGCGCCCCGTAATTGCTGATGAACAGGTAGCGCCCGTCATGGCTGAGGCTGGCATGGGTCGGTTCGTCGCCCAGGCTGATGTTCTGCCCGATCAGCTGGTGCTCGCCGCTGCTGTCGAGTTGCCAGGCGCTGACACGACCGACTGGGTCGGCGTGCGTTGGGCTGTTCTCGTTGGTGGCATAGAGGCGCCCGCGCTGCTCGTCCAGCACCAGCCAGGAGGGATTGTGACTGGCGAGTGTCTGCAGCGGTTGCGGGTCGATCCGACCTTTCGCCGGATCGAAGCGCAGGCGCAGAACGCCCGGGCTGTCGCTGTCGTGCGTGTAGCTGCCGATCAGGATGTGCATGTCGTCGGTCTCGGCTCGCGCGCCGGCAGACAGCGTCGCGCCGACCAGCACAGCGAGAGCGAGGCGAAGCAGTACGGGGCGTTTGCGCGTGGTCATTGATGTCATGCCACTATTGACCACCGTGGGCGCCCAACGCTCCCGAAGACGTTGTTCGAACAATACCCGACTGTCAGGGTCTGATATGCACCTGGGCGGACGCCAGCCACCCGCGAATTCAGGAAGATTCATGGACCACTTGCTACCCGTTCAGCTCGTCGAATTGCAAAACGTCGCCGCCGATCTGGCTGAAACCGTCATTGCGCCGCTGGCGGCCGAGGTCGATGCCGACTGCCGCTGGCCCGCCCATTCGCTGCGAGCACTTGGCGACGCCGGGCTGCTCGGGCTGCAGGTGCCAAGCGAACTGGGCGGCCTGGGGCAGGGGCTGCTGGGCTTGTGCGTGATTACCGAAACCATCGCCCGCGCCTGCCCGTCGTCGGCGCTGTGCTACGGCATGCATTGCGTGGCGACCGCGGTGATCGCGGCCAAGGCCACCGAGCATCAGCGCGAACACTACCTGCGGGAGATCGCCGCGGGACAGCACATCACCACGCTGGCGCTCTCCGAGCGGGGCACCGGCGCGCATTTCTACCTGCCGGAAACCCGTCTGGATGCCGACGGCGAAGATTTCCTGGTCGACGGTACCAAGCAGTTCGTTACTAACGGCGACCATGCTGACTCCTACGTCGTGTCCACCGTCGCGGCGGGCGCCGAGGCGGGGGATTTCAGCTGCCTGATCGTCGATCAGGGCAGTGCCGGCATGCACTGGCTCGAGCCCTGGGCCGGCTTCGGCATGCGTGGCAATTCCTCGCGGCCGCTGCAGCTCGATCGCGTCCGGGTACCGGCGCGCAACCTGCTTGGCGAGCCGGGCGATCAGGTCTGGTACGTGTTCGAGGTGGTCGCGCCGTTCTTCCTCATGGCCATGGCCGGCACCTATCTGGGCGTTGCCCAGGCGGCGCTGGACGAGGCGAGCCTGCATCTGCGCTCGCGGCATTACAGCCATTCCGGCGAGTCGCTGCGGGATGTGGAAAGCCTGCAGATCCGCTATGGCGAACTCTGGACCGAGCTGGTCAAGACCCGCGCGCTGGTGCGCGAAGCCGCACGCCGGGGCGATGGCGCCCACCCCGAGGCGTTGTCGTTCATCCTGGCGTGCAAGGCCGATGCGGCGGAGACCGCAGTGCGCCTGGCCAACGAGGCTATGACTCTTTGCGGCGGTGCCGCCTATCGCGAGAACAGTCGTGTCGCCCGTCTGCTGCGTGACGCGCGGGCCGCGCACGTGATGACCCCCACCACCGGCCTGCTCAAGCTCTGGACCGGTCGCAGCCTGCTGGGGCTGCCGCTGCTATGAGCGAGCTGCTGCTCGATCAGATCGCGCTGCTGGAGGCAGGCGATGCCGCGTTGCGCGAGCAGATCGACAGCTGGGCGACAGCCCACGGTCTGCAGGTGCGCAGCCTTGATCCAGGCGCGTTGCTGCCCGATGAGAACGAGCCGGCGCTAGTGCTGCTGGCGCCCGGTCTGCAACGCCCGGTGGCGCAGGCCCGGCAGCTGCGCAGTCGCTGGAAGGCCACCCAGTTGCTGTTCCTCAGCGATGAGGCGGGCGTCGACTCGCTGCACCGCGAGCTGGGCCCGGCGCCGTTGCTCGGGCCTCACTGGTCGATCGTCACCCTCGGCGCCAGCGCGCTGGCGCAGCTTGATCAGGCCTTGGCCAGCGTGCGGCGGCGGGCGCGCCTGCGCACCACGTTGGCGCAGGCCAACGCGATGGTCGACGGCGGGCAGTTGAGCAAGCGTTCGTCACCCACGGCAGAGCTCTATCTGCATCATTTCATCGACGCGGCACGCGACGCCATCGTCGGTCTCGACCGCGCCGGGGCGGTGCTCTACTGGAGCGCCGGTGCCGCTGAGCTGTTCGGCCTGGGCCGTGGCGAGGTGCTACGCCGTGCGGCGAGCGGGCTGCCGTTCTGGAGCGACGAGCTGGGCCAGGCCCTGGCGCAGGTCCAGGATTGCGACACGACGCTGACCCTGCAGCATGAAGACGCGGATAACGGGCGAACGCTGGAGATCGTCGTCGCCGCCGTGTGTTCTGCGGATGGCGCAGTGGTGGGCGCGGCACTGACCTTGCGCGATGTCTCGGCGCTGGTCGCGGAGCGTCGCGCCAACGAGCTGCATGGTCGTCAGCTCAGCGAGGAGCGCGCCCACCTGCAACGGCTTTTCGACCAGGCGCCGGGCTTCATCGCCATCACCGAAGGGCCGCAGCACGAGCTGAAGATCGCCAATCGCGCCTTCCACCAGCTGGTCGGCGCCCGCGAGCTGCTCGGGCGTCCGGCGCTCAAGGCGTTTCCGCAACTGGAAAGCCGCGCGCTCTCTGACTTGCTACAGCAGGTCTATGTCACCGGGCGGCCCTATATCGGCCGCGACATCGCCGTGCGCGTGCGCCCGCAGGCCGGCGGCAAGGCCGAGCGTCACTATGTGAATTTCATTTTCCAGCCGGTGTTCAGCGAGGACGAGCAGGTCAGCGGCATCTTCTGCCAGGGCCATGATGTCACCGCCCAGGTGCTGGCGCAGCAGGCGCTGCAGCGCTCCAGCGAGCAGCTGCAGGAGCTGGTCGAGGAGCGCACCCGCGAGCTGGAACTCAGCCGACAGGCGCTGTATCAGTCGCAGAAGCTCGAGGCCATCGGCAAGCTCACCGGCGGCGTGGCACACGACTTCAACAACGTGCTGCAGGTGATCGCCGGCAATCTGCAGTTGCTGCAGCCGCTGGTGGAGGCCAACCGTGGCGCGGCGAAGCGGGTCGATGCGGCCAGCTCCGCCGTCGAGCGCGGTGCCAAGCTGGCGCGGCAACTGCTGGCCTTCGCCCGTCGGCAGCCGCTGCGCCCGCAGCCGACCAACCTTAGCCGGCTTTTGCGCGACCTCGACGAGCTGCTGCGCCAGGCGTTGGGCGAGCGCATCGAAATCGAAACCGTGGTGGCGGGCGGGCTGTGGACGACGATGGTCGACCCGAACCAGCTCGAACAGGTGGTGCTGAACCTGGCGATCAATGCCCGCGATGCCATGCCTGATGGGGGCAAGCTCACCCTGGAGCTGGGCAACGCCATGCTCGACGAGCACTACACCGGTACCCAGATCGACGTCGCGCCAGGGCAATACGTGTTGCTGGCGGTGTCGGACACAGGCGTTGGCATGCCCGCCAACATTATCGAGCAGGCCTTCGAACCGTTCTTCACCACCAAGCCAGAAGGGCAGGGCACCGGGCTGGGGTTGAGCATGGCCTACGGCTTCGCCAAGCAGAGCGGCGGGCATATCCGCCTGTACAGCGAGCCGGGTGCCGGCACGAGCGTGAAGCTCTACCTGCCGCGCACCGAGCAACCCGAGGTACAGGCGCAGCCATCCACCGTCGGGCCGGTGGTGGGCGGCAGCGAAACCATCCTGGTGGTCGAGGACGATCTGCCGGTGCAGGCCACGGTGATCGAGCTGCTCACCGGTCTCGGCTATTCGGTGCTGCGCGCCAACGATGCGCAGAGCGCCCTGAGCGTCCTGCAGAGCGGCCTTTCCATCGACCTGCTGTTCACCGATGTGGTCATGCCGGGGCCGCTCAGCAGCACCGAACTGGCGCGCCAGGCTCGCGTGTTGCTGCCGGATATCGCCGTGCTGTTTACCTCCGGCTACACGCGCAATGCCATCGTGCATGGCGGGCGCCTCGATCCGGGCGTGGAGCTGCTGAGCAAGCCCTATCGGCAGGAAGACCTGGCGCGCAAGGTGCGCCAGTTGCTGGGCACGCAGCACAGCGACGGCAAACCCGTCGAGCAGCAGTGGGTGATGGTGGTGGAGGACCAGCCGCAACTGCTGGTGCTGGCCTGCGAGATGGTCGAAGAGCTGGGCTACCGCGCCTGCGGCTATCCGAATGCTGAAGCGGCCGCGCAGGGGCTGCACGAACAGCGCTTCGATCACCTGTTGCTGGACGTCAATCTGCCGGGCCGATCAGGCCCCGACTTCGCTGCCGAGGCCTTGCGAACCCAGCCATGGTTGCGGCTGGTATTCGTCTCCGGTGAAGGGCGTATCGAAAGCAACCTGCCGGCGCGCTCGCTGCCCAAGCCGTTCAGCTTCGACCAGCTCGCCGAGATCCTGCAGGGGTAAGGGCCTCGCCGCGTGCCTGGGGGCGGGCGCCGCTGCGTGACAAGCCATGCAGGCCGATGGCGACGGGCGTCGCCAGGGCCAGCCAGCTCAGCCAATCGCCCGCGCCTTGGGACACCAGCCCGGCGATCAACCCGAGCGTGCAGAGCACGCCGATCAGCACCGGCCACAACCAGATGCGCATCATGAGCGCACCTCAGTCGCGCCGCGCTTGATCCACAGGTACAGACCGCTGCCGAGCACGACGATGGTGAGGATATCCAGCAACGCCCAGAGGACCTTCAGCGGCAGGCCACCGTAATCGCCGAAATGCAGCGGCTCGGACAGTTGCAGCGCGGTGACGTACCAGGGTCGCGCGCCGGCTTCCAGTACCTCGCCATTGGCCGGATCGACCAGCAGCGCCTGGGTCAGGCGCGAGGTCAGCGGCGTGTCGCCGCGCAGGATCACCGCGACGTGCTCCGGCGTGGCGCGCAGTGTGCCGGGGTAGGCAATCATCGACACCGCCATGTCCGGCGCCGCAGCCAGCACGCGATCGACCGCAGTCTGCAAGGAGCCATCAGCGGCAGGCGCATCACTGGAATCGGTGGCCAGCAGTACCCGCGTTTCACCGGCTTGCAGTGCGGCGACCTGTTCGGCCTGCCAGGCCTGGAAGATCAGGTCCGCCCAGGTATTGATCACTCCGGTGAAGCCCACCGCCAGGGCCCACACCAGGGTGACGATGCCGAGCAGGTTGTGCAGGTCCAGCCAGCGGGTGCGCGGCGTGCGTTCCTGACGCACCTCGCCGAAGCGCAGCTTGCGCATGAAGGGCGCGTAGAGCACCACGCCGGAGACGATCGCCACCATAAGCAGCAGCCCCATGAAGCCGAGAAACAGCTTGCCGGCGAGCCCCGCGTAGAGGTCCACGTGCAGGCGGTACATCACGCTCATGAAGCCTTCGTCGAAGTTCGGCGCGCCGAGTACCTCGGCGGTGCGGGCATCGGAGAGGATCAGCGTCGATTCGCTTTCATCGGTGTCGACGCGGGTATCGAGCTTGACGTACCAGACGTCCGGCGCGTCTTCCTCGGCGAAGAAGTACAGCGGCACCAGACCGGGGTAGGCCTTCACAGCTTCGGCCGCAACCCGGTCGACCGCAGCGCGCGGCGTGCCCTCGGGCATCGCCGGCGCCTCGATCTCGTTGCCGGTGAGGTGATCGATCTCGTGGGAGAAGATCAGCGGCAGGCCGGTCAGGCACAGCATCAGGATGAAAAGCGTAGAGACGAGGCTGGACCACTTGTGGACCCAGCCCCACCGCCGCAGGGTGACTGCCTGCATCAGAAATCGACCGTAGCGCTGACCGAGAGCGTGCGCGGGTCGCCGAGGACGAGGTAGTTAGAGCCCGGATAGCCACCGGTGGAGGCCCAGTAGTCACGGCCAGTGGCGTTGTCGAGCCCGGCCCGAAGCGTGACGTCACGGTCTTCGATGGTCATGCGATAGCGTGCGCCCAGATCCAGGCGGGTCCACGATGGCAGGCGGAGGTCGTTGCTGGCGCTGGCGTACTGCTTGCCGGTATGCACAACCTGGCTGGTCAGCGTCAGCCCCTGCATACCGGGCACGTCCCATTCGCCGCCGAGGTTGGCCTGCAGCTTGGGAACGCCGATGGCATCGTTGCCGTCGTTGGCGCCGTTGAGCGTCTTCCTCTGCTCGGCATCCAGCAGAGTGACGCCACCCAGCAGACGCACGCCGTAGACGGGCTCGCCGAACACCGACAGTTCTATGCCGCGGTTGCGTTGCTCCCCGCCTTCGCGGAAGACCTGATTTTCAACAATACCGAAGGGCCGCTCGGTACTAAACACCGCAATGCTGCCACCCAGATTGCCGCCATCGTACTTGAGGCCGATTTCGGTCTGCTTGGCGACGTAAGGCGCCAAGGTATCGGAATTCAGCACGGGGCGGCCGCCGGATGTCGCAGGGGCCGTTTCACCCTTGGTCAAACCTTCGATGTAGTTGGCGTAGATCGAAAGTTCGTCAGTCAGCATGTACACGATCCCGGCGACCGGGGTGATTTCATGGTCGTCGTACTGGCCGCTGCGATTACCGGTCTGCGAGGAATAACTCTTGGTTTCGATACCCTGCCAGCGCGCGCCAAGCGTGACCAGCAGACGGTCATCCATGAAGCCCAGCGTGTCGGCTAGAGCCATGCTTTTGGTATGGATGCGCTCTGTTACGTGTGGATCAGACAGGTCTCCACCATCGTAGGTAACGGTTGTGGGCAGTGCCGCGTCGAACGAGTCGTATAGGTTACCCGCGACAGGAGCGTAGAACTGGTTGGCCCCTTTCTCCTGCGAATCGAAGATGGCCGCCGATGTCACGAGCTGATGTGAGACCGCTCCGGTCTGAAGGCGCATACGCAAGCCGGCTTCGCTGGTAAAGATGCTGTCTTCGCGGTAATTGTCGAAGCGCGACGCCGTGGTCGTACCAGAGGCTGTAGCCCGAGGGTTGGCCAGGCGATTTTGCTCTTCACCCTCCCGCACACCAGCGGCCAGCCAGCCCGTTACTGCATCGGTGAAGTCGTATTCGGCGCGGAAGGTGCCAAACGTCTGTTTCTCTTTCGAATAGGTCCAGGGTTGCGCGAAATTATCGTCAGCATCTGGAGCGCTGGGCAGGCCACCGTTGGGAGTCACGCTGGGGCGTGGATTGTCGATGAAGTGATACTGGTGGCCGATGTCTGCCGACAAGCGCAGGCGGTCACCCTGGTAGTCCAGACCCAGCGCGAACATGTCCAGCGTCTGGTCTTCTTCATCAACGCCTGTCTCGCCGGCGCGCTTGGCTGCGTTAAGACGAACACCGAACTGGTTCTGCTCACCGAAGCGGCGACCCAGGTCCGCGGCAACCGTGCCCTGGCCGCCGGAGCTGGCGCCAAATGTCATGCGCGTCAGGGGCTCGTTCGGCGCACGCTTGGGCAGCAGATTGATAGCACCGCCAAGGCCGGTCCCACCCGGTGCGGCGCCATTGAGAAAGGCGCTTGCACCACGGAATACCTCCGCGCGCTCGATGAACTCCGCGGCCACATACTGGCGCGGCAGCAGACCGTAGAGTCCGTTGTAGGAAATATCATCGGAATACAGCGGGAATCCGCGCACGACGTACAGCTCCTGCATGTTGCCGAAGCCACGCGCCACGCGCACCGAAGGATCGTTCTGCACGATGTCCGACACGCTACGCGCCTGCTGGTCCTGAATCAGCTGCGAGGTATAGGACGTCGAGGTGAACGGGGTTTCCATGTAGTCGCGGTTGCCCAGAATCCCTACTCGCCCACCACGCGCAACCTGTTCGCCGGCGTAGGGCTGGGTCAGGCCATCGGCCGAGGCGTCGGCGCTGGCGGTGATTTCCACCGATTGCAGTTCGACCGGCTCGGCGGCAGTGCCTTGAGACTGATCTTCGAGTTGCTCCTGAGCCATGAGCGGCGAGCCAGCGAAGCTGGCGGCAAGGCAAACGGGCAGCAGTGCGGTTTTACGCGGGAAGCGAAGAGTGGGCATACGGACCTGACCGGACGTTGAGCTGTGAGGGTGGCGGATGACGGCGCGGCGGGTAGTTGAGAGCCTGTGCCATCTGAGAGCCACTATCGTATCTAAAAGATAACAGTTCGCAACAGTATTCCGTCCGGCGGCTTCGCCTCTAGCCAGCCTTCTGGGCGGCGCGGCGTGTCTGGCGCGCGCTTGCGCGCCTTCCGCACCTTCGCAAAAAAAATGATTGGGGCTGTCGATTCGGGAATACACCAGACGACTAGTTGGTGAACCCCGTTCACCCGATCAGAGGAGAAGGACATGAATAGCCAGAACAGCCAGGTCGAGAGCGCCATTCGCCAGCTGCACGAAACATTCGAACAAGCCACCAAGGCCAAGGATCTCGACCGGATCATGGCGCAGTACGCCGACGACGTAGTCGCCTTCGATGCGGTCGGCGCACTGCAATTCAAGGGCGTTGAGGAATACCGGGCGCACTGGCAGCGCTGCTTCGAGTTCTGCCAGGGCGAAGGTTTCTTTGAGACCCATGAACTGCATGTGGATGTCGGCGGCGAGCTGGCCTGCAGCCGCATGCTTACCCACTGTGGCGGACCCAATGCCGAAGGCGAGATGCAAACGGCCTGGATGCGCGGCACGCGGGTCTGGGCGCGGCGCAACGGTGAGTGGAAGGTGATCCATGAGCACTTTTCGATGCCCTTCGACATGCAGACCGGCCAGGTATGCATGGATCAGACACCGTCGCAGCAACAGACCGGTTGAGGCTGGCCCGCGGTCTTCGTCGCGTGATCGGGCGAGGTCGTTCAATGGCTGCTAGCTTTGCTGCGTTGCCGGCAGACGGAGCCCCGCCATGAACTACCTGTGCCTGATCTATTACGACGAGAAGCGTGTGGATGCGATGACCGACGAGCAGTGGCATGCGCTGGTCGCGCGTTGCCTGAGTTGCGGCGAGGAGCTGCGAGCCAGCGGCCACATGCTCGCCGGCGAACCGCTGCAGTCGGTGCGCACTGCGCGCACGGTGCGCGTGCGTGATGGCGTCACCTCGGTGGTCGACGGCCCGTTCGCCGAAACCCGCGAGCAGCTGGCGGGCTTCTACCTGATCGAGGCGGCGGACCAGCAGGAGGCCGAGGCCATCGCGGCGAAGATCCCGCCGGCCAGCCTTGGCTGCGTTGAGGTCCGGCCGTTGCGCCAGCTGCCGCAGCGCTGAGCATGCCGCTGACCGGACATTTCACGGCGGCGCGGGTCGAGGCGGTCTATCGCAGCGAGTCGCGGCGCGTGTTGGCCACGCTGATCCGCCTGCTGGGCGACTTTGATCGCGCCGAAGAGGCCTTGCATGACGCCTTTGCCGCGGCCCTGCAGCAGTGGCCGCGCGATGGGATTCCGGACAATCCGCGCGCCTGGCTGGTTTCCGCCGGCCGCTTCAAGGCCATCGATGCCCTGCGCCGCCGTGCGCGTTTCGATGCCTCGTTGCGGCTGGTGGCCGAACAGCTGGAAGACGCGGCGCAGGCAGTGGAGGTCGATGAGATGGAAGACGACCGTCTGCGG
The DNA here is from genome assembly GCA_007713455.1 of Pseudomonas sp. Taxonomy (GTDB): domain Bacteria; phylum Pseudomonadota; class Gammaproteobacteria; order Pseudomonadales; family Pseudomonadaceae; genus Stutzerimonas; species Stutzerimonas chloritidismutans. Next base: position 45,840 of record VMRT01000003.1, read on the forward strand.
CTGATCTTCACCTGCTGCCACCCGGCCCTGCCGGCCGATGGCCGCGTGGCGCTGACCCTGCGTGAAGTCTGCGACCTGACCACCGAGGAGATCGCTCGCGCCTTTCTCGCTCCGCCGGCCACCATTGCCCAGCGCATCGTGCGCGCCAAGGCGAAGATCCGTGACGCCCGGTTGCCGTATCGGGTGCCCGAGCGCGACGAGCTGCCGGCGCGGCTGGAGAGCGTGCTGCGGGTGGTCTATCTGGTGTTCAACGAGGGCTACACCGCATCGGCCGGCGCCGAGCTGACCCGCGCCGACCTCTGCGCCGAGGCGATTCGCCTGGGCCGACTGCTCCTCGAGCTGCTGCCCAACGCTGAGGTGATGGGGCTGCTTGCGCTGATGCTGCTGCACGATGCCCGCCGGGCTGCGCGTACCGATGCTACCGGTGAGCTGGTGCGGCTGGATGAGCAGGACCGCAGCCTGTGGAGCCGCCAGCAGATCGCCGAAGGATCGCAGCTGGTGCAGCTGGCGTTGACCAGTCGCGCGTTCGGCCCCTATTCGTTGCAGGCCGCCATTGTCGCGGTGCATGCCGAGGCGCCGGGCGCCGCGCAGACCGACTGGCCGCAGATCGTCCGGCTCTACGATGTGCTGGTGCAGTTGAGCCCGTCGCCGGTGGTGGAGCTGAACCGCGCGGTGGCCGTGGCCATGCGCGATGGGCCCGAGGCCGGCCTGCTGTTGGTGGATGAACTCCTCGGGCGCGGCGATCTGCAGGACTATCACCTCAGCCACGCCACCCGCGCCGATCTGTTGCGCCGGCTGGCGCGTATCGACGAGGCTCGCGAGGCCTATCGCAGCGCGCTGCGCCTGGTGCAGTTGGAGCCCGAACGGCGTTTCCTGCAGCGGCAGCTGGATGAGTTGGGCGACTGACCGTACCCAGAAAGCTTTTGTGGGAGCGGTCTCGACCGCGAAAGGCGACCGGTGCGCTGATCCCATGCTCTAGCCCGCCGGGCGGCGGCATAAAAGTTTCGCGGCCAAGGTTGCCCTGAGGTTTGTTCGGGGTGCGAGCTGGATGCTGATGTTCAATGCCGCTAAGCCTTGAATGGCCTGGCGAAAAAACCTGCGGGTCAGCTGCGGTGCGGCGTTCGAGGCGCTCGTTGCACGTTGCGCGGGGACCTCTGCCGGAAGTTCTGCAGCTCGGCCAACTGCTCAGCTATCCGTGCTGCCCGCCGGCAAATAGTCGCTGCGGCTGAGGCCGTGGCGCTGCATCTTCTCGTTGAGGGTGCGCCGTGGCAGCTGCAGCTGGGTCATGACCTCGGTGATGTTGCCTTTGCACTGCTGCAGGGCGTTGTGCAGGCATTGCGCCTCGAAGGCTTCCATCTGCTCGGCCAGCGACTGGCCGCCGCTGCTCGCCGGGGCCGGCGCGCTGAGGCCGAGGGCGTGGCGTTCGGCGGCGTTGATCAGCTCGCGCACGTTGCCCGGCCAGTCATGGGCGAGCAGTTGCGTCAGCTCGCCGGGTGTCACCGGCGGGGCGGCGCGGCCGTGGCGCTGGGCGGCCTGGCTGGCGAAGTGTTCGAACAGCAGCGGAATGTCCTCGCGACGCTCGCGCAATGGCGGGATGTGCAGCTCGGCGACGTTCAGCCGGTACAGCAGGTCCTCGCGGAAGCGGCCGCCGCGCACCTCTTCCAGCAGGTCCGGCTTGGCCGCGCTGATCACCCGCAGGTCGACCTCGATGCTGCGGTTCGAACCCAGGCGTTCCAGGGTCTTTTCCTGCAGCACGCGCAGCAGCTTGACCTGCTGGGCCAGCGGCATGCTTTCAATCTCGTCGAGGAACAGCGTGCCGCCGGCGGCGTGTTCGATGCGGCCGATGCGCTTGCCCTGGGCGCCGGTGAAGGCGCCACTCTCGTGGCCGAACAGCTCGCTTTCGAAGATGGTTTCCGGGATTGCCGCGCAGTTCAGCGCCACGAACGGCCCGCCGGCGCGCGGGCTGAAGTCATGCAGGCAGCGCGCGACCTGTTCCTTGCCGCTGCCGGTCTCGCCACGGATCAGTACGTTGACGTCGGTACCGGCCAGCTCCAGCACCTGCCGGCGCAGGTTGACCATCGCCCGTGACACGCCGAGCAGCTGCGATTCGATTCGTCCCTTGCGGGCGAACTGCTCGCGCAGCTGGCGGTTCTCGCAGACCAGCCGACGCTTGTCCATGGCACGGCGCACGCTGTCGAGCAGGCGTTCCGGGGTGAAGGGTTTTTCGATGAAGTCGTAGGCGCCCTGACGCAGCGCCTGCACCGCCATTGGCACGTCGCCGTGCCCGGTGACCATGATCACGGGCAGGTCGGCGTTCAGCGCCACCAGCTGTTCGAGCAGGCCGAGGCCGTCGAGATCGGGCATGCGCACGTCGCTGATCAGCACGCCAGGAAAGTCGCGATCCAGCGCCGCCAGCGCCTCGCGGGCGCGGGAGAAGGTGCGCACCTGGAAGCCGGACAGCTCCAGCCACTGCTGCACGGCCTGGCGGATCGCCGCCTCGTCGTCGATGAAGATTACCTGCCCGCTCATTGCCTGCTCCTCGCGGTCGCGTCGCGGCAGTTTACTCGGCGGCGCGCTCTTCGGCAGCCGGCAGCGTCAGAGTGAACACCGCGCCGTGCTCGTCGTTGCTGACTTCCAGCGTACCGCCCATCTCACGGACGATGCCGTAGGACACCGCCAGCCCGAGACCGAGGCCCTGGCCGACCGGCTTGGTGGTGAAGAAGGGCTCGAACACCTGATCCAGATGTTCGCTGGCAATACCGCCGCCGTTGTCGCCCACGCTGAGCTGCCAGCGGTCACCGTTGAGCTGACAGAGGATGCGCAGGCGTCGCTGCGGGCGCTCGGCCATGGCATCCAGCGCGTTGTGCAGCAGATTGATCAGCACCTGCTCGAGGCGGATGGCGTCGCCGCTGACCGCAGCCTCGGCCGGTACCTGGCGGAATACCTCGACCTGCTCGCTGCGAATGCGCGGCGAGAGCAGCTGCAGGGCCTGCTCCAGCACCTCGGCCAGGCTCAGACGCTGGCGCAGCCCGGCCGGGCTCTTGCGAGCGAAGGTCTTCAGGTGGCCGGTCAACGCCGCCATGCGTTCGAGCAGGCCTTCGACATGCCCGAGGCCTTCGCGCACCTCGCCGTCGCGGCCGCTGTCGAGCAGCAGGCGAAGGCTGGCGAGCTGCATGCGCAATGCGGTCAGCGGCTGGTTGATCTCGTGGGCGAGGGCGGCGGACATCTGCCCCAGGGCGGCCATGCGCGCCGCATGCACCAGTTCGTCCTGGGCGGTGTGTAGCTCACGGGTGCGCTCGTGCACCAGGCGCTCCAGCTCGCTGCGGCTGCGCTGTTCGACGCGGCGCGTCTTGCCACGTTGCGCCAGGTAGAGCAGCAGAAAGGCCAGGGTCATCCACACGCCCGCCGCGGCCAGGCGATAGCTGCGCACGCTGGCGACCACCATCTGTGGGTCGTGCAGCAGGTGCAGGGTCCAGTCGTCTTCCGGCAGCGCCAGGCGTTGCCAGAGGTATTCGCGGTGGCCGTCCGGGCCGTCCACCAGGCGACGTTCGCTGCCTTCGGCGAGTTGCTGCACGCGGCTGCTCGGCAATGGCTGCAGCGTCTGTTCGGCATAGCGCCGGGCATCGACCAGGCGGCTGCGGACCTCGTCGCTCAGCGGGCGCAGATAGCGGAAGCGCCAGGCCGGGCGATTGGTGAGGATGACGATATCCAGCGAGTCGGCGATCAGCAGGATGCCCGGTTGGCCGACCCAGTCGCGCTGCATCTCTTCCAGCTCGAGCTTGACCACCAGCACGCCAAGCACTTCGCCGGCGTCGTTCTTCACCGAGCTGGAAAGGAAGTAGCCGGGTATGCCGGTGGTGACGCCGACGGCGAAATAGCGGCCGCTGTCGTTGCTCACCGCATCGCGAAAATAGGGGCGGAAGGCGTAGTTGTTGCCGACGAAGCTGCTCCAGTCGCGCCAGTTGCTGGCGGCGATGGTCTCGCCGTCGCGGTCGAGCAGGTACAGCACCGAGGAGCCGGCCGCGTGGTTCTGCTGTTCCAGGCGCTGGTTGAGCTGGCGGCGCAGCGCGCGGTTAGCCGGGTCGGCGAGCAGTGCCTGAATGTCGCTGTCCAGCGCCAGCAGTGCGGGCACCGAGCGGAAGCGTTCGACCTGGGTGTGGATCGCCTGGGCATAGAGCTCCAGCTGGCCCTGGGCCTCCTGGGCACGCTCGGTCCAGGCGCGTTGTTCGGCCAGACGCCCAGCCCAGTACATGCTCAGCAGCAGGCCGATGAGGATCAGCGCAACGATCAGGGTTACCCGCAGGCGGTTGGACAGTGCTGGCATGACGACGCTCGCGACAGGACCCGACGATGGTAAGCGATAGTCGGCAGCGGTGGCGCATCGCCGAGCCTCGGCATAGCACCAAAGTCTTGATCTATCCCAATGGAGGAATAGTGCCATCATCACTATACTGCGGGGAGTTACCACCAGCTCAGCAGGGATTGCTAGTACGGAACGGCCAGCCGCTCCAGTCGAGGTCCGCCTTGCTCAGAAAAATCCTTGTCAGCCAACTCCGCTTCGGTATGTACGTCCATGGGCTGGACGGCAGCTGGTTCGATCATTCCTTCTGGCGCAGCAAGTTCCTGCTCACCGACCCCGCCGACCTGCAGGCGCTGCGCAGCAGCGGCGTCAAGGCGCTGTGGATCGATACGGGCAAGGGCGTCGATGTCGAAACGGCAACGCCCCCGGCCGCGGAGGCTCCACAGCTGGTCTCCGACGCCATGCCGATAACACCTCGGCCTGCCGCACAATCGGCGCAGCAATGCAGCGTTCAGGAGGAGATGCAGCGCGCCGCGCAGGTGCTCAAACGCTCCAAGCAGCAGGTGACCTCGCTGTTCAACGAGGCGCGGCTGGGCAAGGCGGTCGACCCGCAGCAGTGCCTGCCACTGGTCGAGCAGATTTCCGCATCGCTGGCGCGCAACGGCTCGGCACTGCTCAGCCTGGCGAGGCTGAAGACCAAGGACGAGTACACCTACCTGCATTCGGTGGCGGTCTGCGCGCTGATGGTCGCGCTCGCCCGCCAGCTCGGCCTGCCCGAGGACCAGGTGCAGGAAGCCGGCATGGCCGGGCTGCTGCACGACATCGGCAAGATGGCCATGCCGCTGGATGTGCTGAACAAGCCGGGCAAGCTCAGCGACGATGAATACGCCGTCATGCGCAGCCACCCGGAGCGTGGTCACGCGATTCTGCTCGGTGCGGGAGCGGCCGTGTCCGAGGCGGTTCTGGATGTCTGCCTGCATCATCACGAGAAGATGGACGGCACCGGCTATCCGCATCGGCTGGCCGGCGAACAGATCAGCCGGCTGGCGCGCATGGGCGCCATTTGCGACGTGTATGACGCCATCACCTCGAATCGCCCGTACAAAACCGCCTGGGACGCTTCGGGCTCGCTGGCGCGAATGGCGCAATGGCAAGGGCACTTTGATACCCAGATACTGCATGCCTTCGTGCGCACGGTGGGCATCTACCCACTGGGCTCGCTGGTACGGTTGCAGTCGGGGCGGCTCGGCGTGGTCATCGAACACAACGCACAGCAGCTGACGGCGCCGCGCCTGAAACTGTTCTATTCCACCCGCGCCCGCGCGGCGATCGTGCCGGTAGAACTGGACCTCTCCAGCCCGCAATGCAGCGACCGCATCGTCGGCCGCGAAGACCCAGCCGCCTGGGGCTTCAGCAATCTGGATGCGCTCTGGAGCTAGATTGGCGGTCGTAAAACGCGGGCAATGCGACTAAAATGCCGCCCCCGAACGCGACTCGCCCGGCGAATCGCTCAGCAACAGAGCCCGTATTGCCCATGACCTGGCTGCCTGGTCCGCCATAGCGCTGTGCCCCCCTCGCGTCATCCTGCGACTGCCTGTCATGGGGTAGTCGTACGCTGCTGTCCGCGCGCATTGCCCAGCGACAGCTGAACCATTCAAACCAAAAAACTCGCCTTGTATCGCTGCCGACCGCCCATGGTCTGCATGGTGGTGCTTTTGCTCTGGATAGTCCGATGCTGCAAACGATCAAACAAAACTGGTTCTCCAATCTCCGTGGCGATCTGCTGTCCGGTCTCGTCGTCGCGCTGGCGCTGATTCCCGAAGCCATCGCCTTCTCCATCATCGCCGGGGTCGATCCGCGGGTTGGCCTGTATGCCTCGTTCTGCATCGCCGTGGTGATCGCCTTCGTCGGTGGGCGCCCTGGGATGATCTCCGCGGCCACCGGCGCCATGGCGCTGCTGATGGTGACCCTGGTGCGCGAGCACGGCCTGCAGTACCTGCTGGCAGCGACGCTGCTCTGCGGCCTGTTGCAGATCGGCGCCGGCTACCTGCGTCTCGGCTCGCTGATGCGCTTCGTCTCGCGCTCGGTGGTCACCGGTTTCGTCAATGCGCTGGCGATCCTGATCTTCATGGCCCAGCTGCCGGAGCTGACAGGCGTCACCTGGCACGTTTACGCCATGACCGCCGCGGGTCTGGGCATCATCTACTTGTTCCCCTATGTGCCGAAGCTCGGCAAGGTCATCCCGTCGCCGCTGGTATGCATCCTCAGCATGACTGCCGTGGCGATGTACTTCGGCCTGGATATCCGCACCGTCGGCGACATGGGCGAGCTGCCCGATACCCTGCCGGTCTTCCTCTGGCCGGAAGTGCCGCTCAACCTCGAAACCCTGGCGATCATCTTCCCGTACTCGGCAGCGCTGGCCGTGGTCGGCCTGCTGGAGTCGCTGATGACCGCAACCATCGTCGACGAGCTGACCGATACCAGCAGCGACAAGAACCGGGAGTGCAAGGGCCAGGGTGTTGCCAACATCGTTTCCGGTCTGTTCGGCGGCATGGCCGGCTGCGCGATGATCGGCCAGTCGGTGATCAACGTGAAATCAGGCGGCCGCACCCGCCTGTCGACGCTCGTCGCCGGCGTGGTGCTGTTGCTGATGGTGGTGTTCCTGAGCGATTGGGTCGGCCAGATTCCCATGGCCGCGCTGGTGGCGGTGATGATCATGGTTTCGATCGGCACCTTCAGCTGGGATTCCGTGCGCAACCTCAAGCGCTACCCGCTCTCGACCAACATCGTCATGGTGGTCACCGTGGTGGTGGTGGTCTTCACCCACAACCTGGCCTACGGTGTACTGGCTGGCGTACTGCTCGCGGCGATGTTCTTCGCCAACAAGGTGGGACACTACCTGAGCATCGACTCGGAGCTGGATGCCGACGCCAGCGGCCGTCGCTATCAGGTGGTCGGCCAGGTGTTCTTCAGCTCGGCCGACAAGTTCACCGGCGCCTTCGACTTCAAGGAAGCGCTGAGCCGGGTGACCATCGACCTGTCGCGGGCGCATTTCTGGGACATCACCGCGGTCTCGGCGCTGGACAAGGTGGTGCTCAAGTTCCGCCGCGAGGGCACCGAGGTCGAGGTGCTGGGTCTCAATGAAGCCAGCGCCACAATCGTCGACCGCTTCGGCGTGCACGACAAACCCGACGCCATCGACCAGCTGATGAGCCACTGACCAGGAGAACGACAATGACCCACGTAATGGCCTGTATCGACGGCTCCCCGCAAGCAGCCGCGGTCTGCGATTGTGCCGCCTGGGCCAGTCAACGGCTGGGCGCGCCGCTGACATTGCTGCACGTGCTGGACCGCCGGCAGTTCCCGGTGTCGGGTGACCTGAGCGGCATCATCGGCCTCGGCAGCCGTGAATTCCTTCTGCAAGAACTGGCCACCCTGGACGAGAAACGCGCCAAGCTGGCGCTGGAGGAGGGCCGCATGATGCTCGATGCGGCGCGCCAGCGGGCGATTTCCGCGGGTGTCGCCCAGCCCGAGTGCCGTCAGCGTCACGGCGATCTGGTCGAGACCCTGCGTGACCTGCAGAACGACACTCGGCTGCTGGTGATCGGCCGCCAGGGTGAAGACAGCGGCGACGACATCCAGCACATCGGCAGCCAGCTGGAGAGCGTGATTCGCACCATGCACCGGCCGATTCTGGTCACCGTCGGTCAGTTCACGCCGCCACGCAGCTTGATGCTCGCCTTCGACGGCAGCGCCACGACACTCAAGGGGGTCGAGATGCTGGCTGCCAGCCCGCTGTTCAAGGGCCTGCCGATCCATCTGGTGATGGTCGGCAGCGAAGACGACGCGGTGCTGACGCAGCTGAACGCTGCGCGCGATGCGTTGGCCGCTGGTGGTCTCGAGGTACACATCGCCATCCGCGCCGGCGAAGTCGAGCCGACCTTGCATGCCTATCAGGCCGAGCACGGCATCGACCTGCTGGTGATGGGCGCCTACGGCCACTCGCGCATTCGCCAGTTCTTCGTCGGCAGCAACACCACCAACATGATCCGCACCACCTCCACGCCGCTGCTGTTGCTGCGCTGATCACCATCCGCTGCGCGCCCGTCCCGGGCGCGGCAGCGGTCAGCTGTAAAGGTCCGCCCGGCTCCAGGGCAGCTCGTGTGAGCCATCCGCCAGCGGCTTGCTGGCGAGGATCTGGTGCAGGTTGATCCAGTTGTGGCGGAAGCCGTAGGCGCAACCGGCCAGATAGAGGCGCCAGATGCGCAACGCGCGTTCGGGAACCATCCGTTTTGCCTGCTCCAGCTGCGCTTCCAGCCGCTCACTCCAGAATTCCAGCGTACGCGCGTAGTGCAGGCGCAGGCTTTCCACGTCGACGATTTCCAGCCCGGCATCGCTGATGCAGCTGCTGATGTTCACTAGATGCGGCAGCTCGCCGTGGGGGAATACGTAGCGGTTGATGAACTCGCCGGCGCCATGTCCGACCGGGCGACCGTCGATGTGTCGGGCGGTGATGCCATGGTTCATCACCAGCCCGCCGGGGCGCACGGCGTCAAACAGGCGCTGGCAGTACAGCGGCAGGTTGGCGTGGCCGACATGCTCGAACATGCCGACGCTGACGACCTTGTCGAAGCGGCCATCCTGTGGCAGGTCGCGATAGTCCATAAGCTCCAGAGTGATCTGCTTTGCTAGGCCTTCCTCGGCCACCCGTTCGCGAGCCAGTTCGAGCTGCTCGCGGCTCAAGGTGATGCCGAACACCTTCGCGCCGAACTCGCGTGCGGCATAGCGAGCCAGGCCGCCCCAGCCGCAGCCGACATCCAGCAGGCGCTCGCCAGGCTTGAGCCGCAATTTGCGGCATAGGTGGCGCAGCTTGGCCTGCTGGGCCTGTTCCAGATCCTCGCTGCCGGTTTCGAAATAGGCGCAGGAATAGACCATGTCCCTGTCCAACCAGAGCCGATAGAAATCGTTGGACAGGTCGTAGTGATAGGAAATGGCTTCGGCGTCGGTCGTCTTATCATGCGCCTCGCGCGAAGGCAGCGGAAAATCGTCCTGGCCCAGCGCTCTTGTGATCACATCGCCGATCCGAATGACCTCACCCACTGGCCCAAGCAGGTCGATCTGCCCCTCGACGTAGGCCGCGCCGAGCACGTCCAGGCTCGGCTGCCTCAGCCGGGTAACAAGGCTGGGGTCCTTGATCACCAGCGTGACGCAGGGAGTAGGGCCGATCTCGATCTCGTTGCCATCCCATAGCTGCAGCTTCAACGGCAGGGCGAGTTCTTTAAGGGCCGGTAGCAAGGTTGCCAACATGCTCGATCTCCTTTTCAGTGCACGAAGAAAATCCTAGACCATCAAACGGCAACCCGTAGACTATGGTGATGATAGTTTCGCGCTATGGTTCGAACGGCGGCGAACGTGCATTTGACGGCTTAACTCGCCGGGCTACCGCATGAGGGCTTATGGAACACAACGGTTCACAACGCGTACTGATTCTGGTCGCCAGCGGCCTCAGTACCCCGGCGCGCTGCGCCGCGCCTTTTCATATAGCCACGCTACTGGCCTGCATGGATGCCGAGGTAACCCTCTACCTCACCGGTGAAGGCACGCAGTTGGCGCGCCGCGAGGTGGCCGAATCGCTGTGCGCGGTGGAGGGTGGCGAGCCGCTGCTGCACTTCATCCGCAACGCCAAGCAGGCTGGCGCGCGCTTGCTGATGTGCCGCCAGCCCGGGGTTCAGCTTGACCCCGCCACGCTGATCGCCGAGCTGGATGAAATCTCCAGCGGTGGCGAACTGGCGCAGATGATCCTCGAATACGAACGGGTGCTGACCCTATGAATGTGCACGGCCTGGAATTCCCCGACTCGCTGCGCTACGCCCCGGAGCACAGCCTGTGGCTGCGCGAGGAGGCCGACGGCAGCCTGACCATCGGCCTGACCGCCTACGGCTGCGCACTGTACGGCCAGATATTCGCCTTCACCCCCAAGCGCGTCGGCGCACGTATCGAGCGCGAGCGCAGCTTTGGCGTGGTCGAGTTCGCCAAGGCTGCCTCGTCGGCGCGCAGCCCGGTGAGCGGTGAACTGCTGGCGGTGAACGAAGCACTGCTACAGCGTCCGGCGCTGATCAATCAGGATTGTTATGGGGAGGGCTGGATGGTCCGCCTGCAACCCGCGGACTGGGTCACCGTGCGCGACCAATTCCCACTGGGCGAAGCCGCCGAAGCCGCCATCGTCGAACGCATGCGGCTCGACAACTTCGATCCCGCCAACGCCCATGTGCAGGCATTGCAGTGGAAATAGTGGGCGCTTGAGGTGGGCTAGGAGCGGAGGCTTTCAGCCCGCCGCCCCGACGCTATGCCAGGGCGCAATTCTGGCAATTGCCGCGGGATAGGCGTTCAGGGCTTGTCCGGTGTCGACAGGTCCAGCACATTCACGCAGCTCGCCTTGATCGCATGGTCCAGCTGGCGGATGCAGATATCGATCGCCAAGTCGCGCGTGCGCTTGTTCGTCCACTCCAGCTCGGCCAGCGTCTCGATCAGATCCTGATGGCCGCTCTCGTTGACCAGCATGCCGTGCTGCACTGTCAGCGTCCGGCCCTGAATGCTCAGCTGCACCGGATCGCGCCCGACGAGGGATGCACCTTCAGCCAGCAGGCAATCGATATGGTCACGCAGCGCGTGCAATGCACGGCGCTCATCTGGCGGATTACCCACGACACCTCTCCTATCCCTGGAAAGAAAAGCCGCGATTGTGACGCGCTTCGCGCTAGAGGGCGATGGCTTTTTGATATTGCGAAGTGGGGCGGGCTGTCGCAGGGTGGTGGCGAGGGGTAGAGGGGGTAGATGGCGGAAGGCAGTGAGAGTCGAACTCACCCGGGAACGGCTGCCGCCCCCAACCGGGTTTGAAGCCCGGCCGCACCACCGGGTGCGATTGCCTTCCTTATTTGGTCCAGAAGCGAAAAGGAAGCGACGACCAGCCTACCCCAGGCCTGACTGGATCGCCAAGGCACTGTCCTGGCGGACTTTGCGTTCGTTGCCGAAGCGGCGGGTGAGGCCGATGCGGTCGAAGTGTTCGAGCAGCTGGATGCTGCGTTTGCGGCCGAGCTGGATGCGGTCGCGGAAGGCGGCGGCGCGGATCACGCCGCTTTGTGCTTCCAGTTGCAGTACATGCCCCGCGAGTTGGCGAATGGTGAACTCGGGGTAGAACAAATCTTTCACCACCTGTTGCAACAGGCCGAGGCGGGCGAGCTTGCGGAGCAGATTGCGCATCTGCGTTTCATCGACGCCGAGGCCCCGTGCCAGGTCGCGGACCCAGGGCGGGTCGAACTGACCGGCTTCGAGCAGCGGCCACAGGCGTTCCTTCAAACCTTCTTCCGCATCGCTCAGGCGCACCCGGTGATCGGGGCGGTGCAGCCAGGGGCCGCTGGTTTCGATGCTGCCGGCGGCCAGTGCCTGTTCCAGTAGGGCGATGAACACCGGCCGTTCCAGTTGCGGCAGGGCGTAGCGGCGCAGGCGGTCCCGGTCGGGGCCGAGTTCGTCGGGTTGTTCTTCGTGAAATTGCTGGAGTGCGCCGAGCAGGGTGGCTTCGAGCTCGTTCCAGTGGGCCTGATTGAACAGTCGTGGGCCGAGTCGGGTGTCGACTTCCAGTACGCCTTGCGGGAGCTGCCAGCCTTCGCGCGGGCGGTTGAACTGGCGTTCCAGGCTTTGCGGGTCGATGCCGTTGGTGGCGCTGGCGAGCAGCGGCGGCAATGCCTGCTCGAGGCTCGGCTGGGCGAGGGCGCGAAGTTGCGCCAGCCGTGCGGCGCGGCGGCGATTGCGCGGTGGTGCGTACGGGTCGAGCACGCGACCACCGCCGAGGGTGCGCCGGGCGGACTGATCGCGCAGGACGACGCGGTCGCCGTGCACGGCGTGGCTCGGTGCATTCAGCAGTAATTGGGCAAAGGCGCGTTCGCCCGGTGCCAGGCTCGCATCTTCGAGCAGGGCGACGCGCGCGGTGACGTCCTGGGCGCCGAGGTGCACGTGTACCGGCGTCCAGTGCTTGAGTTCGTGGGCCTCGCCGGGCAGCAGCTGGAAGTCGATATCGATGCGTTGCGTCGGTGCATGCAGCAAGGGGTGCAGCAGCCAGTCGCCGCGATGAATCTGCTCGACGGCCAAACGCTCGCCGGCAAGATTCAGCGCCACCCGCTGGCCGGCATGGGCATCGTTGGCTTCACGGTTCTGCGCGTGCAGGCCGCGGACGCGCACGCGTTTGCCGGTGGGGCCGAGCAATAGTTCGTCGCCGATCCGCACGCGCCCGGCAAAGGCAGTGCCGGTGACCACCACGCCAGCGCCGGTAACGCTGAAGGCGCGGTCGATGGCCAGGCGGAAATGGCCGCTGTCGCTGCGGGCGGCGGTGCGTGCGGCTTCTTCGATCAGCGCGGTGCGCAGGGCGTCGACGCCATCGCCGCGGATGCTGGAAACCGGGAAGATCGGCGCGCCGGCCAGTGGTCCGGCGGCCAGCAGGGCTTCGATCTGCTGCTGAACTTCTGTGATGCGCACCGGCTCGACGCGGTCGATCTTGGTCAGCGCTACCAGCGCGCGACGGATGCCGAGCAGTTCGACGATGGCCAGGTGTTCGCGGGTTTGCGGCATGACGCCGTCGTCAGCGGCGACCACCAGCAGCACGCAGTCGATGCCGCTGGCGCCGGCCAGCATGTTGTGTACGAAACGCTCGTGGCCCGGCACGTCGATAAAGCCGGTGAGGCTGCCTTCACCTAGGTCGGCGTAGACGTAGCCGAGGTCGATGGTGATGCCGCGTTCGCGCTCTTCGCGGCGGCGGTCGCCCTGTTGCCCGGTGAGGGCTTGCAGTAGCGCGGTCTTGCCATGGTCGATATGGCCGGCGGTACCGACGATCAACGGGCGAACTCCTCTTGCAGGTGCATCAGTTGCTCGACGAAGGCCGGCTCGTCGTCGAGCTGGCGCAGGTCGAGCCAGAGGGCGTCATCGTCGATGCGCCCGAGTACCGGAATCGGCAGGCAGCGCAGGGCTTCTTCCAGCTGGCGCAGGCTGCGGCCGCGCAGGCGCTTGGGCTGCTGCGGGCGGATGCACAGCGCTGCGCTGGGTAGGCGTGCCACCGGCTGCGCGCCGCTGCCGATCATGCCCAGGGCATCGGTTACTGCGACTTGCCAGGTTTCGCCGAGCACGGCGGCCAGTGCCGGGGCGATGCGTTCGGCCTGGATGCGAATCTCGGCCTGCGGGCGGCTGAGCAGGCGCAGGCTGGTGAGGCGTTCGGCCAGGCGGTCGGGATCGCGATAGAGGTTAAGCACCGCTTCCAGCGCGGCAAGGGTCAGCTTGTCGACGCGCAGGGCGCGCTTGAGCGGGTTCTTCTTGATCTTCTGGATCAGCGCCTTGCTGCCGACGATCAGCCCGGCTTGCGGGCCGCCGAGCAGCTTGTCGCCGCTGAAAGTGACGATATCGGCGCCGTCGCGTAGCGCTTCCTGCACCGTGGGTTCCTTTGGCAGGCCCCAGCGCGAGAGGTCGAGCAGGCTGCCGCTGCCGAGGTCTTCCAGCAGCGGCAGATCGTGGGTATGGGCGATGCGCGCCAGTTCGGTGGTGGCGACGCTGGCGGTGAAGCCCTGCACGCTGTAATTGCTGGTGTGCACGCGCATCAACAGGCCCGAGCGCGGGTTGATGGCCGCTTCGTAATCCTTGGCGTGGGTGCGGTTGGTGGTGCCGACTTCATGCAGCTTCACGCCGGCGCGGGCCATGATGTCGGGGATGCGAAAGGCGCCGCCGATCTCGATCAGCTCGCCGCGGGAAATGATGCCTTCCTTGCGTGCGCCGAGACTGTTCAAGGCCAGCAGCACGGCGGCGGCATTGTTGTTGACCACGGTGACGGCCTCGGCGCCGGTCAGCTCGCGGATCAGCCCTTCGATGAGGTCGTCGCGGTCGCCGCGCTTGCCGGTGGCGAGATCGAACTCCAGGTTGAGCGGGTAGCGCGCCGCAAGGGTGATCGCCTCGATGGCTTCATCCGGCAGCAGGGCGCGGCCGAGGTTGGTGTGCAGCACCGTGCCGGTGAGGTTGAACACCCGGCGCACGCGGCTGCGGTGCTGGCTGGCCAGGCGTTCGCCGGCGCGCCCGGCGAGCACCGCTTCGGACAATTCCAGTGCAGCCAGCTGGCCGTGGCGGGCCGGTTCTCGCAGTTCATCGAGCAGGTCGCGCAGGGTACTCAGCAATGCCTGGCGGCCGTAACGCTGCTGCAGCGGCTGGCAGGCCGGATCGCGCAGCAGCTTATCGACCGAGGGCAGGTGGCTGCTGCTCATGCATCGCCCCCCGGTGCCAGCAGCAGGTTGGGGGCCTGGCGCTGAAAGCCCTGCTCGGACAGCAGCATGTCCAGGTCGAGGGTGGCGAGGTCGGCGGAGAGGCTTTCGCCATCCGGCGCCAGGACCAGGTAGAGCTGCTTGAGGTAGCCATTGCACTCAGGGCAGACCTCGGCCTTGACGCCTTGCGGCGAGCCTTCGAAGTGCAGGTAGTCGAGTTTCTTGGTGCTGCGGCAGAGGCTGCATTTGACGCGCACGTAATGCCACTCGCAGGCGCACAGCGAGCAGACCAGATAACGCAAGCCGTTGAGCTGGCCGCGATGGCGGATGATGCCTGCCATCGGTGGCGCACCGCAGCAGGGGCAGTGGGTCTGGTCTTCGCGCTCGCGCATGTCGGAGAGGTCGAGCTGCAGCAGCCAGTGGCTCCAGGCCAGCTGCAGGGCGGCGCCGAGGAAGGGCACCAGTGCTGGCGGCAGGCTGTCGTACTGGCCACTGACCAGTGCCACGGCCCATGCCTTGCGCTGGCCGCTTTCGGCCTCACGCAGTTGCTCGATGGCAGTCACTACCGCGGGGCTTTCCGGCGCCACGAAGGCATCCAGCCAGGCATCCAGCATCGTCAGCCAGGCATCGTCGCGCACCAGAGTATCGGCAGCCAGCGGCGGCAGGTTGTGCCTGAGACTTTCGCGGGTGCGGTGTTCGTCCAGCGGCGCGATTGTCGGCGGGTTGTCCAGCACCTGCTGTTGCGCCTGGCACACCGCTGCCAGCAGGCGCAGGTAGTCGGCGAACGGATGGCCTTCGGCGAGCTTGGTCAGGCGCTCGCTGCGCAGGGCGAACAGGTTGCGCGGCGGCAGGTTGAGGAAGGGTGGTTTGCTGGCAGCGGCTTCGATCTGCCCAGGTTCGAGAATGGTGCCTGCCACGCAGGACTCCTTATTCTTGGGGTTGTGCCGAACAGCATAGTCCGTCACCGGCTGTCGCTCGGCTTTCGATGATGCGCGAGGCCGAAGATTCCCGCGCGTGTGCGGGGAATCTTCGGCTTACAGCGGTGTGCTTATTTGCGCTCGGTGATCTCCCGATACCAGGCCGGATGGTGCTTGCGTGCCCAGGCGCGGCTGACGGTGCCGTAGAGCATCGAACCCATCGAACCCTTGATCCAGATGGCGGCGTAGATGTGCACGATGATGCTGACGATCAGCACGAACGCGGCGATGGCATGCAGCAGGCTGGCCCAGCGCAGCGAGACGATGCCGAAGAAACTGCTGAAATACTCGCGCCAGATGACGATGCCACTGAGCAGCAACACCAGCATGCTGAGGATCAGCACCCAGAACAGCACCTTCTGTCCGGCGTTGTAGCGGCCGACTTCCGGCAGTTTTTCCTCGCGGTTGTACACCACGTCGTTGATCTGCCTGAGCCACTGGCGGTCGCGTGCTTCGATGCGGTTATGCCCGGCGAAGCGGATCGCCAGCCAGAGGAAGAAGACGAACATCGCGACCCCGATGAAGGGGTGCAGGATGCGCGTCCAGGTGCCGCCGCCGAACAGCCCGGAGAGGCCGAACAGCGCCGGATGGAACAGCGCCAGGCCGGACAGCGCGGCGAGTACGAAGAGGATGGCAACGATCCAGTGATTGGTCCGCTGCGATGGGTTGTAGCGTTCGATGTCGTTGTTATTCATCGTTGGCTCCTTGAGCGATCGACTCCGAGGATGGCCCCGTGAACGGGGCCGTCGGGATCAGGGACGCGGTTCCTTGGGGTCGACCACATGCACCGAAGGATCGACCTGGTGCACCACGGGCTCGCTGAGTTCGGCCTTGTCGTCCTCTTCCTCGACGCGGATCGGCCCGACTCGTGTGTAGTGGAAGAACCCGGCCAGCACCGCCGCGCCCATGCCCAGCAAGGCGAGGGGCTTGGTCACGCCTTTCCACAGGCCGACCAGTGGACTGATGGTCGGCTCGTTCGGTAGGTCGTTGTACAGCGAGGGCTGATCGGCATGGTGCAGCACGTACATCACGTGCGTACCGCCGACACCATCGGGGTCGTACAGGCCGGCCTGGTCGAAACCGCGTTCCTTCAGATCGGCGATACGCCCGGCCGCGTGATCCTTCATATCGTCCTTGCTGCCGAAGACAATTGCCCCGGTGGGGCAGGTCTTCACGCAGGCCGGCTCGAGCCCGACCGACACGCGGTCGGAACAGAGCGTGCACTTGTAGGCCTTCTTGTCCTTCTCGGAGATACGCGGGATGTCGAACGGGCAACCGGTGATGCAGTAGCCGCAGCCGATGCAGTGGTCCTGGTTGAAGTCGACGATGCCGTTGGCGTACTTCACGATGGCCCCCGGCGCCGGGCAGGCCTTGAGGCAGCCCGGGTCGGCGCAGTGCATGCAGCCGTCCTTGCGGATCAGCCACTCGAGGTTGCCGCTGCCGGGGTTCTCGTACTCGGCGAACTTCATCACCGTCCAGGATTCGGCGGTGAGGTCGATCGGGTTGTCGTAGGTCCCGTTGCTGGTGCCGACTTCATCACGCAGGTCGTTCCATTCCGAACACGCCACCTGGCAGGCCTTGCAGCCGATGCACTTGGAGACGTCGATTAGTTTCGCCACCTCGCCGATCTCGCGGATCGACGGCCGCTCGGTAGTCGTGGCGGAGCGGGCAATCACGTCTTGAGTAGCCATCATGCCTTCTCCACGTTGACCAGGAACGACTTGAACTCCGGCGTCTGGGTGTTGGCGTCACCGACGAACGGCGTCAGCGTGTTGGTCAGGTAACCGTTGCGCGCCACCCCGGCGAAGCCCCAGTGCAGCGGGATGCCGATGTGATGCACGGTCTGGCCGTCCACCGTCAGCGGCTTGATGCGCTTGGTCACCACCGCCACCGCCTTGATGTAGCCGCGGTTGGACGACACCTTGACCCGCTCGCCGGCCTTGATGCCCAGCTCGTTGGCCAGCACCTCGCCGATCTCGACGAACTGCTCGGGCTGGGTGATCGCATTGAGCCGGCAATGTTTGGTCCAGAAGTGGAAGTGCTCCGTCAGCCGGTAGGTGGTGGCCGCGTAGGGGAAGTCCTCCGCGGTGCCGAACAGCTCCATGTCGTTCTTGAACACCCGCGCGGCCGGATTGCTGATGGCCTGGACGTTATCCGGGTGCATGGGATTGCGGCCGATGGGCGTCTCAAACGGCTCGTAATGCTCGGGGAATGGCCCCTCGTTCATCTTGTCCACGGCGAACAGCCGCGCCACCCCTTCGGGGTTCATGATGAACGGGTTCATGCCGGCTTCGGGTGGTGAATCGACCTTGAAGTCGGGCACGTCGGTGCCGCCCCACTTGGTGCCGTCCCACCACACCAGGCGTTTCTTCTGCGGGTCCCACGGGTCGCCGGCCGGGTCGGCCGAAGCGCGGTTGTAGAGGATGCGCCGGTTGGCTGGCCAGGCCCATGCCCAGCCTAGCGTCTGCCCCATGCCGTAGGGGTCGGCATTGTCGCGTCGGGCCATCTGGTTGCCGGCCTGGGTCCAGGAGCCACACCAGATCCAGCAGCCGCTGGAGGTGGTGCCGTCGGCACGCAGCAGACCGAAGCCTGGTAGCAGCTCGCCGGCCTTGGCCACCTGCGCTCCGGTCTGTAGGTCGAACACATCGCTCAGGGCCTTTCCGTTGTACTCCTGGGCGATTTCCTCGGCGGTCGGTTCTTCCGGCTGGCGATAGCCCCAGTCGATGTTGAGCAGCGGCTCGGCGTAGGCGCCGCCTTCCTTGCGATACAGCTCGCGCAGGCGATGGAACAGCCCGCCCATGATCACCACGTCGGTCTGCGCCTGGCCCGGCGGCTCGGCGGCCTTCCAGTGCCATTGCAGCCAGCGGCCGCTGTTGACCAGCGAGCCGTCCTCCTCGGCGAAGCAGGTGGTCGGCAGGCGGAACACCGTGGTCTGGATGCTGGCGGTGTCGACGTCGTTGTACTCGCCGGCGTTGCGCCAGAACTCCGAGGTCTCGGTGGCCAGCGGGTCCATGATCACCAGGTACTTGAGCTTGGCCAGCGCGGCGCTGACCTTGGCCTTGTTGGGGAACGAGGCGATGGGGTTGAAGCCCTGGCAGAAATAGCCGTTGACCTGCCCCTGGTACATCATGTCGAACACCTTGAGCACGTCGTAGCCGGGGATATCCAGCTTCGGCAGCCAGTCGTAGCCCCAGTTGTTCTCCGCGGTGGCGTTCTTGCCGTACCAGGCCTTCATCAGGCTGACGTGGAATTTCTCGTAGTGCTGCCAGTAGGACAGCTGCCCCGGGCGCAGCGGCTTGGCGGTGCGCTTGGCGATGTAGGCCGCGTAGTCCTGCTCGGCTTCCAGCGGCAGCGTCATGTAGCCCGGCAGCAGGTTGGAGAGCAGGCCGAGATCGGTCAGGCCCTGGATATTGGAGTGCCCGCGCAGCGCGTTCATCCCGCCGCCAGGCATGCCGATGTTGCCGAGCAGCAGCTGCACCATGGCGCCGGTGCGGATCATCTGCGAACCGGTCGAATGCTGCGTCCAGCCCAGGGCGTACATGATGGTCATGACCTTGCCCGGTGCCGAGGTTTCGGCGATGGTCTCCCACACCTGCAGCATTTTGTCCTGCGGTGTGCCGCAGATGTTGCTGACCACCTCCGGCGTGTAACGGTTGTAGTGCTGCTTGAGCAGATTAAACACGCAGCGTGGGTGGGTCAGGCTCTTGTCGACGCGGGCGAAGCCGTCTTCGTCCAGCTCGTAGCTCCAGCTGGCCTTGTCCGTATAGGTACGCCGATCGCCGTCGTAGCCGTTGAACAGACCATTCTCGAAGCCGAAGCCTTCCTTCACGATGAACGAGACGTCGGTGTAGTTGACCACGTACTCGTGCTGGATCTTGTCGTTTTCCAGCAGGTAGTTGATCAGCCCGCCGAGGAAGGCGATGTCGGTGCCGGTGCGGATCGGCGCATACATGTCGGCCACCGAGGCCGAACGGGTGAAGCGCGGATCGACCACCACCAGCCGCGCCTTGTTGCGCGCCTTGGCCTCGGTGACCCATTTGAAGCCGCACGGGTGCGCTTCGGCGGCGTTACCGCCCATGATCAGGACCAGGTCAGCGTTCTGGATATCGGACCAGTGATTGGTCATGGCTCCACGGCCAAACGTCGGGGCAAGACTTGCCACCGTCGGGCCGTGTCAGACACGTGCCTGGTTATCGAATCCCAGAATGCCGAGTGAACGAACCACCTTGTGGGTGATGTAGCCAGCCTCGTTGGATGACGCCGAGGCGGCGAGGAAACCGGTGCTCAGCCAGCGGTTGACCGTCTGACCCTCTTCGTTGCGTTCGACGAAGTTGGCGTCGCGGTCGTCCTTCATCAGCCGCGCGATGCGGTCGAGGGCGTCGCTCCACTCGATGCGCTTCCACTCGTTGCTGCCGGCTTCGCGGACTTCCGGGTGGGTCAGGCGGTTGGGGCTGTGAACGAAGTCGAGCAGGCCGGCGCCTTTCGGGCACAGGGTGCCGCGGTTGACCGGGTGATCGGAGTCGCCTTCGATGTGGATGATGTTCTGTGCGACGTTCTTGCCGCCGCTGCCCTGGCTGTAGATGATCAGCCCGCAACCGACGGAGCAGTAGGGGCAGGTGTTGCGAGTCTCGCGCGTGTTGGTCAGTTTGAAATGCCGGATCGACTCGGCATACGCCGTCGGCGGGGCCATACCCAATGCCGCCATGCTCGACGCCCCAAGGCCCACACCGCAGACCTTGAAGAACTGTCGACGGTTCATATCCATCGGAGGTTCTCCTTCTTATCAGGCTGGTACGCCGATACTTTGCCGGCGTCTGCTAAGCAGCTTAGTCAAGAATGGGCAAAGTAAAGGGCTAATTCCGCGCTCCGCTGCCTCGCGCTGCACCTGTGAAAGAGCCTGGGTTGTACAGGGAATTCACCCGTCGGCGGCCGTGACCAGCTGCTTTTTCCACTCCCGCGGCGAATGCCCGGCGTGCGCCTTGAACGCCCGGGAGAACGCGGCTTCGCTGCCGTAGCCCACTTCGAACGCGATCATCTTGATCGGCCGTCCGCGACGCAGGGCCTTCTGCGCCAGGCGGACGCGCCAGCCCTGCAGATACTGGCCCGGCGTAGTGCCGACGGTCTCGCGGAAGGCCGTGGCGAACACGCTGCGCGACATCCCGGCAACGCTGGCCAGCTCCTCGAGCGTCCAGTCCTGCGCCGGCGCCTCGTGCATCGCCACCAGAGCATTGCGCAGGCGCGGGTGCGCCAGCCCGGACAGCAGCCCGCCATTCACCTCGTCGCTTTCCATCAGCTGGCGCAGAACCTGGATCATCACCACTTCGAGCAACCGCTCGACCAGTGCCACGCGCCCGCAGCGTTGCTCGAAGGCCTCCTCGAACAGCAGCGAGAGGATCGGCTCGGCGCCCCAGACCTGATCCAGCGGCAGGCAGACGACATCGGCCAGCGCCGAGGCGATCGGGTTGCTGGTGCCGCCTTCGAACGACAGGTTTGCGCAGACCATGTCCGCGTTCTGCCCGGGCGCGATGATGAAACGGTGCGTCAGCGGGCGCGGAAACAGCAGCAGGCTCGGTCGCTCGACCTGCAGCGATTCCCTGCCATGGCGCACCTCGAGCGTGCCGCTGCGCACCAGATGCAGCTGCCCGTGCACGCCATCGCTTTGCAGGGTGTTGATGCCGCACAGGGGGCCGGTATTGAACACCTGTGCGCTCATCGGGAAGTGGGTCATCAGCGCAGCGAGCCGGTCGGCCATCTTCGTACTCCTGATCATGTTTTCCGGATTCTACGTCACCAATAGTTTTTTCTGGTGAGCAGAATAGCGCTCACCGGGCAACAACGCCCTGGGCCTACCAACAGAACAGGAACTCTAGCCATGACCATCGAAAAGATTCTCTACACCGCCACTGCAACCGCCACCGGTGGCCGTGAAGGCCGCGCCAGCTCCTCCGATGAGGCGCTCGATGTGCAACTGTCCACCCCGCGTGAACTGGGCGGCGCTGGCGGCCCCGGCACCAACCCGGAGCAGCTGTTCGCTGCTGGCTACTCGGCCTGCTTTCTCGGCGCGCTGAAGTTCGTCGCCGGCAAGCAGAAGGTCGCCCTGTCGGCCGACACCCGCATCACCGGCAAGGTCGGCATCGGCCAGATCCCCACCGGTTTCGGTATCGAGGCCGAGCTGACCGTCAGCGCGCCCGGCATTGCCCGCGATGTATTGCAGGGCCTGGTCGACCAGGCCCACGTGGTCTGCCCGTACTCCAATGCCACCCGCGGCAACATCGACGTAACCCTGATCCTCGCCGACTGATCCAGCCCACCGTACCTACGCACAGGAGACACACGCCATGAATGCCATCATCCGTAGCTTCACCCTCCCGCTGCTGGCCATCGCGCTGCAGCCGGCCTTCGCCGCGCAGCTGGAGCAGCCCACGCAACCGACATCCAGTATCGCCAGCGCCCGCACCGCCAGCACCATCACCACGGCCGACGGCGTGCAGCTGTACTACAAGGACTGGGGCCCGAAGGACGGCCCGGTGGTCACCTTCAGCCATGGCTGGCCGCTCAACTCGGACAGCTGGGAATCGCAAATGCTGTTCCTCGCATCCGAGGGCTACCGCGTGGTCGCTCACGACCGCCGCGGCCACGGCCGCTCCAGCCAGCCGTGGGAAGGCAACGACATGGATCACTACGCCGACGACCTGGCCGCGGTGATCGAGGCGCTGGACCTGAAGGATGTCACCCTGGTGGGTTTCTCTACCGGTGGCGGCGAGGTGGCCCGCTACATCGGTCGCCACGGCACCGAACGGGTGAAGAAGGCCGTGCTGGTCAGCGCCGTGCCGCCGATGATGTTGAAAACCGCGGATAACCCGGGCGGGCTGCCGCTGGAAGTGTTCGACGGCATCCGCAAGGCATCGCTGGAGGATCGCGCGCAGCTGTACCTCGATCTCGCCTCCGGCCCTTTCTACGGCTTCAATCGACCGGGAGCCAAGGTTTCCCAGGGGCTGATCGACAATTGGCGCGCCCAGGGTCTGCAGGCCGGGCACAAGAATACCTACGACTCCATTGCCGCCTTCTCGGCCACCGACTTTCGCGGCGACCTGAAGAAGTTCGACGTGCCGACGCTGGTGATCCACGGCGACGATGACCAGATCGTGCCGCTGGACAGCTCGGGCAAGGCCTCCGCCGCGCTGATCGAGGGCGCGCAGCTGATCGTCTATCCCGGTGCGCCGCACGGCCTGACCGACACCCACAAGGAGCGCTTCAACAACGATCTGCTGGCGTTCCTCAAGAAGTGATGTGCAGCAGCCTCGTCGAGCGGCTCGGAGCACCGCGCCGCTTGCCGCTCAAAAACGACAAACCCCGCCAGATGGCGGGGTTTGTCTGTGGACTGCGTTTAAGGCAGACCGGATCTTCTACACGACGCCGATCAGGCGTTCTGGCGGATACCGGCGACCAGCCAGGGCTGGTTCTCGCCCTGAGTGCGTTCCATGCGCCAGCTCTCGCTGAACGGCTCGCCCTGGTCGAAGCGCGAGGTCTTGGCGACGCCGGTGAAGGTCAGGGTCGCGGTGGTCTTCTCGGCATCGTCGTCGACGCCGTCGAGCTGGATTTGCAGATCGTCGATGTAGGTCGACTGATAGGCATCACCGATCTCGGCGCGCTCCTGCTTGAGGAAGCCCAGCAGCTGTGGGGTGACGAACTCGGAGATCTTGTCCATCTCGTTGGCGTCCCAGTGCTGCTGCAGCGAGAGGAAGTGCTCGCGGGCTGCGGCGACGAAGCTCTGCTCGTTGAACCAGGCCGGGGCATTGATCACCGGAGCGGCGGCGACCGGGGCGGCGCTGCCACCGAAGATGGAGGTCGACGGCTGCTGCGGCATGTCACGCTGCATCGGCGCATGGCCGGCCATGGCAGGCTGCTGCTGGCGACGGCGGGCGGCGAGGAAGCGGAACAGCAGGAACGCGATCAGGCCGAAGATCAGGATATCCATGAACTGGATGCCCTCGAAGCCGTCGCCCATGAACATCGAGGCGAGCAGGCCACCGGCGGCCAGACCGGCCAGCGGGCCGAGCCAGCGCGAGGCACCGCTGGCGGCAGCGGGCGTCTGACGGCCAGCCAGATTCGGTGCGGCCTGGGTCTGCTGGGGCGCCTGGCGGGTCTGGTGGCTGGGCGCCGAGCCGAAGCTCTTGCCGCCGCCGAAGCGCTTGGCGTGGGCGTCGAGCGCGAAGGTCAGGCTGATACACAGCGCCATGAAAATGCTAAGCACACGTTGCATTGAGTGTTCCCGCTGAAAAGAGTGGAGTACGCGCGCCATCCTGCCGAGACGGGCAGGGGTTGGCCAGGGGCAGTATGTTACCGGCTTTTGCTTGCGACCGTTGGTCGCGCCGGGTGAGCGCTGGGCAAGATGCGAAAACGGAGCCTGACGGCTCCGTTCTGTGCTGCAGTGGGTTTAGCGCCAGTTGTACAGTTCCTTCTCGGAGATTTCGTGCATCGGCTTGACCTGCTCCTGGAAGGCCTTCATCGATGCCCAGATGCGGCCGTTCAGCTCACTCTGCGCGGCCAGCTCGCCAAGCACCAGCTCCGACTGTTCCTGCATGGCGCCGAGCACTTCGTCAGGGAAGCGCTTGAGCTCTACGCCCTGCTGCTTGAGCTGGTCCAGCGCCAAGGCGTTGTTGTAGACGTAGTCGTCCATCATGTCGCGGCTGGCCGCGCGGGTCGCTTCGGTGAGGATGGCTTGCAGGTCCTCGGGCAGGGTATCCATTGCCTTCTGATTGACCAGCAACTCCAGCACCGCCTGCGGCTCCTGCCAGCCCGGGTAGTAGTAGTACTTGGCCGCCTTGTGCAAACCGAAGACCAGATCGTTGTACGGGCTGACCCAGTCAGTGGCGTCGATGGCGCCGGTCTGCAACGCGGTGAACACTTCGCCGCCAGGCAGGTTCACGGTGGTCGCGCCGAGGCGCGCCAGCACTTCGCCGCCGAGGCCCGGCATGCGGATCTTCAGGCCGCGCAGATCGCCCAGCGCATTGATTTCCTTGTTGTACCAGCCGCCCATCTGCATGCCGGTGTTTCCGACCACCATCGGCTTCACGCCGAAGGGTGCATAGGCCTCTTCCCAGAACTTCTGGCCGTCGCCTTTGCTGAGCCAGGCGTTCATTTCGATGGCGGACAGCCCGAACGGGACCGAGGTGAAGAACTGCGCGGTCGGGACCTTGCCTTTCCAGTAGTAGGCGGCGCCGTGACCCAGTTCGGCGGTGCCGCGGGAAACGGCATCGAACACTTCCAGCGCCGGCACCAGTTCGCCGGCGGCGTAGACCTTGATGGTCAGGCGGCCGTCGCTCATCACCTTGACGCGGTCGGCCAGGCGCTCGGCGGCGGTGCCCAGGCCCGGGTAGTTCTTCGGCCAGGCGGTGACCATTTTCCAGGTGTAGGTCTTGGCGGGTTCGCTGGCGGCTTGTTGGCCGGCGTTTTCGACTTTCTTGTCGTCATTGCAGCCGGCAAGGCCGAGGGTAGCAAGCAAGGCAGCGGCAGCACCGAACAGATGGCGGCGTTTCATGGGTCGGTATCCTTGGAAGATTCTTCTTATAGGAAAGGCTTGTTGGTATGACGGGTTGACGTTAGCGTCAACTCTACAGTGCTTCAAGTTTTGCGTAGCTGAGCATCAGCCATTTGCTGCCCTCGTCTTCGAAATTGACCTGCACCCGTGCCTGGGCACCGGAGCCTTCGAAGTTGAGGATGGTGCCTTCGCCGAACAGCGAATGGCGCACGCGCTGGCCAAGGTTGAACGGCGTTTCCGGCACGCCGGCGCCATCGAACAGTGACGAGCCGCTCATGCTCTTGCCGCTGAACGAGCGCGTCACGGTATTGCTCAGACGCACTTCCTGGATCAGCGCTGGCGGCACTTCACGGACGAAGCGCGAGATCTTGTTGTAGGTCTCGCTGCCGTAGAGCCGGCGGGTTTCGGCGTAGGTGATGACGAGCTGCTGCATGGCGCGGGTAATGCCGACATAGGCCAGGCGGCGTTCTTCTTCCAGGCGGCCAGATTCCTCCAGGCTCATCTTGTGCGGGAACAGGCCTTCTTCCATGCCGACCAGGAACACCAGCGGGAACTCCAGACCCTTGGCGCTGTGCAGGGTCATCAGCTGCACGCTGTCCTCGTGGTCGCCGGCCTGCTGTTCGCCGGCCTCCAGCGACGCGTGATCGAGGAAGGCGGCCAGCGGCGACTGGACGTCGTCGTCCTCTTCGCTGTAGCTGTCGAAGGCACGCGCGGCGGAGACCAGTTCCTCGAGGTTTTCCACCCGCGCCTGGGCCTTCTCGCCTTTCTCGTCGCGGTGATAGGCCAGCAGCCCGGACTGTTCGATGACCAGCTGCGCCATGTTGTGCAGCTGCATGCCTTCGACCTTCAGCGCCAGGGTGTCGACCAGCTCGACAAAGGCGTTCAGCGCGCTGGCAGCGCGGCCGGAAACCGCTTTGGTACCGACCGCCTGATGCAGCGCCGCCCACATCGATAGGCCCTGCTCACGCGCCAGCTGGCGGAGTGCTTCGACGGTCTTCTCGCCGATGCCGCGGGCCGGCACGTTGATCACCCGCTCCAGCGCCGCGTCGTTGTCGCGGGTCTGGATCATGCGCAGGTAGGCCATGGCGTTCTTGATCTCGGCGCGCTCGAAGAAGCGCTGGCCGCCATAGATACGGTAGGGAATCTTCTCGCGCAGCAGCGCCTCTTCCAGCACCCGCGACTGCGCGTTGGAGCGGTAGAGGATGGCGATCTCGCTGCGGCTCATGCCGTCGCGGATGGCTTTCTCGATGCTCTCGACCACGTAGCGCGCTTCGTCGTGCTCGTTGAAGGCGGCGTACAGGCTGATCGGCTCGCCCTCGCAACCGGAAGTCCAGAGCTCCTTGCCGAGACGACCCTGATTGTTGGCGATCAGCGCGTTGGCGGCCT
The DNA here is from genome assembly GCA_007713455.1 of Pseudomonas sp. Lineage (GTDB taxonomy): Bacteria > Pseudomonadota > Gammaproteobacteria > Pseudomonadales > Pseudomonadaceae > Stutzerimonas > Stutzerimonas chloritidismutans. The sequence continues at coordinate 72,333 of VMRT01000003.1, forward strand.
TGAGAATGCAGGCGGTGGAGCGGTAGTTCTGCTCCAGGCGGATGGTTTCGGCGTCCGGGAAATCGGCGCTGAACTGGTGCAGGTTCTCGATGCGCGCGCCGCGCCAGCCGTAGATCGACTGGTCGTCGTCGCCGACCACCATCAGGCTTTCGCCGCCCTTGGCCAGCAGTCGCAGCCAGGCGTACTGCACGGCGTTGGTGTCCTGGAACTCGTCGACCAATACGTGGCGGAAGCGCCGCTGATAGTGCTCGAGCAAACCCGGATGATCACGCCACAGGTCCAGGGCGCGCAGCAGCAGTTCGGAAAAGTCGATGACGCCGGCGCGGGCGCAGGCCTCTTCGTAGGCTTCGTAGATCTTCAGCTGAGTGGCGAGGAACAGATCGCCGCCAGCCTGGATGTTACGCGGGCGCAGGCCTTCGTCTTTCTGACCATTTATCCACCACTGGGCCTGGCGTGCCGGCCAGCGCTGCTCATCAAGGCCGAGTTCGCGGATCACCCGCTTGACCAGACGCTGCTGGTCGTCGGAGTCGAGGATCTGGAAATTCTGCGCCAGCTTGGCTTCCTGCCAGTGCGCCCGCAGCAGGCGGTGGGCCAGGCCGTGGAAGGTGCCGACCCACATGCCCTGCGGGTTGACGTGCAGCAGCTGCTCGATACGCTGACGCATCTCTGCAGCAGCCTTGTTGGTAAAGGTCACCGAAAGAATCGAGTGCAATGATGCGCGCTCGACCTGATGCAACCAGGCGATGCGGTGCACCAGTACCCGGGTCTTGCCCGAGCCAGCGCCAGCCAATACCAGTTGACGGCCCAGCGGCGCGGCCACGGCCTGGCGCTGAGCATCGTTGAGGGAATTCAGGAGGAGAGAGAGATCGTCATGCATCGCGGCATTCTATTGGAAATGCCTGCGCTTCGCTCGCCCTGTGGTCCGTTCCGGCGTGCCGCTCGCGGCAAACGAAGGCTACCGTTGGCGAATCGGATTGGTGTAGCGGCTCATCCATTGGTCGATAAGGGTGACCATAGGGGTATTTCCGACGCACCGTGGTATGACGAGGGGCTAGCAACATGCCATTATCAAATGTGTTTTGGTTCCCAGAGAGCCTAATTCGGGTGCAGCTATTACTAGAACAACATCCATGACCGAGTCTATCCGAGCCGCCAACCTGGCATCAGCGCAGCAAGTCCCCAGCGGGGCATCGGCAGCCGATCACCCCGCCGAGCGCACACGACTGTTGTACCGGGGTTCGCGTATTCCGGCTGTGCTGCTGTTGATCACCACGCTGATCTGTGTGGTTGTGCTCTGGGGTGAGCGGGGCGGCATCGAGCTTGGCGTCTGGGCAGGCTGGATGGCATTTCTGGGGCTGTTGCGGCTGCAGCAGGTCATGACTTTCAATCGAACCAGCTCCGAGCAGCAGGCAGAGCCGTACTGGCGCTGGCGCTTCTTGCTGGGCAGTGCTGCTTCAGCGCTGAGTCTGTGCTACGCCATGGTGGTTCTGGTGCCGCCTGACGTGTTCGTCACCCAGGCGCTGCTCTACGGTCTGATCGGCTCGGTGGTGGTGGCAGCCAGTGTCGCCTACGGGGTCAGTCTGCCGGCGTTCTTCAGTTTTGCCGTGCCCAGCCTGCTGCCGACGGGCTTGCTCCTAATGACCAGTGAGCACCCGCTGCAGCAGGGGTGGGGCTTGTTGGCGATGATCGTGCTTGCGACCCTGAGCCTGATCGCTTGGCAGATCAACCGACTGGTCAGCGACGGCCTGCAACAGCGGTTGCACAAGCAGCGCCTGATCGAGCGGCTGGAAAAGGCCGGGCGCGAGGCGGATGTGCTCAACCGTCGCCTGGCATCGGAAGTCGAGCAGCGCCGCCATGCCGAGCAGCAATTGCGTGGCGCTTATGACGACCTCGAGCAGCGGGTGGTCAAGCGCACCGCCGAGCTGGCCCGGGTTGCCGAGGAGCTGGGCGAAAGCGAGGCGCGATTGAATCTGGCCCTCGATGCCAGTGGTCTCGGGCTTTGGGACTGGGACCTGCAACACAACCGCATTCATCACTCTCGACTCGAGGTGGTCTTTGGCATCGGTCTACAAAGGCGCCATGACGAAGACGGCTCCCCGCTGCCGGACATCCATCCGGATGATCTGGCAGGTGTCCGCGCCACCCTGATTTCGCACCTTAAGGGCGAAACCGAGTTTTTTGCCGTCGAGTATCGTGCGTTGCGAGCCGATGGCACTGAGATCTGCATGGAGGACCGCGGGCGGGTGATCCAGCGTGATGCTTCCGGGCGAGCGCTGCGCATGATCGGTACCCGTCGCGACATCAGTGATCTGCGCCGCCAGGCCGAGCAGCAGCGACTGGCTGCGACGGTGTTCGAAGCGGCCAGCGAAGGCATGGTGATCATGAACGCCAGGTACCGCGTGTTGGCGATCAATGACGCCTGTTGTGCGTTGTCCGGTTATAGCCGTGAGGAATTGCTCGGTCGCAGCGTGGCGCGCATTGCCGGCTCACCGGAAAGCCAGCGCCAGTACGCGGCGATGCGCGAAGCACTGGAGCGTCATGGCTACTGGCAGGGCGAGCTGATCGAGACGCGCAAGAGCGGCGAGGTCTACCCGCAGTGGGTGCAGTTGCGTGAAGTGCGTGATGCCAACAACAGTGTCTCTCACGTGGTCGCCTTCATTTCCGATCTCAGCGTACGGCGCAAGATCGAAGAACGCCTGCGTTATCTGAGTCAGCATGACGATCTAACCGGGCTCGCCAATCGCGGCCTGCTCAAGGAGCGGCTGCATGAGGCCTGCCAGCGTGGGCATCGCAACGGACGCAATATGGCGGTGCTCTACATCGACCTGGATCGCTTCAAACTGCTCAACGAAAGCCTCGGCCATGAAGCGGCCGATGAGCTGTTGCGCGAGGTATCGCGCCGGTTGAAGCAGACCCTGGCCGATGCGGACACCATCGCTCGCTTGTCTGGCGACGAATTCGTCGTGCTTCTCGATGGCTATGGCAGCCTCAGCGGTCTCGCTCATATGGGTAGCCGGCTGCTGCAGCGGATCCGCAAGCCGATAATCGTCGGTGATCAGGAGTTGGTGATCGGGGCTTCCATCGGCGTCAGCCTGCTGCCGGACAACAGCCGCGACGCCGAGGTACTGCTGCGCCAGGCCAGCACCGCCATGCAGCACGCCAAGCATCTGGGCGGCAATACACTGCAGTTCTTTACCGACCGCCCGCAGGCCTCGAGCATGCAGTACCTGCAGCTGGAGAATCAGCTGCGCAAGGCGCTCGAAGTCGGCCAGCTGGAGGTTTTCTATCAGCCACGCCTGAGTCTCGCCGACGACAGCCTGGATGCCGCCGAGGCGCTGGTGCGCTGGCGGCATCCGCAGCGCGGCCTGATTGCCCCCGCGCACTTCATACCGCTGGCCGAGGAAACCGGCTTGATCATCCCGCTGGGTGAGTTCGTCCTGCGTGAGGCCTGTCGCCAGGCGCGTCAGTGGCAGCAGGACGGGCTGGCGGAGATTCGTGTGTCGGTGAACCTCTCGGTCAAGCAGCTGCGTCAGGGCAACTTCGTAAGTCTGGTGCGCCAGGTGCTCGAAGAGACCGGCCTGCCAGCGACGATGCTGGAGCTGGAGCTGACCGAAAGCCAGCTGCTGGACGACATCGACAATGCCATCAGCATCAGCGAACAGCTGCGCGCGCTGGGTGTGAAGTTGGCCATCGACGATTTCGGCACCGGTTTCTCGTCATTGAGCTACCTCAAGCGCTTCCCGGTGGACTACGTGAAGATCGATCGTTCGTTCATCAGTGAGCTGGAGCATTCCAGCCAGGATGCGGCGATTACCCGCGCGATCATCGCCATGGTTCATAGCCTGGAACGCAAGGTGGTGGCCGAAGGAGTGGAAACCCAGGCGCAGATGGATTTCCTCAAGGCCAACCAGTGCGACGAGATTCAGGGCTATCTGCTCAGCCCGCCGGTGCCGGCTGAGCAGTTCGCTGAATTGCTGCGCTAGCGGCGTCAGCCGCGGGTGGTGGTGCCTTCCAGCTCGCGCATCAGTAGGGCGTAGCTCAGGTCCACGTCTTCCGGTACGGGTAGATAGACGGTGTGGCCATCGCCTGGTGCTACCTCGATGGATTCGCCGCGCTTGTTCTCCAGCTGCTCAAGGCGCAGGTTGAGATTGCCCTGAGGCGTCATCAGCTCCAGCTTGTCGCCGACAGCGAAACGGTTCTTCACCTTCACTTCAGCCAATCCGTTGCGACGCTCGCCGGTCAGCTCGCCGACGAACTGCTGGCGATCGGAGACCGAGAAGCCGCGCTCGTAGTTCTGGTACTCGTCATGCACATGGCGGCGCAGGAAACCCTCGGTGTAGCCGCGGTGGGCTAGCGATTCGAGGGTGTCCATCAGCGACTTGTCGAACGGCCGACCGGCGAGGGCGTCGTCGATGGCCTTGCGGTAGACCTGCGCGGTGCGTGCCACGTAGTAGTGGCTCTTGGTGCGGCCTTCGATCTTCAGCGAGTGCACACCCATCTGCACCAGGCGCTTGACATGCTGCACGGCACGGAGGTCCTTGGAGTTCATGATGTAGGTGCCGTGCTCGTCCTCAAAGGCGGACATGAATTCGCCCGGACGGCTGCTATCTTCGAGCAGGAACACTTCATCGGTTGGCGCGCCGACGCCTAGAGTCGGTTCAGGGCTGCTCGGCTCGGCCTGTTGCACGGCGATCGGCTCGTATTTGTGCACGATGTCGCCTATCTCGTTTTCCTTCGCCTCGTGGGTCTTGTACTCCCAGCGGCAGGCGTTGGTGCAACTGCCCTGGTTGGGATCGCGCTTGTTGATGTAGCCCGACAGCAGGCAGCGGCCGGAGTACGCCATGCACAGTGCACCGTGGACGAACACTTCGAGTTCCATGTCCGGCACCTGCTCGCGGATCTCGGCGATCTCCTCCAGCGACAGCTCGCGCGACAGGATCACGCGGCTGACGCCCTGGCTTTCCCAGAACTTAACCGTGGCCCAGTTCACCGCGTTGGCCTGTACAGATAGGTGAATGGTTTGCGCGGGGAAATGCTGGCGCACCAGCATGATCAGACCGGGATCGGACATGATCAGTGCATCCGGACCCATCGCTACCACCGGCTCCAGGTCCTTGATGAAGGTCTTCAGCTTGGCGTTGTGCGGGGCGATGTTGACCACCACATAGAACTGCTTGCCCAGCGCATGCGCTTCGTCGATGCCGAGCTTGAGGTTGGCGTGGTCGAACTCGTTGTTGCGCACGCGCAGGCTGTACCGCGGCTGCCCGGCGTATACCGCATCGGCACCGTAGGCAAAGGCGTAACGCATGGATTTCAGCGTGCCGGCAGGGGACAGCAGCTCGGTGCGGTAAGGGGTGCTCATGGCGCGGGACTCGCAGGAGGGCATCGAAGAAGCGCGGCATTTTACTGTGCTTGCCGGCCGATTGCGCGTCGTCTGCGATATTCGGGGTGAGGCGCAATGGCGCCCCGCCTGAGCGGGGCGCCGGGGCTCAGGCGGCGGATGCGTCCTTGAGCATCTCGTAGAGCCGATCCTTGAGATGCAGCTTCTCCTTCTTCAGGGTTTCCACCTCGCTGTCGGTGCCTGGCACGATGTGGGCTTCGATGTTCTTGACCCGTTGATCCAGCTCGTTGTGCTCATCGAACAGGCGGGCAAAGGTCTTGTTTTCTGCCTTCAGGCGGGTGATCAGGTCGCGGTACTCGGGAAACATGGCAACTCCTGCATGGTGGATAAGCCGGCGAGCAGGTCAGGCCTTAGCGGGTAAAGCGTGACGTGCTTCTTGTCTCCATAGTCATCCCGCGCGTTGCCGGCAGTATTGATCGGCGTCAGCGTCCAGACAGCAAAACGCCGGGACGAGCCCGGCGTTTTCCAATGAAGCGTCGATCAGGCCGCTGCGATCACATCGCCGTGATTTTCCGGCTCGATCAGTGCGCGGTGCAGCGCAGCGATGGCGGCGTCGTAGTCCTCTTCGTTGACTACACACTGCATCTCCACCTGGCGGATAGACTGGTGGATCGCCTGGATGCTGATGCCCGCCTCGGCCAGAGCGGCCACGGTCTTGGCGAGGATACCCTTGACCTTGAGGTCGGAGCCGATCGCCGAAACGATGGCCAGGTTGTGCACCGTGACCTCGGCGGCCGGGTAGTGCTCCTCGATCAGCCGCGCGGCGCGGTTGATCAGTTTGCGCGAACCGGAGGCGTAGTAAGTGATGCTGTTGGCGTCGGAATCCTTGTTCACCACATAGAGCTTGAGCTGTTTGAGCAGCTTGCTGATCTCCATGTCGTGGCTGATGTCGCCGAGCATGTCCTGGTCGAACACCTCGATGCCGAAGACGTCCTTGCGCCCGGCGATGATCTCGACGCAGGGCTTCTCGGACTTGTAGTCCTGGCTGATCAGCGTGCCGCCATGCTCGGGCTCGAAGGCATTCTTGATGCGCAGCTCGACACCGGCACGGCGCAGGGTCTTGGCCGCACGCGGGTGGATCGCCTCCATGCCGAGGTTCGAGAGCTGGTCGGCGACGTCGTAGTTGGTGCGGCCGATGGTGACCACCTTGTCGGCACCCACCAGATTCGGGTCGGCGGAAGAGAGGTGGAATTCCTTGTGGATGATCGCCTCATGGGCGCCGGTGGCAGCGGCGATCTGGGCGAAGGTGATCTCGCTGTAGCCGCGGTCGTAGGTGTTCATGAGGCCTTCGGCGCAATGCGTGTAGCCGGTGGCGACCACCAGTTCGCGGGCGAAGTCGAAGCTGGCGAAGTGGCTGGCGATCATCTCCTCGAACGGCAGCGGCGACTCCTGCTGCCAGCCGGTGAGATCAGCCAGGCGGGCGTTGACGCCGCGCTGCTTGAGGGCCAGCACCGAGTTGAATGCGCTGTGCGCCTCACCGAGGGAGGCAAGCATTTCGCGCACCTTCATCAGGTGCTCGGAGAGCTGGAAGTGGCCGTAGGCGCAGAGCTTCTGCAGGCTGTGCATGCACTCGCTGGCATCGTCGATGCGCGAGTTGATGAACTGGTTGGCGGCGTGCAGTTCGTACTCGGAGCTGAACAGCTCGGCATTTTTTTCCAGCATGCGCCGGCGCACCTGTTCCAGTGCCTCACGCCAGGCGCCTTCGTTCTGCGCATCGGCGAAACGCTGATAGACACCGGGCTCGCCGGTCTTCTTGTGTTCCAGCAGCAGGTTGGTCATGCCGCTGTAGGCCGAGACGACGAAGATGCGCTGGTACAGCGCTGCGCCTTCACGGTGGCCGATGAAGATGTTGTCGAGGACTTCCTCGAAGCGGCTCATCGACGTGCCGCCGATCTTTTCTACGGTATGCATATTTTTATTGCGTCCGAATCTGGCAGGCCGTTGACGGGCCCGGCGCGGCTGGCGCACCTGTCGATCAACGAGCTGAAAGTGAATTCATCCCTGGGCCGTAAGTGATCGGCCAAGCCGGGGGATCGGGCCCGTCATCAGACGCGCCCAATCGCCTCAGAGATACTGTTGCGGCTGAATGTCCAGCGGCTTGAACGTCTCGCGCTCGGCGACGAATGCCGGGCGGGATTTCTGCTCGCAGAACGGCGGCTGCACGGCATTATCCACGTGGTTGTAGACGTAGAACAGATTGCTTCGCGCGCTGGGTGTGATGTTGCCGTTGGAGCCGTGCATGGTGTTGCAGTCGAAGAACACCACGCTGCCCGCGGGCCCGGTGGCGCAGTCGATGCCGAAGCGGCTGGCTAGCTCGCTCAGGCTGTTCTGGTCAGGCACACCGAACTCCTGCTTGCGCAGGGATTTCTCGTAGTGGTTCTCCGGCGTGGCGCCGACGCAGCGCACGTAGTGCCTGTGCGAGCCGGGCATCAGCATCAGCGGGCCGTTGTGCGGCTCGTTGTCGGTCAACAGGATCGAGCAGGACAGGCACCGCATGCGCGGCATGCCGTCCTCGACGTGCCAGGTCTCGAAGTCTGAGTGCCAGTAGAACTCCTTGCCGGTGAAGCCGGGCTTGAAGTTCATCCGCGACTGATGCACGTACAGATCACCACCGAGAATGTAACGGGCGATGCCGGCAGTTCGTTCGTCGGCGGCTACACGGGCGAACAGCTCGTTGTCGCTGTGAATGTCGAACACCGAGCGGACCGCGCCGCTGTCGGGTTCCTTGATGGTCTTGCCGGAGCCGGCGACGGCCGGGTCCTGGCGCATGCGCTCGAGTTCGGCACGGAATACCGCGACTTCGTCGGCGCTGAACAGATTGGGGATGACCAGATAGCCGTCGCGCTCGAAACGCTCGATCAGCTCCGCCGCTATCGGCGCATTCTCCAGGTCGCTGCGGTAGACGACCGGATCCAGGCGTTCCTGCCAGCTGGGCTGGTCTTCCTGGCGCGAGGGATACAGGTCGGCTTGCATAGGGTTCACGCATACCTCCTTTTCTTGTGATGAGGGCGGCTCGGCGGCCGCCCCGAGTAAACCGGTATCAGACGGTTTCGGCCTCCAGCGGATAGACGCCGCTCTCGTCATGCACTTCCTTGCCGTTGAGCGGCGGATTGAAGACGCAGGCCATCTTCATGTCCTCGCTGCCGCCCCGCAGCAGGTGCTCGTCGTGCTTGTCGAGGATGTACAGCGTGCCGGGTTCGATCTTGTAGATCTTGCCGTCGGCGATGGTCTCGATCTCGCCGTTGCCACTCATGCAGTACACCGATTCCAGATGGTTCTGGTAGTGGATGTGCGTCTCGGTGCCGGCGTAGATGGTGGTTATGTGGAACGAGAAACCCATGTTGTCGTCTTTGAGCAACAGACGGGTGCTGTCCCAGGTGCCGGTCTTGCTGTGGACCTTGCGGTCGGTCTGCTCGCACTCGGCGAGGGTTCTGACGATCATTGCAAATACCTCAGGAAGCTTGGTTTTCGGTCTGCTCGCTCATCACGGCAGCGAAGGCCTTGTCGAGAATGGCGAGTGCGCGGTCGATTTGCTCTTCGCTGATGATCAGTGGGCAGAGACACTTGACCACTTCGCTGTGGGCGCCGCTGGTTTCGATCACCAGGCCGTTCTCGAAGGCGTGACGGCAGACGGCGGAGGCGATATCGCCATCCGGGCAGCTGATTCCGATCATCATCCCGCGGCCCTTGAGGAACAGCGAATCCGGACCGTGGCGGCGGACGATGCGCTGCATGCCGTCGGCGATGCGCTTGCCCTTGGCCTTCACGCTGTTGGCGAACTCGTCGTTCTGCCAGAAGTGCTCGACGGCTGCGGCAGCAGTGACGAACGCATGGTTGTTGCCGCGGAAGGTGCCGTTGTGCTCGCCCGGCTTCCACTGGTCCAGCTCGGGGCGCAGCAGCACCATGGCGAATGGCAGGCCATAGCCGGACAGCGACTTGGACAGGGTCACGATGTCCGGATGGATGCCCATTTCCTCGAAGCTGAAGAAGGTCCCGGTGCGGCCGCAACCGGCCTGGATGTCATCGACGATCAGCAGCATCTCGTGCTTGCGGCAGAGCTTCTCGAGCTTGCGCATCCACTCGGTCGACGCGGTGTTCAGTCCGCCTTCGCCCTGCACCACCTCGACGATCACCGCGGCGGGCTTGTCGATGCCGCTGGAGGGGTCGGAGAGCAGCTTGTCCATCATGCCGATGGTGTTGGTCTTGTCGCCGAAGTAGTTGGCGTACGGCATGCGGCTGACGTCGGTGAGGCTGATGCCGGAGCCGCCGCGGTGATGCTGGTTGCCGGTCGCGGCCAGCGCGCCGATGCTGCAGCCGTGGAAGCCGTTGGTGAAGCTGATGATGTTGTTGCGCCCGGTGACCTTGCGCGCCAGCTTCATCGCCGCTTCGACCGCGTTGGTGCCGGTTGGGCCGGTGAACTGCATGCGGTAGTCGCCCATGCCGCGCGGTTCGAGGATCAGGCGGTTGAAGGTTTCGAGGAAACGCTCCTTGGCTGCGGTGTACATGTCCAGGCCATGGGTGATGCCGTCGTTCTGGATGTACTCGAGCAGCGCCTGCTTGAGTACCGGGTGGTTGTGCCCGTAGTTGAGCGTGCCGGCACCGGCGAGGAAGTCGATGTAACGCTTGCCGTCTCTGGTGACCAGTTCGGCACCCTGGGCCTGGTTGAAGACCACGGGGAAGGAACGGCAGTAGCTACGAACCTTGGATTCGTTCAGTTCAAAAGTTTTCATGCGTGCTCCTTGAGCTCTTCTTCTAGATGGGAAACGGTGAACGGGCCGGCGCGGTAGAGCACCTCGTCCTCGTGCTGACCGCCAAAATGCGCAGCGCGGGAAAACAGCGTGCGCGTGGTGCAGTCGGCACCCAGCCGATCGAATGCCCGCTTGAACAGTGCCTGCGACGCCGCGTTGTCCGGGGAAATGGTGGTTTCCATGAAGCACACGTCGTGCTCACGGGCCACACGGGCCGTCAGCGCGAGCAGCATGCGCAGGGCCAGGCCCTGGCCGCGCATCGAACTATCGACGGCGACCTGCCAGACGAACAGGGTGTCCGGGCGGGCAGGGGGGCGGTAACCCGAGATGAAACCAACCAGTTCGCCCTGGGCGTTCTCTGCGGCGATGGCGGTGTCGGCGAAATCGGAACACTGCAGCAGGTTGCAGTAGACCGAATTGGTATCGAGGGGCTGGCAGCGCGCCACCAGCTGATGCAGGTTGTAACCGTCGCCGTCGGTTGGGCGACGGAGCACTACGGTAGGGAAACTCAAAACAATGCCTTTGGGGTTGTTGATTGAATTCCTTTTTAGGGTAGGCATATCCGGAGAAGTTTCTCAACCCGAACTTCTGAATATGCGAAGTTAAGAGCGCTGCATATATCGCTCAATCCCGCGTAATTACGGCGATTGCGCCGTGGATGTTTCAGTCTGTTTCATTTCGCCAGGCTGGCGGTGAAGGCTGATAGTTACGGGGAAGTTTCAGGAGTGCCGCGAGAAGTTCGATGGCAGTGATGCACAGAAGTTCGCCTTGAGTGGCCATGACGTAGCTGAAAGCAGCATGAATGCTGGATTTGCGGTGGTTGAGCGATGCCCGAATCGTTCGTCATGCACGCGCTGTTGGGCATGGTGTGCTGCGGATAAGTGTGCAGGGAAGAATCAGGCTGAGAATCGACGCGGAAATAGCGCTAAATGGCGGCGTGAACTACCGATGATATTTCGCTGATGTGACGTCTGTATGTCGGTGCGATATGGCCACGGCCGAGCTAGTTGCTCGGCGTAGTTGTGGTGGCCGCGATCGATGATTTCAGAAAGTCTGCCGATCCGCTCTATCTCGCGTTATGCGGGGCCTGTGGCGAAGTTGTCGGAAGTTGTGCCAGGCAACTTCATTGCCACCAGCGATGCCCCTGGCGTTCGATGAATTGATGGGCCTGTTCCGGGCCGTCCTCGCCGGCCGGATAGGGGCGCGGCTTGCGGTAGTAGCTGTGCCAGCCGCGCAGGATCGGATCGACCCAGTTCCAGGCCGCCTCGACCTCGTCACGGCGCATGAACAGCGTGGAGTCGCCTTCGATCACATCCAGCAGCAGCCGCTCGTAGGCTTCCCAGCGACGGGTGCTGCTGAAGGCGTGCGCCAGGTTCAGATCCAGCTCCACCGGTTCCAGCTGCATGCCCTTGCCGGGTGCCTTGGCCATCAGCTGCAGGCTGATGCTTTCTTCCGGCTGCAGGCTGATCACCAGGCGGTTCACTTCACCCTTGCTGAACAGCAGGTGCGGAACCTGTTTGAAGGTGATGATGATCTCCGAGCGCTTGCGCGCCATGCGCTTGCCGGTGCGCAGGTAGAAGGGCACACCAGCCCAGCGCCAGTTGTCGATCTCGGCCTTCACCGCGACGAAGGTTTCGGTGTCGCTGTCGTTGTCGATGCTCGGCTCGAAGTAGTAGGCCTGCACGTCGTGGCCACCGATGCGGCCGGCGCCGTATTGGCCGCGCACGGTCTTGTCCAGCACGTCGTTGCCGGTGATCGGCTTCAGCGCCTCGAGCACCTTCACCTTCTCGCCGCGGATGTGCTTGGCATCGAAACGCACCGGCGCCTCCATTGCCACCAGGCAGAGCAGCTGCAGGAGGTGGTTCTGCAGCATGTCGCGCATCGCGCCGGCGTTGTCGTAGTAGCCGCCGCGGTTCTCCACGCCGAGGGTTTCGGCGACGGTGATCTGCACGTGGTCGATATGCCCGGAGCGCCAGATCGGCTCGAACAGCGCGTTGGCGAAGCGCAGCGCCATGAGGTTCTGCACCGTTTCCTTGCCCAGGTAGTGATCGATCCGGTAGATGCGCGACTCGGGGAACACGGCGCCGATCGATTCGTTGATTTCCAGCGCCGAGTCCAGCGAATGGCCGATCGGCTTTTCCAGCACGATGCGCGCATCGTCACCGGCCAGCCCGGCGCTTTCCAGGTTGGCGGCGATGGGTTCGAACAGGTCCGGCGCGGTCGCCAGGTAATACACCCGCACACGGCCGTCGGCCTGGCCGAGGTGATGGGCAAGGCGCACGTAGTCGCCGCGCTGTGAGGCATCCATGGCGAAGTAGTCCAGGCGCTGGGCAAAGGCCTGCCAGGTGTCAGGGCTGAAGTCGCTGCGGGCGACCTGCGCGCGGCAATGCCGCTCGGCCAGGGCCAGGTAGCCGTTGCGATCGAGCTTCTTGCGCGCCAGGGCGAGTATCCGTACGTCGGCGTGCAGGCGCCCGTCACGGTGCAGGTGGTAGAGCGCCGGAAGCAGTTTGTGCAGCGTCAGGTCACCGGTCCCGCCGAACACGAGCATGTCACAGGATATCGACATCGATTCTCTCCCAGGGCCAAAAAATGGGCGTCGTGGCGAGGCTTGTAGTATAACTACCGCCCCACTACAACCCGCTGACGGCTGAGCGGCGTCGATCGCGCCCGAGCAAAGCCATCAGACGAGAGCATAGCGAGTCCGGAACGTGAATCTGCTGCAGCACATCGCCCAATCCAGAAGCCTGCTACGGAAGTCGGAGCTGAAAGTGGCCGACCATGTCCTGCTCGATCCGGCGTCGGTGATGCACAGTTCCATGGCCGACCTGGCTCACGTGGTCGGTGTCAGCGAACCCACCATCGTGCGCTTCTGCCGCGCCATCGGTTGCCTGGGTTTTCAGGATCTCAAGCTCAAACTGGCGCAGAGCCTGGCGGCTGGCGCCAGCTTCGGTCAGTTCGCCATCAGCGAGAACGATTCGGTGGCCGACTTCGCCTTGAAGATCTTCGACACTACGCTGCACACGCTGATGGAAGTGCGCGAGCGGCTCGACCCCGAAGCGCTGCAGCGCGCCATCGCTGCCATGGCCAAGGCCGAGCGCGTGGAGTTCTACGGTTTCGGCGCATCCGGCGCGGTGGCCACCGACGCCCAGCACAAGTTCTTCCGTCTGCTGCTGTCAGCTGCCGCCTATTCCGATCCGCACATGCAGGCCATGTCGGCGGTGACGCTCAAGCCTACCGACGTGGCGATCTGCATCTCGCAGTCCGGTCGCTCGAAGGATCTGCTGATCACCGCCAACGTGGTGCGTGAATCCGGCGCGACGCTCATCACCCTGTGCCCGAGCCAGACGCCGCTGGCCGAGCTGGCCACCATCAACCTGGCAATCGACGTACAGGAAGACACCGAGATCTACACCCCGCTGACGTCGCGTATCGCTCACCTGGTAGTGATCGACGTGCTGGCGATGGGTGTTGCCATGGCGCGCGGACCGAGTCTGGTCAATCACCTCAAGAGCGTGAAGCGCAGCCTGCGCAGCCTTCGCCTGTCGCCGCAGAAGGTCAAGGCGCACGACGATTGAGGTGCCGCGGCACCTTCACGGTCGCGTAATCGCCCTGACTTCAGTTTGTCATCCATGACGTCGATGCTGATCTCTCCTTACCTGTTCTGGGAGATCGCCTCATGCTCCGGCACACCGACGACAGCAGCCAGCTCGACAGCAAGTCCCGTCGCAAACAGCAGGATGAGCGGCGCATGCGTTTCCGCCGCGCCATCGAAAGCTATACCGAGCAGCGTCAGCTGCATGCCGAGTTGAACGACTACGCCGATGCGCTGGTGATCAGCTCGCTGCGCTCGTCGTCGGCGAGCCGGCGAAGCGCTCCGCCAGCGCACTGATCTGCGCGCGCTCTTCACGGAGGAAGGCGAAGAACGCCTGGGCCACCGGACTCAGGCGCTTGCCGCGCGAATGCACCACGCACCAGCTGCGATACAGCGGCAATTCCTCGACCGGCAGCTCGCGTAGCAGCCCGTTGGCCAGCTCCAGATGCACCGCATGGCGCGGCAGCAGCGCCAGGCCGAGCCCGGCCACCACGCATTCGCGCAGCGCATCCAGCGAGGCGACCTGGATGGTCTGGGCGAAATGCGCGCGCTTCTGGCGCAGGTAGTCCTCGCCGGCCCGTCGCGTGCCCGAGCCGGGCTCCCGCACCAGCAGGGGATAGTCCGTGAGGTCCTGCAGGGACAGTGTGGCGGCGTTGCACAGCGGATGGTCAGGTGGCGCCACGGCGATGATCGGGTTGTTCAGGAAGGGCATGAACTCCAGGTCCATGTCGGTAGGCACCTGAGACATGATCAGCAGGTCGTCACGGCTCACCGACAGGCGCTTGACCGCCTGGGCATGGTTGACCACCACCAGTTGCAGGCTGACCTCAGGGTGCAGGCGCTTGAAGGCGGCGAACAGGTGCGGCGTGACGTACTTGGCGCTGGATTCAACCGCCAGGTTGAGCTGGCCCTGCAACGAGCCCTGCAGATCCGAGAGCTGCATGTCGAGGCTATCCAGGCGACCGAAGATGTCGGTACTGGCGCGCTGTAGCGCTTCAGCCGCATCGGTCAGGTAGAGCTTCTTGCCGAGGTACTCGAAAAGCGGTTGACCGACCAGTTCCTCGAGCTGCCGAATCTGCAAACTGACGGCGGGCTGGGTCAGCGCCATTTCCTCCGCCGCACGGCTATACGAGTGCGTTTCGCACACTGCGCGAAATACCTGAAGCTGGCGCAATGTCATGCGCATCAGCGATTTTCGCATCACGTTCTCCGCAATATTATTGAAGCGCAGCCCCGTTGCACCGTTGCCGGCGGCGCTGACCGTTCGGCCAGATTAGTGCTGCTCAGGGTGCATCTATAAGTAATTACTTATTCTCAAGCAAACAATTATTCATTTTCAGTAATCCCCCCGGCGGGCGTAGGGTGAAACGGCTCGTTGTAAATGCGAGTGATCATGACCCGCACGCGGGTCCCCTGCTCAACGATCCGAGGGAAGACAGCGTGATCAAGAAGCTGCTGATCGCCAACCGCGGGGAAATCGCGGTGCGCATCGTCCGCGCCTGTGCCGAAATGGGTGTCCGCTCGGTGGCGGTATTCTCCGAAGCCGACCGCCACGCGCTGCACGTCAAGCGTGCCGACGAGGCGCATTTCATTGGCGAAGACCCGCTGGCCGGCTACCTGAACCCGCGCAAGTTGGTGAACCTGGCTGTGGAAACCGGCTGCGATGCGCTGCATCCAGGCTATGGATTTCTTTCCGAGAATGCCGAACTGGCGGAGATCTGCGCCGAACGTGGCATCCGCTTCGTAGGCCCCAGCGCTGAAGTCATCCGCCGCATGGGCGACAAGACCGAAGCGCGGCGCAGCATGATCAAGGCCGGCGTGCCGGTCACGCCGGGCACCGAGGGCAACGTCGCCGATCTTGCCGAGGCGCTGCGCGAAGCCGAGCGTATCGGCTATCCGGTGATGCTCAAGGCCACCTCCGGTGGTGGCGGTCGTGGCATTCGCCGCTGCAACTCGCAGGCAGAGCTGGAATCGGCCTTTCCGCGAGTGATTTCCGAAGCGACCAAGGCCTTCGGCAGCGCTGAAGTCTTCCTGGAAAAGTGCATCGTCGAACCCAAGCATATCGAGGCGCAGATCCTCGCCGATTCGTTCGGCAACACCGTGCACCTGTTCGAGCGCGACTGCTCGATCCAGCGCCGCAACCAGAAACTCATCGAGATCGCCCCGAGCCCGCAGCTCACCCCCGAGCAGCGCGCCTATATCGGCGACCTGGCCGTGCGTGCGGCCAAGGCGGTGGGTTACGAGAACGCCGGCACCGTGGAGTTCCTGCTCGCCGATGGCGAGGTGTACTTCATGGAAATGAACACCCGGGTGCAGGTGGAACACACCATCACCGAGGAAATCACCGGGATCGATATCGTCCGCGAGCAGATCCGCATCGCCTCCGGCCAGCCGCTGTCGGTCAAGCAGGAGGACATCCAGTATCGCGGCTTCGCCCTGCAGTTCCGCATCAACGCCGAGGAGCCGCGCAACGACTTCCTGCCCTGCTTCGGCAAGATCACCCGCTATTACGCGCCGGGTGGCCCCGGTGTGCGCACCGACACGGCGATCTATACCGGTTACACCATTCCGCCGTATTACGACTCCATGTGCCTGAAGCTGATCGTCTGGGCGCTGACCTGGGAAGAGGCGCTGGCCCGCGGTTCGCGGGCACTGGACGACATGCGCGTGCAGGGCGTGAAGACCACCGCCACCTATTACCAACAGATTCTCGCCAGTCCGGATTTTCGTAGCGGTCAGTTCAACACCAGCTTCGTCGAGAACCATCCGGAACTGCTGAACTACTCGATCAAACGCAAGCCGGGCGAGCTGGCCCTGGCCATCGCTGCCGCCATCGCCGCCCACGCAGGACTGTGAGGAACGAACCATGACTGCTCAGAAGAAAATTACCGTTACCGACACCATCCTGCGTGACGCCCATCAGTCGCTGCTGGCCACCCGCATGCGCACTGAAGACATGCTGCCGATCTGCGAAAAGCTCGACCGTGTCGGCTACTGGTCGCTGGAAGTCTGGGGCGGCGCCACCTTCGACGCCTGCGTACGCTTCCTCAAGGAAGACCCCTGGGAGCGCCTGCGCCAGCTCAAGGCCGCGCTGCCCAACACCCGACTGCAGATGCTGCTGCGCGGGCAGAACCTGCTCGGCTACCGCCATTACAGCGATGATGTGGTCGAAGCGTTCTGCGCCAAGGCGGCGGAGAACGGCATCGACGTGTTCCGCATCTTCGACGCGATGAACGACGTGCGAAACCTGGAAACCGCGATCAAGGCCGTGAAGAAGACCGGCAAGCACGCCCAGGGCACCATCGCCTACACCACCAGCCCGGTGCATACCGTCGAGTTGTTCGTCGAGCAGGGTCGGGCGATGCGCGACATGGGCGTCGATTCCATCGCCATCAAGGATATGGCAGGCCTGCTCACGCCGTTCGCCACCGGCGAGCTGGTGCGCGCGCTGAAGGCCGAGATCGACCTGCCGGTGTTCATTCACTCCCACGACACGGCTGGCGTCGCCAGCATGTGCCAGTTGAAAGCCATCGAGAACGGCGCCGACCACATCGACACCGCCATTTCCTCCATGGCCTGGGGCACCAGTCATCCCGGCACCGAATCGATGGTCGCTGCGCTGCGTGGCACGCCCTATGACACCGGCCTTGATCTGGAGCTGCTGCAGGAGATCGGCCTGTACTTCTACGCGGTGCGCAAGAAGTACCACCAGTTCGAAAGCGAATTCACCGGCGTCGATACCCGTGTGCAGGTCAACCAGGTGCCGGGCGGGATGATTTCCAACCTGGCCAACCAGCTGAAGGAGCAGGGTGCGCTCAACCGCATGGATGAAGTGCTCGCCGAGATTCCGCGCGTGCGCAAGGACCTCGGCTACCCGCCGCTGGTAACCCCGACCTCGCAGATCGTCGGCACCCAGGCGTTCTTCAACGTGCTCGCCGGCGAACGCTACAAGACCATTACCAACGAGGTGAAGCTCTACCTGCAGGGCCGCTACGGCAAGGCGCCGGGCACCATCGACGCCAAGCTGCAGCGCCAGGCCATTGGCGGTGAAGAGATCATCGACGTGCGCCCGGCCGACCTGATCAAGCCGGAGCTGGACAAGCTGCGCCAGGAAGTCGGTGCGCTGGCCAAATCCGAAGAAGACGTGCTGACCTACGCCATGTTCCCCGACATCGGCCGCAAGTTCCTCGAGGAGCGTGAGGCCGGTACGCTGGTACCGGAAGCACTGCTGCCGATCCCTGACGGCAGCACCGCGACCGCTGCAGGCGGGCAGGGCGTGCCGACCGAGTTCGTCATCGACGTGCATGGCGAAACCTACCGCGTGGATATCACCGGTGTCGGCGTCAAGGGCGAAGGTAAGCGGCACTTCTTCCTTTCCATCGACGGCATGCCGGAAGAGGTGGTGTTCGAGCCATTGAACAACTTCGTCGGCGGCAGCGGCGGCGGTCAGCGCAAGCAGGCCAGCGGTCCGGGCGACGTCAGCACCAGCATGCCGGGCAACGTGGTCGACGTGCTGGTCAAGGAAGGCGACGTGGTCAAGGCTGGCCAGGCCGTACTGATCAGCGAAGCGATGAAGATGGAAACCGAGATTCAGGCGCCCATGAGCGGAACGGTCAAGGCCGTGCATGTCGCCAAAGGTGACCGGGTGAACCCGGGCGATGTCTTGATAGAGATCGAGGGCTGAGTGAAGGGTGGCGTGGCGGTCTGATCACGTCACGCCAGCGTCGTTTCGACTGTTTTGGCCGCGCTGCGCAAGCATACGCGGCAGCCAGCGGAACGGACGGCGCGGGCAGTGTGTCCCCTTTGGGAGCCCTTGCGGCTCCTTTTTTTCGAGTCAATGTCTGCCAGGGATCGGTCCATTGTCCAAGCTGTGGAGACTGTAGATGGGTATCGACCCAGTAGTGCTGTTCTTCGTGTTCGGCCTGTTTGCGGGCCTGGTGAAGAGCGAGTTGAAGCTGCCGCCGGCGCTCTACGAGACGCTGTCGATCATCCTGCTGCTGGCGATCGGTCTGCACGGTGGTGTGGAGCTGGCCGAACAGGCCAGTGCGGCGCTTCTGGGCCAGTCGCTGCTGGTGCTGGGGCTGGGCGTGTTGCTGCCGATCCTGGCCTTCATCCTGCTGCGTGGCCTGCGTTTCGACAGGGTCAACGCGGCGGCGGTGGCGGCGCACTACGGTTCGGTGAGCGCCGGTACCTTCGCCGTCGTGGTGGCCTATCTGGCGGCGCGGGAAATCTTCTTCGAAAGCTACATGCCGCTGTTCGTGGCGATTCTCGAAATCCCGGCGATCCTGGTTGGCATTCTGCTGGCCAAGGGCGTGTCGCGCGATACCGACTGGAAGGAACTGGGCCGCGAGATCTTCCTTGGCAAGAGCATCATGCTGCTGCTCGGTGGCCTGCTGATCGGTGCGATCGCCGGCAAGGAGGCCATCAAACCGCTCGAACCGCTGTACACCAGCATGTTCAAACCGGTGCTGGCTTTCTTCCTGCTGGAGATGGGCCTGATCGCCTCCGGCCAGCTCGGTTCGCTCAAGCGCTACGGCTTCAAGCTCGCTGCCTTTGCGCTGCTGATGCCGCTGATCGGTGCGCTGATCGGCGCCCTGCTGGCGCGCTTCATGGGCCTGTCGCTGGGCGGTACGGCGATGCTCGCCACGCTGGCGGCGAGTGCCTCGTACATCGCGGTGCCGGCGGCGATGCGTCTGGCGGTACCGGAAGCCAATCCGTCGCTGTCGCTGACCGCGTCGCTGGGCATCACCTTTCCGTTCAACATCCTAATCGGCATTCCGCTCTACCTGGCCCTGGCCGAGCGGCTGATCGCCTGGGGGTTCTGAGATGAACGCGCACAATCGTACGCTGCTGACCGTGATCTGCGAGGCAGCGCTGGAACACAAGCTGGAAGCCGACCTGAAAAACCTGGGCGCTCCGGGCTGGACCCTGTCGGACGCCCGTGGCAGCGGCAGCCGCGGGGTGCGCAGCGCCGGCTGGGATACCGACGGCAACATCCGCCTGGAGGTGATCTGCAGCCGCGAGATCGCCGAGCGTATCGCCGAGCACCTGCAGGCGCGCTACTACGAGAACTTCGCCATGGTCTGCTACCTGGCCGAGGTGGAAGTGCTGCGGCCCGAGAAGTTCTGACCGCGCGCTGTGATGCCCCTCGGCCGGCGGGCGTCCACCCTGGACTCAGGACCGATGGAGCCTTCGATGCACGCCCTGCTGCAGGAAATTCTCGACGATGTACGCCCGCTGCTCGGGCAAGGTCGCGTGGCCAGTTACATCCCGGCGCTGGCCGACGTGCCGCCCAACCAGTTGGGTATTGCCGTGTGCAGTGCCGAGGGCGAGATTTTCGAAGCCGGCGACGCGCAGACGCCGTTCTCGATCCAGAGCATTTCGAAAGTGTTCAGCCTGGTGCAGGCCATCGCCCATCGCGGCGAGTCGTTGTGGGAGCGGCTGGGCCACGAGCCTTCGGGGCAGCCGTTCAATTCACTGGTGCAGCTCGAGTTCGAACGCGGCCGCCCGCGCAACCCGTTCATCAACGCCGGGGCGCTGGTGATCTGCGACGTCAACCAGTCGCGCTTCGCCACCCCGGAGCTGTCGATGCGCGATTTCGTCCGGCACCTGTCCGGCAACCGGCAGATCGTCTCCGACACCCGCGTCGCCGAATCCGAATACCAGCACCGCGCGCGCAATGCGGCCATGGCTTACCTGATGCAGGCCTTCGGCAACTTCCACAACGATGTCGAAGCGGTATTGCGCAGCTATTTTCATCACTGTGCGCTGCGTATGAACTGCGTCGACCTGGCCCGCGCGTTCGCCTTTCTTGCCCGCGATGGTGCCTGCCCGCAAAGCGGCGAGACGGTGCTGGCGCCGCGCCAGGCCAAGCAGGTCAACGCGATCATGGCCACCAGCGGCCTGTACGACGAGGCGGGCAACTTCGCCTATCGCGTCGGCCTGCCCGGCAAGAGCGGGGTGGGCGGCGGCATCGTCGCGGTGGTACCGGGCCGCTTCACCGTCTGCGTCTGGTCGCCGGAGCTCAACGCCGCGGGCAATTCGCTGATCGGCATGGCCGCGCTCGAGGCGCTGTCGCAGCGTATCGGCTGGTCCATCTTCTGACGCGCCGTCGCGGCGGCGCCTACCCTTCGAATTCCTCTGGAGAGAACCAAGCATGAATGACGGCAAGAAGAGCGAAACCGCCCAGGAGGCCCTCGAACACATCGTCTCGGGCGTCAAGCGCTTCCGCGAAGAGGTCTATCCCGAGCAGCGCGAGCTGTTCGAGAAGCTCGCCTACGAGCAGACCCCGCGGGCGATGTTCATCACCTGTGCCGATTCGCGAATCATCCCCGAGCTGATCACCCAGAGCTCGCCCGGCGACCTGTTCGTCACCCGCAACGTCGGCAACGTGGTGCCGCCCTACGGGCAGATGAACGGTGGCGTGTCGACCGCCATCGAGTTCGCCGTGATGGCGCTTGGCGTGCAGCACATCATCGTCTGCGGCCACTCCGACTGCGGCGCGATGAAGGCGGTGCTCAACCCGGCTCAGCTGGAACGCATGCCGACGGTCAAGGGCTGGCTGCGGCATGCCGAGGTGGCGAAGATCGTCGTCGAGCAGAACTGTGGCTGCGCCGACCACAACACCCTCGGCATCCTTACCGAGGAGAACGTGGTGGCCCAGCTCGACCACCTGCGCACGCATCCCTCGGTGGCAGCGCGGCTGGCCAGCGGTCAACTGTTCATCCACGGCTGGGTGTACAACATCGGGACCAGCGAAATCCGCGCCTACGATGCCGAGAAGGGCGAGTTCCGCCTGGTCGGCGACGGCCCGCTGCCGATGGCCACGCCGCGGGCGCGCTATCAGGTGAGCTGAAGCGCTTCCGGGCGGTTTCGGTCTGCTGACGAGGCGCGGGGTCAGCGACCGCCGGCCAGCGTCGTGCCGCGCTCCTGAATCAGATAGCACAGGTCAGGGGTCTTGCTGCAGCCGGCGTAGCCTTCGGCGATCACGTCCTCGAGCGCCTTCTGCAGGCGTTTGACCACTTCGTCCGGCGTATCAGGGCTCAGTGCCAGATACAGCGGTTCGCTGCGATAGCTCAGCGCGATGCGCAGCTGGCTCTCGTCGACGCCCTGCAGCCGCGCGTAATGACGCCACACCGGGTCGGCCACCGCCCACAGGTCGATGCGCCCGGTCAGCAGTTTGCGCAGGTTTTCGGCGTCGTTGAGGCTGTTGCTGGTGGCGATGCCCTGGCTTTCCAGGAACAGGCTGACGCTGCCGTTGGCGTGGCCGCCGATCTGGTAGCCCTGCGTCTGCTCCAGACTGTCGAACTTCAGGCCACTGTCGGCCGGCGCCAGCAGCACGCTGGCGTGATGGGCCAGCGGCCCGACCCACTTGAACTGACCGGCGTTCTGCGGCGTGCGCGCCACTGAGAACAGGCCGTGGGCGGGCTGCTGCCGGGTCTGCTCGTAGAGCCGGCTCCAGGGGCCGCGCAGGGTCAGGTTGTAGGCGATGCCGGCGCGGCGAAAGATGTCTCGCACGGTGTCGGCATCGATGCCCTGCACATCGTCGCCGCGGGCGAAGCCCTTGCTGTTGGGGCCCATGTTGAATGGCGGGAAACTGTCGGTTTGCAGAGTGATCTGATAGTTGGCAGGCAGTTCGGCCTGGGCGGCACATGCAGCGCTGATGAGCAGGGCGAACAGCGCCCCGGCAGTTCGGGATCTGGCCATGGCATCGGCTCCTTGACGCTTTTCTTGTTGTTGGCGTGAGCAAGGGTAGCGGTGCTGCAGGCACATCGCCAGCCGGCCGCGCTGCCCTGCGGGGCAGCGCGCATTTTTGCCGGTGTCGTTTTCAGTCGGCCATTTCGCCGCAGAGGTCGCGGCAGAACCAGTGTTCCACCTCGGCATGGTCGAGCCCGGCGGCGAGCAGGGCGAACAGCTTGCCCAGCGCTGCTTCACGGGTCATGCCGCCGCCGGAGACCAGACCGGCATCGCGCAGGCCGCTGCCGGTGGCATAGACGTCGAAATCGACATGGCCGCCCGGGCACTGGCTGATCGCCGCCAGCACCACGCCCTGTCGATGCGCGTGGCGCAGCGCTTCGATGAACGGGACGTCGTCCGCCGGCCCGGTGCCGCTGCCATAGCACTCGAGCAGTAGCGCCTGAGCGCCGCTGGCGACCAGTGCCCGGACCTGCGCGGCGCCGACGCCGGGGTACAACGGCAGCACCACGACCTGTGCCGGTCGCTGCGGCAACAGCGCCGGCGGACGTTCGCTGGCCGCTGCGGCGAGGCGTTTGCGCGGCGCCTCGGCAAAAGCGTCGAAGGCGTCGCTGCGCAGTTTGCTGACCCGCGCGCCGTGCAGCAGCACGCCGTTGAAGAACAGTTGCACGCCGTGCACCTGCCCGGCCTGCAGGGCGCGCATGGCGCCGAACAGGTTGGGCCAGGCATCGCTGCCCGGGCTTCCCGCCGGCAGCATGGCGCCGGTGAGCAGCACGGGGATCTCAAGATCCAGCAGCAGGAAGGACAGCGCAGCGGCGCTGTAGGCCAGAGTGTCGGTGCCGTGCAGCAACAGCACCGCATCGCAGTCGCCCTGCGCCACGGCATCGCGGACGGCGGACGCCATCTGCAGCCAGTGGGTCGGCTGCATGTTGGCGCTGTCCAGCAGCGGTTGCAGTTCGCGGAAGGTCCAGCTCGGCAGCGGCCCGGCTTCCAGCGCCTGCTGCGCCCGCAGGCGAGCTTCGAAGCCGGAGGCTGGCATCAACCCGGCGGCGCTCTGTTGCATGCCGATGGTGCCACCGGTGTAGAGCACCAGCAGGCGTTCGATTGATTGATTCACACGCGCTCCTCGCTCGTTCGGCGCAGGCCATCAGGGAAACAGGCGGATGGGGCCAGCCCCGTGCGCGGTTGCGCAGAGGGCTGGCCGGTCGCGTCGGAGCGCTTAGCGGCGCTCGGTGGTGTCGGGTGTGGCGGGCATGTTCGCCTTCCACACGGCCGGGTCGAGATCCAGGTCGGCGAAGTCCTTCGGATCGAGCACGGGTTGCTCGATGCCGGCGCGGATCTGGCGGTCGTAGTCGCGCATCAGGCGCAGGCCGACCTTGAACAGCAGGGCCACGGCGATCAGGTTGGCGATGGCCAGCAGACCCATGGTCACGTCGGCGAAGGCAAACACGGTGCCCAGATCCTGCACCGAACCCCAGAGCACGAGGATGACCACGAGGATGCGATAGATCACCACCGGCATGCGCTTCTCGGTGAAGAAGCCCAGCGCGTTTTCACCCAGGTAGTAGTTGTAGATCAGCGTGGTGAAGACGAACAGCAGCAGCGCGACGCTGACGAACACCCGACCCCACTCGCCGACGACGGCGGCCATGGCGTTCTGCGTCAGCACCACACCGGCCTGGTCCATACCCGGCTCGTAGACGCCCGAGAGCAGGATGATCAGCGCCGTGCAGCTGCACAGGATGATGGTGTCGATGAACACCGAGAGCGACTGCACGATGCCTTGCGCCACCGGGTGCTTGACCTCGGCGACCGCGGCGACGTTTGGCGCACTGCCCAGGCCTGCCTCGTTGGAGAACAGGCCGCGCTTGACGCCCATCAGGATCGCCGCGCCGATGCCGCCGGCGAAGGCCTGCTCCAGACCGAAGGCGCTGCGGAAGATCAAGCCGAAGGTTTCCGGTACGGCACCGAAGTTGCTGCCGATGACGAACAGCGCCATGCCCAGGTAGGAGAAGGCCATGACCGGCACCAGTACGTCGGCCCACTTGGCGATACGGCGGATGCCACCGAAGATGATGCCGCCGATGACCAGGGTCAGCGCGATGCCGCTGGCTACGGTCGGCACGCCAAAGGTGTCATGCAGCGAGCTGGCGACGGTGAACGACTGCACGGCGTTGAAGCCGAAGCCGAAGGTCATCAGCAGCAGGATCGAGACAACGATGCCCAGCCAGCGCTGGCCGAGTCCGTGCTGGATGTAGAAGGCCGGGCCGCCGCGGTAGGTGCCGTCCGGCTCGCGACGCTTGTACAGCTGCGCCAGCGAGCACTCGAAGTAGCTGGTCGCCATGCCCACCAGCGCCACCACCCACATCCAGAAGATTGCACCCGGGCCGCCGAGCATGATTGCCACCGAGACGCCGGCGATGTTGCCGGCGCCGACGCGGCCGGCGACCGAGAGCATCAGGGCCTGGAAGGAAGAGAGCTGTCCCGGCTGACGCTCGAAGGCGTGGCCGAAGATCGTGAACATGTTGCCGAAATAGCGGAACTGGACGAAGCCGGAGCGAATCGTGAAGAGCAGACCGAGGCCGATCAGCATGACGATCAGCAGCTTGCTCCAAATGAGGTCATTCAGAAGGTCGAGCATGGCAATGTTCACCTTGTTGTCGTTGTTAGGGTGCCGGCGCGCGCCGCTGCGCCGTGCAAGCGGGGGATGTTTCAACAGTAGCGACGACAGGACAATTTCGCAGGTGGCCGCGATGTGGCGCGACCTGATGCTAGAATGGCGGCACTCGCGCCAACCGTCAGGGCATCCCATGACCTCCCACCTCGCCGAAAACCTGAAGTTGCTCTGCAGTCACTACCGCTCGATTGCCGAGGTGTGCCGCAAGCTGGCCATCAATCGGGCGCAGTTCAACAAGTACCTGGGCGGGCAGAGCCGTCCCACGCCGTTCAACCTCAAACGCATCGGCGACTTCTTCGGGGTCGAGGGCTATGAGCTGGAAATGCCGCCCGAGCAGTTCGCCCGGCTGGTCGGGGCGCGCCATCCGGAAGCCCAGGCGCTGCCGCGGACCGATCCGCTGCTGGCCCTGCTGCAGCCGTTGCGCGAGCACGCCGCGAGTCTGTCGCGCTATTGCGGCTACTACTTCGAATACGCCAACTGCATGTCGGTGCCGGGCAGCATCCTCATCTCGCTGGTGCATCTGCGCGAGGAAAACGGCCTCTACCTGTTCGAGCGTCAGGAGCGCCAGGAACGCGCCAGCCCTACCCTCGGCCACGCCGAGGACTGGGTACGCTGCCGCTACCTCGGCGCGGCGTTCGGCCTGCAGGACCGACTGTTCCTGATCGACTACGAATCGCTGACGCTCAACGAGATGAGCCAGACCATCCTCATTCCCAGCTTCAAGAGCCGCATCACCCGTCTTAACGGAATGAAGACCGGCGTCTCTTCGGGCGACCGCCGCACGCCGGCGTGCACCTCGGTGGTGTGGGAATACCTGGGTCGCGAGATCAACCGGGTCAGCGCCTATCGCCAGGTGATGCTCTACAGCCCGGACGACCCGCGCATCGACCTGGACATCCGCGAGCGCCTGGCGACGCCGCATGTGGAGAACGGGCTGTTCGGCATCGAGTGAAGGCTCAGAGGATCTTGCGGTACTGGATGAAGCCCGAGCGTTCGGCGATGCGGTCGTAGAGCATGCGCCCCGTATAGTTGGTCTCCTGGGTCAGCCAGTGGACGCGCGAGGCGCCAGCGGCTGCGGCCTGGGCGTAGACGTGCTCGATCAGTGCCCGACCGATGCCTTTGCCTCGGATCCCCTCGGCCACGTAGAGATCCTGCAGGTAGCAGTAGTCACCGCGGGTCCAGCAGCTGCGATGGAAGATCCAGTGCACCAGGCCGATGGCGTGGCCGTCATGCCAGGCCAACGCGGCATGCATCGGCTCGGCTGGATCGAGGAAGCGCTGCCAGGTGAGGTCGCTGGTCTGCTCCGCAATCGCAGCGGCGTAGAAGCGTTGGTAGTTCTGCCAGAGTTCTCTCCAGACAGCGTGGTCGGCAGCGGTGATAGGGCGGATCTCAGGCACAGTGCATTCCTCTTCAATCGGTGATGGGCATGCGCGCGGCCAGGGCCTGGTCGCGTGGATCGAGCGAGGCGGCCAGGCCCTGGCGAACCCCGGCCTGGTCCGCCGGCGAGCGGTTCTGCCCGAGTTTCCACTTGCCCTCCAGCCGGCGAATCGGCAGGGCGAAGCCGACGATGGCGCGCAGCATGGCGTCCAGGTAGTCGTCTGGTGCATCGCTTACGGCCCAGGGCTGTGGGCGGCTGGCTTCATGCTGATCGCTGAGGCGGCTGACGATCTGCAGCAGGCTCTTGCGGTCCTCGATCAGCTGCACCGGGCCGCGGGCATGCACGGCGATGTAGTTCCAGGTCGGTACGACCTTGCCGTGCTCCGCTTTGGTCGGATACCAGCTGGGGCTGATGTAGGCGTCAGGGCCGCTGAACACGGCTAGCGCTTCGCAGCCGTCCTGCAGCTCGCGCCAGTGCGGATTGGCCTTGGCGAAGTGCCCGTAGAGCGTGCCGAACTCGCCTTCGTCCGATTCCAGCAGCAGCGGCAGGTGGCTGGCCTGCACGCCGTCCGTGCCCGCGCTGGTCAGCAGTGCGAACGGCATCGCCCGAATCTGGCGATGCAACTCGCCAGGATCGTCCTGGCGGAATGAGGCTGGCAGGTACATGGCGTCTCTCCAAATACAGTGTTGCCATGCTAGGCAGGATATTGGCCCGCTGTAAGATCCATTACTTGTGACTTTGATAGAGCCAATACTACCTATGCCGACCACGCCCCCATTGCCCGTCGATCTTTCCGGCATTTGTCTGGAGCGCAGCCAGGGGCTGACACGCCAGCTCTATCAGGCCCTGCGCGAGCGCATCCTCGACGGGCGTCTGGCTGGAGGAAGTCGGCTGCCGGCCGGTCGCGATCTGGCGGCATTGCTGGCGGTGTCACGCAACACTGTCACCCGGGCGTTCGATCAGCTCTACGCCGAGGGCTACATTGAAGGCCGGGTAGGCGATGGCACTTACGTGGTGGAACTCGGCAGCGCGCGGCCGCTGATGCAGCCGCCTGCTTCCGGGGTGGCGCCGACCGAGGCGCTGTTGCGCCTGCAGCGTAATCACTTGGCGCCGCCGGTGAGCGGTGCGCCGCGTGCCTTTCGCATCGGCGTGCCGGCCTTCGATCTTTTTCCCTTCGAAATCTGGGCGCGGCTCACGGCGCGCTTCTGGCGCAAGCCATCGCCGGCGCGCCTGGGCTATGGCGACCCGGCGGGTGAGCCTGCCTTGCGCGAACTGGTAGCGGCCTATCTGCGCAGCAGCCGCGGGCTGAACTGCGATCCGTCCCAGGTGGTGATCACCTGCGGCGCACAGCAGGGCATCAGCCTCTGTGCCCAGCTGCTGGTGCAGCCCGGCGATCGTGTCGCGCTGGAGAATCCCGGCTATCGCGCCGCCGGCCATGCCTTCGCCGTGGCTGGCGCCGAGCTGTGTGGGGTCGCGGTGGATGGCGAGGGACTGGATACCGCCGCCCTCGCGCAGATCGAAGGCTGTCGGCTGGCCTATGTCACGCCCTCGCATCAGTACCCGACCGGCGTGACCCTGTCGCTGGCGCGGCGCCTGGAACTGCTCGCGTGGGCCGAACGCAACGAGGGTTGGATCGTCGAGGACGACTACGACGGCGAGTACCGTTACAGCGGGACGCCGTTGACGCCTTTGGCTGCGCTGGACCGGCAGGGGCGGGTGCTCTACGTCGGCACCTTCTGCAAGATCACCTTCCCCGCGCTGCGCCTCGGCTACCTGGTATTGCCTCCCGGCCTGGCAGAGGCCTTCGCCCGTCGCCGCGCATTGGATATGCGTCACTCGGACATTGGCAGCCAGATGGTGATGGCCGAGTTCATCGCTGCCGGCCATTTTCAGCGTCACGTGCGCCGTATGCGCCAGGCCGCCCGGGTGCGCCGCGACACCCTGTTGCAGCACTGGCCAGAGGCGATCCCTGGCTGCGCGGAGTTGCCGGCGGTGGATGCCGGGCTGCATCTGTGCGTGCCGGTGCACAGCCACGCCCGCGAAGCCGAGCTGGTTGCCGCGGCGCGAGCGGCCGAGGTGGAAATGAACGGGCTGGCCGACTACTGGCTGGACGGTCAGGCGCCGCGAGGCGCACCGGGCGGCCTGGTGCTGGGTTTTGCGGCGGTTCCGGAAGTGGAAATCATCGCCGCGCTGCAACGCCTGCGTCACGCCTGGGACCTGCCGAGCTAGCGGCAGGTCTTCGGACGGCGCTCACTCCTTGTTGCTGGCGTCGTACATCGCTCGGTCGAGTTCCTGCTCGCTGCGACCGACCAGCGTGGTGGTCATCAGGTCGCCGGCGACGTTCACCGTGGTGCGTGCCATGTCGAGGATGCGGTCGATCCCGGCGATCAGCGCCACGCCTTCGAGCGGCAGGCCGGCAGCGGTGAGCACCAGCCCGAGCATGATCAGCCCGGCGCCGGGGATGCCGGCGGTGCCGATGGAGGCCAGCGTCGCGGTGAGGATGATCATCGCGTACTGCCCGGCACTGAGGTCGATGCCGAAGGCCTGGGCGATGAACAGTGCGAGCACGCCCTGATAGATCGCCGTGCCGTCCATGTTGATGGTCGCGCCCACTGGCAGCACGAAGCCCGCCACACCTTCGGATACGCCGAGGTTCTTGCGCGCGCATTCGATGGACACCGGCAGGGTGCCGGAGCTGCTCGAGGTGCTGAAGGCCACCGCCAGCGCCGGGGCGATGCCCTGGAAGAAACGCAGCGGATTGAGCCGCGCCAGCAGGCCGAGCAGGCCGCCGTAGACCAGCAGTACATGGGCGATGCTGGCCAGGTAGATCACCCCGATCACGCCCGCCAGCGACAGCAGTACTTCAGCACCATGGCTGCCGACCACGCCGGCGGTCAGGGCGAAGACACCGATCGGCGCGACGCGCATCACCAGATCGGTGAGCTTGTAGAAACTCTCGGCCAGCGCATCGAACAGGCGCACCGCCGGCGCGCCGCGCTCGCCGATCAGGTTGATGCTGACGCCCAGGGCGATGGCGAAAACGATGATCTGCAGGATGTTGCCCTCGGCGAAGGCAGTGACCGGATTGGAAGGCACCAAGCCGACCAGAATCGACACCAGCGAGGGCGCCTGCTTGGCCTGTTCGCTGCCACTGGCGACCATGTTCATGCCTTCGCCCGGGGTGAACAGCGCGCCGAACAGCAGGCCGATGCTGACCGCGAAGGCGGTGGTCACCAGGTAGATGGCGATGGTCTTCAGACTGATGCGGCCGAGCTTGGCGCTGTCCTGCATCGAGGTTATGCCGGCCACCAGCGAAACGAACACCAGCGGCACGATGAGCATCTTGATCGCATTGAGAAACAGCGTGCCGATCGGTGCCAGCAGCTGCGCGTCTGCGCCAAAGGCCATGCCGGCGGCGACGCCGAGGGCCAGGCCGATGAGGATCTGCTGCCAGAGCGGCAGGCGGACGAGCAGGCGCAGGGGAGCGGAGAGGGTCGTACTCTGAGTCATGGGTTTTCCTGTTGTTTTTATTGTGCGAACGAGCCGGGCTGGTGGCTCGTAAAGCGAACGCCCGGCATGGGTGCCGGGCGCTTGGGACGATCACACCACCAGCGGTGCCAGGCGTGGCGCGATCATGTTTTCCGGGCGCAGGATCTCGGCGAGCATGGCGTCGTCGAGCAAGCGCTCCTCGCGCACCAGCTCCAGCACACTGCGGCCGCCGAGCAGTGCCTCGCGGGCTAGGCGGGTGCTGTTGTCGTAGCCGATATAGGGATTCAGCGCGGTGATCAGGCCGATGGAGCTTTCCATCAGCTCGCGGCAACGGTCTTCGTTGGCGGTGATGCCTTCGATGCAATGCTCGCGCAGCATGTCCATGGCGCGCTGCAGCAGGCGGATCGAATCGAACAGCTTGTAGGCGATCAGCGGTTCCATGACGTTGAGCTGCAGCTGTCCGCCCTCTGCGGCCATGGTCAGCGCGAGGTCGTTGCCGATCACTTCGAAGGCGACCTGGTTGACCGCTTCCGGGATCACCGGATTGACCTTGCCCGGCATGATCGAACTGCCCGGCTGGCGCGGCGGCAGGTTGATCTCGTTGAAGCCGGTGCGCGGGCCGCTGGAGAGCAGGCGCAGGTCGTTGCAAATCTTCGACAGCTTCACCGCCAGGCGCTTGAGCATGCCGGAGAACAGGACGAACGAGCCCATGTCCGAGGTGGCTTCGATCAGGTCCGCGGCCTGGCGCAGCGGCTGGCCGCTGATCTGCGCCAGGCGCTGCACGGCAATGGCCTGGTAGCGCGGATCGGCATTGATGCCCGTGCCGATCGCTGTGCCGCCGAGGTTCACTTCCAGCAGCAGCTCCGGGGCGAAGCCGCGCAGATGGTGCAGATCCTCGCCGAGGGTGGTGGCGAAGGCGTGGAATTCCTGGCCCAGGGTCATGGGCACGGCGTCCTGCAGCTGGGTGCGGCCCATCTTCAGCACGTGGGCGAAGGCATGGCCCTTGCCGGTCAGCGACTGGCAGAGGCTCTCCAGGCTGGCGAGCAGGGTGTCGTGACCGAGCAGCAGGCCCAGACGAATCGCCGTCGGATAGGCGTCGTTGGTGGACTGCGCCATGTTCACGTCGTTGTTCGGGTGCAGGTACTGATACTCGCCCTTGGCGTGGCCCATGGCCTCAAGGCCGAGGTTGGCGATTACTTCGTTGGCGTTCATGTTGGTCGAGGTGCCGGCGCCGCCCTGGATCATGTCCACCACGAACTGCTCATGGAATTCGCCGCGAATCAGTCGTGCACAGCCCTGGCTGATCGCCACGTGCTTGGCTTCGGGCAGGTAGCCCAGCTCGCGGTTGGCGTCTGCGGCGGCCTGCTTGACCATCGCCAGGGCAACGATCAGCTTCGGGTAATGCGCCAGCGGCACGCCGGAGAGGCGGAAGTTGTGCAGTGCGCGCAGGGTCTGGATGCCGTAGTAGGCGTCGGAAGGAACGGGGAGGGTGCCAAGCAGGTCTTTTTCGACTCGCGATGATGCAACTTCGGACATGATGGTAATGTGGCTTCGGTAGGCGCAGGCAGTGCTGCAGTGCGCCTAAAATAAGGCTTTCAGGCGTTTCGCGGCCAATGCCGTTGCTGGCTGCCCTATGCCGAAACGGCATAATTTGGCTGTGACTTTTTACCGGTCGCAATCGTATCGAGGGATGTTCAGGTGAATCTGGAAACCAAGTGGCTGGAGGATTTCGTGGCGCTGGCGGCGACCCGCAGCTTCTCCCAGGCCGCGCAACGCCGCTTCGTCACGCAGCCGGCCTTCAGCCGGCGGATACGCTCGCTGGAAGAGGCGCTCGGCCTGCAACTGATCAACCGTTCGCGTACGCCGATCGAGCTGACCGAGGCCGGCCAGCTGTTCCTGGTCAGTGCGCGCAACATGGTCGAACAGCTCGGCGAAGTGGTGCGCCATCTGCACCACGTCGAGGGCCAGCAGGGCGAGGTGTTGCAGATATCCGCCGCGCACTCGCTGGCGCTGGGCTTCTTCCCTGCGTGGATCGCCGGCCTGCGCCACGACGGACTGAACATCGCCACCCGGCTGATCGCCACCAACGTCGGCGAAGCCGTGCATGTGCTGCGCGAAGGCGGCTGCGACCTGATTCTCGCCTACTACGACCCGGATGCCGCCTTGCAGCTCGACCCGGAGCTGTTCCCCTCGCTGCACCTGGGGCGCACCGAAATGCTGCCGGTCTGCGCGGCGGGCGATGACGGCACGCCGCTGTACGACGTCGACAGCGGCCAGACGGTGCCGCTGCTGGCCTACAGCGCTGGCGCCTTTCTCGGTCGCTCGGTGAACCTGCTGTTGCGTCAGCGCGCGCTGCGTTCGACCACCGTTTACGAGACGGCCATGGCCGACAGCCTGAAGAGCATGGCACTGCAGGGGCTGGGGATCGCGTGGGTGCCGCGTCTGAGCGTCGAGCCCGAGCTGCAGCGTGGCGAGCTGGCGATCTGTGGTAGCGAGCAATGGCGCGTACCACTGGAAATCCGCCTGTATCGTTGCTCGCTGATGCGCAAGGGTGCAGTGCGCTTGCTCTGGCGAAGGCTGGAAAACCGTGCCGGGCAAGCGCAGCGACAGGCGGGCGAAACGGCAGGTTAAAGCGCCCCACGCGGCCAAATGTGCGTAACAAGCGGTTAACTGCACACATTTTGTTGCTTCGCGCGAGGCAACTTTTTCGGGCGGCGCTGTCTTAGCTGAGCAATCCGTGCCATGGCCAGGCCGGACTCTAGCCAAGGACAGACAGCCGTGAATTACGACTCCGACGCCGCCGTGCCCCCTGCGGGCTCGGTCTTTGCTGTGCCCGACCCGGCGACCGCCGGCATCGAGCCCGTCACTTTGCATGCCGCGCTGAGCCGCGTGGCGCATGGCGCGTCTGATCGATCGGCGGTGCTTTCGACACGCTTCGCGCCGCTGGACCATCGCGGCCTGCAGCAGATGATCGAGCAGACCCGTCGCCAGTTGCGCCTGGCCGGCTTCGGCCGCGACGCGCGCATCGGCGTATTGCTGCCAGAAGCCCCGCAGGCGGCGGTCGCGATCATTGCCGTCGCCTGCTCAGCGGTTGCCGTCCCGCTCGATCCGCGTCTTGGCCCGGCCGAACTGGACCAGTTTCTCCAGCAGCTGCCGCTCGATGCCCTGCTGATCAGCAGTGACGGCGATCAGCAGGGCCGGGCGGCCGCCGAGCGCCACGGGCTGACGCTGATCAGTGCCGAAGCGGCCGCGGATGGCAGCCCGGCGTTGCAGTTCGACATGCCGCTGGCTGCACAGCCGGCCGCCGATGATCTGCCCGAGGCAGACGCCCCGGCGTTCATCCTGCGCAGCTCCGGCACCACGGCGTTGCCCAAGCTGATTCCCTTCACTCATCGCAACATGCTGACCGCCGCCCGCAAGTGGCAGCGCTGGTTCGGCCTGGATGCCGGTGACCGCTGCCTGTGCGTCTCGGCCCCCTATTACTCCCACGGGCTGAAGGTCACCATCCTCACGCCGCTGCTCACCGGCGGCAGCGTCGCCTTTCCGCTCAGCCCGGCGGTGGTGGACCTGCACGAGTGGTTCGAAAGCCTGCGGCCGAGCTGGTATTCCGCCGGCCCAGCGTTGCACCGCGCAATTCTCGAAGCGGCCAGCGCGCGCCCCGAAGGGCTGGGCACGCAGCGGCCGCGCTTCGCCTCATCCGGCGGCGCGGCGCTGGGACAGGACATCATCGATGCCTTCGAGCAGACCATGGGCTTCCCGCTGCTGGAGCACTACGGCTCCAGCGAGGCCGCGCAGATCGCCGTCAACACCCCGACCGAGCGCAAGGCGGACACGGTCGGTCGGCCCTGGCCGGAAACCCTGAGCATCGTCGACGAGAACGGCAACCCGCTGGCGGCCGGCGGGCGCGGCGAGATCCGCGTGCGTGGCGCGACGGTGATGCCTGGCTATCTCGGCGATGACACGCTCAACCGCGAGGTGCTGCGCGACGGCTGGTTCCACACCGGCGACATCGGCAGCCTCGACGAGGACGGCTTCCTGCGCCTGCATGGACGCCTGCGGGAAGTGATCAACCGCGGCGGCGAGAAGGTCAGCCTGTCGGAAGTCGATGCGGTGCTGTTGCGCCATCCGGCGGTGGCCGATGCAGCGGCGTTCGCCGTGCCGCATCAGCGCCTCGGCCAGGACGTCGCCGCCGCTGTGGTGCTACGCCCTGGCATGCAGGTGGCGGCCGAGGAGCTGCAGCGCTACCTGCGGGGCGAGCTGGTGTACTTCAAGGTGCCGCGGCGCGTGCAGATCATCGAAGCCTTGCCGCGCGGCTTGACCGGCAAGGTGTTGCGGCATCGGCTGGCGGATGCCTACCTCGAGCAGCGCAGCGCGCGGGCCCGGGCCGCGGCGGTGGCCGAGGCGGCGTCCGAACTGGAGCAGCAGGTGCTGGCGCTCTGGCGGCGACTGCTGAAAACCGAGGCGGTCGGCCCGAACGACAACTTTCTCGATTGTGGTGGTGACTCGCTGCTGGCCACCGAAATGCTTGCCGAGCTGGAGCAGATGCTCGGGCGAGTGATCCCCGAATCGTTGCTGGTCGAGGCCGAGACCGCCCGCGAGCTGGCAGCACGCCTGGAGAATCTTGCCAACCACGTCATTCCGGTCATCGATTTCAACGCCCAGCCAGGGCGCACGCCGTTGTTCTGGTTCCACGGCGATTTCGCCCATGGCGGCTACTACATCCGTCGCCTGGCCCGGCTGCTCGGCCCGCAGCAACCGCTGACCGCCATCGCCCCGCATGGCATGGACAACGAGCCGATACCGGCGTCGGTGCAGCAGATGGCGCGTGAACGTCTGCCGCTGATCCTCGCGCGCCAGGCGCAGGGACCGTACCGCATCGGCGGCTACTGCAACGGCGCGCTGGTGGCCTTCGAGGCCGCTCGTTTGCTCATCGAGGCGGGCCATGAGGTGGAGATCGTCGCTCTGATCGATCCGCCCACCGCCAATGTTCGTCCGTGGTCGCGGGCCATCCTGCGTACCCTCGACCGGGTGCTGCCGGACATGCAGCTTGCGCGTGCCTACGAGGCGCTCAGCCGTTTCGGTGAAACCAGCAAGTGGCCCTATCCCAAACGCTTCGCCAACCTGGCCTGGAAGCTGTCGCGGCGCAGCGTGCGCATGGTGCAGCAGCGGCTGGCCGGTCACGTGCCGACACCACCCACCGCGCGTGATCGTGAGGTGCGCGTGCGCTTCCTGCAGTACTCGCTGGTGATGGCGCGCTACCTGCCCCGGCGCATCGACGCGCCGGTGGTGTATTTCTCCGCCGACTACACCAGTCGCGCCTGGCGCGACATGGGTGCGAGCTTCGAGAGTTACGACGTGCTCGGCGGCCATCATCGCTGTGTCAAGGACTACACCGCCTCCATCGCCACGCCGCTGCGCGCGCTGCTGGAGGATCCGGCTGCGGCAATGCCTGGTCAGAGCGGCTTGATGTTGCCGCTGGCCGAGCCGGGCGAGCGCGATGGTCTGGTGCCCTGATCATGCTCGCGTCGACCCCAGCGCTGCCGCGCAACTTCCCGAGTCACCCGGTAACAGGAGTAACCGCATGAAACGCTCGATCGCCACCGTGTCGCTGAGCGGCACCCTGCCGGAGAAGCTGGAGGCCGCCGCGGCGGCTGGATTCGATGGCGTCGAGCTGTTCGAGAACGACCTGCTCTATCACTCCGGCAGCCCGCAGGACATCCGCCGCCTGTGCGAGGACCTGGGCATTGCCGTCACGCTGTTCCAGCCGTTCCGTGATTTCGAGGGCTGCCCGCGGGCGCGCGTGCAGCGCAATCTCGATCGCGCCGAGCGCAAGTTCGACCTGATGCACGAGCTGGGCGTCGACCTGATGCTGCTCTGCAGCAACGTCCAGGCCGATGCGCTGGGCGATAACGAGACGCTGGTGGGTGACCTCGGCCAGATCGCCGAGCGTGCCGGTGCACGCGGGCTGCGCGTGGGCTACGAGGCGCTGGCCTGGGGCCGCCACGTGAAGACCTGGCGGCAGGTCTGGTCACTGGTACAACAGGTCGACAATCCTGCACTGGGGGTGATTCTCGACAGTTTCCATACGCTGGCGCTGGGCGATGACCCGAGCGGCATTGTCGATATCCCGGGCGAGCGAATCTTCTTCGTACAGCTCGCCGATGCGCCGCTGCTGGCAATGGATGTATTGCAGTGGAGTCGGCATTTCCGTTGTTTTCCCGGACAGGGCGAATTCGACCTGGCGGGCTTTCTCGCACCTGTGCTGCAGGCCGGCTACAGCGGCCCGTTGTCGCTGGAAGTGTTCAACGATGGCTTCCGCGCTGCGCCGCCGCGAGGCATCGCCGCTGACGGCCTGCGTGCGCTCCAGCACCTGGAAGAAAAAACCGGGCAACGTCTGAGTGCCTCGACCAGCCCGGCGCTGGCGCAAACGCTGTTCGCGCCACCGCCGGCGCCGCGCTACGAAGGCATCGATTTCCTCGAGTTCGCGGTGGACGAGCCGCACGCCGTACGCCTCGGCAGCTGGCTGCAGCGTCTTGGCTTCGCCCATGTCGGTCAGCACCGCTCGAAGGATGTGCAGCTGTTTCGCCAGGGCGAGATCAATATCGTGCTCAACGCCGAGCCCTATTCGTTTGCCCACAACTACTTCGAGGCGCATGGCCCTTCGGTGTGCGCCATGGCGCTGAAGATCGACGAAGAGGGGCCGGCGCTGGCGCGTGCCTGCGCCTTTGGCGGCCAGCCCTACCGTGGCCTGATCGGGCCGAACGAGCGGCAGATTCCGGCCGTGCGCGCGCCGGACGGCAGCCTGATCTATCTGCTCGAGTCCGGCGCGCCAGGGCAGAGCAACTACGACATCGACTTTCGCCTGCATGCGGTCGGCCCGAAAGATGCGGGCTTGCAGCGTATCGATCACATGGCTACCGCGCTGCCGGCCGAAAGCCTGGCCAGCTGGGTGCTGTTCTATCGCAGCCTGTTCGATTTCGAGGCCGACAACGAGCTGCTGCTGCCCGATCCCTATGGGCTGATGAAGTGCCGCGCCATGCGTAGCCCCTGCGGTCGTGTCCGGCTGCCGCTGAACACCTCGCAGGATCGCGACACCGTGATCGCCCAGGCGCTGTCCAGTTATCGTGGCGCCGGGGTGCACCACGTGGCGTTCGCCTGCGACGACATCTTCGCCGAGGTCGCCCGGGCGCAGGCGGCCGGGGTGCCGTTGCTGGAAATCCCGCGCAACTACTACGACGATCTGGCGGCGCGGTTCGATTTCGACGACGCGCTGCTCGCTGAGCTGGCGCGCTACAACGTGCTCTACGACCGCGATGCCGAGGGTGGCGAGCTGTTCCACGTCTACACCGAACCGTTCGAAGGTCGCTTCTTCTTCGAGATCCTGCAGCGCTGCAATGGCTACACCGGCTACGGCACCGCCAATGTCGCGGTGCGCCTGGCGGCGATGGCCAAGCAATGCCGCCGCTCGGCTCCCAGCGCCACCAGCGTCGCCAGCGCCTGCTGAAACGACGGCGAACTCGACCGCCAGGCTCCAGTGGCCTGTTTGGTAAGTTCAGTTGGTCAATTTCGGTGCCCATGGCCCCCGATACTGCATTGCTGCTCCTTGCCATAGCCCAGCTATGACTCGTCGCAGCGCCTTGTCTCGGACCCATGTTCATCCGAACTTGCCTCAACCAACTCACCGCACAGGCCACTAGCTCGACGCCGCGAGCGCGATGGTATGATCACGGCCTCGCCGCGCCTACTGCTGATTATTCGCCTTGCGCGGCCGCTGGAGCCCATCGTGCCCACCTCAAAGCCAATCGGCCTGCGTCAATGGATCTGGCGGGCCTTCGTGCGCAGCGCGCTCATCCCACTGGTGCTGGTGGAGACCGCGTTGATCGCGATCTATCTGCTGACCAACAACGCCATTCGCGATGCCCAGGTCGAGCATCTGCGCGAAACCGCGCTCAACGACCTGCAGGCGGCGGTAAGTCTCGAGTCGCGTCTGATCAGCGAGCAGCTCAGCCAGGTCAGCTCCCTGACCCAGTTGTATCGCAATCTCACCGCGCAGGCGCTGCAGAGCGTCGCGCCGGGACAGGTGCCCGAACTGGCCCTGAGCGACGAGGGCGTGCGCTACAGCCCCAGCGATGACGGCGGCGCCGCCGTGTTCTATTCCAACGCCACTGCCCCCGAGCGGCATGACCTGCAGAAGATCGCCAGGCTGCGGCAGCTGGAGCCGCTGATGAAGGAGATCGAGGCGCGCAACCCGCTGGTCGCCAGCCTCTACTTCAACAGTTGGGATAGCTTCAACCATATCTATCCGTGGTTCTTCACGCTCGATCAGTACCCGGCGGACATGGATATCCCCAAGTACAACTTCTATTACCTGGCAGACGCCAAGCACAACCCGTCGCGCGGCGTAGTGTGGACCGATGTCTACCTCGACCCGGCCGGGCACGGCTGGATGATGTCGGCGACCGCGCCGGTGTACCGCGGCGATTTTCTCGAAGGCGTGGTCGGCATCGACATCACCGTCAGCGGCATCCTCGAGCAGATCGGCCAGGTGCAGGTGCCCTGGGGTGGCTACGCCATGCTGGTCAGCGATGATCTGTCGATCATGGCGCTGCCCGAACCTGGCGAAGCGGATTTCGGCCTGGCCGAGCTGACCGAGCACTCCTATCTTGATGCCATCCGCCGCGAGGTGTTCAAACCGGAGGATTTTCAGCTCGATCGCCGCCCGGAAACCGCTGAGCTCGCCGCGGCGATCTCCGGGGCCAGCAGCGGCGTACAGCAGGTGATGCTTGGCGGCCGGCCGCAGCTGGTGGCCTGGACCACTGTGGCGCAGACCGGCTGGCACCTGCTGGCGGTGGTCGATGAGGCCGCGGTATTTCGCCAGACCAATGCCCTGGCGAGCCGTTATCAGCAGATCGGCTATCTGCTGATCGCCGGGTTGGTGCTGTTCTATATCGGTTTCTTCGCCCTCATGTGGCTGCGCGCACGCCAGCTCAGCGGCGCGCTGCTGACGCCCATCGCCGGCATCTCGCGGATGCTCGGCGAGATTGGCGTCGGCCGCTGGCAGCCGCAGCCGGCCGAGTCGCAGATCCGCGAGCTGGACGAAATGTGCCGTCACACCCAGGACATCGGTAGCCGCCTGGCCTATAGCGAATCCGAGCGCTGGGAGGCGCAACGGCGACTGGAACTGGTGCTGGAAAGCGCAACCGAGAGCCTCTGGGAATATGACATGCCCAACCACCGGCTGCGTATACGCGGCGGTATGGGGACGCGCTTCGGCCTGCCGTCGGGGCAGCTCAGCGATAGCGAGTTCCGTCGCCGTATCCACCCCGACGACTTGCCGCAGGCGCTGGCGCAGATCGAACGCGTCAGCCGCGGGCTGCAGCAGCGCTACGAGGCCGAATACCGCTTCGCCGATACCCAGGGCCACTACCACTGGCTGCTCAGCCGCGGGCGTGTGCTTGAACATGATCCGGATACCGGCGTGGCGAAGATACTCGCCGGTACTCATGTGGATATCGACGCGCTGAAGCGGGTCGAGGAAGAACTACGCGCGGCGACCCTGCAGGCCCAGGCTGCCAGCGAAGCGAAGGGTCGGCTGCTCTCAGGTATCAGCCATGAACTGCGCACGCCGCTCAATGCGATTCTCGGTTTCGCCCAGCTAATGCGCATGGACTGCGACGACGAGAGCCAATCCGAGGCGGCGGAATACCTCGACGAGATCCTGCTTGCCAGTCGCCATCTCAACCAGCTGCTGGGCGAGATTCTCGAGTGGTCCAGCCTGCAGAACGAACCGGCGCAGCTCGAACTGCAGGCGGTGGACGTCTGCAAACTGATGCGCGAGTGCGCCGAACTGGTCTCGCTCGAGGTTCAGCAACGCGGCCTGCATCTGCAATTGCAGTTGCCGGATGAGCCACTGCAGGTGCTTGCCGAGCCGCGTCGGTTGCGCCAGGTGCTGCTCAACCTGCTGTCCAACGCGATGAAGTACAACGTTCCCGATGGCCACATCAGCTTACGTACCGAAACCAGCCCGGGGCATGTTCGGCTGTTGGTCGAGGATACGGGATTGGGCATCGAGCCCGCGCAGCAGGCGCAGGTGTTCGAACCCTTCCAGCGGCTCGGGCGCGAGAACAGCATGATCCAGGGCACCGGCATAGGGCTGTCGCTGTGCCTGGAGTTCGCCCGCCTGATGAACGGTCAGCTGGGACTGCACAGCGAACCTGGCGTCGGCAGCCGTTTCTGGATCGAACTGCCACGCCTGGCGCCTGCTGCGCTGCAGTAGCGCGGGGTACTGGCTGGTCACGCCTTGCGCTATACTGCGCGGCTTTCGCGCGGGCGGCCAAGGTCGGTCCGCGACTGTCCAGGCCACGCTCTTTTGCGTGGTTTGTTGTTCTTGACGCGCCCGCGGGCGCCCAATGAGAGGCACGACGATGAGCGCACTGGTAGGCGTGATCATGGGCTCCAAGTCCGACTGGTCCACCCTGAGCCACACCGCCGACATGCTGGAAAAGCTGGGCATCCCCCATGAAGTGACGGTGGTGTCCGCCCATCGCACCCCGGACCTGCTCTTCCAGTACGCCGAACAGGCCGAAGCCCGCGGGTTGCGCGTGATCATCGCAGGCGCCGGCGGTGCCGCCCATCTGCCGGGCATGTGCGCCGCCAAGACGCACCTGCCGGTGCTCGGCGTGCCGGTGCAGTCCTCGATGCTCTCCGGCGTCGATTCGCTGCTGTCCATCGTGCAGATGCCGGCGGGCGTGCCGGTCGCCACCCTGGCCATCGGCAAGGCCGGCGCGATCAACGCCGCGCTGCTGTCGGCGAGCATCCTCGGTCACGAGTTTCCCGAGTATCACCAGGCACTGAAGAAATTCCGCGACGAGCAGACCCAGACCGTTCTGGACAGCCCGGACCCACGCGTCTGAGCCGACCCTGCCGGCGCGGCGACGCCCGCTGGCGGGTATAAACTTGCTTTCCTGCGCCGCGCGACGCGCGCGCTCGATCTGCCGCCTACTGAAGGGCCGTTGATATGAAAATTGGTGTGATCGGTGGCGGCCAGCTGGGCCGCATGCTGGCCCTGGCGGGCACTCCGCTGGGCATGAGCTTCGCCTTCCTCGACCCGGCACCGGATGCCTGCGCCCAGGCCCTCGGTGAGCACATCCGCGCCGACTACGACGACAAGGACCACCTGCGCCGGCTGGCCGACGAGGTGGATCTGGTGACCTTCGAGTTCGAGAGCGTGCCGGCCGAGACGGTGGCCTTCCTCTCGCAGTTCGTGCCCGTCTACCCGAGTGCCGAATCGCTGCGCATCGCCCGTGATCGCTGGTTCGAAAAATCCATGTTCAAGGACCTCGGCATTCCCACCCCGGACTTCGCCGACATCCAGTCCCAGGCCGATCTAGACGCCGCGGTGGCCAGCATCGGCCTGCCGGCGGTACTCAAGACCCGCACCCTGGGTTACGACGGCAAAGGTCAGAAGCTGCTGCGCAAGCCGGCTGATGTGAGCAATGCCTTCGCCGAACTGGGCAGCGTGCCATGCATCCTCGAGGGCTTCGTGCCGTTCACCGGCGAAGTCTCGCTGATCGCCGTGCGCGGGCGTGATGGCGAGACCTGTTTCTATCCGCTGGTACACAACAGCCACGAGAGCGGCATCCTGCGGCTGTCGGTGGCCAGCAGCAACCATCCGCTGCAGGCGCTGGCCGAGGACTACGTCGGTCGCGTGCTCAAGCAGCTCGACTATGTCGGCGTGCTGGCCTTCGAGTTCTTCGAGGTCGATGGCGGCCTGAAGGCCAACGAGATCGCCCCGCGCGTGCACAACTCCGGGCACTGGACCATCGAAGGCGCCGAGTGCAGCCAGTTCGAGAACCACCTGCGTGCCGTCGCCGGTCTGCCGCTGGGCTCGACCGCCAAGCTGGGCGAGAGCGCCATGCACAACTTCATTGGTGAAGTGCCGCCGGTGGAAAAGGTCATCGCCATCGAGGATTGCCATCTGCATCACTACGGCAAGGCCTTCAAGGTCGGACGCAAGGTTGGCCACGCCACCCTGCGCTGCCCCGATCGCGCCACCCTCGACCGGCAGATCACCGCCGTAGAGACGCTGATCCCGCATTCCTGACGCCCGGCCGTCAGGCTTCGGCGAACGGTGACAGAGCCCTCGGGTCCGATTGGTTACCCACCTTTCGGACCTCAGGAGCTTATCCATGGGCATCATCGGCACCATCATCATCGGCCTCATCGTTGGCCTCATCGCGCGTTTCCTCAAGCCCGGCGACGACAGCATGGGCTGGATCATGACCATCCTGCTCGGTATCGGCGGCTCGCTGCTGGCGACCTATGGCGGCCAGGCGCTCGGCCTGTACCAGGCGGGCGAAGGTGCGGGCTTTATCGGCGCGGTGGTCGGTGCGATCATCCTGCTGGTCATCTATGGCATGGTCACCAGCCGCAAACATTGATCCGCCGGGGGCCGCGCCCAGCGGCCCCGTTCTCTCTCATGTAGTTGCCTTATGCGCACATTCGCCCTCTCGCTGCTCTGCTGTCTCGCACTTGTTTCCCACGCCCAGGCCACGCCGCCCGAACTCGACTGGCTCGAGCTGATGCCGCCCGAGGACCGCCAGGCGCTGGAGGAAATGCCCGAAATCGACCACTCGACGCCGGAAGATGCCGGCTTCAGCGATCAGGGCGGGCTGAAGCAGGACGCCGGGCTGCCGGCGGTGATGTACTCGGCCAAGACTGTCGCCGAACTGAATGGCCGCGAGATCCGTCTGGGCGGCTATCCGGTGCCGCTGGAGAGCGACGCGCGCGGGCGCAGCACCGAACTCTTCCTGGTGCCCTATCCGGGCGCCTGCATCCACGTACCGCCGCCGCCGCCGAACCAGATCGTGCTGGTGCGCTACCCCAAGGGCATCGCCCTTGAGGACATCTACGCCCCGCTGTGGGTCGACGGTCGCCTGCAGATCGAGCCGGTCAGCAACGAGCTGGCCGATGCCGCCTATGCACTGGAAGCGGCGGCAGTCGAACTGGTCGACGAAAGCGACCTCTGAGGCACCGGTCATGGCGCTGCCCACTGAACTCCGTCAGGCGCTACGCGACCTCGCCGCCCACACCGATGGCATCGATCTGCCGGTCTACCAGGCATTCGAACGTGATCCACAGGAGCCGATCATCGGGCTTGGCGAAGCCGATGCGGCTATCTGCTTCTTCGGACGCGACCCGGGCCGCGAAGAGGTACACCATGGCGAGCCCTTCATCGGCTCCGGCGGGCAGATCGTCCGCCGCGTGCTGTATCGCCACCTGCATGGCGAACAGATGCCGGATTTCGAGGCGGGGCGGGCGCTGGGGCGGCACTACTTCTGGATCAACACCGTGCCGTACAAGCCGGTCGGCAACAAGGCCTGGTCGATGGCAGTCAAGCGCCGCTTCCATCCGCTGATGCGCCAGTTGCTGGTGGACAACTGGCGCGGGCGGCACATCATCACCCTCGGGCGCGAGGCGTTCCTCTGGTTCGGCATCGACCAGCCGCGTGAGACGCGCCAGCGCCTGCAAGACTTCTGGCAGCGTGAGGACCGCTTCACCGCCAGCGTCGACGTTGAGCTACGGGACGAGCAGGGGCAGGCCCGAACCTTCACCCTGCACCCGCTGCCGCATCCCTCGCCGTTGAACCAGACCTGGTTCAAGCGCTTCCCGGACCTGCTCGAGGCGCGCCTGCGCCAGCTCGACAAAAAACCAGCGCGCTAGCTGCTGACCTGATTGCTGATCTGCCCGGCCTGCCAGGCAGCGACATTGCCCAGTGTGGTGCCGGCGATTGCAGCCAGCGCCTCGTCGGTGAGAAATGCCTGGTGCGCGGTGACGATGACGTTGGGAAACGACAGCAGCCGCGCCAGCACATCGTCCTGCAGCGGCAGGCCGGAGTGGTCCTCGAAGAACAGCCCGGCCTCTTCCTCGTAGACGTCCAGGCCCAGGTAGCCGAGCTGACCGCTCTTCAGCGCGCCGATCAGTGCTGGCGTGTCGATCAGCGCGCCACGGCCGGTGTTGATCAGCATGGCGCGCGGCTTCATGGTCGCCAGGCTCTGCTGGTTGATCAGGTGGCGGGTCTGCGCGGTCAGCGGGCAGTGCAGGCTGACGATATCACTGCTGGCGAGCAGCTCGTCGAGTGCCACATAACGCATGCCGACGCGCTCCAGTTCCGGGTTGGGGAAGGGGTCGTACAGCTGCACCTCACAGCCGAAACCGAGCATGATCCGCGCGA
Organism: Pseudomonas sp.; assembly: GCA_007713455.1. Lineage (GTDB taxonomy): Bacteria > Pseudomonadota > Gammaproteobacteria > Pseudomonadales > Pseudomonadaceae > Stutzerimonas > Stutzerimonas chloritidismutans. The sequence continues at coordinate 116,545 of VMRT01000003.1, forward strand.
ACACGGCGCCGATCTGCCCGCTGCCGACCACGCCGACGCGCTTGCCCACCAGATCGAAACCGGTCAGCCCCTGCAGCGAGAAATTGCCCTCGCGGGTACGGTTGTAGGCCCGTGGCAGGCGCCGGTTGAGTGCCAGGATCAGCGCCACGGTGTGCTCGGCCACCGCGTGCGGCGAATAGGCCGGCACCCGTACTACTGGCAGGCCGAGGCGGTGGGCACAGGGCAGATCGACGTGGTTGTAGCCGGCCGAACGCAGGGCGATCAGCCGCGTGCCTCCAGCGGCGAGCCTCTCCAGCACGGGCGCCGACAGCACGTCATTGACGAACGGGCAGACCACCTCAGCGCCCGCGGCCAGCGCCACGGTGTCGGGATCGAGGCGCGATTCGAGGAATTGCAGCTCGAAGCCATGTGCCTGATTGGCGGCCCGGAAGCTGTCACGGTCGTAGGGCTTGCTGCTGAACAGGGTGATACGCATCGGGAGCCTCGTTGAATAGGGCGACTGCCCACAGGGTGCGGCAGTTGTCGGCCGAGGCCAAGCCGATTCGGAAGGGGATGTACTTAACTGCGTCAGCGCGGTACGCAGTGTCTGCACCTGCCGGATCGCTTTCCTATCTTCTTACGTTACCGTCTGTGCTAGGCGACTGATGCGCGGAGGCCGCGTTAAATAGAGCCATCGGCTTTCAGCATCGAGCGAATCCCGCGCAGCGCCTGGCGGATGCGGCTCTGGTTTTCTATCAGCGCGAAGCGGACGTGATCATCGCCATACTCGCCGAAGCCGATCCCGGGAGAAACCGCAACCTTGGCGTCTGCCAGCAGCTTTTTGGCGAACTCCAGCGAGCCCAGGTGCTGGTATCGCCCAGGGATTTTCGCCCAGACGTACATGGTCGCCTTGGGTTGCTCGACCATCCAGCCGATGGCCCGCAGTCCTGAAACCAGCACATCCCGACGGGCTTGGTAGGTTTGAGCGATCTCTTTCACGCAGCCCTGGTCCCCCTCCAGCGCCGCTATTGCGGCGACCTGAAGCGGGGTGAACATGCCGTAGTCGTGGTAGCTCTTGATTCGCGCAAGCGCGTTGACGAGTTCGGCATTGCCCACCATGAAACCGACGCGCCATCCGGCCATGTTGTAGCTTTTCGACAGCGTGAAGAATTCGACCGCAACATCCTTGGCGCCAGGCACCTGCATGATCGAAGGGGCTTTCCAGCCATCGAACACGATGTCTGCGTAAGCAAGGTCATGCACGACCAAGATGCCGTACTGCTTGGCGAGCGCGATCACCCGCTCGAAGAAATCGAGTTCTACGCATTGCGCCGTCGGGTTCGACGGAAAGCCAAAGATCATCATCTTCGGTGTTGGAATGGATTCACGAATGGCCCGCTCCAACTCGATGAAAAAGTCCACGCCTGACACAAGTGGAACGGAGCGAACTTGAGCGCCGGCGATCACCGCACCGTAGATATGGATCGGATAGCTTGGATTGGGCACGAGCACCGTGTCTCCGGCGTCCAGCGTCGCGAGCATCAAGTGCGCCAGCCCTTCCTTGGAGCCGATCGTCACGATTGCCTCGGTTTCCGGATTGATCTCGACGTCGTATCTGCTCTGGTACCACTGGGTGATCGTGCGGCTCAGCCGGGGAATGCCTTTGGAGCTTGAATACCCGTGCGTGTCGTCCCGCTGAGCGACCTCACAGAGCTTTGCCACGATATGTGCTGGCGTCGCGCCGTCCGGGTTGCCCATGCTGAGATCGACGATGTCCTCCCCTCTGCGTCTCGCTTCGAGCTTCAGCTCTGCGGTTACGTTGAAAACATATGCAGGTAGACGATCAATTCGGCTGAACGACATTTTGGATGGAATGGGGGCTGACTGACTGTTATTGGACATTTGGATCTCGAGAATGAAGGCGGATATCCAAGCGGGAGCGCGTGTGGCCAATTGTTTTGCTAGCGGCTGGATTCCGGCCCAACCAATCGCTTGGCCCAGGATTCAACAGTGCTGGTCTTGATGCGATTCGCCACAATCTTCTGCCAGGAGGGTGGCAATCGAAGCGACTGCAAGCGCACCAGTGCGTCCAGGTCCATCGTGTTGAGGTAGAGGAGTTGCAGCACGCTGCGCAGCTGCCACTCGGGGTGTGGGCGATCGAGCAGGTTCAGCGTCGCGCCGGCTTCGATGACGCCCGGCTCAAGCACTCGGTAGTACCAGCCAACTTTGCCGCTACGCTGCATTTCGAGTGCTGCGCCCTTGGTGCCAAGCCGATCATCGAGCTTCCAGCAGGGCTGGCGAGTCTGCGAAACCTCCAGCACTGTGGTTCCGCACGAGAGGATGTCGCCCATGCAGATGTTTTCTTCGGTTAGCCCTACGGTCGATAGGTTTTCGCCAAAGGCGCCGGGAGCGCTTAGTAGCGGCCGATCACCGAACGTTTGCCTCCAGTGGTGATAATGCTCGTACGGGTAGTGGTGGATGGCCTTGTCCGGCCCGCCATGCACACGCCTATCACCTTGCTCGTCACCTTCGAGCCCCTCAAACCCGACCCTGACCGACCCTGTGCGCGGTCTTTTATCGATTCCACTGAAGGTCTCGGGCCGAGTGAATGGCACAGCTGTTCCGGTCATGATGGTTTGAATCTTCCCGAGTAGCATCTATGCGGCTCCGTCAGTTCCTATCCAGCCAGGACGCAAACACCGTCTGCGCGGCCGCGAGCAGTTCGTCGGCGCATGCCTGGGCTTGATCTCTGATGACGCGCGGATCGAGCTTGATGCTGTCGAGCTCACCTGCGTGGCCGACCAGCCAGTGCTCGATACGCTGCGGATTGGCCTCAAGGTGGAATTGCAGGGCGAGAACCGAGTTGCCTACGGAAAACGCCTGGTTCGGGCAGGTGTCGGTTGCTGCCAGGCGCGTCGCTCCCGCTGGAATTTCGAACTGATCGCCATGCCAGTGCAGTACCGGCACGCCGCTACTCAAGGGCTCAAGGCAGGACTGCAGACCTTCGTCCGTGAGCGATATCGGCGCAAAGCCAATCTCTTTTCTTCCCATGGGGCAGACGTTGCTGCCCAGTGCTCGTGCTATCAGCTGAGCGCCAAGGCAAACTCCCAGTATTTTCTTGCCGCACTGGAGGCGTTGTTCGACGAATGAGAGGACGGGCTTCAGGAATGGGTACTTCGCTTCGTCGAAAGCCCCTATCGGGCCGCCGAGAACGATGACCAGATCGTGGGCTGACGGATCGAGGCCGGCAAACGAGTCGAGGTTCGCGTCCAGTGTTTCGATCTTGTATTCACGTCCATCAAGAATCTGCTGCAGCGAGCCGAGATCCTCGAAAGCGAGAAAGCGAATGACAACGGCGGTTTGCATTTATGTACCAATACAATAGAATGAATGTATGAATACAATAGCTAGCGGATCGACCGCTGTCGAGATCGCTGAGTCGATCGAACAGCAAATTCGTTCGGGTTTTTACCCGGGTGGCGCCGTGCTGCCTGCCGTAAGATCACTCGCACAGCAGCTTCAAGTCAGCCCAAACACTGTGGCGGCGGCCTATAAGCTGCTGCGTGATGCCGCCCTGATAGTTACCGACGGACGGCGCGGTACGCGTGTGGCGAGCGAGATGCCGACGGCCGAGACGCAAACCACCATTCCGGAAGGTTTGCGGGACATGGCCTCTGGAAATATTGACGGGACTACACTGCCTGCCATTGAGGCTGGCTGGCTCACGGAAAGCCAGTCCGGCTATGACGTGCAAAGTAATGACCCACAGCTGCTTGATGTTGCGGGCCGGTGGCTGGCTGAGCAGAGAATTCCCTGTCAGCAGCTGGGCATCTATTCGGGAGCGCTCGACGCCGTAGAGCGGGCGCTTCGCCTGCGTTGCCGGCCAGGAAACAAGGTAATCGTGGAAGATCCTTGCTGGCCGCCAGCGCTGGCATTACTGGCGAGCCTGCGACTCAAGGCGGTTCCCGTCCCCGTAGACGAAGAGGGCGCGATGGTCCCCTCTACTGAAATCCTTCGCTCGACGGCGGCGGTCATCTTGACGCCGCGTGCGCATAACCCCACCGGCTTTTGCATAAGCAGTCGCCGTTGGACGCAGTGGGTCGACAGGCTTGCAGATGCGCCCGATACGCTGCTCATTCTTGACGATCATTGGGGGCCGCTCAGCGCTGCCGAACCCTTGAACTTCAGTCGTGAGCCTCTTAGTTGGGTCTACGTTGTATCGGTCAGCAAATTCCTGGGGCCTGACCTGCGCGTTTCCGTGGTCACAGGCACCCCCAGCGTGCTCAAGAGCATGCACCACCAGCAGACCCTCGGCCCCCGGTGGGTCAGCCTGTTGCTACAAAGGCTTGCAGGGCGCCTCTGGCAAAAGATGCTCGATAGCAGTCGCCTATCGGCAGTTGGGGCTGAGTATTTGCAACGGCGTTCGGCCCTGGTCCAGGGGCTGAACGACTTAGGCATAGCCGTGCCCACTCAGGGGGAGGGCTTGCATGTGTGGCTGCCCGTCTCGGATGAGACCTCTGTGGTCCAGACGCTGGCGTCATTGGGCTGGGCCATTCAGGCAGGCTCGCCGTTCAGGCTGGAAAGCCCGGCGGCTGTACGCATCAGTATCGGCAACCTGAACCCTATCAGCGTGCCCGCTTTGGCGCGCGATGTTGCTCATGCATTGAAGCAGCGTCGCCGAACGGTTAACTGAACGAGTGCAGCAAATCGCCTGGGGCGCTGGGTCATTGCATGCAGAGGCTCAAGTCTTCGGCAAAACGGGCCGCCTGGTCCGCGTCCATCGTCGAGGTGGTGATACGAATGCCGCGCACCTGCTCTTGCACGGTGAAGCCCGTGCCGCTGCGAACGACCCAGCCCCGCTGGGCCAGATGGAGAATGATCGTTTCGACATCTTCATCAAGCGGCACCCAGACGTTGAGCCCATCACACGGATGTCCGGCCCGTACACCATGGGTACTCAGTGCGGCGATCAGAAGATCTCGGCGATGCTTGTAGTCCGCTCGAGCGCGTTCGATTTGCGCTCCGACCAGTGGCGAGGTCAGGCAGGTATGAGCGATATCTTGCAGAAGGTGACTCACCCAGGTTGTGCCTGACGCTAGCCGCAATCGAAGCCGCTGTGATGTTTCTCGATCGCTGCCGATAGCAGCGAGTCGCAGATCCGGGCCAAGCGCTTTGGATACGGACCTGATCAGCGCCCAGCGTCGGCTGGATGCGGGGATGACCTGCTGGAATTGCGCTTCGGATAATAGTGCGAAGTGATCATCTATGAGCACTAGAACCTGGGGGTGTCGTTCAAGCACGGCGCGTATTTGTGCAGCCCGCTCAGCGCTCAAACTCGAGCCGGTAGGGTTGTGAGCGCGGGGGGTGATCAGCACCGCCTGCACGCCCTTCGCCAAGGCAGCATCAAGCCCGTCGGCTTGCATCCCTTGCTCGTCGACAGGCACGCCGACCGCCTGCAGGCCAGCAATGCGCAGCGTGTTGATACTGCTGATGAAACAAGGGCTCTCGACCGCAACCTTGTCGCCGGATACAAGATAGGCGGCCAGCAGGCGCTCAACTGCGTCGACAGCGCCATGGGCCAGGTCGATTTCAGGAGGCGAGGGGCAATCGTCAGCCAGCCATCGATAGGCCACGTCCTGAAAGGTCGGATCAACCGGCGCGTCGCCATAAAGCCGCAGGCGTGACTGCCGTTGTGCCAGTGCGAGAGCCGGGTCAGGTAGCCATAGCGGATTCGGGTTGCCGCTCGACAAGTCGGTCAATCGAGAGTGCCCGATGCCTCCTTCCTGCTCACCGGGCCCGGCCGTTTCACAAACCACCGTGCCCAGCCGCCCCCGGGTTTCAGCAACGCCTGCCGCGACCAGGCGCTTATATGCAGCGGCGACGGTATTGCGATTGACGCCGAGTTCCGCTGCCAGTTGGCGAACGGGCGGCAATGTCTGGCCGGGACTCAGCTGTTGCGCCTGCACCTGGCTTCGTATCGTTTCGAAGATGTCGATTGCGGTCTTGTTTTTAGTTTTCATACTGTCCTATGACAATGTTTAGTTGGGCACAGGACAATCTTACACTTTGCGAAAGCGGTTGCTACCTCAGGCAGCAATCGATCCACGCAGCTTGAGCAGACCGCTTCAGCCGTGGCTCACCAGCAGGCTGCAATGGAGTATGTGTTTGATGGCTGTCAGCATCGATTTCGCCGGCGTGTCGGGTCCAGAGCCGCTTCCACTGGACGTGATTCGATCCAATCGCAGGTTGTCTATGGATGTGTTGGCAACAGCATCGCCGTGCCCGTACTGAATGCCGGCGGTCTCTCCGTGGGGGCCATACCCACCGTCTTGCTCAGCAATACTCCTCACTACTCCACCTGCCATGGCGGTGCGCTTCCGACTAGCTGGTTCGCTGGCTACCTCAAAGATCTGGAAGCCCGCGACGCGCTGCGCTCGGTAAGAACCGTGCTGGTGGGCTATCTGGGCAGCACAACACAGGCGGCGGTGCTTGCCCGGTGGCTGGGCACGGTCATGACCGGCCTGCTGCTGGGCATTCTGATCTCGCGGGTCATGAGCGGCCTGATCGCCGAGCAACTCGGCTGGCGTGCCGTTTATGCGCTCGCGGCTGGCTCGATTGGCTTGATCGGGCTCGCCACCTGGCGCGGGTTGCCACGGTTCTCCCCGACCACGTCGCTGGGTTACGGCGCCTTGCTCGGCTCCATGCTCAAACTCTGGTCGCTACATTCGTCCCTGCGCCGCGCGGCCGTTTCCCAGGGCCTGTTGTCCGTTGCCTTCAGTGCATTCTGGTCGACGCTTGCTGTCATGCTGCATGCCGATTTCGGACTCGGTAGCGCCGCGGCCGGCGCGTTTGGCCTGGCAGGTGCCGCTGGCGCACTCGCCGCACCCTTGGCCGGTCGCCTGGCCGATCGCCGCGGACCGGAGCGCGTGACACGCCTGGGCGCGGCGCTGACTGCCGCATCCTTCGCTGCCCTCGGCTTGGTCGGAGTGGTGCCGCCGGAGATCCAGTTGGGCGTGATCGTGGTGGCCGCCATCGGCTTCGATTTCGGCATCCAGGCGACCTTGGTCGCTCATCAGACCATCGTCTACGGCATCGACCCGCCGGCGCGCAGTCGCTTGAATGCTGTGCTGTTTACCGGTGTTTTCGTAGGGATGGCGACCGGCGCGGGACTGGGCAGCCTGGCGCTTGGACAATGGGGCTGGAATGGCGTGGTCGTGCTGGCGACCCTGGCATCCATAGGCGCACTGGCGGCGCGTCTTGTACGACGGGTTGCACCTTGACCGCCACCGAGCTCGACCGATGCCACGAGATGCGCGTCGCTACGTGCATCTGCGGCATCTCCTCGCAAGCTGCTCGGCTGAATTGGTCGCCGGAGTATTGCGAGCTCAGCCTAAAACGAAGAAAGGCCCGCATTTCTGCGAGCCTTCAAATCGTGGTGCCGGCACCAGGAGTCGAACCCGGGACCTACTGATTACAAGTCCCTGATTTTGAAATTTCTCGAGATTTCATGGTATTTCATAATCCTTAAAAATCAATGACTTATGAGGTTCATGTTGTTCAGATGCGTTCCGATAATTTCATTGATTTCCGTGGAAGTGTTGAGCAAAGTGTTGAGCGGAACGGCATGGGAAGGCCCTAATGGGACACAAACTGACCGACGCTCAGGCTAAAAGCTGGGCAGCTACAGGTGCGATAAAAAAGGACGGGGTGACTACGCCCACACGAACCTTCTCCGAACAGCTCGGTGTGCGCGGGTCCGGTTCGATGCTGCTGGAGCGGCGCCCCAGCGGGTACATCGAGGTTTATCTGGCGGTACGCCGGGGTGGCAGGCAAGAGCGCAAGAAGCTCGGTCAGTTTGGAACGCTGTCTGCTGATGGTCAGATTAGAGGCTTAGCGTACTGGCGCCAGGAGGCAGAACGAGTTGCTGCGGCTGCTCGTGATTTCCAGACACTCGAAACGTACGAAAATCATGTTCAACGGTTGAAGGCCGATCAACAGCGGGTCGAGAGCCAAGCCGCCCGCCAAGGATCTTTTGAGCAGCTTTTACTGGCTTACGTAGCGGACATGGAGCGACGAGGGAAGACCAGCGCGCGAGGCGTAATGGGTGCTCTACGGCTTGATGTAATCGATGCATTCCCGGATCTAGCCGGCACTAAGGCAAAAGAGATCCAGCCAGAGGATATTTCGCAAATTCTGCGTCATTGCATTAATCGGAAACCCGCATCCAAGGGGCGTGGGCGACGAAAAACACAGGCTAGCGCAACCAATGGCAAGCTAACCGCTGCTAATCGTCTTCGGGCTTACTTGCGTGCTGCGTTTTCGTTTGGCTTGAAGCACGATCTGAATCCCTTGCGAGCAGGCGATGCCGTGCTATTCGGGCTCAGGTACAACCCAGTTGCCGATCTTCCTACCATTGAGGGTGCAGAGCGTGCAAACACCGAGGCATTGAACGCCGACGAACTTAGACAAGTCCTTCGTGCTGTCGCCGCGCTGCCAGGGCGCCGTCAGCCAATAGCTAACGCGATGATTTATTTGGCAGGGCAGCGTGTGCAGATGTTATTGCGCGCAACTTGGGCTGACCTGTCAGAAGATCCTGAGCACGGTACGGTGCTCCGCTTGGTCGATTACAAGGGAGGTAAAGGAACGCCTCCTAGGGACCATCTTCTGCCTATATCTGGAAGGGTCGAAGAGGTACTAGCGCCGTTGCTGACGCCTCGGGCTGGCGCAGGTCCGTTTTCGCTTGACGGTGTGCGGAAGATATCCGCGCATACAGCGCAGAAGATATTTTCCGAGCTTGGCTCTGTGTTGTCGGCACAGGGCCTAACTCGGGTTTTCACTTGGCGCACGATGCGAGCCACCATCGAGACTCATTTGGCGATGCTTGGCGTTGATGAGCAGCGAAGAGCGTGGTTGCTTTCTCATGGCCGGAGTGGAGTTCAAGCAAAGCACTATGACCGTTACAGCTATCTGAAAGAAAAGCGCGAGGACCTAGGCAAATGGGCAGCCTATCTAGACGCAATGTTGGATAACCCCGCATAGGGGCTTGGGTTCGGCTCGGTGCTTGATAGCATTTTTTCATCAAGTACAAGGAGGCCCAGCTATGTCCCGCGTTCTGTGTAACCGCTGCAAGCGGATGATGGTTCCAAGAGTAATATTTAGCCGAAGCATTGCCGGTGGCTGGGGATGGCGAATTGGCGGGGGAAAGCCAATCTCCAGCTGCTGTCCCTTCTGCTTATCAGAACATTGGGATGTAGTAGTAGAGCCAAGCCCACTGCGTGGCAGCGTTCTGATGAAGGTGCTGAGTATTCCGCTGACCCTGATCATGTTTACCTTGCTCTTTGGTGCTTCCAATGAGTTGGCTAGCTATATGGGTGGGTCAGCGATCGTGCAGTGGATTGGAGTGATCGGGTCAATCGTGGCGACCTATAAATTTGGCCGCTGGTTCGTAAATTGAAACCCAGCCAGGGCGCTTGCGGCCTGTGTGTCAGGCCGCCAAGCGGCTGAACGTAGTCCTCAGTTAATTCCCCCTCTTTCTTGGGCGGGACGACCGTTGCTTGTTGTCTAAATGTCTTGCGAGCCGAAAGCCAACTAGAGCAGCGACCGTAACGCTGAAGAGCACGAAAGCAATTGCCTGTAGCAGGGTTGACGCTGTATCCATACCCGGTCCTCGATAGCTGGTTTTGGGCGACTATACCCCCAGATACTGAGAACCCTAGCTGCAGTAATACCTCTCTCTAGGACGACGCCACGCATGCGGAAGAGCTTAGCTTCGTTGCCGTAGCGGATTGGACATGACGACAGATAACCAAACGAATACGGCCAAAACTCGCGCTGGTTGCCGCTGTGGCTGCGAAACGGCAACAGGAGCCAGCTGAACCCGCCTTGGTGTCCACGCGCATCGATTATTGGTGGCGGCGACTGGGGCGCGCGGGGTCCTAGACCCCTTCTATGATTCGTTGCGAGCTCGAACGGATAGTTTAGAACGGGCGGCGCGAAGCTTAGAACGCAGGCCTGCTTTTCGCGAAGCTTAGAACGGCAGAGCCCAGCAATCATGCGGGTTTGAGCCCCGTTCTAAGCTTCCCGGCGAGTGTTAGAACGGGTTGCTTAGAGCGGGCGGCGCGATGCTTAGAACGCAGGCGTGCTTTTCGCGAAGCTTAGAACGGCAGAACTCAGCAATCATGCGGGTTTGAGCCCCGTTCTAAGCTTCCCGGCGAGTGTTAGAACGGGAAGCTTAGAACGGGCGGCCCGAAGCTTAGAACGCAGGCCTGCTTTTTGCGAAGCTTAGAACGGCAGAGCCCAGCAATCATGCGGGTTTGAGCCCCGTTCTAAGCTTCCCGGAGAGTGTTAGAACGGGTTGCTTAGAACGGGCGGCGCGATGCTTAGAACGCATGCATGCTTTTCGCGAAGCTTAGAACGGCAGAACTCAGCAATCATGCGGGTTTGAGCCCCGTTCTAAGCTTCCCGGCGAGTGTTAGAACGGGTTGCTTAGAACGGGCGGCGCGAAGCTTAGAACGCAGGCGTGCTTTTTGCGAAGCTTAGAACGGCAGAGCCCAGCAATCATGCGGGTTTGAGCCCCGTTCTAAGCTTCCCGGCGAGTGTTAGAACGGGTTGCTTAGAACGGGCGGCGCAAAGGTTAGAACGCGGGCCTGCTTTTCGTGAAGCTTAGAACGGGTATAACCCAGCAACCATGCGGGTTTGAGCCCTGTTCTAAGCTTCGCGTTCTAATACTCCGCCGTTCTAAACAACGAAAAAAAAGTGGACCTCGTTCCGTATAAATCTATTACGAGATGAGATTTTCACAAAAAGTTGGGGGTTTGTGTCGCGTAGCGGATGTTGGTGAAGCGAGTGCGCGAACTGAATGATCGCTGTGCCGTTGTGGTGGCCTGCTGAATGGGGCCTGTTCGCAACGGCCGCGCGGTTCGGGCGTAACGGTATTGGCTGATCGTCCTGGACGCGTCAGAAGCGAGAGCGAGATGAATTTTCGAGAAATTGGCCCAGGACGGTTCTTCCCACCGATTATTCCGAACGGGAGATTTTTCGCGCTTGCGATTGGCGGCCTCCGGATACAGGAAATCCTGCAAGTCACAGACGTTGGCCTTGAATGCGGCGGAGTGGGTTTTAGCTGGGGTGATGTTTGCGGCTACGCCATCCAGGGAAATGAGGCTTGCCTGTTGAGCAAGAAGTACTCCTCAGGCGGGATGAGGTTCAAGCTGGGTACTTGCTATTTCGTGGGCTCGGCTCAACCGCCCGAGCGGTACATCCAAGGCTATCCGGTTGAGCATTGCCTTATGAATCGCATCACGTTTGAGCAGCAGAGGTTGCAGGTCCCTGTCTGTGGCTGAAATCTATCGCCCTGAGAAGGCGCCAGAACGTCGCTGTGAGCTTTCAGGTGGGTGGTGGCTCTACCGGGTGCTCAAAGCCTCAAAAACGCACCAAGCGCTATCGTGGCTCGTTACGAGGGTGGAGCCCGACATTCGTCGCGTGTTCGAGGACTCTACTGGGAGCAGCTTCAGGTTGGTCATCGAGGCGCCGGACGGGGTCCAGGTTCTTCGAGAGGAGCTGCTGACGGAATGGCGATGAATTTAGCTGGCTGGCTCTATTAGCGAGCGGCCTTCGTTGCGGACGTTGCCCACGGCACGGTTGACCGGAAACCATTCGAACACTTCCACCGGTAAAGCTAGGAGTCTCACGATCTCTTCGGCTCGCTCAAGCGGCAGGTCCGGCTCAATCCATTCTCTTGCCAGATCCGCTTCAAGCACGACAGGCCGGCGGTCATGGATGTCCACCATGCCCTGCTCGCTGTCCGCTGTGATGATCACGAAGCCATCCCCTTCGCGATCGGTCGTACCGGTGCGGTCCATATGTGCCAATGCGGCAAACCAAAGTGGTTCGCCGTCCTTGCGGCGGATGTAGTAGGGCTGCTTTTTCTTCGGGTCCGATGGGTCCATGACCCACTCGTACCAGCCATCGGCCGCAACCAGCGTTCGGCCCGTGGCCCAGATATCACGGAAGAACCGGCTGGTCGCTGCCGTCTCCACCCGCGCATTGATTGCCGGTGGGCGCTTACCCACGGCCCAGAAGGGCTGATATCCCCAGGGCAAACGGGCCATGCGCAGGCCTGTGTCGGTCTCGTAGAAGATCATCACGCGTGAACGCGGCGCGACGTTGTAGCGGTTGATCGGCTCCGGGTCGATGCCGCCTTCGATGGGCTTGTCATAGCGCAGCGCATCCAAATACTCGACCGCTGTTCGGTACTGTGTGAATCGACCGCACATATCCCCTCCAGCCTGCTATCGGATGGCTGCCTCTCTACATTGACCGCATTGCAGTGTTCGCTGTTTACTGTGTATATATACAGTAATCGCAGAGCAGTATCATGCGCGCCACCATCCTGGGCCAGATCGGCCCGTCTCCCACTTTCTTGCAGTACGTCGATACCCGTGTGTCTGCGGGTTTCCCCTCGCCAGCAGCCGACTATGAGGAGGTCATGCTATCCATCGATGAGCTGATCGACCTCCGAACGCCGCACGTCTACCTAGTACGCGTCGAGGGTCCGAGCATGATCGGCGCCGGTATCTACGATGGTGACGTGCTGGTGGTCAACAAGGCACTGGAGGCGCGCTCCGGCCACATCGTGGTCGCATACGTCGACGGCGGGATGACAGTGAAGCGGCTGCAGATCACGCCGGCCGGAGTTTGGTTGCAACCTGAAAATCCGGACTACCGCGCTATTCCTGTCACCGAGTCCCTGCATGTGTGGGGCGTGGCCACGCACAATCTCCACCAACTATGTTCGCGCTGATCGACTGCAACTCGTTCTACTGCTCGTGCGAGCGCGTCTACCGGCCCTGGCTCGCCAACGTGCCGGTGGTGGTGCTGAGCAATAACGACGGCTGCGTGATCGCGCGTACCCGCGAGGCCAAGCGCCTCGGCATTCCCATGGGCGCGCCTTATTTCCAGTGGCGCGACCAGATGCGTGAATGGGGTGTGGTGTGCTTCTCCAGCAATTACGAGCTCTACGGCCAGATGAGCTCGCGGGTAATGACCACGCTCGAGGGAATGTTCCCGCGAATCGAGGTATACAGCATCGACGAGGCGTTTGCCGACCTGACGGGCATGACCGGCGACCTGGTGCCGCTGGGGCATGAGGCGCGCGAACGCGTGCTGCGCTGGACCGGCATACCGGTGGGCGTGGGCATCGGGCCGACGAAAACCTTGGCCAAGCTGGCCAACTGGGCGGCCAAGACCTGGCGCAAGTCCGGCGGGGTGATCGACCTGCGCGACCCGGAGCGGCGGGACAAACTGCTGCGCATGACCGAGGTCGGCGAGGTGTGGGGCGTCGGCCGGCGGCTGACTGCTCGCCTGCGACCGCTGGGCATCCAGACCGCCTGGGACCTGGCTCAGTACGACTCGGCATCGCTGCGCCGACAGTTCAGCGTGGTGCTGGAGAAGACCGCCCGCGAGCTGCGCGGGATCTCTTGTCTCGAGCTCGAGGAGGCGGTACCGCCGCGGCAGATGATCTGCTCCTCGAAGATGTTTGGCAGCCGCCTGCGCGACATCGCCCCGATTCGCGAAGCGGTGGTCGCCTATGTCACCAAGGCCGCCGAGAAGCTCCGTTCGCAGGAGAGTCTAGCCGGCGCGCTGCAGGTGGCCATCCGCACTGGAATGCACAACCCTAACCAGCCGCGCTACGCCAACGCCATCAACTGCCCATTGCCATACCCGACAGACGATACGCGTGTGCTCGCGGCTGCGGCTGTTCGCGGGCTTGAGGCCATCTTCCGGCAGGGCTACGCCTATAGCAAAGCCGAGGTGCTGCTAATGGATCTGCGGCAGCGAGGCGATTTCACGGGTGACCTGTTCGCCGCCGCCCCGCGCCCTGGTGCCGATCGGCTGATGGCCGTGGTCGATCAGATCAACGCGCGTGAGGGCAGGGGTACGGTAAGGCTAGGACGCATCTCGGCCACTGCGGAGTGGTCGATGAAGCGGGAGATGATGAGCCAGCGGTATACGACGAGGTGGGATGAGTTGATGGTGGTGCGGTGAGGATAGCGCCGGGCACGCGCTGCGTACATTGATGACTGTTATCGGCCAGAAACAGACCTTCAAGCACTACCTTGAGTTATCAAGAGGTACGTTCCTGAAGCTGAAAGGCCCTCGGATGTGGACCTTTTCATTGCTGCTGATTACTTGCTGAGCGCCAGTAAACGCTCAACCCCTACAGGTTCCTCCGCCATGAGCGGAATGACTGCATAGCGCTGCGCATGCTCGGTCGCGACACGCTTGATGTCCTTCAGCTCATTGACTGCCCGCTTATGCAGAAGCGGGGATTCAGTCTTGGCGGCTGCCACACTGTTGTTGATCACCCATGCCCAAGGCTCAATGCCTGCACGACGCAGATCCGCCTGCAAGCCAGCGGCCTCCAGCACGGGAGTGGTTTCAGCCAGGGTCACTAGCAGCACCTTGGTCTGCCTGGGATCCTGAAGCTGCATCATCGGCGTGGTAAAACGCATGTTGCTGCCCGACATCTGCCGGGTGATGTCGCGGTGATAAGCGCCCGTGGCATCCAGCAGCAGCAAGGTGTGGCCGGTTGGGGCTGTGTCCATCACCACGAACTTCTTTCCGCCTTCACGGATGATTCGCGAGAATGCCTGGAACACCGCGATCTCCTCGGTGCAGGGTGAGCGCAGATCCTCGGCAAGCAGTGCCCGAGCCTCATCATCAAGATCTGCCCCCTTGGTTGCCATGACGTGATCCCGATAACGCTGGGTCTCCACCTGCGGGTCGATTCGGCTCAGCGTCAGGTGCTCAAGTGTTCCTTCCAGTGTCTCTGCAAGGTGGGCGGCAGGATCAGAGGTGGTCAGGTGCACAGGCAGTCCACGCCTGGCCAATTCAACCGCAACCGCTGCGGCCAGTGTGGTTTTCCCGACACCGCCTTTACCCATCACCATGATCAGGCCATGACCATCGGCGGCGATCTCGTCGACCAGGGACTTGAGTCGTGGCGCGTTCAGTTCAACCGGCGCACTGGCAGATGTCTGCGTGCCCTCATCTGAGCCCTCAACCAGAAGCTGTCGCAGGGCATCCAGCCCCACCAGATTGAAGGCTTTCAACGGCAACAGATCGAGCGGCAGTGCTCGTAGCGCGGGAGGCATGGCGGCGACTGCTGCCTGTTCGCGCTTGTAGACCGCGGCAGCCAATTCATCCTTCTGTGCTTCGCTCTCTGGCAAAACCCCGTTAATCACCAGGTACTGCTCTTGCAATCCAATGGCTGCCAGCTCCTCACGGGTGCGTGCCGCCTCGCGCAGCGTGGCAGCCTGCGCTCTGGCGACCAGAACCAGACGGGTTTTGGAAGGATCAGACAGTGCCTCTACAGCCTCGTGATACTGGTCTCTCTGTTTATCTAGGCCAGCGAGCGGGCCAAGGCAGGAGGCATTACCTTGGCCGGCTTCCAGGAAGCCGCTCCAGGCACCCGGCAGTTGCAGTAGCCGAATCGTGTGGCCGGTCGGCGCCGTGTCAAAAATGATGTGATCGAAACGGGCTTTCAGCTCATCGCTGACCAGTAGCGAGGTGAACTCATCAAAGGCAGCAATCTCGGTCGTGCAGGCCCCCGACAACTGCTCTTCCATGCCTTTGACTACGTCCTCAGGCATGACGCCTTTAGCAGGCCCGACAATGCGATCCCGATAAGCCTGGGCGGCACCCTGTGGATCGATCTCCAGGGCCGACAGGTTTTCCACGGCGGGCACGGCAGTAATGTGATTGCCGATCCGCAGGCCGAATACCTGACCCACATTGGAGGCCGGATCGGTACTCACCAGCAGCACTCGCTTGCCCTTACGGGACAGCTCCAGGGCCGTCGCGCAGGCAATGGACGTCTTTCCGACCCCGCCCTTGCCGGTGAAAAACAGGAAGCGCGGGGCATTGTCGATAAAGCGCATGCTGACCCCTTAACGGTGGTTGAGGCTGGTCTCGTACCAATTGCGGGTGTTGTTGACCATACGTACCAGCCAGAGCATCACCGGCACTTCGATCAGCACACCGACCACTGTTGCCAGAGCGGCACCCGAGTTGAAGCCATACAAGACAATCGCCACGGCCACAGCCAGCTCGAAGAAGTTCGAGGCGCCGATCATGGTGGCCGGGCCTGCCACGTCATGGCGCACTTTCAGTGCATGGCAAAGCCAGTAACCCAGAGCTGCGATGAACAGAGTTTGCACCAGCAGAGGAATGGCGATGATGCCGATGACCAGGGGCTGCTCGACAATCGACTCTCCCTGGAAGGAGAACAGCAGCACTAGGGTCGCCAGCAAAGCCAGAATGGAGAACGGCGAGATCCTGGCCAGTGCTTTCTGAAAGTTCGCCTCACCACGTCTCATCAAACGAGCTCGCAAAAACTGAGCAATGGCCAGCGGGATGACGATGTACATCACCACGGAAAGCAGCAGGGTGTCCCAAGGAACAGGAATTGATGAAACCCCGAGTAGCAGGGCCACGATGGGCGCAAAGGCAAACACCATGACCAGATCGTTGAGGGCGACCTGGGTCAGGGTGAAGTTGGCATTACCCTTACACAAATTGCTCCAGACGAACACCATCGCTGTACAGGGTGCCGCACCGAGCAGAATCAGCCCGGCCATGTAGCTATCCAGCTCCTCAGCAGGCAGCCAGGGTGCAAACACCTGCTTGATGAAGAACCAGCCAATCAGCGCCATGGAAAAGGGCTTGACCGCCCAGTTGACGAACAGGGTGACGAACATGCCGTTCTTCTGTTGGCGCACTTCACTGATTGCGCTGAAGTCGATCTTCATCAGCATCGGGATGATCATCACCCAGATCAGCAGACCGACCGGGATATTGACCTTGGCGACTTCCAGGGCGCCTACGGCCTGGGCCGCTTGCGGAACAACCAGGCCAAGGATGGTGCCCGCCACGATGCACAGGAACACCCACAGGGTCAGGTAACGCTCAAAGACACCTAATGGAGCCCCGGATGCCTGTTTCAGGGCGACTTCACACGCGTTTGTCATCTTGGCTGCCTATCCTCGTTCGCCTGCGCTCACTGAGCTGAATATTCACTTTGCCATATATTCGGTAAAAGTAATATAGTGGCTCTTATGCATCTTTGATAGGGATCGGCATGGGCCAGATAAAGCCAAATAAAGCCCCCGATGGCAGCCACCTCATATCGCCAATCGAGGTATTCAAATGCCTGTCCGATGAGACGCGGGCGCGCATTGTTTTTCTGGTGACTCACGAGCAGGAGCTGTGTGTCTGTGAGCTGACCTCGGCACTGGAAGCGGCACAGCCGAAGATCTCCCGGCACCTGGCCATGCTGCGCAGTTGCGGTCTGCTGGAGGATCGTCGCCAGGGGCAATGGGTTTACTACCGCTTGCACCCGCAGTTGCCGGAATGGGTGAGCGAGATCCTGAAAAAGACCCTGGACAGCAATGCCGAGTGGTTGCGTCAGGACATTCAGCGCCTCCGGCAAATGCGGGATCGCCTCGGGAGCAAGCCTGTCTGCGATTAAGCGCAGCGCTCAAGGCGAAAACGATGCACTCAAGGCCATGCCGAAGAGCAGTGGCCAGCTGTAGCCCAATAGGTAATGACCCATGATCGACAACCTGCCCAATGTCGCCGGTGAGCTGTTTGATCGCTCCATCCCGGCAAGGCTGAATCTCGCCGAGGGCGAGCACAAGCCACGCATTCTGCTGCTCTATGGCTCCAATCGTGAGCGCTCCTACAGCCGGCTGCTGACCGAGGAAGCAGCCCGCTTGCTGGAAGCCTTCGGTGCGGAAAGCAGGATTTTCAATCCTTCCGGCCTGCCCATGCCGGACGATGCCGACAGCAGCCATCCCAAGGTCAAGGAGCTCATCGACCTGGTGCTCTGGTCTGAAGGCCAGGTGTGGTGTTCACCCGAGCGCCACGGCGCCATGACCGGCGTTTTCAAATCGCAGATCGATTGGACACCGCTGAGCATGGGGGCCATCCGCCCCAGTCAGGGCAAGACTCTGGCCGTGATGCAGGTTTGTGGCGGTTCGCAATCCTTTAACGCGGTTAACCAGATGCGTGTGCTGGGGCGCTGGATGCGTATGTTCACCATCCCAAACCAGTCTTCGGTGCCCAAGGCCTACCTCGAATTCGACGAGGCCGGACGCATGAAACCCTCCAGCTACTACGACCGAGTGGTGGACGTCATGGAGGAGCTGGTCAAGTTCACCCTGCTGCTGCGGGGTCACGTCAACTACCTGGTTGACCGCTACTCGGAGCGTAAAGAGTCCGCTGAAGAGCTCGCCAAGCGCGTCAACCAACGCGACATCTAACTCAATTTTCTCTAGGGCACCGGAGCACCACATGCGCGTTCTCTTTATGTGTACAGCCAACAGCTGCCGCAGCATCCTTTCCGAGGCGATGTTCAATCATCTGGCCCCTGATGGCTTCGAAGCGGTCAGCGCTGGAAGCTTTCCCAAAGGGCAGGTTCTGCCGCGCAGCCTGACGACCCTGCAACAAGCCGGCATTTCCACCGAAGGGCTGAGCAGCAAGGGGAACGACGCGTTCGAAAGCAATCCTCCGGATATCGTCATTACTGTTTGCGACAAGGCTGCCGGCGAGGCCTGTCCGGTCTACTTTGGCCCGGCGTTGAAGGCCCATTGGGGATTGGAGGATCCCTCGGACGTGCAGGGTACCGATAGCGAAGTGGATGCTGCCTTTCGCTGCACCTTGGCGCGGATCGAGAGGCGTTGCCGTGCGTTCCTCGCCTTGCCCTTCGAACAGCTGAGCCGCGATGAACTCAAGCGCGAGCTCGACAGAATTGGCACGATGTAAACTTCAGGCCGTAATACCACTAGCACGACTGTCCGCTATTGGCCCAGAGCGTGTAAAAACGCTGCAAGCCGGTGTTCGGTGCGCGGCGATCCCTGTCGGCTGACTGACAACGCTGGTCGTCGCCCACAGAGCGCATTAGTAGCGGCCAGGACGTGTCTCGACCCATTTTGAGGCGTTCA
>VMRT01000014.1 GCA_007713455.1 Pseudomonas sp.
GGCGTGTGGGGTTCTTGCTGGAATTAGCGAAGGAAACATGCACCAGCAGTAGGTGAAGCATCAACCAGATAATCCGATGAGATGCCGGTCTGTCTCACTCTCATGCAAAGGTAAGATCAACCATTTAATCCGCTTACCCTGTTTTTCTTGTTTCGGCTGCGGACAGGCCGCACGGTGATTTAGCGAGTTCCGTGCCAGATACTCAACTCGCTGATTTGCATGGTTTTTATCTTGAGTGTCCAGATAGTTGGATAGCGCTTGTGTCTTGCATCCTGGACAGTGCGGTCCAGCATTCCGGACAACGTCGCCGTCCGGAACGCTCCGGCCTCAGGTCAGGAAATAGAGCCCTCCGGCGATCACCACGCCGGAGAACACCAGGCAGAGCAGGCAGTAGCCCATGACGTCGCGGGCACCGAGCCCGGCGATGCCCAGCAGCGGCAGAGCCCAGAACGGCTGGATCATGTTAGTCCAGGCATCGCCCCAGGCGATCGCCATGGCCGTGACTTCCGGTGCCACGCCGAGCGCGGCGCCAGCCGGCAGCATGATCGGCCCCTGTACCGCCCACTGGCCGCCGCCGGAGGGCACGAAGACGTTGACCAGCCCAGCACTGAGAAAGGCCAGCACCGGGAAGCTCTCGGTCGTCGACCAGGTGACGAAGGTGTCGGTGACCTGCCGGCCGAGCGATACGCCGGCCGCATTGGCGCCGACCATCATCCCCATGATCCCGGCGTAGAAGGGGAACTGCACGACGATGCCGGCGATGCCGCGAATGCTCTCCTCGATGGCGCGCATGTAGCGCTCCGGCGTGCCATGCATCAGCAGGCCGGCGAAGAGAAAGATCGAGATCACGATGTTCAGGCTCAACGCCAGGCCGTTCTCGCTGAAGTGCCGGTAGAAGAACAGCACCGCCAGCGCGACCATGATCAGGCCGAGGATGCGGCTGTCGTCCAAACGCTGGGTGGCGGTTTCCCGTGGGATGTCGCTCGGCTGGGGCTCTTCCAGCAGCGCCGGGTCGACCACTTTCGGCGTCTTCGGCTGCATGGCCCAGTTCAGCAGCGGCAGGCCGACCACCAGCACGGCGATGATGATCAGGTTGTAGGAGGCGAACAGCGTCTGGCCGACGCCGATGGCCTCGGTCAGTGCGCCACCGGTCATCTTTTCCAGATCGGCGCCACCGCTGGCCAGCGACAGCGGAATCGAGCCGGAAAAGCCGCCGTGCCAGATCAGGAAGCCGGAGTAGGCCGAAGCCACCAGCAGCGGATAGTCGACGCCGCGCACCTGTCGCGCCAGCGCGCGGGCGAACACCGCGCCGATGACCAGGCCGAAACCCCAGTTGATCCAGGAACCGGCCAACGCAACGAGCGTGACCAGCACGATGGCCTGCCCCGGGGACTGCGGGATGCGGGCCATGCGGTCGAGCAGTCGGTTGATCGCCGGCGCCCGTGCCAAGGCATGGCCGGTGACCAGGATCAGCGACATCTGCATGGTGAAGGCCAGCAGGTTCCAGAAGCCGTTGCCCCAGTGCTGCGCCATCGCCGGCAGGCCCTGACCGGTGCTGAGCATGGCGGCGATCAGCACGATCAGCGTGAGCAGGATGGCGAAGACGAAGGGCGAGGGGAGGAAGCGTTGCACCAGGTAGACGCTGACCGCGGTTATTCTGTTGAGCACGATGGGGTTCTCCCTTGTTGTCGTTATGTCGCCGCGCAGGTGCGGCGCTTCGCTTATGAGTGCGGCGGCGGCCGGCTGTTCCCGCTGCGCTTGAGGAGGTTGGTCGATGCGTGTTGCGCTTTTATTGTCGCTGCTGCTTGTGGGCTCCGCTCAGGCGCAAGAGCCGCTGCGGCTGCGCCTTCAGGGGCACGAGCTGCACGCCGAATACGCGCAGACCGTCGCCCAGCGCGAACGCGGGCTGATGGGGCGCAGCGAACTGGCCAGCGACAGCGGCATGTTGTTCCGCTTTGATGAAGTGCGCCGGCACTGCCTGTGGATGAAGGACACACCGCTGCCGTTGTCCGCGGCGTTCTTCGATGAGGACGGCGTTCTGGTCGATGTGATCGATCTGGAGCCGTTCAATACCCAGATTCGTTGTTCGAAGCGGCCGGCACGTTACGCGCTGGAGATGGATCAGGGCTGGTTCGCCGAGCGGGAGATCGGACGGGACGCGCTGCTGGAAGGGATACCGGAGGAGTAGGAGTGCAAGCGGTGCGTCGGTGCGTAGGGTGGATAACGGCGAAGCCTTATTCACCGTAACCAGGCCAGACGCATGCGGATGTTTGGGACGGTGTCGGAGGCGATCTTGGTGGACGCGTGGAAAAGGCTCTGGCCGTTTTCCACCTTACGCTTTCATTCCCTCGTGGCGGCTGCTTCGCCCGTAGGGTGGATAACGGCTCCGCCTTATCCACCGCCTGCCGGGAACCCGGTCTGAAGGCTCAATCCAGCGGCAACTCCGTGGTCCGCTTCACCTCGCTCATGGCGATATGCGAGTGCGCCTCCTGCACGTGGGGGCGTTGCAAAAGCTGGTCGCGCAGGAAGCGTTCGTAGCTGTCGATATCGCGCGCCACCACCTTGAGCAGGTAATCCGACTCGCCGGCCATGGTGTGGCATTCCAATACCTCGGGGTAACCCACCACCGCCCGCTCGAACTCGTCGAGGTTGCTGCGTCCGTGGGCCGAGAGCTTGATGTTGACGAACACCGTCATGTTCAGCCCGAGCTTCTTCGGGTTGAGCAGGGCGACCTTGCGCTCGATCAGCCCTTCCTCCTGCATGCGGTGGATGCGTCGCCAGCAGGGCGATTGCGACAGTTCGACCTTCTCGGCGATTTCCGCTGCGGAGAGGTCGGCGTTGTGTTGCAGAAGCAGGAGGATCTTGCGATCGATGCTGCTTAGGGGCGAAGTCTGCATGGTCGTGCCTGTTTTCTTGTTGTTAGCGAATGGGTCATGCACAGAAGCACTGTTCTACCGCAAAAGTAGAAAGAAAATCTCTCTTCGTCACGGCCAGACTGTTAATCGACACGCGACGGTGGGGTGATCCCCTGCCGATTGCCGGCGTGGAGAAACAACCGTGCGGTTTCTCCATGACTGCGTCAGGCGGGTAGCGAACAACGCCACCCTGACTCCGATAACAACAAATTAGGAGCGCCCCATGTCTCTGGCCGAGATCCGTCTGGACGACAAGTACCGGCTTGCAACCGGTCATCTTTACCTCACCGGCACCCAGGCGCTGACCCGCTTGCCGATGCTGCAGCATCAGCGTGATCAGGCCCGTGGTTTGAATACCGGTGGCTTCATCTCCGGCTATCGCGGCTCGCCATTGGGCGGGCTGGACAAGAGCCTCTGGGAAGCCCGCGACTACCTCAAGCAACACGCCATTCACTTCCAGCCGGGCGTCAACGAAGAGTTGGCCGCCACCGCGGTGTGGGGCAGCCAGCAGACCAACCTGTTCCCCGGCGCCAAGTACGACGGCGTGTTCGCCATGTGGTACGGCAAGGGCCCGGGCGTCGACCGCGCCGGCGACGTGTTCAAGCACGGCAATGCGGCAGGTGTTGCACCCAACGGCGGCGTGCTGCTGCTGGCGGGTGACGACCACGGCTGCAAGTCCTCGACGCTGCCGCACCAGAGCGAGCATGCCTTCATCGCCGCCTCGATTCCGGTGCTGAACCCCGCCAACGTCCAGGAAATTCTCGATTACGGCATCATCGGCTGGGAACTGTCGCGCTACTCCGGCTGCTGGGTGGCGCTGAAGACCATTGCCGAGAACGTCGATTCTTCCGCCGTGGTGGAAGTCGATCCGCTGCGCATGCAGACACGTATCCCGGAAGATTTCGAACTGCCCGACGACGGCGTGCACATCCGCTGGCCGGACCCGCCGCTGGCTCAGGAAAAGCGCCTCAACCTGTACAAGATCTACGCCGCACGCGCCTTCGCCCGTGCCAACAACCTGAACCGGGTGATGCTCGATTCGCCGAATCCGCGCATGGGCATCATCACCACCGGCAAGTCCTATCTCGACGTGCGCCAGGCGCTGGATGACCTGGGCCTGGACGAAGCGCTGTGCGCCTCGGTCGGCCTGCGGGTGCTCAAGGTCGGCATGAGCTGGCCGCTGGAGCCGGTCTCGGTGCACGAGTTCGCCCAGGGGCTGGACGAGATTCTGGTGGTCGAGGAGAAGCGCAGCATCATCGAGGACCAGCTCACCGGGCAGCTCTACAACTGGCCGGTCAGCAAGCGTCCGCGGGTGGTCGGCGAGTTCGACGAGCAGGGCAATTCATTGCTGCCGAACCTCTCCGAGCTGACCCCGGCGATGATCGCGCGGGTGATCGCCAAGCGCCTCGCGCCGATCTACACCAGCGACAGCATCCAGGCCCGGCTGGCCTTCCTTGCCGCCAAGGAGAAGGCCCTGGCCGCGCGCAGCTACGACACCGTGCGCACCCCGCACTACTGCTCCGGTTGCCCGCACAACAGTTCGACCAAGGTGCCGGAGGGCAGTCGCGCCTCGGCCGGTATCGGCTGTCACTACATGGTGCAGTGGATGGACCGGCGCACCGAGACCTTTACCCAGATGGGCGGCGAGGGCGTCAACTGGATCGGCCAGGCGCCGTTCACCGACACCCCGCACATGTTCCAGAACCTCGGCGACGGCACCTACTTCCACTCCGGCAGCCTGGCCGTGCGTGCGGCCGTCGCGGCCGGCGTGAACGTGACCTACAAGATTCTCTACAACGATGCCGTGGCCATGACCGGCGGCCAGCCCATCGACGGCGAGCTGCGCGTCGACCAGCTCAGCCGGCAGATCTTCCACGAGGGCGTCAAACGCATCGCCCTGGTCAGCGACGAGCCGGACAAGTACCCGACCCGCGACAGCTTCGCGCCGATCACCAGCTTCCATCACCGCCGCGAACTGGATGCCGTGCAGCGTGAGCTGCGCGAATTCAAGGGCGTCTCGGTGATCATCTACGACCAGACCTGCGCCACCGAGAAGCGTCGTCGGCGCAAGCGCGGCAAGCTGGAAGACCCGGCCAAGCGCGCCTTCATCAACCCGGCGGTGTGCGAGGGTTGCGGCGACTGCGGTGAGAAGTCCAACTGCCTGGCGGTGCTGCCACTGGAAACCGAACTGGGGCGCAAGCGCGAGATCGATCAGAACGCCTGCAACAAGGACTTCTCCTGCGTCGAGGGCTTCTGCCCGAGCTTCGTCACCGTGCATGGCGGCGGGTTGCGTAAGCCCGAAGCCGTAGCCGGCGGTATCGAGGCGGCGACATTGCCCGAGCCTCAGCACCCAACGCTGGATCGCCCATGGAACGTGCTGATTCCGGGTGTCGGCGGCAGCGGTGTGACTACCCTTGGCGCGCTGCTCGGCATGGCCGCGCACCTGGAAGGCAAGGGCTGCACGGTGCTCGACCAGGCCGGCCTGGCGCAGAAGTTCGGCCCGGTGACCACCCACGTGCGCATCGCCGCGAAGCAGAGCGACATCTACGCGGTGCGTATCGCCGCCGGTGAGGCCGATCTGCTGCTCGGCTGCGACCTGATTGTCGCGGCGGGCGACGAGTCACTGACCCGCCTCAACGAGCAGATCAGCAACGCCGTGGTGAACAGCCACGAATCGGCCACCGCCGAGTTCACCCGCAACCCCGATGCCCAGGTGCCCGGCGCGGCCATGCGCCAGGCCATCAGCGCGGCGGTCGGTGCCGACAAGACCCACTTCGTCGACGCCACCCGCCTGGCCACGCGACTGCTCGGCGACAGCATCGCCACCAACCTGTTCCTGCTCGGCTTCGCCTATCAGCAGGGGCTGCTGCCGATCAGCGCCGAGGCCATCGAGAAGGCCATCGAACTCAATGGCGTTGCCGCCAAGCTTAATCTGCAGGCCTTCCGCTGGGGCCGCCGTGCCGTGCTCGAACGCGAGGCCGTGGAGGGGCTGGCGCGCCCGGTCGAAGTGGCAGAGCCAATCTGCAAGACCCTGGAAGAGATCGTCGAGTGGCGCGTGGATTTCCTTACCCGCTACCAGAACGCCGGGCTGGCGCGCCGCTATCGCCAGCTTGTCGAGCGTGTGCGCGAGGCCGATAGCGCGGACGATCTGGCGCTGTCCAAGGCCGTTGCCCGCTACTACTTCAAGCTCCTGGCCTACAAGGATGAGTACGAGGTGGCGCGCCTCTACAGCGAGCCGGAATTCCGCCAGCAGCTCGAGGCGCAGTTCGAGGGCGACTACCGGCTGCAGTTCCACCTCGCCCCGGCCTGGCTGGCCAAGCGTGACCCCGTCACTGGCGAGCCGCGCAAGCGCGAGCTGGGGGCGTGGATGCTCAATGTGTTCGGCGTGCTGGCCAAGTTTCGCTTCCTGCGCGGCACGCCTCTGGACCCGTTCGGCTATGGCCACGACCGCCGCGTCGAGCGCCAGCTGATCACCGAGTACGAGAAGACCGTGGACGAGCTGCTGGCCCAGCTCAAGCCGACCAACTACCGCACTGCCGTGGCCATCGCCGCGCTGCCGGAACAGATCCGCGGCTACGGCCCGGTGAAGGAGCGCTCCATCGCCAGGGCCCGCCAGCAGGAGAAGTTGCTCCGCGAGCAGCTGGCCAAGGGCGACGAGGTACAGAGCGTGCGGCTGTTCCAGCCGGCGGCCTAGCGCGATGGCGCCTTTCGCGGTGGAGGCCGCTCCCACGGGTTGGCCCTGGAGGGGTGTTGTGGGAGCGGTCTTGTTGACCGCGAAGGAACCCGGTTGAGGCGTAACGGGTTCGCTCCCGGTTTCACGGGGCAATTCCGCTCTGACGAGCAGCTCCGTACCAGACAACAAGGCTCTGCTGGCTGCAGAGCATCAGACCAACAAGAACGAGGTAACCCAAATGTCCGTCTTCGCTAACCCCGACTTCGACCGCCACGAACAGGTGGTTTTCTGCCATGACCAGGCGTCGGGCCTGAAAGCCATCATCGCCATCCACGACACGCGCCTCGGCCCGGCGCTGGGTGGCTGCCGGATGTTTCCCTACGCCAATGACGACGACGCCCTGCGCGATGTGCTGCGCCTGTCGCGCGGGATGACGCTGAAATCCTCGCTGGCCGGACTCAAGCTTGGCGGCGGCAAGGCGGTGATCATCGGTGATCCGCACACAGGCAAGAGCCAGGCGCTGCTGCATGCGATGGGTGATTTCGTCGACAGCCTAGGCGGGCGCTACATCACCGCCGCCGACTCCGGCACCGGCGATGCCGAGATGCAGGCCTTCGCCCAGCGCACCCGCCATGTGGTCGGCGCCACGCCACGCACCACGCTGGATGGCAGCATCGCCAGCGGCGACCCGTCGCCGTCTACCGCCTACGGCGTCTTCGTCGGCCTCAAGGAAGCGGTGCGCCAGCGCCTCGGTCGCGACGAGCTGACCGGGCTGAAGGTGGCGATCCAGGGCGTCGGCCACGTCGGCCTGGGGCTGGCGCGGCACCTGAAAGCGGCCGGCGCCGAACTGTGGGTGGCGGACATCTTCGATGCCAACGTCAAGCAGGCAATGGACGAGCTGGGAGCCAACGTGGTGCGCCCGCAGGACATCTACGGTCTCGACGTAGACGTCTTCGCGCCCTGCGCCATGGGCGGCATCCTCAACGAGCAGACCCTGGAAGTGCTGCGTGCCCCGGTGATCGCCGGTGCGGCCAACAACCAGCTGGCCAGCGCCGAGATCGGCGTCGAACTGCAGCGGCGCAACCAGCTCTACGCGCCGGACTACGCAATCAACGCCGGCGGCATCATCGACGTCTACTACCAGCGCAACGGCGGCAGCGCCGCACAGATCGATGCCCATGTGAACGCCATCGCCGGCACGCTGCGCGAGATTTTCGAGCGGGCCGCCGCCAGTGGCGAGTGCACCTCGGTGATCGCTGACCGCCTGGCGCTCGAGCGCTTGCAGGCCGGCGGCGCGCCGCAGGTCGCGACGCTGCAGCGGCAGGCTTCATGACGGCACATGGCCGGTCGCCCGAGCGCGCCGGCCTTCGCTGAGCGGGGCGGCGGGCTCTGATCGCCAGCGCCGTGCCCGCTCCGTTCGTTCGCACCATCCCTGACAAAAACAACAAGCAGGAATCCGCAATGACCGATAAAACCAGCCTCGCGGCCGGCACCTTCGCCGGCGCGCGCGCACGCATCCAGGACAATGCCAGCCGAGGCCTGTGGTCCTCCCGCTGGGTGTTCTTCCTTGCCGCCACCGGCTCCGCTGTGGGCCTGGGCAATATCTGGAAATTCCCCTACGTGACCGGGCAGAACGGCGGCGGCGCCTTCGTTCTGGTCTACCTCGCCTGCATTCTCCTGATCGGCATTCCGCTGCTGATGACCGAGGTAATGATCGGCCGTCGCGGTCGGGCGAATCCTGATGGCGCCGTGGCGCGGCTGGCGCGCGAGGCCGGCGCCAGTTCGCGCTGGCGCGTGGTGGGCTGGCTCGGCGGGCTGACCGGCTTTCTGATCCTGAGCTTCTACCTGGTGGTCGCTGGCTGGGCGCTGGCCTATGTGCCGGCGACCTTCAGCGGCGCCTTCACCGGAGTCAGCGGGGAGGCCAGTGGTGAGCTGTTCGGCGCGCTGCTGGCGGACCCGCTGCGCCTGGTGGTATGTGCCACGCTGGTGCTGGCGGCGACCATGCTGATCGTCGGCTTCGGTGTGCGCGGCGGGCTGGAGCGTTCGCTGCGCTTTCTGATGCCCGGGCTGTTCGTGTTGATGCTGGTGCTGGTGGTCTACGCCGCCATCGAAGGCGAATTCGCTCAGGCGCTGCAGTTCCTCTTCGTCCCGGACTTCTCCGCGCTGACCGCGCAAAGCGTACTGGTTGCCCTCGGCCATGCCTTCTTCACCCTGAGCCTGGGCTGCGGCGCGATGATGGTCTACGGCTCCTATCTGCCGGAAGGCACCTCCATCGCAAAGACCTCGATTCTGGTGGCGCTGGCCGATACCGCGGTAGCGCTGCTGGCCGGCTTGGCGATCTTCCCGCTGGTGTTCGCCAACGGCCTGGAGCCGGGGGCAGGGCCGGGACTGATCTTTGTCACGTTGCCGATTGCCTTTGGCCAGATGCCGGTGGGGCAGGTCGTCGGTGGGCTGTTCTTCATCATGCTGGTGATCGCCGCGCTGACCTCGGCCATCTCGCTCTCCGAGCCGAGCATCGCCTGGCTCACCGAGCGCTTCCGTATCAGCCGGACCAAGGCCGTGCTGGGCAGCGGCCTGGTGCTCTGGCTGCTGAGCCTGGGCAGCGTGTTCTCGTTCAATCACTGGGCGGACTATCAGCTGTTCGGCAAGACCTTCTTCGACACCCTGGACTACCTGACCACCAACTGGCTGATGCCGTTGGGCGGGCTGGGCACGGTGCTGTTCACCGGCTGGGTGCTGCAAAAACAGGTGGTCAGCGACGCGATCGGCATTCGCAACGCCGGGCTGTTCCAGGCCTGGTGGAAGCTGCTGCGCTACGGCACGCCGGTGGCCATCGTGCTGGTGTTCCTCAACCTCATGGGCTTGATCTAGCGGATCACGGTCGTCCGTGCAATACGCGCAGGTGGGCTGAAGCCCACCTTACAAGAATGCTGCGGGCTTCTCAGGAAGCCGTTTTGGTGGGCTCAGGTCCTTCCCATAGCAGGCCGACGCAGGCCTTGGTGGGGTTGGCTTCAGCCCACCTTTTTTATGCGCGACGCCATGCGCTGAATGACATGTGCGGCAGCTTGTCGCACCAGGCCGTCAGCTTTTCGTTACGCCTGGCAAGCCGCTGGGCCAGGCTTTTCAGCAAAAAAGTCGCTGTAAGGAAAACCTGACAGCAGGACTGGGGCCAGCCGCTTTCCGTGCCCGTAAACAGCATTGTTCGCCGCCCTGGCCTGGGGTGTGATGGGGCCAGCCAAGCCGTGCAGCGGCAGTCCTCACAACAATAATCAGGAGGCGATATGAACGCCGTGAACAAGATCGAACAGCACAATCCCATAGGTACCGACGGCTTCGAGTTCGTCGAATTCACCGCGCCGAATGCCGAGGGCATCGAGCAGCTGCGCACGCTGTTCACCCAGATGGGCTTTACCGAAACCGCCAAGCACCGCTCCAAGGAGGTCTGGCTGTTCCAGCAGCACGACATCAACATCGTGCTCAACGGCAGCCCCACCGGGCATGTGCGCGAGTTCGGCGAGAAGCACGGCCCGAGCGCCTGCGCCATGGCCTTCCGGGTGAAGAACGCCGCGCAGGCCGCCGCCTACGTCGAATCCCAGGGCGCCAAGCTGGTCGGCAGCCACGCCAACTTCGGCGAGCTGAACATCCCCTGCGTCGAAGGCATCGGCGGCTCGCTGCTGTATCTCGTCGACCGCTACGGCGACAAGAGCATCTACGACGTCGACTTCGAGTACATCGAAGGCCGTACGCCGAACGACAATGCCGTCGGCCTGATGTGCATCGATCACCTGACCCACAACGTCATGCGTGGGCAGATGGATGTCTGGTCCGGTTTCTACGAGCGCATCGCCAACTTCCGCGAGATTCGCTACTTCGACATCGAAGGCAAGCTGACCGGCCTGTTCTCCCGTGCCATGACCGCGCCCTGCGGCAAGATCCGCATCCCGATCAACGAGTCGGCCGACGACAAGTCGCAGATCGAGGAATTCATCCGCGAGTACCACGGCGAGGGCATCCAGCACATCGCGCTGTCCACCGACGACATCTACGAGACCGTGCGCCGCCTGCGCGCCAACGGCGTGGACTTCATGACCACTCCGGACACCTACTACGAGAAGGTCGATACCCGCGTCGCCGGCCACGGCGAGCCGCTCGACCAGCTACGCGAGCTGAACCTGCTGATCGACGGTGCGCCGGGCGATGACGGCATCCTCCTGCAGATCTTCACCAACACCGTCATCGGCCCGATCTTCTTCGAAATCATCCAGCGCAAGGGCAACCAGGGCTTCGGCGAAGGCAACTTCAAGGCGCTGTTCGAATCCATCGAGGAAGACCAGGTGCGTCGTGGCGTGATCAAGGCGGGCGAGTAAAGGCAGTCGTAGGGTGGATGTCGCGAAGCACATCCACGCGTTTCGGTCGGCCGACATCTCGCGTGGCCGACACAGACGCGTGGAAGATGCTTCGCAGTCTTCCACCCTACGCATCGGCAACCACCGCAGCGCCATTCAGATCACGCGGTATCACGAGGAGAGGCACATGAGCCGCAAATGGATCAGTTTCCCCATCCGCGAGGGTGAGAGTTCGCGTCAGGCGCACTGCGATTTTCCGCAGGGCACCTACGAGCGCGAAATGGGCCGCGAAGGCTTCTTCGGCCCGGCTTCGCACCTGCATCACAAGCATCCGCCGACCGGCTGGATCGACTGGGAAGGCCCGCTGCGCCCGCACGCCTTCAACTTCAATCACATCCCTAGCGAAGGCGACTGCCCGCTGCAGGCGCCGCTGGCGCTGCACAATGCCGACGTCAAGCTGCGCCTGTGGAAGACCAACGGCGCCATGCGCCACCTGGTGCGCAACGGTGACGGTGACGAACTGCTGTTCATCCACGAGGGCGCCGGGCATTTTTACTGCGACTTCGGCCACCTGGAATTCCGCGACGGCGACTACCTGATGATCCCGCGCGGCACCGCCTGGCGCATCGAGGCGACGCAGCCGGTGTTCATGCTGCTGATCGAGAACACCGACGGCGCCTACCAGCTGCCGGAAAAAGGCCTGGTCGGCCCGCACGCCATCTTCGACGCCGCGGTGCTCGACCATCCGCGGCTGGACGACGCCTTCCGCGCGCAGCAGGACGAGAACCCCTGGCAGATCCGCATCAAGCGGCGCGACCAGATCACCATCGTGACCTACCCGTACAACCCGCTGGACGTGGTCGGCTGGCACGGCGACAACACCGTGGTACGGCTCAACTGGCGTGACATCCGCCCGCTGATGAGCCATCGCTACCACCTGCCGCCGTCGGCGCACACCACCTTCGTCGCCAACGGTTTCGTGGTCTGCACCTTCACGCCGCGGCCGGTGGAATCCGATC
This sequence comes from Pseudomonas sp., assembly GCA_007713455.1. Lineage (GTDB taxonomy): Bacteria > Pseudomonadota > Gammaproteobacteria > Pseudomonadales > Pseudomonadaceae > Stutzerimonas > Stutzerimonas chloritidismutans. Next base: position 11,954 of record VMRT01000014.1, read on the forward strand.
CGGGTGCGCTGAAGGTGCCGTTCTTCCACAACAACGACGACTACGACGAAGTGCTGTTCTACCACCGCGGCAACTTCTTCAGCCGCGACAACATCGAGCAGGGCATGGTGACCTTCCACCCCTGCGGCTTCCCCCACGGGCCGCATCCGAAGGCGCTGAAGAAGGCCAGCACCGACCCGGCGACCTTTGCCGACGAGGTGGCGGTGATGATCGACACCCGCCGCGCGCTGGAAGTCGGCGAGGCTGCCGCAGCCGTCGATGTCCCCGAATACGTCAACTCCTGGCGTGCGCCGGGCAAGGAATCCTGATGAAACTCGCAACGCTCAACCAGGGCCGCGACGGCGTGCTCGTCGTCGTTTCCCGTGATCTCGCCCAGGCGGTGAAAGTGCCGCAGGTCGCCGCCACGCTGCAGGCCGCGCTGGATGACTGGCAGTACTGCAAGCCGAAGCTGGAAGCGGTCTACCAGCGCCTCAACGACGGGCTGGAGGAGGGCGCCTTCGCCTTCGACCAGGCCGCCTGCCACAGCCCGCTGCCGCGCGCCTATCACTGGGCGGACGGCAGCGCCTACGTCAACCACGTCGAGCTGGTGCGCAAGGCGCGCGGCGCCGAGATGCCGGAGTCCTTCTGGCACGATCCGCTGATGTATCAGGGCGGCGCCGATGCCTTCATCCCGCCGCACAGCCCGATCCGCCTGGCCGACGAGGCCTGGGGCATCGATCTGGAAGGCGAACTGGCGGTGATCACCGACGACGTGCCCATGGGTGCGACGCCGGCCGAGGCGGCCGCGCACATCCAGCTGCTGATGCTGGTCAACGACGTGTCGCTGCGCAACCTGATCCCCGGCGAGCTGGCCAAGGGCTTCGGCTTCTACCAGAGCAAGCCATCGTCGAGCTTCTCGCCGGTGGCGGTGACGCCGGACGAGCTGGGCGAAACCTGGCGCGACGGCAAGGTGCATCGGCCTCTGGTCTCGCATATCAACGGTGAGCTGTTCGGCCAGCCGGATGCCGGCACCGACATGACCTTCAACTTCCCGACCCTGGTCGCCCACGCCGCGCGCACCCGTCCGCTGGGCGCCGGCACCATCATCGGTTCGGGCACCGTGTCGAACTACGACCGCAGTGCCGGCTCGTCCTGCCTGGCCGAGAAGCGCATGCTCGAGGTCATCGAGCACGGCGAGGCGAAGACGCCGTTCCTCAAGTTCGGCGACCGGGTGCGCATCGAGATGTTCGATGCCGCCGGGCAGAGCATCTTCGGCGCCATCGATCAGCAGGTCGAGCGCTATGAGCACTGAGCTGACGCTCTACGGCTACTGGCGCTCCAGTGCCGCCTACCGGGTGCGCATCGCGCTGAATCTGAAGGGCCTGGCCTGCCGGCAGGTGCCGGTGCATCTGGTCAAGGATGGCGGCCAGCAGCGTGCGGCCGATTACCGCGCCCTCAACCCGCAGCAGCTGGTGCCGTTGCTGGTCGATGAAGCCAACGGTGGTGCGCGCATCAGCCAGTCGCTGGCGATCCTGGAGTACCTCGACGAGGTGTTCCCGGTGCCGGCCCTGTTGCCGGCCGACCCGGTCGAGCGCGCCCGGGTGCGCGCCCTGGCCATGCACATCGCCTGCGAGATCCATCCGCTGAACAACCTGCGTGTGCTGCAGTACCTCAGTGCCGAACTGGGCATCGACGACGAGGCGAAGAACGCCTGGTACCGGCACTGGGTCGGTCAGGGTCTCGCCGCCGTGGAAGCGGGCCTGGAATGTTTCGATGGCAGGCTTTCCCTGAACGATCGGCCAGGTTATCTGGAGGCATGCCTAGTGCCGCAGGTATACAATGCGCGCCGTTTTGCCTGTGACCTCGCGGCGTATCCACGCATTCTCGAGATCGTTGCACGCTGCGAGACGCTTCCGGCCTTCCAGCAGGCCGCGCCGGAGGTGCAGCCCGACGCTCAATGAACGACTGAATTCGCCTTGCACGCCGTCGCGCCCTGCGCGACGGTCCCGATCCCGTCACAGATAACAACAAACAGGTGACGTATGACTCGTGAAAAACCGAAGAACCTCTGGCTGTCGCGCTGGGGCTTCATCCTCGCGGCAACCGGCTCCGCCGTGGGCCTGGGCAACATCTGGAAATTTCCCTACATCACCGGCGAGTTCGGCGGTGGTGCCTTCGTACTGATGTACCTGCTGTGCATCCTCGCCATCGGCGTACCTGTGATGATGTGCGAGATCGCCATCGGTCGCCGCGGCCGTGGCAGCCCGATCGACGCCATCGGCCGGGTGGTCCGCGAGAACAACGGCAATCCGCTGTGGAAGGCGGTGGGCGGCATGGCCATGACCGCCGGCTTCCTGATCCTCTGCTTCTACGTCGTGGTCGCCGGCTGGGCCTTCGCCTACACGGTGAAGATGCTCGACGGCTCGCTGACCGCCACCAGCGTCGAGGCGCTCGGTGGGGTGTTCGAGGCGCACAACGCCAACCCCTGGGAACTCGGAGGCTGGAGCCTGCTGGTTGCGCTGCTGACCCTGTGGATCGTCGCCAAGGGTGTGCAGAAGGGCATCGAGAACGCGGTGCGCTGGATGATGCCGGGGCTGGCCGTGCTGCTGCTGATCCTGGTGGGTTACGCGGTCACCAGCGGCGGCTTCGATCAGGGCTTCGCCTTCCTGTTTAGCTTCGACACCTCGAAGATCACCGGCGAAGCGCTGCTGGCCGCGCTTGGCCACGCGTTCTTCACCCTCAGCCTGGCTTCCGGTGCGATCCTCACCTACGGCTCGTACATCCCGGATGACCAGTCCATCGCCCGCACCACCTTCATGGTCGCCATCGCCGACACCTGCGTCGCGCTGCTGGCGGGCCTGGCGATCTTCCCGATCATCTTCGCCAACGGCATGGACCCGACTGCCGGCCCCGGCCTGATCTTCATGAGCCTGCCACTGGCCTTCCAGCAGATGCCGTTCGGCACCGCCTTCGGCGTGCTGTTCTTCGCCATGGTGTCGATCGCCGCGCTGACCTCGGCGATCTCCATGATCGAGGCCACCGTTGCCTACCTCAACGAGAAGCACGGCATTTCGCGGATCAAGGCGGCAATGGGTTCCGGCGTGGTACTGCTGGTGATCAGCCTGCTGGCGATGCTCTCGTTCAACCTGATGTCGGGCTGGACGCCGATGGGCAAGAACTTCTTCGACTGGCTGGATTACCTGACCTCGCGCTGGATGATGCCGCTGGGCGGGATCTTCACCGTGCTGCTGGCCGGCTACGCGCTGCGCAGCGAGATCATGCGCGACGAGCTGAACCTGCCGCCGCTGGGCTACGCGCTGTGGCTGTTCATGGTGCGCTATGTCTGTCCGGTGCTGATCCTCATGGTCTTCCTGCATGCCCTTGGCTGGCTGGGCTTCGACCCGTTGCAGCGCTGGTACTGGATCGCCGGAGCGATCGGTGCGCTGGCGGTGCTTGGCGAGATGTTGCGTCCGCGGGTGATGCCGGCGCTGGCGGGACGCTGACGCCAGCGCAGCCTTGCTGGGCCATGAAACGACGCCAGCCGCGAGGCTGGCGTTTTTCATGGTGTGCCCGAAAGGTCACGAACAAAACCGATGGGTCAAGTTTTGCGGCGACTTGCCGAAAAGCTGACTGAGATCATGGATGGCATCACCCGCAGGATGCGCACCCAAGTCAGTCATACGGACGCCTAAATGCCCAGTCGCCTCAAGTTCAGCCACAAGATTCTGCTGGCTGCTTCGCTGGTGGTGATCGCGACCTTCGCGCTGTTCGTACAACGATTACCTGCAGCGCAATGCCATCCGCGCCAATCTCGAGAGTTATCTCGATGAAATGGGCGAGGTCACCGCACACAACATCGAGAACTGGCTGTCGGGCCGCATCCTGCTGGTAGAGAGTGCGGCGCAGTCGATTGCGAGCGACAGTTCTGCGGAGCGCGTGGCCAGCCTGCTGGAACAGCCGGCCCTGACCTCGACGTTCATGTACACCTATCTCGGCGGTGCGGACGGCAGCTACCTGCTGCGCCCCTACGAGGAAATGCCGGCCGACTACGATGCGCGGACGCGTCCCTGGTATCAGGACGCGGTCGCGGCGAACGGCACCACGCTGACCGAACCTTACATGGACGCCTCGCTCAACGAGCTGGTGGTCACCGTGGCGACACCGGCAAAGAGCGGGGCGCAGACCCTTGGTGTGGTCGGCGGCGACCTGGGACTCAAGGCGCTGGTGGAGATCATCAACGCGCTGGATTTCGACGGCATGGGCTATGCCTTCCTGATCAGCGGCGATGGCAAGGTGCTGGTCCACCCCAACCAGCAGATGGTGATGAAGTCGCTAAGCGACATCTATCCGCAGAACACCCCGTCGCTCGACAGCCGCTATGTCGAGGCCGAACTCAATGGCACGCCGCGCGTGCTGGGCTTCAGCCCGGTGCAGGGGTTGCCGTCGGTGAAATGGTACGTCGGCATCTCGCTGGATCGTGACAAGGCCTACGCCAGCCTAACCAGCTTCCGTACCACCGCGCTGATCGCCACCGTCGTTGCGGTGGCGTTCATCCTGGCACTGTTGGGCATGCTGATCCGCGTGCTCATGCGTCCGCTTACCGATATGGGCCGCGCCATGGCCAATATCGCCGAGGGCGAGGGCGACCTGACCCGGCGCCTGGATGTGCAATCCCGGGACGAGTTCGGCGAGCTGGCGATGGCCTTCAACCGCTTCGTCGAGCGCATTCATGCCTCGATCCGCGAAGTGTCCTCGACCACGCTGCAAGTCCACGAGGTGGCGCAGCGCGTGCTCAATGCCTCGAATGCCTCGATGGCCAACTCCGACGAGCAGGCCAGCCGCACCAACAGCGTCGCGGCGGCGATCAACGAACTGGGTGCCGCGGCGCAGGAAATCGCCCGCAATGCCGCCGATGCCTCGCAACACGCCAGCAATGCGCGGCATCAGGCCGATGACGGCCGTCAGGTGGTCGAGCAGAACATCGCCGCGATGCGCGAGCTGTCGGCGAAGATCAGCGCGTCCTGCGGGCAGATCGAGGCGCTCAATGCCAAGACCGTGGACATCGGTCAGATTCTCGAGGTGATCAAGGGCATTTCCGAGCAGACCAACCTGCTCGCGCTGAACGCCGCCATCGAGGCGGCGCGGGCCGGCGAGGCGGGACGCGGCTTTGCCGTGGTCGCCGACGAGGTGCGCAACCTTGCGCATCGCACCCAGAGCTCGGCGCAGGAAATCCAGCAGATGATCGAGCAGCTGCAGGTCGGTGCCGGCGCCTCGGTGCAGACCATGACCGAAAGCCAGCGGCAGAGTGAGTCCAGCGTCTCCATCGCCGACCGCGCCGGCGAGCGCCTCGGCGAGGTGACCCAGCGCATCGGCGAGATCGACGGCATGAACCAGTCGGTGGCCACCGCCACCGAGGAGCAGACCGCGGTGATCGAGTCGCTGAACATGGACATCACCGAGATCAACACGCTGAACCAGCAAGGCGTGGAGAACCTGCAGTCGACCCTGCGCGCCTGCGGCGATCTGGATCAGCAGGCGCGCCGCCTGAAGCAGCTGGTGGACAGCTTCCGGATCTGACCGGAACGGTGATTCTTGAGGGCGCTTCGGCGCCCTTTTTCATGTATGTGATTTGGCCGCGGAGCAATGTGCCCGCGGCGGCAGTCTCAACTGTTCACGTCGCGCTTCAACAAGGAGGCTCCATGAAAATTCTTATCGTGCTCACGTCCCACGACCAGCTGGGTGACACCGGCAAAAAGACCGGCTTCTGGCTGGAGGAATTCGCCGCGCCGTATTACGCCTTCATGGATGCCGGGGCGCAGGTGGTGCTTGCGTCGCCCGAGGGTGGCGAACCGCCGCTGGACCCGAAGAGCGACGAGCCCGACGCCCAGACCGAGGCCACCGAGCGTTTCAACGGCGATGGCGAGGCGCAGACGCTGCTGGCCAACACCTATCGTCTGGATCAGGTCTCCGCCGAGGATTTCGACGCAGTGTTCTATCCGGGCGGCCACGGCCCGCTGTGGGACCTGGTGGATAACCCGACCTCCATCGCCCTGATCGAGTCCTTCGTCAAGGCCGACAAGCCGGTGGCCGCGGTCTGCCACGCACCGGCGGCGTTGACCGAGGTGCGCGGCAAGGATGGCGAGTATCTGGTCAAGGGTAGGCGCGTTACCGGCTTCACCAATGGCGAGGAAGCGGGTGTGGAGCTGACCGATGTAGTGCCGTTCCTGCTCGAGGACCGCCTGCGCGAGCGTGGCGGCCAGTACAGCAAGGGCGCGGACTGGGCGCCTTACGTGCAGGTCGACGGGCTGCTGGTGACCGGGCAGAACCCGGCCTCATCGGAAGCGGCGGCAGAGGAACTGCTCAAGCTGCTGCGCGGCTGAACTCACTGCGGCCAGGCGAGCTGTTCCGCCTGGCCACAGGCCTCGAACAGCGGCCGGCTGAACAGGTAGCCCTGCATCAGATGGATGCCCAGATCGAACAGGGCGCTGCATTCGTCGGCGGTTTCCACGCCTTCACCGATCACCTTGATACCCAATTCCTCACACATCCCCACCGTCGCCCTGACGATGGCCTGACGCGTGCGGCTCTGATCGATGCCGCGGATCAGGTCCATGTCCAGCTTGATGATGTCCGGCTGAAAATCGGCCAGCAGATTGAGCCCGGCAAAGCCCGCACCGAAGTCATCGATGGCGGTGAGAAAGCCGATGCGCTGGTATTCGCGGAACACCTCGGTCAGCCACTTGCCGTCGTTGATGCGCTCGCCTTCGACGGTCTCGAAGATGATTTGCTCGATGGGAAAGTCGTGGGCGCGGGCGGCTTCCAGCGTCGAGCGTATGCACAGCTCGGGGCGGTAGATCGCGTTGGGCATGAAATTGATCGACAGCTTGCTCTGCATGCCTAGCCTGGACGCGGTCTTGATCGCCTTGACCCGGCCGGCCTGATCGAAACGGAAGCGATTCTGTTCGGTGACTTGCGACAGCACGGTGGGGGCTGGTTCGCCGCCGACGCCGCGGACCAGCGCCTCATGGGCGAAGATCTGCCGGTCGTGCAGATCGATGATCGGCTGGAAGGCGTAGCTGAAGCCGAAGCCCAGACGCTCGCCACTGGCGCAGCTGGGGCAGGCGCCGTGCTCGGCGGCGCCGTGGTATGGATACGCGTCTGGGGCAGGGTTGTCGCTGGTGTTGCTCGAACTCATGGGCGCACTCGATTGGGGCCGGTGGATTGCAGGTTAACGGCTGCGCTGGCGGCGACTGAAGTCCGCCGGTCAGACAGGGCGTGTGGGCACCTGGTCTGTCGGCGGTCTAGGTGTCGACCCCAGCTCTTCGATCAGGCTGCGCGCGGCGAAGTCTGCCGCATCGGTGAAGGGGTTCAGTACGCGGGCGACGCCGGCCGCATCCAGCGCCTTGCCATGCTGATCGTCGCGCACCACGCCGGCGATCTTGCCCTGGAAACCGGCATGTTTGAGCGCATGCAGAAAGGCACGATTGGCTTCCCATTGCGGAAAACTGGTGACCACCCATTCGGCATGCCGCAGCGGCAGCGATTCGAGAAAGCTGGGGTCCTCGCCGTCGCCGAAGCGCACCGGCAGCTTGCTGCGGCGCAGCGTGCGCACTGCCTCGGGGTCGAAGTCCACACCGAGCACCGGCAATCGTGCGGCGGCCAGCTGCTGCAGCAGGCGCGAGCCATAACGGCCCAGGCCGAAGATGATGATGCGCGGATGGCCCTGCGGCCTGCCCTGGGCCTCCACTTCCAGTTCGCGATAGGGACGCTTGCGTTCGAACAGGCCGAGCCAGGGTGCCAGCCGCTCGTAGAGCGGTTGCGAGAACAGGATCATGTAGGTCGAGAGCATGATCGTCACCAAGCCGACCAGGGTGGTGAGGCCCAGCGCCTCCGGCCCGATATGGCCGAGTGTGATGCCCATGGCGACGAACACGATGGAGAACTCGCTGATCTGCGCGACGGTTAGCCCCGCGAGAAAGCCGGTGCGCTTGCGATAACCCATGTAGCCCATGATCGCCATGACGATCAGCGGATTGCCGATCAGCACGAACAACGCCAGCACGATGGCCGGCAGGATCTCGTTGCCGAGCGTGGAGAAATCCAGCCGGCCACCGAGGTCGATGAAGAAGAACAGCAGCATGAAGTCGCGGATGCCGGTCAGGCGCGCGTTCATCGCTTCACGATAGGCCGTCGAGGCCAGCGAAAAGCCGGCGACGAAGGCTCCGGCCTCCTTGCTGAAACCGATGTAGTCGCCCAGCGCGGCGAGCCCGGTGCCCCAGGCAATGGCGAAGATCAGCAGCAGCTCCTGCGAGCGCGCCATGCGGCTGACCAGGGGCGGCAGCACGTAGCGCATCAGCACGTACATCAGGATCGCAGCACCTGCCAGACGCAGCAGCAGCGAGCCCGAGACCTCGGCCCAGCCGGCATCGCCCGCGCCGCGCAGGGCGCTCATGGTCATCATCGCCAGCACCACGGCGAGGTCCTGGACGATCAGGAAGCCGACGGCGATGCGTCCGTGCAGCGAGTCCAGCTCGTGTTTGTCCGAGAGCAGCTTGACGATGATGATGGTGCTGGAAAAGGTCAGCGCCACGGCGATGTAGATCGCCTCCATGGTGCTCTTGCCCATCAGCAGGGTGAGCGCGAAGCCGAAGACGATGGTGAAGGTCAGCTGCCCGAGCCCCGTGGCCAGCGCCACCGGCCCGATATTGCGGATATGCGCGAGGTCCAGCTTGAGCCCGACCACGAACAGCAGCACGGCGACGCCGATTTCGGCCAGCAGATGGATCTGTTCGGCGGCGTTGACCGGGCCGAACAGCGCCGGGCCAAGCAGAATGCCGACCACGATGTAGGAAATCAGCAGTGGCTGGCGCAGGCTCACGGCAATCGCCCCGACCACCGCGGAAACGATCAGCAGCAGGGCGAATTCGGCGAAGGGGCCGTGGGCGAGCAGCGCTTCCATCAGGGTCTCCGTGCGGTTGATGTGACGGCGCCGCGGCGCTGTGCCTATCCTGCGGCAGGCGTTGGCCAGCTACCAGCGCGGCAGCGTATGAAACTGTGACAGCAAGGCATCGCCTGGCCCGCCTGCAATCGGCTGGTGAGCCGATGTGCCCGGCCTGCTGCTAGAATCCGCCCTTTTTCATCCCGCCGAAACGGCGCTGCGAGCCTGCCATGACCTTCGCCTCCCTGGGCCTGATCGATCCGCTGCTGCGGACCCTGGAAACCCTCGATTACCGCAAGCCGACGCCGGTGCAGATCGAAGCCATTCCCGCCGTGCTCAAGGGCCGCGACCTGATGGCGGCGGCGCAGACCGGAACCGGCAAGACCGCTGGCTTCGCCCTGCCATTGCTGCAGCGCCTGACCATGGAAGGCGCCAAGGTGGCGAGCAATTCGGTACGCGCGCTGGTACTGGTGCCGACCCGCGAGCTGGCCGAGCAGGTGCACGAGAGCTTTCGTGTCTACGGGCAGAACCTGCCGCTGCGCACCTACGCGGTGTACGGCGGGGTCAGCATCAACCCGCAGATGATGGCGCTGCGCAAGGGCATCGACGTGCTGGTGGCGACGCCCGGTCGCCTGCTCGATCTCTACCGGCAGAACGCCGTGGGCTTCAACCAGCTGCAGGCGCTGGTGCTGGACGAGGCCGATCGCATGCTCGACCTCGGTTTCGCCGACGAGCTGGACCAGCTGTTCGCCGCCCTGCCGAAGAAGCGCCAGACCCTGCTGTTCTCCGCGACCTTCTCCGAGCCGATCCGGCAAATGGCCCGCGAGCTGCTGCGCGACCCGCTATCGGTCGAGGTCAGCCCACGCAACGCCGCGGCGAAGACGGTCAAGCAGTGGCTGGTGCCAGTGGACAAGAAGCGCAAGTCCGAGCTGTTCCTGCATCTGCTGGCGGACAAGCGCTGGGGCCAGGTGCTGGTGTTCGTCAAGACGCGCAAGGGTGTCGATCAGCTGGTGGACGAGCTGCAGGCTGCGGGCATTTCCAGCGATGCGATCCACGGCGACAAACCACAGGCCTCGCGGCTGCGTGCGCTGGAGCGCTTCAAGGCGGGCGAAGTGCAGGTGCTGGTGGCGACCGATGTCGCCGCGCGCGGGCTGGACATCCATGATCTGCCGCAGGTGGTCAACTTCGACCTGCCGATCGTCGCCGAAGACTACGTACACCGCATCGGCCGCACCGGTCGCGCCGGCGCCACGGGCGAGGCGGTATCGCTGGTCAGCGCCGATGAAGTCGATCAGCTTGCGGCCATCGAGACCCTGATCAACCAGGTGCTGCCGCGCCACGACGAATTGGGCTTCGTGCCGGACCATCGTGTGCCGACCACCACGCTGGGCGGGCAGATCATCAAGAAGCCGAAGAAACCGAAAAAGCCCAAGGACGGCGGCGGCAAGGGCAAGATTCATCTCGGCAACTGGTTCGACGAGAGCGAAAAGCCCAACGCCAGGCCGATTCGCAAGGTGCCGAGCCTAGGCGGCGGCAAGCCGGCGAAGAAGCGCTGATCGCAGCGCAGGGTGGAAAACGGGGAAGCCGTTTCCACCGATAATGCAGGTCACAGACTCAGCAGTGCCGACACCACCAAGAGCAGTGCCATGGCGTAGTTGAACCGGCGCATATGCGCTGCCGAGTGCAGCAGCTTCGCCGCCCCGACACCAAGCAGTGCCCAGGCTGCCAGGCAGGGCAAGGCGATCAGAAAGAACAGCAGGGCGTGAATGGCGTAACGCCCCGCGTCGGCAGCGCCGCCGCTGAACACGCCAACCACCGCCAGCGCCATCATCCACACCTTCGGATTGACCAGTTGCAGGCCGGCGGCGCCCAGCGCGCCGAGCCGGCGCGGCGCGGCGTCGGCCTCGACCGGCCCGGCCGGGCTGCGGGCGATCTGCCAGGCCAGGTAGAGCAGCCAGGCCAGACCGAGCCAGCTCATGAGCTGCTGCAACTGCGGATGATGCAGCAACCATTCGCCGGCACCCAGGCCCACCAGCAGTACGATCGATGCCGCAGCCGAGCAGGCGCCGAAAATGATTGGCATGGCTGCTCCCAGACCGAAGCGCCAGCTGTTGCTCAGTACCAGAATGTTGGTTGGCCCCGGCGTGATCGAGGCGACGAAGGCGAACAGCACGAAAGGCAGCAGCTGGCTCATGACGGCTGCTCCATGAAGAGCGTGGCGAATGATCCGGGGGTGGCGGCGAGGCGAGGCATGCTGGTCGGCTCCGTGGGTGGCGGATGCCCGAATGCTCGCGCCTGTTGGCTCAGCGGTCTGGAAGATTCGAGCAGCGTCTGCGGTAGTGCGCCGGTGTCAGCCCGTAGGCGCGGCGGAACCAGCGGCCCATGTGGCTCTGATCGGCGAAACCGAGGCTCATCGCCACCAGCGCCGGTGGCTGGCCGGCTGCGAGCAGGCGACGGGCCTTGGCCAGGCGCAGCTGGACCAGATAGGCATGCGGCGCCAGGCCGAAGGCCGCCTTGAACGCCCGCGATAGCCTGAAGCGATCGACACCGGTGGCCCGCGCCAGATCGTCCAGCCCCAGATCCTGGTCCATGTGTGCATGCAGATAGTCCCGTGCCCGCAGCGCCACAGTCGGCAGGCGTGGGTCTGCAGTCAGCCGCGGTCGCCATGCCAGGTGCCGCGCCAGCTTGCCCAGCAGCGCGTCCAGCGCGGCCTGGCGAACGATGCGCAGGTCCTGGCTTTGCAAGGCCTGGAAGGCGTCGGCAATCACCGTCACCAGCGCCGGCTCGCTTTCCAGCGTCTTGGCGAATGCCGGCTGGCACTGGCTGGGCGCATCCTCGAACAGTGCGCGCAGTTCGCGCTCGATCCAGTACGGGTCGAGGTAGAGCATCGAATAGGTGAAGCCACCAGGTGTCGGCGCGTGGCCGTCGTGCAGCTCGCCGGGTTCGAGCAGAAACACCTGCCCTGGCGTGCTGCTGTGCAGCGTCCGGCGGCAGTGAAACTGCTGAACACCCTGTTCGGTGAAGCCGATCAGGTAGCTGTCATGGAAGTGCGGGTCGTAGGCATGACCTTCGAAATGCGCACGGATCGTCTCGATACCGGTCTCGGCATCCTTCTTCAGATCGATCCAGTCAGCTGTACCCATGACGGCTCCGTGAAACGCAAGGCGGCGATGCTGCGCGACACAGTGTCGCCCCGCGAGCGTGGCCGGTCTGGAACATTCGTGCAACGCTGCGGGCTGGCGGCTGCACCGCGGATGTCGGCGTCATCACGCGGCCACTGATTCGAGTCTAGGCTTGATCCGGTCTGCCTGTTGCAGGCCCGAACGTCCCTTGTCAAGGAGCCAACCGATGACCCAGACCATGAAAGCCGCAGTGGTACACGCCTTCGGCGAGCCGCTGCGCCTCGAGGAAGTCAAGGTGCCGATGCCCGGCCCCGGCCAGATTTTGGTGAAGATCGCCGCCTCCGGCGTCTGTCACACCGACCTGCATGCGGCCGAGGGAGATTGGCCGGTCAAGCCGGCCCTGCCGTTCATCCCGGGTCACGAAGGCGTCGGTCATGTGGCCGCGGTGGGCGCCGGTGTGAAACGGGTGAAGGAAGGCGACCGGGTCGGCGTGCCCTGGCTGTACACCGCCTGCGGTTGTTGCGAGCACTGCCTGACCGGCTGGGAAACCCTTTGCGAAGGCCAGCAGAACACCGGTTACTCGGTCAACGGTGCCTATGCCGAGTACGTGCTGGCGGACCCTAATTACGTGGGCATCCTGCCGAAGAACGTCGAATTCGACGAGATCGCGCCGATCCTCTGTGCCGGGGTCACCGTCTACAAGGGCCTCAAGGTCACTGAGGCGCGGCCCGGTCAGTGGGTGGCGATTTCCGGTATCGGCGGCCTGGGCCACGTCGCGGTGCAGTACGCCAAGGCGATGGGCCTGCACGTGGTGGCGGTGGACGTGGATGACGCCAAGCTGGAACTGGCCAAGCGCCTGGGCGCCGATCTGACCGTCAATGCGCGCAAGGAAAACCCCGTGGAAGTGGTGCAGCGCGACATCGGTGGCGCTCACGGCGTGCTGGTGACGGCGGTGTCCAACAGCGCCTTCGGTCAGGCCATCGGCATGGCCCGGCGGCGCGGTACCGTGGCCCTGGTCGGGCTGCCGCCGGGAGATTTTCCGACGCCGATCTTCGATGTGGTGCTCAAGGCGATCAGCATCACCGGCTCCATCGTCGGCACCCGCGCCGATCTGCAGGAGGCGCTGGACTTCGCCGGCGAGGGGCTGGTCAAGGCGACCATCCATACCGACAACCTCGACAACATTAACCAGATCCTCGACGACATGCGTGCCGGGCGCATCGAGGGCCGCATCGTGATGAAGATGTAGAGCGCCGGGTGCGGCCGGTGCATCCGGCCGCCGCTCACCCGTCGATCAAGCCTGCGCGGCTGTGGGCCGATCAGCCTGCAGCCAGCGCAGCATTCCCTCGGCCGCGGCTCGGCCACTGGCAAAACAGGCGGTCAGCAGATAACCGCCGGTTGGCGCCTCCCAGTCGAGCATTTCCCCGGCGCAGAACACCCCGGGCATCTGTTGCAGCATCAGGTTGGCATCCAGCGCTTCGAAGGGCACGCCGCCGGCGCTGCTGATCGCTTCGTCCAGCGGGCGCGGGCGGACCAGGCGGATGGGCAGTGCCTTGATCGCCGTGGCCAGGGTCTGCGGATCCTGAAAGGACCCGGCATGGGTCAGCTCGCGCAACAGTGCCGTTTTGACCCCATCGAGCTTCAGCTGGCGGTGCAGATGCTTGGCCATGGACTGCGAGCCCCGCGGTCTGGCCAGGGCACTGGCGACCTGCGCCAGGGTGCGATCCGGCAGCAGGTCGAGCAGCACGGTGGCGGCGCCGTCACGGTTGATGGCCTCGCGGATCGGTGCCGACAGCGCATAGACCAGGCTGCCCTCGATACCGGTCGCGGTAAGTACGAACTCGCCCTTGCGCGGCGCGTTACCCGGTAGGGCGAGGCTGACCGTCTTCAGCGGCGCGCCAGCGAACTTGTCCCGCAGATGGGCGCTCCAGCCTTCCTCCTCGAAGCCGCAGTTGGCCGGCTGCAGCGGTTCGATGGCAATGCCGCGGGCTGCGAGCAGCGGCACCCAGGCGCCATCGGAGCCCAGTCGTGCCCAGCTGCCGCCGCCGAGGGCGAGCAGGGTGGCGTGTGCGTCGAACAGGCTTTCGCCTTGCGGCCCGGCGATGCGCAGCGCACCGTGCTCGTCCCAACCCAGCCAGCGCTGGCGGGTATGAATGTGTACGCCATTTTCACGCAGGCGCTTGAGCCAGGCGCGTAGCAATGGTGCGGCTTTCATGTCGGTGGGAAATACCCGGCCGGAACTGCCGACGAAGGTCTCGATGCCCAGCCCGTGAATCCATTCGCGCAGCGCGGCGGGTGTAAAGGCGTCCAGCAGCGGGCGCAGCTCGCCGGCGCGTTCGCCGTAGCGGCTGACGAAGGCGGGGTAGTCCTCGGCGTGGGTGATGTTCATGCCGCCGACGCCGGCCAGGAGGAACTTGCGCCCGACCGAGGGCATGGCGTCGTACAGATCGACACTGACGCCCGCCTGGCCGAGCACTTCGGCGGCCATGAGGCCGGCCGGGCCACCACCGATGATGGCGACGCGAAAGGAAGAAGCGGGCTGGGGCATGGCGGCAACCGGGCAGGCGAGCAGGGCGGGCATTGTAGCCGCTGACGGGTGCTCAGCCGAGTCCGTGGCGCTGCCAGGCTGAGTGGGCGCTGACATGCAGGGTCGCATGGCGACGCGCGAGCAGGGCGCGGTCCTTGTCGTAGCCACCGCCGATCAGGCCGACCACGGGAATGTCGCGGCCCAGGCAGTGATCGAGCACGGCGCTGTCGCGCGCGGCGAGCCCGGCGTCGGTCAGCGAGAGCAGGCCCAGGGCGTCGTCGCGGTGGACGTCGACGCCAGCGTCATAGAGCACCAGGTCCGGCTGATAGATCGGCAGCAGGTAGTTCAGGGTGTCGTGCACCACCTTGAGGTAGGCCTCATCACCCATGCCGGGTGGCAGCGGGATGTCCCAGTCGCTATGGGCCTTGCGCGTGGGGAAGTTCTTTTCGCAGTGCAGCGAGACGGTCACCGCGTCCGCCACGTTCTCCAGGATGCGCGCGGTGCCGTCGCCCTGATGCACGTCGCAATCGAAGATCAGCACGCGGCCGACGCTTCCGCTTTCCAGCAGGTAGAGCGCGATCACCGCCAGGTCGTTGAAGATGCAGAAGCCGGACGCATGGTCGTGATGGGCATGGTGGGTGCCGCCGGCCAGGTGGCAGGCCAGGCCATGCTGCAACGCCCGTTCGGCGGCCAGCAGCGAACCGCCTACCGCCCGCACGGTGCGCTGCGCCAGCTCCGGGCTCCAGGGCAGGCCGAGGCGGCGCAGCTCGTCGCGACCCATCGCGCCGCTGCAGTAGCGCTCGACGTAGTTGCGCTCGTGCGCCAGCGCCAGAATGTCATGGCTGCACAGCTCGGGGCGCAATAGCGCTGCGTCTGTGGTCAAACCCAGGGCGACCAGATGGTCGCGCAGCAGACGAAACTTCTCCATGGGAAACCGATGGCCCGGCGGCAATGGCGGGCTGTAATCGTCGTGAAATACCAGGGGAAGCGACATGAACCACGCGTGTTCGATGGATGTGCGCCGCAGTATGCAGGCTGGCCGTCGGAGCGCTCAAGGAGCAGGGATGGTTGAACGACTCGCACTCGAAAGCACGCGCCTACGGCTGCGCAACTGGCATGACGAAGACCTCGATCCGTTGGTGCGGCTCTGTGCCGACCCGGAGGTGATGCGCTACAACCCGGCGCGGTGGTCCCGGGATGACTGCGCCGCGCTGATGGTGCGCAGCAGGCTGCATCTGCTGCGCAATGGTTTCGGCCTGTGGGCGCTGGAGCGCAAGGACAACGGCGCCTTCATCGGCTATTGCGGGCTGGTTTGGTCCGCCTTGCCGCTGCCGAACGCGGTCGCCGAGCTGCGCTGGGCGGTGGCCTGCGAGCACTGGGGGCAGGGCCTGGTTCGCGAGGCCGCGCAGACGGCGCTGAAATGCGCATTCGGCGCGCTGGGGCTGGACGAGGTCGTGGCCTGTGTCTCGCAGATCAACGAACCGGGCAGGCAACTGCTGGAAGGGCTCGGCATGCGCCCGGAGCCGGCCACCACGTTCGGTCATCCGGACGTTTCGCCCGAGCACCCGCTGCACAGCCAGGTGCTCCACCGGCTGCGGCGGGACGATTGGCGACAATGAGCACTGTTGCTGGAGCGTTGCCGGCGAAATCCGTAACATGGCGCGCCCGTACGAGCCCCCTATCAAGGAAGCCGAAATGACCCAGATACTCGACGCCCTGGTCAACCTGCTGACCCTGGAACGCATCGAGGAGAACCTGTTCCGTGGCGCGAGCCAGGACCTCGGCTTTCCCCAGCTGTTCGGCGGCCAGGTGCTCGGCCAGGTCATCTCCGCCGCGAGCCAGACGGTGACGCCGGAGCGCCATGTGCATTCGCTGCACGGCTATTTCCTGCGCCCCGGCGACTCGCACCAGCCCGTGGTCTATGACGTCGATCGCGTACGCGACGGCGGCAGCTTCACCACGCGGCGGGTCAGTGCGATCCAGAAGGGCCAGACTATCTTCACCAGCATCGCCTCGTTCCAGGCCGAGGAAACGGGCTACGAGCATCAGTTGCCGATGCCGGACGTGGTCGGGCCGGACGATCTGCCCAACGAGTGGGAGCTGCTGCACAAGCTGTCGCCGATGGTGCCCGAGCGGGTGATGGAAAAGCTGCGCCGGCCCAAGCCCATCGAGATCCGCCCGGTCACGCTGGTCGATCCTGCCAACCCGCAGCCCATCGAACCGGTCCGCCACCTGTGGTTCCGCGCCGACGGCGCGCTGCCCGACAGCCCGGCGCTGCACAAGTACCTGCTGGCCTACGCCTCGGACTTCAGCTTTATCGGCACCGCGCTGCAGCCGCACGGCGTCAGCTCGTGGAGCAAGTTCATCCAGCTAGCCAGCCTCGACCATGCCATCTGGTTCCATCGTGAGGTGAAGCTGGACGACTGGCTGCTGTACTCCATTGACAGCCCCTGGGCCGGCAATGCGCGCGGTTTCGCCCGCGGCAGCATCTTCAACCGCCAGGGCCAGCTGGTCGCGTCCGTCGCGCAGGAAGGGCTGATCCGCGTGCGCGAGGACTGGATGTGAAGATCGCCGAGGTCCGTCACTGGGTGTTCGACATGGACGGCACCCTGACGATCGCCGTGCACGATTTCGCCGCGATCCGCCGCGCGCTGGAGATTCCCGAGGAGGACGACATCCTCCATCACCTGGCGGCGCTACCGGCCGAAGAGGCCGCCGCCAAGCACGCCTGGCTGTTGGAGCACGAGCGCGAGCTGGCCTGCGCGGCGCGCCCGGCAGAAGGCGCTCGCGAGCTGCTGCATGCTCTGCGCGAGCGCGGCTGCCGGCTTGGAGTGCTCACTCGCAATGCCCAGGAACTGGCCAGGGTGACTCTGGACGCGGTCGGCATGGGGGACTGTTTCCTGCCCGAGGACATCCTCGGTCGCGACGAAGCGCCGCCCAAGCCGCATCCGGGCGGGCTGCTGCAGCTGGCGGAGCGTTGGGGCGTGGCGCCGTCGTCGATGCTGATGGTCGGCGACTACCGCTTCGACCTGGAGTGCGCCCGGGCCGCCGGCGCGCGTGGCGTACTGGTCAACGTGCCGCACAACGAATGGCCGGAACTGGCCGATCTCTATGCCCCGGATTGCCGGGTGCTGCACGGGCTGTTGTCTTCGGGCGAGGTCTGAGCTCGGCGCGACGGGAAACGGAGCGCACACCGAGGCACAGCCATTTGCGGGCGAGGCCGCTGCCGCATTCGGGCCGTGCACGAGTCAGGTCATGCACAAGCCCGTCGCCAACCCTGTTCTCCCGCCGCCTGCAGCCGGTCGCGTGCAGCCGGTCCGAACCCGTATGACCACGTAGAAGCGACCTTGCTGGCGAGGCTCCCGTCGCCGTCTATTAAAGCCGCGTCGCCTTGAAGGTGTCGCAGCGCGCCGGATCGCCATGCTCGAAGCCATCACGGAACCAGCGCACCCGTTGCGCCGAGGTGCCGTGGGTGAAGGCATCGGGCACCACGCGGCCCTGGCTGCGCTTCTGCAGGTTGTCGTCGCCGATGGCATTGGCGGCGTTCAGCGCTTCTTCCAGGTCGCCTTCTTCCAGCCAGTCGTGGCGTTGCTGCGCGTGATAGGCCCAGACTCCAGCGAAGCAATCGGCCTGCAGCTCCTGGCGGACCAGCAGGCCGTTGTCGCCTTCCATTCTCGCGCCGCGCTGACGGGCGCTCTGCATCTGCTGGGAAACGCCGAGCAGGGTCTGCACGTGATGGCCGACCTCATGGGCGATCACATAGGCCTGGGCGAAGTCGCCGGCGGCGGAGAAGCGCCGGGCCATCTCGTCGAAGAACTGCAGATCGAGATAGACCTGCTGATCGCCGGGGCAGTAGAACGGGCCCACCGCCGAACTGGCGAAGCCGCAGGCCGAGTTCACGCCGCCGCGAAACAGCACCAGGGTCGGATCGCGGTACTCGGCGCCGGCTTGCTGGAACAGCGCGCGCCAGGTGTCTTCGGTGTCGCCGAGAATCGCCCGGACGAATTCGGTCTGCGGGTCATCGCCGGCCGGCCGCTGGCTCTGCTGGGAGACGGCCGGGCCGCCCTGGTTGGCCAGCTGGCCGAGGATCTGCAGCGGGTCCTGGCCGGAGAGCAGGCCTATGATCACCACGATGGCGATGCCGCCCAGGCCCAGTCCACCGCCAAGGCGCATGCCGCTGCGGCCTCTGGCGTCCACTACGTTGTCGCTGCGTCGGGCTCGTTTCCAGCGCATGGGGGTGTCCTTCTGAACGGTTGACGGGTTGAGTGCGCAGCACCGAAGCGGCGCCTGCCTCCCGTTAAGACCCGTACGGCGCGAAAAAGCTGCAGCGCGGACCGCACTGCATTCGCAGCGGCGCGATGGGTCAGTCGCCGGGGTATTCGGAGAGCACGCGCTCCTCGCCCGCCTTGCTGACGCCGATCACCTTGAAGGCGTCCTTGCGCTCGCCCATCTCCATGCCCGGCGAGCCGATCGGCATGCCGGGTACGGCCGCGCCAATCAGGTCCGGTTGCGCACGCAGCTTGAGGATGTCGGCGGCAGGAACGTGGCCTTCGACGAACTTGCCGTCGATCACCGCGGTGTGACAGGAACCGAGGCGGTGCGGGATGCCGTGTTCCATCTTTACCGAGGTCATGTCGTTGACCACGTGATCGCTCACGGAAAAGCCGTTGTCCTCCAGGTGATCGATCCACGCTTCGCAACAGCCGCAGTTGGGGTCACGATAGACGTCGATGGCAATGGGCTCGGCGGCCTGGGCGAACCCGGCGAGCAGGACGGGAAGCAGCAACAGAAGACGGCGCATGGGAACCTCCTACGAGCGAGAGGCCCAGAATACGCCGGGTTGCGCCCATACCCAAGGTGCGGCGGGCGGGCCATTGTCACTATCGACGTCGCGCGGGAGCGTCGGCCGGAGTACCGGGCGCAGAACAAACCGGCCGCCTGACAGTCCCATGCCAATCGGAATAGCGAGTCGCACATCAGGAGAGTTTTCGATGCGTTTTGCCCGTTTCGTTCTGCTCGCGCAGGCGCTGGTGATGGCCGGTCTGAGCCTGGCTTACTGGTTTCGCCCCTACGAGATGGCCAATCTGAACGGCATGCTGCTGATGGAGGGCGCGTCGGTCAGCCACATGCGGGTCTACTACGGGGGCCTGCAACTGGGGTTGGCACTGTTTCTGATCTGGGCCGCGCGCGCCCCCGAGCGTGCGCGACCGGCCTTGATGATGCTGATGATCACCATGACCGCGCTGGTGCTCGGGCGCTTGGTGTCGCTGTGGCTGGATGGCGGTGAGCTGGTCGGTTTCGATCTAGCATCGCTGTTCTATCGTGTGCTGGCCGCCGCCCTTGCCGCCGCTGCCTGGCATCTGATCCGCGAGCGCCCGGAGCCTGAGCCGGAGCGCCTCGAGCCGGCCACGCGGAGACTGGTCAGCGAGCCGCCGAAACCCTTCAAGCTTGGCGATGGTCCGCCGCCGGTCGAGCCTGCACCGGTTGAAGTCGCCCCGCAGCCGTTCCGTCGTGGTGACCCCGACGCCCAAGGTTGATCAGGCGGCTGCTTCGAGGTAGGCCGAGAGGCTGCGCTGGTCGAGGATCTCGATGCGCCGCCGCTGCACGGCGATCAGCCCTGCGTCGGTCAGGCGATGTAGGATGCGTGACAAGGTTTCCGGCTGGATGCCCAGTTGCGAGGCGATCAGGCGCTTGGGCAGGTCGAGGTCGATCACACCGCTGCGCGCTGCCTGCAGTTCCTGGAACAGGTAACGCACCACGCGCTGGCAGACATTGGATGAGGTCAAGCTGTCGATCTGGTGCAGACGCTGGTTGAGTCGGTCGCTGAGGCTGCTGAGCAGCTGCATGCACAGCTGTGGCTGGGTCTCGAGCAGACGCAGGTAGTGGGCGTTCTGCACGTTGAGCACCAGGCTTTCCTTGAGGGTGGTGGCGCTCAGCGGATGTTCGGGCTGCTTGTTGAAGAGCAGCGCCTCGGCAAAGGCCTCGCCCGGCCGGACTACCTCGATGACCTTCTCCTGACCATCGCAGGTGACCCTGTGCAGCTTGACCTGGCCGTTGATCAGCACGTGAAAGTGCTCGGCCGCGTCGCCTTGATGGAACAGCGTGCAGCCGGCCGGCAGGCGCTTGACCGTGGTATGCGCCGCAAGGTTCTGCAGAGCCGTCTCGGCCAGCCCACTGAACAGATGATGACGGCGCATCGTATTGAGCACTGCAGAGCCGGTCAGCATGGCCATCCCCCTTCCTTTCGATGAACGGCATGCTAGGTCGCGCCGTGCGGGCAGGCCATACCTCTTTCTGGGCAGGGTAGGTAGTCGATCAGCGGGTGCTGCCGGCCAGTCGCTCGTAGTCCAGCGTCAGTTGTTCGATCTTGCGCAGCAGCGAATCGCTGGTGGTGACGATTACCGTCGGGACGAAACGGGCGTCGTCGGCGAGGCTGAAACCGGCCCGGGCGAAGCGCCATTGCGCGCCGATCTGATCGAGCTGGCGGTTGATCTGCTCGGTGTTCTGCGGCGCCTTGTTCAGCTCGTCCAGGCCGCGCTCGAACTCCGCGACTGCCGCATCGAAATCGCCGCGCAGGCGCTGTTCCGGCAGCTTCCAGGTCATCGCCAGATAGAGCATGGCGATGCGCTGGCTGAGCATGCGCTGGCGCCCGCTGCGGTTGACCAGGCGAGCCGCCTGACTGCCGCTGTGGCGCTCGATCTCCTGCACCAGCGCTTCGCTCTGGCCGAGGAAGCGCTCGGCCAGGCGCAGCAGCTCGGCAGACTGTTCGCGATCCGGTTGGGTCAGGGCCAGCTGGCGATACTGATGCCAAGTCTGCGTGGCGTCTTCCAGCGCCTTGCGGATGGCATCGTTGGCGGCATATTCGTCGAGCAGCTGGGCATTCTCCTCGACGCTGGCGATGCTGCTGTCGAGCTGGCTGGCGGCAAGATCGACGCGGGTATCGGTGCCGATCATCAGGTAACTCTTGGCGATGCGCTGGCCGAGCATGCGCTGCATGCCGGCGCGGTTGACCGCTTCGGCGTCGCTGATGGCGGCCTGGCAGGGCAGGCTGGCGGCCAGCAGGCCGAGCAGCAGGGAAGTGGGCAGCAGAATCTTGAACATGGGGCGCTCCTTACGTCCGGATGGGCGCGATGCTGACCACGCGGTCAGGTCGGTTGGGGACGAGAAGATAGAGCGCTTCGCGGTGATGGCATTGATGATCGTCAAGGGGGCGGCAGCCGCTTCGCGAGTTGAGCGATCACGCACAAAACTGCTGCCGGGCGACGGTGCCGGTCAGCCCTTCGCTTCGTTTTCCAGCACCCAGACGGCCGCCTCGACACGGGAACGCAGGCCCAGCTTGTGTAGCAGGTTCTTCACGTGGACCTTCACGGTGCCTTCGGTGATGCCGAGCTTGCGCGCGATCATCTTGTTGCTCTGGCCCTTGGCGATCAGCCGCAGGACTTCCTTCTCGCGCTTGGTCAGGCTGGAAAACTGCACCTGGCCGGTGGGCTTGGGACGCACCCGGATGGCCTCGGCGAGCACCTGGGTCAGCTCGGGGCTGAGGGCCATGCGGCCGGTGGCGGCGATGCGGATCTGCTCGATCAGCTGTTCGGCGTCCATGTCCTTGAGCAGGTAGCCATCGGCGCCGTTGCGCAGGGCTTCGAGGACATGACTCTGCTCGTCGGAGACGGTGAACATGATGATCCGCGCATCGATGTCCGCGTCGCGCATGCGCCGGGTGGTCTCCAGGCCGTCAATGCCCGGCATGTTCAGGTCCATCAGGATCAGATCGGGCTCGATCTGTTGCGCGAGCTTGATGGCGTCCTCGCCGTTGCCCGCCTCAGCGACCACCTCAAGGTCATCTTCCAGTTCCAGCAGGTCACGCACGCCCCGGCGCATCATGGGGTGGTCGTCGACCAGCAGGATTCGTGCAGTAGTCCATTCGTTCATGCGTGACACGTTCCTGTTTCGGGGGAAAGGCGGCGGTAGGCGGGCGGAAAGCTCAGATACACCAGCGTGCCTCCAGCAGGGCGCAGACCGATGTTGATGGTGCCATTCAGGCTATTGGCGCGCTCGAGCAGGATGATCAGGCCGTAGTGGCCGGCACGCTGCTCCTCGGGGCGGATGCCGATGCCATCGTCCTCGATCTTGATATGGATGGTGCCGTTGTTGTCCTGCATCAGGCTCAGCCAGCAGTGCTCGGCCTCGGCATGCTTGACCACGTTGCTAAGCGCCTCGCGGACGATCTGCAGGCAGTGCACCTCTTCGTTGGGCGTGAGCGGGCAGTGATCGAGGTGGTAGTCGCTCAGAATCTGCAGGCCGGAGTTGGCACCGAATTCCTCGATGGTCGCCTGCACCGCCGGTCGCAGCCCGGGTTCGTTGACCTTGATGCGGAAGGTCGTCAGCAGCTCGCGCAACTGGCGGTAGGCCGCGTTCAAGCCCTGGTCGATCTGCTGCACGCTGTCGTCAAGTTGTGCCTGGCTGCTTTCCTTCTGCATCAGGCGCTTGAGTCAGCATGGACGGCGTACTGCCGGACGTCGACAGCCTGCGCATTCCGCTGCGTTACCTGGCCAACCTGCTTACCGCAGGTGACGAGGAGCCGGTCAAGCTGGCGCTCAAGCGCATGCTCGCCATGCGTGCCTACAAGCGCGCCGAGCAGGTCGATGGCGTGCAGGACCTCAAGGTGCTGGAGAGCGTCGGTCTGTCGGTGGCCCAGGTGGAGGACATGTACCGCTACCTGGCCATCGCCAACTACGAAGACCGCTACGTGATCCCGACCGCGCACCGCGAAGAGGCCATGAGCGACGCCTTCGCCGAGCGTTCCGGTTGCGGCTTCAGCTTCGGCAGTGGCTGCTCGGGCGCCTCGGACACCAACATGTTTGGCGCGAAGAAGGCCAACCGCCGCGACATCATCAAGACCGTCCAGCTGTGGGAGGACTGAGCCATGCGCATCCTTAAAGTGATATCCCTGCTGCTGGACTACCCCGACCAGCACCTGCGCGACGGCCATGCCGAACTGGCCCAGGCCATCGGCGCGGCCCGCGAGATCAGCCCGGAGCAGCGCATCGCGCTGCGCCGCCTGCTCGACGAGCTGACCGAAGACGACCTGATGGACGTGCAGGAGCGTTACACCGACCTGTTCGACCGCGGCCGTTCACTGTCGCTGCTGTTGTTCGAACATGTGCATGGCGAATCTCGCGACCGCGGCCAGGCCATGGTCAACCTGATGGCGCAGTACACCGAGGCTGGCTTCGACATCGGTGTACGCGAGCTGCCGGACTACATCCCGCTGTACCTCGAGTACCTCGCCACCCGCGATGGCCTCGAGGCCCGCGAGGGGCTGGCCGATGTGTCGCATCTGCTGGCTCTGCTGGCGGCGCGTCTGCAGGAACGCGAAAGCCCGCATGCGGCGTGCTTCCGTGCGCTGCTGCAGATCGCCGGCGAGCCGGTGCAGGAAACCCTCGCCGGCCTGCAGGAGCAGGTCGCCGCCGAGGAACGCGACGACTCGCTGGAAGCGCTGGACAAGATCTGGGAGGAGGAACAAGTCAATTTCCTCCAGGCCGAGCAGCAGGATCGCTGCCCATCCATGCCCAGCGGGCCGGGCAAGGCTCGCGAGGAAAGCCCGGTACCGCTGCACTGGACCGATTTCAAGCATGACGGGCTGGCTGCCGCGCTCGCCCAGGAGGTGCGCAATGTCTAACTTCAATTTCCTGCTGTTCGGGGTCTACCCCTACATCGCCCTGGCCATCTGCCTGATCGGCAGCTGGGCGCGCTTCGACCTGTCGCAGTACAGCTGGAAGGCCGGCTCGAGCCAGATGCTGTCGAACAACCGCATGCGCCTGGCGAGCAACCTGTTCCACGTCGGCATCATCTTCATCCTGGCCGGTCACTTCGTCGGTCTGCTGATGCCCGAGGCGCTGTACCACTCGTTCATCACCAGCGGCCAGAAGCAGATCGTGGCGATGGTGTCCGGCGGCTTCTTCGGCATCCTCTGCCTGATCGGCCTGGTGATGCTGATCCATCGTCGTCTGACCGATGCTCGTGTGCGTGCCACCTCCAACACCAGCGACATCATGATCCTCTTCGTGCTGCTGGCGCAGCTGGTGCTGGGTCTGCTGACCATCGTCGCCTCTACCGGCCATCTGGACGGTTCGGTTATGGTCCTGCTGGGCACCTGGGCGCAGAGCCTGGTCACCCTGCAGCCGGTCAAGGCCGCAGGCGCCATCGAGTCGGTCAGCGTGATCTACAAGCTGCACGTGTTCCTCGGTATGACCCTGTTCGTGCTGTTCCCCTTCACCCGCCTGGTGCACCTCGTCAGTGCGCCGGTGTGGTAC
Organism: Pseudomonas sp.; assembly: GCA_007713455.1. Lineage (GTDB taxonomy): Bacteria > Pseudomonadota > Gammaproteobacteria > Pseudomonadales > Pseudomonadaceae > Stutzerimonas > Stutzerimonas chloritidismutans. The sequence goes on from VMRT01000014.1 coordinate 36,833, forward strand.
CTGGGCCGGCGCTACCAGATCGTCCGCCAGAAGGGCGTCAAGCCAAGCGTGCCGCGCCCGCAGCGTCCACGCACCTACGAAGCCCCGGCACGCGAAACCGCCGTGCCGACCGCTGTGCCTGCCACGGCAAAGAGCAAGACCCCGGTATGACCCTCGCCGGCTGACGCCCCGTGCGTCAGCCGTCCTGGCCGATCGGATCGAAGGTTCAAGCGTCTTATCGAGGTAATCATCATGGGTTGTGGATGCGGTGGTAGCACAGGTGGAAGCGGCGGCTGCGGTGGCGGCGCGCGTCCGGAAATCGAAGTGCCGGTAGATGCCCCTCTGTTCGAGGAGCTGCCGCACGAGGAAGACAGCGAGCCGGCTGCCGAGCAGGCGTCCGGTGAACCGCTGCTGATTGCCAGCAGCGAACAGGAATGGCCGCGGGTGCGGGTCAATGGGGTGGCGATTGCCTCCCAGGCCATCGCTCAGGAATTGCAGTACCACCCGGCGGAAAACCGCGAAGAGGCCGTCTACCTGGCGACCCAGGCGCTGGTGTTGCGCGAGCTGCTGCAGCAGCGCATCGGTGAACTGGGGCTGGTGGTGCGTGCCGAGGCTGGCGAAAGCGAGGAAGAGGCGGCCACCCGCACGCTGATCGAGCAGGAAGTGCCGCTACCGCTGGCCGACGAGGCTGCCTGCCAGCAGTACTACAGCGGCAATCAGCAGCGCTTCTTCAGCGCGCCGTTGCTGGCCGCGCGGCACATTCTGCTGGCCTGCCCGGCGGATGATGCCGAGGCGCGCAGCCTGGCTCGCGAACAGGCGCTGCAGTTGATCGGCCAACTGCAGGCCGCCCCGCAACGCTTCGCCGAGCTGGCGCTGCAGCATTCGGCCTGCCCGTCGAAAGCACAGGGCGGTGCGCTGGGCCAGATCAGCAAGGGCCAGACGGTGCCGGAGTTCGAGCGCCAGCTGTTCCGTCTGCCGGTAGGCCTGTGCCAGCAACCGCTGGAGAGCCGCTACGGCTACCACCTGGTGGTCGTCGACCAGCGCATCGAAGGCGAGCAGCTGCCCTACGAGGTGGTCGCCGGTTCGATTCGTGCCGAGCTCAACCAGCGTGTCTGGCAGATTGGCGTCAGCCAGTACTTGCAGAACCTGGTGGGTGCTGCGAACATCGAAGGCATCCTCATGCAGGGCGCCGAAACGCCACTGATGCAATAGAGGCGGCTTGGCCCAACGTAAGGTGGATGACGCTTCACCCATTCACCTTTGCGGGCTGGAGGTGGATGGAAGCGGCGGCGCTCGCACTACCCCACCGGGCGGGGCCATGGTGGATGAGAAAAGCGTCATCCACCCTACGAAGTTTCAGAGGTGTTATCGATGACTCAATTACGCGATGCCCACAACCGCCAGATCGACTACCTGCGCATGTCGGTGACCGACCGTTGCGACTTCCGCTGCGTCTACTGCATGGCCGAGGACATGACCTTCCTGCCGCGCCAGCAGGTGCTCGGTCTGGAGGAGTTGGAGCGTATCGCGCGCATCTTCGTCGGCCTGGGGGTGAAGAAGATTCGCCTCACCGGCGGCGAGCCGCTGGTACGCCAGGGCATCGTCGGTCTCTGCGAGCGCATCGCGGCCTTGCCCGGCCTGCGCGAACTGGTGATGACCACCAATGGCTCGCAGCTGGTCAAGCTTGCAGCACCGCTGGCGCGCGCCGGGGTCAAGCGGCTGAACATCAGCCTGGATAGCCTGGATGCCGCCAAATTCCACGCCATCACCCGCACCGGTCAGCTGCAGCAGGTGCTCGACGGGATCGACGCGGCGCGCGATGCCGGCTTCGAGCGGATCAAGCTCAATGCCGTGGTAATGAAGGGCCGCAACGCCGAGGAAGTCGCCGACCTGGTGGACTTCGCCATCGCCGGTGGGCTGGACCTGAGCTTCATCGAGGAAATGCCGCTGGGCGACGTCGGTCGTTCGCGCGGCGAGAGTTTCTGCTCCAGTGACGAGGTCAAGGCGCTGATCGCTGAGCGCCATGCGCTGATCGATTCGGCCGAGCAGAGTGGCGGCCCGGCGCGTTACGTGCGCCTGCCTGAGCATCCGCAGACGCGCATTGGCTTCATCTCACCGCATTCCCACAACTTTTGCGCCACCTGCAACCGCGTGCGGCTGACGGTGGAAGGGCGCCTGCTGCTGTGCCTCGGCCACGAGAACTCCATCGACCTGCGTGCGCTGCTGCGCCGCCATCCGACCAGCGACCAGCCGGTGATCGACGCCATCCACGCTGCGCTGCAGCGCAAACCGCTGCGCCATGAATTCTCCAGCAGCGGCGAGGTCCAGGTGTTGCGCTTCATGAATGCCAGTGGCGGTTGAGGCGGGTGCCGACATGGGCTACGAGTCGACCGTCTAATTCGCTACCATCGACCGGCATCGCCGGTTTGACCCACATGCCCAGCTGCCGCAGCCGGGCCTTGTCGCAGAGCCAGGTCGCGCAATTGCCTGCAGCGTTGTCAGAACTCATGGCACCCACGCCGCGCGGACATACCTCCAATGGGGAATGGGTTCGCGCACGGCACGGGTGCAGCCTGCGCACACATCTTCAAGGGAGTTTCGAGCCATGGCTCACCTGTCCAACAGCGAATTCCAGCCCCTGAGCATTGCGGTGCTCACGGTGAGCGATACCCGCAACATCGATTCCGATACCTCCGGCCAGGCGCTGATCGACGGCCTGCAGAGCGCCGGCCACACCCTGGCAGAGCGGGCCATCGTCAAAGACGACGTCTGGCAGATCCGCGCCCGCGTCTGCAGCTGGATCGCCAGCGAAAACGTGCAGGTGGTGCTGATCACCGGGGGTACCGGTTTCACCGCCCGCGACAACACTCCACAGGCGGTACAGCCGCTGCTGGACAAAGATGTCGACGGCTTCGGTGAGCTGTTCCGCTACGTTTCGCTGGGCGAGATCGGCACCTCCACCGTGCAGTCCCGCGCGCTGGCCGGCATGAGCAACGGCACCCTGGTCTGCTGCCTGCCCGGCTCGACCAATGCCTGCCGCACCGCCTGGAACAAGATCCTCGTCGAGCAGCTGGACAGCCGCACCAAGCCCTGCAACTTCGTGCCACACCTCAAGGCTTCCGCCGTCGAATACTGCGGGCCCCGCTCATGAGTGCCTGTGGCTGCGACACCAGTGGCCTGAAGCCGGTCGACGAGGCCATCGCCGAACTGCTGGCGCGCGTGCCGGCGCTGCCGCCGGTGGAACACGTCGCGCTGTCCGATGCCCTTGGCCGGGTGCTGGCGGAATCCCTCGACGCTCCTTTCCCGGTGCCGGCCTGGGACAACAGCGCAATGGACGGCTACGCCCTGCGCGCCGCCGACCTGCCGGCTGAAGGCGGCTGGCTGCCACTCGCCGGGCGCATCGCCGCCGGTGATGCCGCCGACCAGCAACTGCCTGCCGGCCACGCCGTGCGCATCTTCACCGGCGCGCCGCTGCCGCCGGGTGCCGATACCGTGGTGGCGCAGGAGGATTGCCAGATCGAGGCTGATCGCGTGCATTTCCCCGGCGTTACCCAGGGCGCCCATGTGCGTCGTCAGGGCGAGGAACTGCAGGCTGGCGCCCCCGTGCTGCAGGCGGGCAAGCGTCTGCGCCCGCAGGAGATCGGCCTGCTGGCGAGCTTCGGCGTTGCCCGCGTGGCGGTCTATCGGCGCCTGCGCATCGGTTTGCTCTCCAGTGGCAACGAACTGCGCGAGCCCGGCGAGTCGCTGGCGCCGGGGCAGATCTACAACTCCAACCGCTACTGCCTGCTCAGCGTGCTGCGCAGTCTCGGAATGGAGGTGCACGACTACGAGATCCTCGTCGACGAACTGGCCGCCAGCCGCGACGCCCTGGCGCTGGCTGCCTCCGAATGGGACATGCTGATCACCTCCGGTGGCGTCTCGGTCGGCGAGGAGGATCACCTCAAGCAGGCCATTCGCGAGCTGGGCGAGCTGCACATGTGGCGTCTGGCGATCCAGCCCGGCAAGCCGCTGGCCTTCGGTGAGGTCAACGGCAAGCCGTGGATCGGCCTGCCGGGCAATCCGGCTGCGGCGCTGATCACCTCGCTGGTGGTGGCGCGGCCGTTCCTGCTCAGTGCCCAGGGTTGCACCGATGTGCTGCCCAAGCCGCTGCGCCTGACCGCCGGCTTCGCCTGGCGCAAGCCGAACAACCGCCGCCAGTACCTGCGCGCGCGGCTCGAGCAGGTCGACGGCGAGATGCGCGTGTGCCTGCACCCGCGTCAGGGCTCGGCGATGCTGACCTCGGCGAGCTGGGCCGAAGGGCTGGCTATCGTCGAGCGCAACCGCACGCTGGAAGAGGGTGAGACGGTGGAGTACCTGCCGTTCAGCGAACTGCTCGGCTGAACCATGAAAACGCCCGGTCGATGATGAGTCGACCGGGCGTTGTCGTGTCTGCGTCTCAGGCCTGGTGGCGCTGCGGCAGCATGCGCAACAGGGTGCCGTCGCGGCGCACGTATTGGTGGAACAAGGCCGCCGCCGCGTGCAGGCCGATCAGCCAGTAGCCGGCCACCGCCAGTGTTTCATGCAGCTCCTTGAACTCGCCGGCCAGCTCCTTGTTGGCGCCGATCAGCGCCGGCAGCTCAAGGCCGAAGAAGGGAATCGGCTTGTCCGCCGCGCTCAGGGTCAGCCAGCCGAGCAGTGGCAGGCCAATCATCAGTCCGTACAGCGCCAGGTGCATCAGCTTGGCCAGCGCGCGTTCCCAGCCGGCTCCAGCGACCGCTTTGGGTGCGGGATGCAGCCAGCGCGCAACCAAGCGCAGCCAGACCAGTGCAAAAACCGTTAGGCCGAGCATGAAATGCCAGTGTTTGAGCAGTTCGCGCGGTTCACTGCCCTTGGCGAAATTGCCCTTGAGTTCGATGGTCGCGTAGACCGCTGCGATCAACAGCAGCATCAGCCAGTGCAGGGCAATGCTCAGGCGACCGTAGCGTGCCAGAGGGTTCGATGCAGTCATTTCACACACTCCGAGTAGGGGAATGTCGGCAGTCTAGGGCGCCAGCCTTAAGCGAACCTTAGCGAATGCCCGTTGCGCCTGCGGCAGGCGGTCGCGGCAGCTCGCCGCGGGTCGGTCTGGGCTAGTGGTGTGGCTGGCGGGGCAGGTGCACGGCGACCTGCAGCCCGCCGAGCGGTGAGTCCGCCAGTTCGATGGTCGCGCCGTGCAGTTCGGCGATGCGTGCGACGATGGCCAAGCCGAGCCCCGCGCCCTGGCCGTCGCCCTGGCGATAGAAGCGCTCGAACAGTTTGTCGCGCTGCGCTGCCGGCACGCCCGGACCGCTGTCATCTACGCGCAGGCTGACGCCGTTTTCCATGGTCTGGAGGCTGACCTGAATCTGCCCGCCATCGGGCGTGTACTGCAGGGCATTGCCGACCAGATTCTGCAGCAGCGTGGCGAGCGCGGCGGCATCGCCGGGAAGCCTGTGATCGGCCACGTCGTCAGCTTCCAGCGTCAGTTCCTGATCGCGCGCCAGGGCCAGCGGCGTCAGCTCGGCGAGGCATTCGCGGCACAGCGGCAGCAGGTCCAGCTGCTGTGGATGCCGCGGCTGCGCATTGGGTTCCAGGCGAGCGAGCGTGAGCAGCTGGGTGACCACGCGGGTGGTGCGATCGACGCCGGTCAGCAGTTGCTGCAGCGCGGCTTCACGGTCCTCCGGCTGCTCGGCCTGTTGCGCGTTCTGCGCATGGATGCGCAGTACGGCCAGGGGCGTGCGCAGCTCATGGGCGGCGTCGGCGATGAAGCGTTTTTCCCGCTCGACCAGTTGATTGACCTGCTGCAGCAGGCGATTCAGCGAGGCGGCCACCGGCTCCAGCTCCTGCGGCAGCGGCGCGAGTAGCAGTGGCGCGAGGTTGTCCGGATCGCGACTCTTCAACAGCTGTGCCATGTGCGCCAGTGGGCGCAGACCCCAGCCCACCGCCAGCCAGATCAGCAGTGCCAGCAGCGGCAGGCCGATGAGGTCGGGCAGCAGGCTGCGCCGGGCGATCTTACCGACCAGCTCGCCGCGTACGTCGCCGCGCTCGCTGAGCAGAATCCACAGATCGTCCTCGCGGTCGTGCAGCAGGAACAGCCGCCAGGTATGGCCGTCGAGCTGCACGTCGTGATAGCCGCCGCTCAGATGGCTGAAGGGTGAGGCGGAGTCGGCGCCGGCCAGCCGCTGCAAGGCGCCGTGCGGCGCGCCGGCTGACTGCAACAGGCTGCTGCCATCCGTTGCGTAGACCTGAAAGCCCAGCTTGGTTTCGTAGTCGTGCCCCGGCACGCCCTGATCGCGCCGCGCATTCACCGCGGCGTCCAGCGCCTGCTGCAGCGCATTGCGGGCCTTCGGATTCATGTCGCGCATCACCAGCCCCTGTACCAGTCGAGCACTGTGCGCCAGCTGGGCGTCGAACAGCTCCTCGATCTCGTGGCGGGCGTCGCGATAACTGCGCCAGGAAATCAGGCTCAGCGACAGCAGCAGGATGCCGAGCACCAGCACCAGGGTGCGCTGGCGGATAGAGCGCCTCAGCATTTGTCCACCAAATAGCCGACCCCACGCACGGTGCGGATCAGTTCGGGGAAGAATTTCTTGCGCAGGTGATGGATATGCACCTCCAGCGCGTTGCTCTCGACTTCCTCGTCCCAGCCGTAGAGCACCTGCTGCAGTCGATCGCGGGTCAGCACGCGACCGGGCTGGGCGATCAGCTCATGCAGCAGGACGAACTCCTTGCGCGGCAGGTTGATCGGGGTGCCCTGGTAGCTGACCTGCTGATTGACCGGGTCGAGCAGGATGCCGCGGTACTCCAGTACCGGCTCAGGGCGATTGAAGCTGCGCCGCAGCAGAGCGCGCAGGCGGGCCTTGAGTTCGGCGACGTCGAACGGCTTGACCAGGTAGTCGTCGGCGCCGGCATCCAGCCCGGCGATGCGGTCGCTGGTGGCATCGCGCGCGGTGAGTACCAGCACCGGGATCGGGTTGGCGCTGGCGCGCAGGCGCTTGAGCACTTCCAGACCGTCCATACGCGGCAGACCGAGGTCGAGGATGGCCAGCTCGAAGCTCTCGTGGCTCAGCGCATGCAGCGCGCTCGCGCCGTCCTGCAGCCAGTCCACCGTGTAGCCCTCGGGCTTGAGTGCGGTGCGGATGCCCTCGCCGAGGGCGCGATCGTCTTCCACCAGCAGAATGCGCATGTCGTTCCTGTCGTCCTGAAGGGTTCGCGGCATTGCTGTGCATTCAACGCCGCCGCAGCCGGTTATTCCAGCTTTTCCTTGACCTGCGCGAGCAGCGCGCGGGCTTCGTCGCGGCGACCGGCATCGGCGACTTCACGACCCGCACGGTCGGGCGCGGCAAGGGCCTTTTCCAGCGCCGCGCGCGCTTCCCCGTAGCGTTTCTGACGCAGCAGGAAATCACCGTGGAAGTAGTTCGGGTCGATGCCGTTCGGGTTCAGCGCCAGCGCCTGCTTGAACAGCGCCTCAGCCTTGTCCTCGTCACCGAAGCCGATCGGCCAGCCGGGCACCTGGTAGTAGAGGCTGGCGAGGCTGGTGTAGGCCGAGCCATCCAGCGCCTGTGGCTCAAGTTCGATGGCTTTCTCCAGTTCAGCTTTAGCTTGCTTGACCAGACCCAGCGCGCCGAGCCCGCCCTTGGCGCCGGCCCAGGTGCTGAGCACGATGCCGTGCCAGATGTGCAACTCGGCGGCCTGCGGTTCGCCGACCATCGCGCTTTCGGCTTCCGAAGCGAGCCGGGCGAAGGCCGCTTCGCGCTGTGTGGCGGGCAGCTGGTAGTTGATCTCAGCCCAGCGCGTCTGGATCTGGCGCAGCGACGATTCGCCGGCCGGACTGAGGGCGAAGGAGGATTGGCTGGCCAGGGCCAGCATCAGGGCACACACGCCGAGCAGACGCTTCATGGGTGTTCTCCGGTAGAGGCAGGTTGCGATGCGGGAGGCAGCGGTTGTTCGGCGCGGGCGAAGCGCTTGATCACTGGCAGCTGTTTACGCAGCGCCTGGTCGACCAGTCGCGGCAGCAGCCCGTTGAGACGCACGAAGAGTTTTTCCGGCCAGCCGAGGTAGAGCTCCTCTCGCTCGGCGGCGATGGCATGGACGATCTGCCGTGCGACTTCTTGCGGATCGTCCATCTCCACCCTCAGCTCATTGTTCATCGCCACCACATCGTCGCTGTTCATGGTCGTACGGGTGGCGCGCGGGGCGATATAGAGCACCTTGACGTGACTGTCGGCCAGCTCGCGGCGCAGCGCCTCGGAAAAACCGCGCAGGGCGAACTTGCTCGCGCAGTAGGCGGCAAAACCCGGGTAGCCGATGGAGCCGAAGGTTGAACCGAGATTGACCAGCAGCGCCTGCGGTTGCTGGCGCAGCAGCGGCAGCAGCAGGTGGGTCAGCTGCAGCGTGGCGGTGACGTTGACGCCGATCAGGCGGGCGATGGCGTCCTCGTCCTGCTGTTCGAGCAGGCTGAACTGGTTGATCCCGGCGGCATTGATCACGCAGTTGAGGCCGCCGAAATGCCGCGCTGCATCGAGCACGGTATGCCGGCCACTGCGCTGGGTGAGGTCGGCGCAGACCAGGCTGACCTGCCCCGGATAGCGACGCGTCAGCGCTTCTAGGGCAAGACTGTCGCGTCCCACCAGTAACAGCCGTGCGCCGTTCGCGCAGAGCCGCTCGACCAGCACCTGGCCGATGCCGCCGCTGGCGCCGGTGAGCAGGATGCGCGCGTCACGCAGTTGCATGGCTGTGCTCCGGCGTGGTCAAGCTGCGGAAGATGTCGCCGTAGAGGCGGTAGACCACGCGCGCGGTGTGCACCACGGCGGCCTTGTCGGCATCGTTTTCGAGGCGGTTCATCAGCTTCTTGAAGAACTCGATGTGCTCCAGGTCCAGGCTGCCATGCGAGGTCAGGTAGCTGAACGCCTTGGCCGGCAGCTGAAGTTTGTCCTGCAGCACGCCGGCGGCCTGGGTCGCCAGCGCGATGCTGGTGCCTTCCAGCACGTTGACCATGCCGAAGAAACTCGCCGGGTTGTGCCGCGCGATGCGGTCGTAGACGTAGGCGACCATCAGCTCAGTGGGCAGTGCCGGCTGGCCATGGCGCACCGCCTCGGCATCGCCGCCACAGGCGCGGATGTCGTTGAGGATCCATTCCTGATGGCCGATTTCTTCCTCGATGTATTCGGCGATCGCCTCGCGCAGCCACTCCAGCCGTTCCGGCAGGCGTGCGCCGCAAGCCATCAACAGCGGCACCGTGTGCTTGACGTGGTGGTAGGCCTGGGTCAGGAAGGCGATGTACTGCTCGTGGGTCGCGGTGCCGGCGAGCGCGGAGTGGATGATCGGCGCGCCAAGCAGGTATTCGCGCTCGGCATTGGTCTGGTGTTGCAACTGGTCGAAGAAATCCATGATGAACCTCGAAAGTCAGGACGGAAGGGCGTTGATCGCCGATTGGTAATGGTTGAAGAGGGCGTCGCGACGCAGCCGGCCGTTGGCGGTGACCAGGCCGTTGCTGGCGGTGAAGGGCTCGGCGGCGCGCAGCCAATGGTGCACGCGGGCGTAGTCCGGCAAGCCGGCGTTGACCCGCTCGACTGCCGCCCGCAGCTCGGCATCGCTGCAATCGCGGCGTCTGGGCACCAGCACGGCGGCGTTCTGTGCCAGTGCCTCGCCATGCAGCCAGGCCTGGGCGATGGGGGCCTGCTGCACCAGCTCCGCCTCGACCCATTCCGGATTGACGTTGCGCCCGTAGGCGGTGACGAACTGATGTTTCTTGCGCCCGTGCAGGATCAGGAAGCCGTCCTCGAAATGGCCGAGATCGCCGGTCGGCAGCCACTCGCCGACCTGCGGAGGTTCGCCGAGGTAGCCGAGCATATGCGGGCCGCGCACCAGTACCTCGCCATCGTCGGCCAGGCGCAGCTCGACGTGCGCCAGCGGCCGACCGACCGTGCCGATGCGCCGCGCCTCGGGTGTGTTCAGGCAGACCACCGAGGCGCATTCGGACAGGCCGTAGCCCTCGAACACCGGTAGGCCGAGCCGCTCGGCGCGCTCCAGCAGCTGCGGCGCGACGCGGCCGCCACCGACCGCGACGAAGCGCAGCGACGCTGGCAATGGCACGCCCTGTTCGGCGGCGCTGACCAGCGCCAGCAACAGCTGCGGCAGCAGGATCAGACTGTGCGGCTGGCTCGCCTGCAGCGTGGCCAGCAAACGTTGCAGCTCGAAGCCCGCCGCGCCGCTGAAGCCGATCTCCGCCAGCGGGCGCAGCTCGACCCGTGCACCGGCCAGCAGCGGTGCATAGAGCCCGGCGATGTTCTCCAGCAGGGTCGCCAGCGGCAGCACGCACAGGTGCTGGCGCACGCCACACGGCAGGCTGGCCTGCCACAGGCTCTCGGCCACCGCCAGCTGCGCTTCGGCATCCAGGCAGACGCCCTTGGGCTGGCCGGTGGTGCCGGAGGTGTAGGTGATCTTCAGCGTGCCGGGCGGCACCGGCGTGACGGCATCCGGCTGGCGCTGCAGCAAGCCATTGGCGGTCTGGCGGAAGCCGCAGCGCTCGCTGAGCGCGCTCGGCCCGTCGATCAGGCAGTCGATGCCGGCATGCTGCAGTACATGCTCCTGCTGCGCCGGAGAAAAGAAACCCGGCAGCGGCACGCAGATCAGCCCGGCGCGCAGCAGGGCCAGATCCCACAGCGCCCACTCCAGGCCGTTGTCCAGTGCCAGGGCGACGCGCTGCACGCCGAGCTGTTGCAGCTGACTGGCACGTGCGGCCACCTCGTGGCGCAATTCGGCGTAGCTCAGTTGGCGCGGCCCTTCGCCCAGGGCGATGCCGCTGTGCCGTTCCAGGACTGTCCAGAAGCGTTCAGTTGCAGGCTGCATGCGGCACCTCCGAGGCATCGAACAACGGTTGGTAGCCAAGTCGGGCGTAGATGCCCAGCTGCAGCAGGCGCTGGTGGCCGGGCAGGATCTCGCCGGCCATCAGCTGCGGGCGGCTGGCGTAGTAGCTGCCCCAGTCGGCCAGCTCCTCGCCCATCCGCGCCGGGTCGGCCGGGGCCAGCGCCAGTGGCTCCAGGGCCAGGCGCCGGAAGCTGTTGAGCAGGGCCGGCGTGCCGGTGAACACCACCCAGCGAAAGCCCTGGGCGACCAGCAGATCGGTCAGCGCGACGATCAGGAGCCGCGCCGAGGCGCTGCCGAAGGCCGCCAGGTTGCCGACCTCGACGATCTCCTCGCGCGGCACCGGGCGGCCGCTGCGGCGGGCAACGGCCAGCTCGATGGGTTCGTCCAGGTACCGTTCGAGAAACAGCGGGCGGCGCTGCGCGCTGCGCAGGCCGACCGCGCCCTGCACCTCGCCGTTGTCGCCATGCAGGCCGAGCAGGCAGGGCATGAAGTGACGCACCCGGGCGCCGTAATGCTCGGCGAAGCGCTGGCGAATGAAGTCTTCAAGGGCCACGCGCCGCGGGTCCTCGCCGGCCTGTGTCAGTTGCAGGCAGAGCGAGGGCTCGCGGCCGATGCGGGCCAGTATGTCGGTGTGATCAACCCAGGGCAGTTCCATCGGGGAACCTCGGTTAGAAGCCTGGGCCGGATTGTTGGGGCGCAAACTTAAGGCAGTCTTAAGCCGCGCAGGGCTAAATGCGGGGCTGGCGAGGCGACGTTTTTTTCACATCTTCTCGGCTATGTTCTGCGCCGCGCGCAGGCGTAATAAGCAGCGTCTGCCGTTCCGAAACTTCTAGCGAGTACCCCAGCGATGCGCATCCTGGTCATCGAAGACAACCGTGACATTCTCGCCAACGTGCTGGACTACCTCGAGCTCAAGGGCTACGTGGTCGACTGCGCGCAGGATGGCCTCAGCGGTCTGCACCTGGCCGCCACCCAGGACTACGACCTGATCGTGCTGGACCTGATGCTGCCGGGCATCGACGGGCTGCAGGTGTGCAAGCGCCTGCGCGACGATGCCGGGCGCGATACGCCGATCATCATGCTCACCGCCCGCGATGCGCTGCCTGACCGCATCAAGGGGCTGCAGGCCGGTGCCGACGACTATCTGATCAAGCCCTTCGCGCTGTCCGAGCTGGTTGCCCGTATCGAGGCGATCCTGCGTCGCTGCCAGGGATCGCGTCGCCGGCAGCTGCAGGTGGCCGATCTCTGCTACGACCTGGACACCCTGGAAGCCAGTCGTGGTGGCCAGCCGATTCGCCTCAACCCTATCGGCCACAAGCTGCTGGCGATCCTCATGCAGCGCAGCCCGGCGGTGGTGCGCCGCGAAGCGCTGGAAGATGCCGTCTGGGGTGATCACGTGCCGGACAGCGATGCGTTGCGCAGCCATATCCACCAGTTGCGCCAAGTGCTCGACAAGCCGTTCGCCAAGCCGTTGCTGCATACCGTGCACGGCCTTGGCTTCCGCCTGGCGGAGGACTGAGATGCTCGCTAAGCAGCCGCTGGCGCGGCGGATCGTCATCGCCTTCACGCTGATGACGCTGGTGGTGAGCGGTGCGTTCGCCCTCGGCATCGTCGGCGTGGTGCACTTCATCGAAGAGCAGCTGGTCACCGAGGAGCTGAGTCGCGACCTGGACATCGTGCTCAACGAGGACCTGCCAAACGGACGGACACCGCAGCTGGATACCAGCACCCACTTCTTCGCCTCGCATCTGCCCGAGCACCCGATGCCAAAGGCGTTTGCCGGGCTCGGCGAGGGGTTCACCGAGCTGGTTCGCGGTGACGATGCTTACTACGTCTATGTGCGCAATGTCGGCGCTGACCGCTACGTGCTGGTGCAGGAGCAGCACGAGTTCGAGGCCCGTGAGGATGCGCTGTTCAACGTCGTGCTGGCCGGCTTTCTGCTCAGCGTGCTCGGCGCCTGGGCGCTGGGGCGGCTGATGGCCAACCGGGTGTTGGCACCGGTCAGCCGCCTGGCCAACCAGGTGCGCCACCGCGACCAGCTGCATCCGCTGGCGCCGCCGCTGGCCCTGCAGTATCCCGATGACGAGGTCGGCCATCTGGCCGCGGCGTTCGACAGCACCCTCGGCCAGCTGCGCCAGACCCTGGAGCGCGAGCGGCTGTTCACCGCCGATGTCAGCCACGAACTGCGCACCCCGTTGATGGTGGTGCTCGGCGCCTGCGAGCTGCTCGAGCAGCAGGCCGAGCTGTCGCCAGCCGCGCAGCGACCGCTGGCGCGCATCCAGCGCGCCGCGCGGGAAATGCACGAGCTGGTGGAAACCTTCCTGATGCTGGCGCGGGCGCGTCCGCAACAGACGTCCTTGGCCGGCGACGCCAGCTTGCGGAGCGTGGCGACCGAGCAGAGCGAGCGCTGGGCACCGTTGCTGGCGGAGAAGGGCCTGGCCTTCGAGCTGCTGGAGGAGGGCGAGGACCGCGGCGTCTACAACCACACCCTGCTCGGCACGGTGATGTCCAACCTGCTGCGCAACGCACTGCATTACACCGACCGCGGCACGGTGCGGCTGGTCCTCGACGACGGTGGCTTTCGCGTCGAGGACAGCGGCGTGGGCATTCCCCTGGCGGAGCAGGAGCGCATGTTCCAGCCGTTCGTGCGGGGTGCCGAGGGGCGCGGCGAAGGGCTGGGGCTGGGGTTGTCGCTGGTCAAGCGGATCTGCGCGCACCAGGGCTGGCAGGTAGGTGTGGTGCCGCGGCAACCGCAGGGCAGCTGCTTTAAGGTGCGCTTTCATGACGGCGCTGTTTGACGTTTTTTTCACATCCCGTTGACGGGCCCTTGATGTCTGCCTGGTTAGTTTGGCGTTCCGTTTCCAACCGGAATGCCCGCCATGACGACATCGAGCCCTATCGAACTGGAGTTCTCGCGCAAGTACGATCGCCAGCACGCCTACGAATACCTGCACAAGCATCAGGATGGCCTGGCCCGGCGGCTGTCGCACTGGCGTGACGAGCAGATGGCGCGCCGCGCACTGAAGATCGCCGGCGATCCTGATCTGGTGCTGGACCTGCCGTGCGGCGCCGGGCGCTTCTGGCCGCTGCTGGCCGAGCACCCAAGCCGGATGATCTTTGCCGCCGACAACTCCGCCGACATGCTGGCGATCGCCGAATCGGCGCATTCGCTGGAAGTGCTCAAGCGGGTCGAGACCTTTCAGACCTCCGCCTTCGCCATCGACATGGGTGACAACGCGGTAGACAACATCTTCTGCATGCGCCTGCTGCACCACATCGCCGACCCGGAGCACCGGCTGGCGATGCTGCGTGAGTTCCACCGCGTCACCCGTGACACGCTGATCGTCTCGCTGTGGGTCGATGGCAACTACAAGGCCTGGAAGCGCAAGCGCCTGGAGCGTCGCCGGCCGGCAAAGGACAACCAGAACCGCTTCGTCGTCGCGCGCTCGGTGATCGAGAAGGAATTCGCCGAGGCCGGCTTCGACATCCTCGACCGCAATGACTTTCTCCCGGGCTACGCCATGTGGCGGGTCTACGTGCTGCGCAAGCGGGGCTGAACATGAGCCGACCTCTCGTACTGCCGGCCCGCGAAGCGCGTACCAGCACCTTCCAGCGCTGGTGGAACACCCAGGGCGAATGGGTCGAGGAACCCAACCAGCGCCGCGCCGGCGAAAGCGGTGTGCAACGGATACGGCTGCGCGATCCGCAGCAGCCGCTGCTGTACTGCAAACGGCAGATTGGCCACCTGTATCGCTCGCTGCTGCATCCGTTCGGCCGGCCCACGGTGCTGCGCGAACTGCGGGCGCTGCAGGCCTTCGCCCGGCTCGGCGTGCGGGTGCCGGAACTGGTCTACTGCGGCACGCGGCAACAGGCCGGCCAGTGGCAGGCACTGCTGGTGACGGCAGAGCTGGAAGGCTTCGTCAGCCTGGAGGACTGGTATCAACAGGAGCTGGGCGAGCGCTTCGGTCCGGCGGTACAGGAGCGCATGCTGACAGCGGTCGGAATTAGCCTCGGTCGCATCCACCAGGCGCGCTGGCAGCACGGCTGCTGCTATCCCAAGCACATCTTCATCAGGGTTCACGGCGAAGGTGACGCGACCCGGGTCGAGGTCGCCCTGCTCGATCTGGAAAAGAGCCGCCGCCGGCTACGTCGTAGCGCCGCGGCACGGCATGACCTGCGCCAGCTCAAGCGTCATCGCCAGAGCATGCCGGAGCACGACTGGCAACGACTGCTGACTGCCCACGGCACGTTCAGCCAGATGCGCTGCGATGTCATCTAAGTCGGCCCGCGTGATGAGCGATGACGCGGCAAGCGTTGACGTGCCGGTTGGTGGTGCGGTCATGAAAGGGCGCAGCGGGCTGGCGCGCATCTGGTATGCCGCCGGCTACTCCGCCGCCGGCCTCAAGGCCGCCTATCGCGGCGAGGCTGCGTTTCGCCAGTTGGTGCTGCTGAACCTGCTGCTGATTCCGCTGGCCTTCCTGCTCGACGTCAGCCGCGTCGAGCGCGCTGTGCTGATTGCCGTGGTGTTTCTCGGCGTGATCGTCGAACTGCTCAACTCGGCCATCGAGGCGACGGTCGACCGCATCTCTTTCGAACTGCATCCGCTCGCCAAACAGGCCAAGGACATGGGCAGCGCCGCGCAATTGCTGGCGCTGTGCCTGATCGGTCTGGTGCGGTGATCCTCATCCCCTGAAGGACGTACCCATGCTTTCCTCTTTGCGACGCTCTGCTCGAGAGCGCCCGGCGTCCGGCTTCAATGGCCTGGCCGCGCACCTGCGCTTCACGTTCGCCAGTGCGCTGGCCCTGGTGGTGCTGTTTGCGCTGCTGCGGCTGGGCTTGCTGCTGTTCAACCGCGAGCTGATCGGCAGTACACCGCTGGCCAGCTTCGTCGAGGCGTTCGGCAACGGCCTGCGCTTCGACCTGCGGGTAACGGTGTACATCCTGCTGCCACAGCTGCTCGGCGTGCTGAGCATGCGCATGATGGCCGCCCGGGGCCTGCTGCGGCTGTGGTTGAGTGTGTGTGCCAGCCTGACGATCCTGCTCGGGCTGATCGAGCTGAACTTCTATCGCGAGTTCCATCAGCGCCTGAACAGTCTGGTGTTCCAGTACCTGCAGGAAGATCCGGCCACCGTGCTGAGCATGCTCTGGCATGGCTTCCCGGTACTGCAACTGCTGGCGAGCTGGGGTGTGGCGAGCGCGGCGATGTACGCCCTGTTCGGCTGGCTGGAGCGGCTGACCCGTGGCGCGCCGGCTGTGCGCGAGACCGGCGCGCGCCGCCGCGGCTCGGCCTGGTATACCCGCGCGGCGGTATTCGGCGTGCTGATACTGGTCTGCGTGGTGGCTGCCCGCGGCACGCTGCGCCAGGGACCGCCGCTGCGTTGGGGCGATGCCTTCACCACCGAGTCGATGTTCGCCAATCACCTCGGCCTGAACGCGACATTGTCGCTGTATGACGCGGCGAAAAACCGCTTTTCAAGCCACCGCGACAACAGCTGGAAGGCGACGCTGCCGGCCGAGCAAGCGCAGGCGATCACCCGCGAGCTGCTACTGACCGGCAACGATCAACTGGTGGATGCCGAACTGGCGCCGGTACGCCGTGATTTCCGTCCGCCGGCGGACGGGCAGCTGCCGGTGCGCAACGTGGTGGTGATCCTGATGGAGAGCTTCGCCGGGCGTTTTGTCGGCGCGCTGGGCAGTCAGGAAGGCATTACGCCGAACTTCGATCGCCTCGCCGAAGAGGGCCTGCTGTTCAGCCGCTTCTTCGCCAACGGCACCCATACCCATCAGGGCATGTTTGCCAGCATGGCCTGCTTCCCCAACCTGCCGGGCTTCGAGTACCTGATGCAGACGCCGGAGGGTGGCAACCGCTTCTCCGGCCTGCCGCAACTGCTCAGCGCGCGGGCGTTCAACGACCTCTACGTCTACAACGGTGATTTCGCCTGGGACAACCAGTCCGGTTTCTTCAGCAATCAGGGCATGACGCGCTTCATCGGCCGCGGCGACTACGTCGACCCGGTGGTGGCCGATCCGACCTGGGGCGTGTCCGATCAGGACATGTTCACCCGCGCTGCCGAGGAGCTAGCGCAGCTGGACCGCAGCAAGCCGTTCTATGCGCTGTTGCAGACGCTGTCCAATCACACGCCCTATGCGCTGCCGGAGCAGTTGCCGATTGCCGCCGTCGAGGGGCATGGCGCGCTGGATCAGCACCTAACCGCGATGCGCTATTCGGATTGGGCGCTCGGCCAGTTCTTCGATCAGGTGCGTGACCAGCCCTGGTTCAAGCAGACGCTGTTCGTGGTCGTCGGCGATCACGGTTTCGGTGTGCCGGAGGAAGTGACCGAGATGGACCTGTTCCGCTTCAACGTACCGCTGCTGCTGATCGCGCCTGGCATCACCGAGAGTTTCGGCAGCCGCCGTGATGTAGTGGGTACCCAGGTAGACGTGGTGCCGACGATCATGGGCCGCCTCGGCGGTGAGGTTCGACACCAGTGCTGGGGTCGCGATCTGCTCAGCCTGGCGGCGGATGATCCGGGCTTCGGCATCATCAAACCCTCGGGCAGCGACCAGACGGTGGCGATGATTCGCGGTGACCGCGTGCTGGTACAGCCCAAGGAGCAAGCGGCGCGCCTGTATCGCTATCGCCTGGGGACCAACCCGCAGGGCGAACGCCTCGCGCCGGATGCCGAGGCAGCGCAGTTGCAGCGCCAGCTCGAAGCCTACCTGCAGACCGCGACTGCCAGCCTGCTGGCCAACCGCAGCGGTGATCGCGAGCGTGAGGCCGCGCCGGGCGGCGTGCCGCTGGCCAGTGCGGTCGCGCCGGCAGAGGCATCCAAGACGCCGAGCCAGGTGCGTAAGGCGCGCGAAGGCTGAGATCCAGCGCGTCGGTGGCGAACGCCGCGGCCGAGAGTTCGCGGCGTTCGGCTGTATGACGGCTACCGAGCGTGCAGCGAGGCCAATTCGGCCGACGCGTTCTGGCGGGCGAGGAAACTCACCAGTTTCTGTCGCTGACGGGTGTCGAGCAGCTCGCGCTCGCTCAGCAGCTGATCGATCTGCAGTTGCTGGCGGGCCTCGCGCAGCTCACTGATTTTTGCCTGCTCGCGCGCGACCTGCGCGGGATCGACCTGCTCGCCGAGCAGCGCCTCTAACAACCTGCCGCGCTGGGCGTCGAATTCGCTGTCGAGCGCATGCAGCTGGGCCAGATAGGGCGCTTGGCCGTCATGCCAGCGCCCTAACTGGTTGGCGCTAAGCTCCAGCTGGCGCGACAGCTCGGTCGGTGCGCCGGACGGCATCGGCAGCCCGTCGGTTTGCAGTTTCTGCCAGGCGAGCGTGCCGAGCACGCCACAGTTGACCAGCAGCGACAGCGCCAGGGCGCCGCGCAGAGTGGAAGTGTTCATTACGGATTACCTCTGAGGGGAAAGAGTGGCGCTCAGCGCGGGATCTTCACGCGATCGTCATCGAAGTCGCCGCGTTCGGCGTCGCGGTGGCAGGCCACGCAGTTGAAGCGGCCGCCGACCGACTCGCGGGCGAACTTGGCTTCGCTGACCTCGTCGTGCTTGTGCTCGAACCAGCGCGTCTGGCTGATGCGTGGCGGCTCGCCGGCGGTGGGTGACGGCTCCACCGGCAGGCGGTTGGCGGCCGAGGCGCGGACCAGGAAGTCGAGGATTTCCTTTTCCTGCACCGGGTCCAGCGACGCGTTGCTGCCGTAGTGATCGCCCAGGGTGCGCATCTGCTCGCGCCAGGCATCGGCAGGCAGCAGGCCGGGGGAATAGAGCATGTGGCAGGCCGCGCATTCTTCCTTCCACACCAGCGGCGCGTCGCTGGGTACCGCCAGGCGCTTGGGCCGCTTGTAGCCCTTGCGCTCGCGATGGTCGTCGTCATCGGCGAAGCTGAGGCCGGCCAGTACCAGGGTCAGGCCCAGCCCGGCGACGGCCGCGAGGGGTGCAATCTTCATGGCGGGCTCCTTACTTGATGCTGTCGATCCAGCTGATGAAGTCACCCTTTTCCTGCGCGGTGCATTCACGGGCGTAGACGTCGTCGCAGTTGCGGCGGAACCATTTCTCGACCTTCTTCAGGTCGGTGAAGCGCTTGGGGTTGGCTGCCGGGGCGAGCGGATCGACCTTGCGGTGCGCCGGCGTCTTGCCAGGCTGACGCGGGTCGGCGGTGTGGCAGGTGGTGCAGCTCATGGTCTTGCCGTTGCGCTGCTCCTCGGCGAAGTACAGTGCCTTGCCGCGCTCGGCGGAGAAACCGGCGAAGTTCGGATTCTCCTGGCGCGCCTGGGCGGCGTAGCCGGCCAGCAGTGGGTGTTCGGTTTCGGCTAGGGCCGGCAGGCTCAGGCAACAGGCGAGGGCAATCCAGTGGGCTTTCATGGTGCGGTCTCCGGGGTGGATGAGCGCAGCCTAGGCGCGCCGCCTTACGCCAAACTGAATCTGGCCAGGTGATGGCATTCAGCTTGGCTTCAGCTGAGGGGCATACAAGGGAGGTATTCCGTTCATCGAGGATTGCCACCGTGGCTGCCTTCAACCGCTTTCGTTTGTTCCACTGGCTGCTGGCCGGTTTCTTTCTTGGCGTTTACCTCAGCGGTGACGACGCCGAGACGCTGCATATCTGGCTGGGCTACGGCCTGGTAGCGCTGTTGGTGTGGCGCGTGCTGATCGTGCCGCTGCGCCTGCGCGGCTTCCCGCAGCTGCTGCCGCCGAAGGGCCAGCGGAGCAAGCCGGGCCTGTCGGCAGTCGGCAAGTGGCTGACGGTCGGCGCGCTGGGCAGTTTCGCCATTGCCAGCGTGGTCGGCCTGGGCATGGTCGACAACGGCGATGTGCTGGCCGCCCTGCCGGGCGTGGAGCCGGATGTCTTCGGCGCCGCCAGCGACATCGATTTCATCGGCTGGATGGGCGATGCCGAAGAGGTGCACGAGTTCTTCGCCAACCTGGGGCTGTGGCTGATCGGCCTGCATGTCGGCTATGTGCTGCTGTTCCGCCGCAAGGCGGTATGGCCGATGCTGCGCGGGGTGGCCAAGTCGGGGCCGGCTTTGACTGCACCTTCGGCCGCGGCGCAGGCAGCGACTGCTGTCGGGACCTCACTCGCATCGTCGCCGACGCCGGTTGCCGGTGAATTCACCCGTCTGCGCATCGCCTCACGCCAGGCCGAAACCGCCGACAGCTGCTCGTTCACCCTGCAGGTGCCGGCCGCCCAGCGCGCACGTTTTACCGCGCAGCCGGGGCAGTTCCTCACGCTGAAGGTGCCCGGTACCGCGCCGGCGCTGCTGCGCTGCTACTCGCTGTCGCAGCGGCCGCAGGCGGATGGCGCGCTGCGCATCACCATCAAGCGGGTGCCTGGTGGTCGCGCGTCGAACTGGCTGCTGGATAACCTGCAGGTGGGCGACTGCGTCGAGGCGCTGCCACCGGCCGGCGTGTTCGTGCCGCGCAGCCTGGACAGTGATTTGCTGCTGCTCGGTGCTGGTAGCGGCATCACGCCGTTGATGGCGATCCTGCAGGCGGCGCTGGTCGAGGGCTGCGGGCGAGTGTGTCTGTTCTACGCCAGCCGCGATGCCGCTTCGCTGATCTTTGCTGAAGAGCTGGCTGAATGGGCCGTGCGTTACCCCGAGCGCCTGCAGCTGCGCATCTGGCTGGCTGCTGAGCAGGGTGTTCCGAGCGGCCCGGCGATTGCCGCGAAGATCGCTGACTGGTCAGCCGCCGACGCCTTTGTCTGCGGGCCGCAACTGTTCATGGATGCCGCCAGCGCCGCGCTGGTCGAGCTGGGTGTGGATGCCTCGCGCATCCATCTGGAGCGCTTTGCCGCCGCAGTGCCGACGGTCGCACCGGGCGGTCGCCGCAGTCGCCTGCGGGTCGCGCTCGACGGTCGCCGTCACGAATTGGACGTACCGCGTGGAGAGGTGCTGCTGGAGGCTATGGAGCACGCCGGTCTGCGGCCGCCGAGCGCCTGCCGCTCGGGTGTCTGCGCCGCCTGTAAGTGCCGGGTGGTGGAAGGCAGCGTAAGCATGCGCAGCAATCAGGTGTTGAGCGAGAGCGAAGTGCGTCAGGGCTGGGCATTGGCCTGCCAGGCCGAACCGCGCAGCGCCGAACTGCAGGTGGAGTACTGAGGTGGAAAGGCCATTAGCTGTTTTCCACCTACGAGTCGCGTAAGGGAACGGGGCGTAGGGTGGATAACGGCGCAGCCTTATCCACCGACACGGCAGTACCTGTGCACCTGGGGCGGGTGGGACAGACCATTGGCGGTTTTCCACCTTATGCAGATCGCGCCCGGCTGGTTCAGCGCTCCGCCACCGGCAGATCGTGCTTCTGCCAGGCGAGCCACGAGCCGGGCACGTTTACCACGTCGCGGAAACCCTCGCGCTTGAGGATGCTGGCGGCAATCGAGGCGCGGTAGCCGCTGCCGCAATAGGCCGCCACGGTCCTGTCCTTGTCCAGTTGCTCCAGTCCTTCGGGCAGATGGGCGACGAAGGCGTGGCGGGCGTCGGGTACGCGGCCTTGCTCGACCTCCTCGGGGGCGCGCACGTCGAGTACCTGGACCTCGGTATCGTCGCGGCGGAGGTTCAGCTCGTGCACCGTCCACTGGCCGACACTGGCCAGGGGCAGGCCTGCGTTCTGCCAGTCGGTCATGCCGTTGCGCAGATAGCCTTCCACCCGATCAAGACCGATCCGATACAGCTGCAGCGTGGCCTGGTGGATCTGCTCGCTGTCCTCGCCGATCAGGTAGATCGGTCGCTGATCGTCGAGCATCCAGCCGGCCCAGCTGACGAATTCGTTCTGCAGGGCGATGTTCAGCGCGCCGGGCACATGGCCGCCGCCGAAGGCGAGGATCGAGCGCAGGTCCACCAGCTGCACGGCGCTGTGGTCGGCGCTGCGCTCGGCGAACTCTTCCGGCGACAGCGGCATTGGCAGCATCGGCCCGTGCATGCGCGTGGCCGGGCGCACGTTGAGCTTTTTCAGCCGCGCATAGTGGCGCGGCGGCTCGGGCATGTCGGTTAGTAGCCAGTCGACGAATTCACGCTCGCTGCGTTGCTGGTTAAGTGCCGGATTGAACAGCAGCTCGTTGCCGAGCGTGGAGTGGTGGCGGTCGCCGATGGACTTGCCGCAGGCCGAGCCGGCGCCGTGACAGGGGTAGATCTCGATGCGTTCGCCCAGCGGCAGGTAGCGGGTGAACAGCGTGCCGTAAAGCTGCGCGGCCAGTTGTCGGGTGCTGTCTTCGCCGAGCAGGTCCGGCCGGCCGACGTCGAGGTTGAACAGGGTGTCGCCGGTGAAGAGAGCGAACGGCTGTTTGCCCTGCTGGCTGTCGCGCAGCAGCAGGGAGATGTGTTCCGGCGTGTGACCGGGCGAGTAGATGATTTCCAGGCTGACCTGGCCGAGCTCCAGCACCTCGCCATCGGCAGCCTGGCGCAGCTCGAAACCGTAGTCCGCCGAGCGGCCGCCGATGATCTCTGCGCCGCTGCGTTCGGCCAGCGCCTGGGCACCGGAGACGAAGTCGGCATGGATGTGGGTTTCGATGGCGTAGGCGATGCGCAGGCCTTTTTCGCGGGCCAGGTCGAGGTAGATATCGACGTCGCGCCGCGGGTCGATCACCGCGGCGACCGCGGCCTTGCTGTCGCCCACCAGGTAGGAAATCTGCGCCAGGCCATCGGTATAGATCGGCTCGAAAATCAGCATGCTGTCACCTCCATAACGTGTCAGTGGTTATGGATGTGGAACGCCGCCAGGCGGCCGGCGTTCAGTCGGGCCGATCACTTGCGAACCAGCAGTACCCCGGACTCCATGTGGTGGGTGTAGGGGAACTGGTCGAACAGCGCACAGCGCTCGATGCGATGGGTGTCGGCGAGCTGGGCGATGTTCTGCGCCAGGGTTTCCGGGTTGCAGGAGATGTAGAGGATGCGCTCGAAGCGACGGGCCAGTTCGCAGGTGTCCGGGTCCATGCCGGCGCGCGGTGGGTCGACGAAGATGCTGCCGAAGTCGTAGCTCTTCAGGTCGATATGGGCCAGGCGGCGGAACGGGCGCACCTCGTTCAGCGCCTGGGTCAGCTCCTCGGCGGAAAGACGCACCAGCTCGATGTTGTCGATGCCGTTGTCGGCGATATTGGCCAGCGCGGCATTGACCGAGGTCTTGCTGATCTCGGTGGCCAGCACGCGGCGCACGCGAGTGGCCAGCGGCAGGGTGAAGTTGCCGTTGCCGCAGTAGAGTTCGAGCAGGTCGTCGTCGCGCTCGCCGAGCACGTCGAAGGCCCAGTTCAGCATCTTCTGGCAGACCTCGCCGTTGGGCTGGGTAAAGGCGCCCTCGGGCTGGCGATAGCGGAAGGTTCGCCCGGCGACCACCAGCGCTTCTTCCACGTAATCGTGACCGATGACGATGCGCTTGCCCTTGGAGCGGCCGACCAGGCTGACGCCGAGGTTGGCGGCGAGCTGCTCGGCTTCGGCCTGCCAGGCCTCGTCCAGTGGGCGGTGGTAGGCGAGGGTGATCAGCGCATCGCCGGCCAGGGTGGTGAGGAATTCGACCTGGAACAACTTGAAGCTGAGCACTTCCGACGCCTGCCAGACCGCTTTCAGTTGCGGCATCAGCTCGTTGATGCGGCGACTGGCGATGGGGAAGTCGTCGATCAGGATCGCCTTGTGCTTGTCGCCCTGCTCGAACATCGCGTAGTGGCGCTGGCCTTCTTCGCGCCACAGGCGGAATTCAGTGCGCAGGCGGTAATGCTCGCGGGGCGAGTCGAAGACTTCCGCTGCCGGTGCATTGAACGGCGCCAGCAGTTCCACCAGCCGGGCGGCTTTCTCGGCGAGCTGGGCGTCGTAGGTGGCGGGGGCGAATTGCGGAGCGCTCATGAAGACTCTTGGAAAGGTAGGTAAATCGTAGGGTGGATCGGGGCGCGCAGCTGACGCTTCATCCGTCCACCGTTGCCGCACGGAAGGTGGATGAGAAAAGCGTCATCCACCCTACGCTGCGATCAGCCGGCGAACCAGCCCAGCTTGACCACGAACAGCGCCGAGAGAATCCACATCGCCGGGCTCAGCTCGCGCCAGCGGCCGGCCAGCAGCTTGATCGCGGTCCAGGCGATGAAGCCGAAGGCGATGCCGTTGGCGATGGAGAAGGTCAGCGGCATGGCCAGCGCGGCAACCACGACCGGCGCGGCGACGGTGAGGTCGTCCCAGTCGATGTTGGCCAGGCTGCTCATCATCAGTACGGCGACGAACAGCAGCGCCGGTGCGGTGGCGTAGGCCGGCACGGCACCGGCCAGCGGGGCGAAGAACAGGCTGAGCAGGAACAGCAGGGCGACCACGCAGGCGGTCAGGCCGGTGCGACCGCCAGCAGCGGTACCGGCGGCGGATTCGATGTAGCTGGTGGTGGTCGAGGTGCCCAGCGCCGCGCCGGCCATGGTTGCGGTGCTGTCAGCCAGCAGGGCGCGGCCCAGGCGCGGCATCTTGCCGTCCTTGTCCAGCAGGTCGGCCTTCTGCGCCACGCCGATCAGGGTGCCGGAGGTGTCGAACAGGTCGACGAAGAGGAAGGCGAAGATCACGCTGATCAGGCCGATATCCAGCGCGCCCATGATGTCCAGCTGCATGAAGGTCGGCGCCAGCGACGGCGGCATCGACACCACGCCGTTGAGCTGCGACAGGCCGAGCAGGATCGACAGGCCGGTAACCACCAGAATGCCGATCATCACCGCACCGGTGACCTGGCGGTAAGCTAGCGCGGCGATCAGGAAGAAGCCCAGGCAGGCGAGCAGCGGGCCGCCGGCGCTGAGGTCACCGAGGCCGACCAGAGTGGCGGGGTTGTCGACGACGATGCCGGCGTTCTTCAGCGCGATGATCGCCAGGAACAGGCCGATACCCGCGGCGATGCCGGCACGCAGGGCCAGCGGAATGCTGTGAATAATCCACTCGCGAATCTTGAAGATCGACAGGCCGAAGAAGATCACGCCGGAGAGGAACACCGCCCCCAGCGCGGTCTGCCAGGTGTAACCCATGGTCAGCACGACGGTGTAGGTGAAGAAGGCGTTTAGGCCCATGCCGGGCGCCAGCGCGATCGGGTAGTTGGCAACCAGGCCCATGATCGCCGAACCGATGGCTGCGGCCAGGCAGGTGGCGACGAACACCGCGCCATGATCCATGCCGGTTTCGGCGAGGATGCTCGGGTTGACGAAGAGGATGTAGGCCATCGTCAGGAAGGTGGTGATACCGGCCAGAACCTCGGTGCGCAGCGTGGTGTTGTGCGCCTTGAGTTGAAATAGCTTTTCCAGCATGGTCGATCCTCTAAGTGCCGGTCAGTGTGAGGGCTGTCGCCTCTGGCGGGCGATTCGCGTGTCGTCGCAAAAGCCGCGCATCTTACACCGGCCGGCAGCGCGGTTGAATTTCCATTGAGCAGGTGAACGCCATGAGCAAACGAGTCCTGATTCCGATCGCCGACGGTTCCGAAGACCTGGAGGCCGTTACCCTGATCGACGTGCTGCGCCGTGCCGAGTTCGAGGTGCTGGTGGCCAGCGCCGAAGAGCGGCGCATGCTGACCTGCGCACGGGGCACGCGGATCACTGCGGACGCCATGCTGCTTGACGTGCTGGCGCAGGATTTCGACCTGATCGTGCTGCCCGGCGGCATGCCCGGCGCGAAAACCCTCGGCGAGCTGGAACCGCTGGCCGAGCGTGTTCGCCAGCAGGCCCGTGCCGGGCTCGATTTCGCCGCGATCTGCGCCGCGCCGGCGGTGGCGCTGCATCCCTACGGCGTGCTCAAGGGCCGCCAGGTGACCTGCTATCCGGGCATGAGCGACAACCTCACCGGCACGCATTTCCTTGACCAGCCGGTGGTGGTGGACGGCAACTGCATCACCAGCCAGGGCCCGGCGACCGCCCTGGAATTCGCCCTGACCCTGGTGGAGCGCCTGGCCGGACGGGCCAAGCGGCGTGAGGTGGCCGACGCCATGCTGGTGCCGGCAACGACGAACTAACCTCGCCTCGGATCGGTCACTCCTTGCATTGCCGGAGGTCCCGGCGGCAACTGGCTAGAGCCGAGGAGATCAATGGACAGTGTCGATCTGGCGGTACTGCGGCGTGCCTACGAATGGTTGCGTGACGGTCACCCAGTGGTGCTCTACACGGTGCTGGAAACCTGGGGCAGCGCGCCACGTCCGGTGGGTTCGCTGCTGGCGCTGCGCAGCGATGGCCGCGTTGAAGGCTCGGTGTCTGGCGGCTGCGTTGAGGACGATCTACTTGCGCGGGTCATGGCCGACGAGCCACCGCAGGCTTGCCAGCTGATCACCTATGGCGTGAGCAAGGCAGAGTCCGCGCGTTTCGGTCTGCCCTGCGGCGGCACCCTGCGCCTGCTGCAGGAGCCGCTGTGCGATGCCGGCTGGATTGATGAGCTGCTGCGGCGCTGCGCCGGGCATGAACGGCTGCTGCGCTGCGTGGATATCGCCAGTGGCAACGTAAGTCTGCAAGCCGCCGGCCGCGACGCGGCGCTGCAGTTCGATGGCCATACCCTGCGCGCGCCATTCGGCCCGGCTTGGCGCCTGCTGATGATCGGTGCCGGGCAGCTGTCGCGTTATGTCGCCGACCTGGCCCACGGCCTCGGCTTCGAAGTTCTGATCTGCGACCCGCGCGAAGGCTATGCCCACGACTGGGATGCGGCGGCGGTGCGCTTCGTCCCCGGCATGCCGGACGATGCCGTGCTGGCCATCGAACCGGATGCACACACCGCCATCGTCGCGCTGACCCACGATCCACGACTGGACGACATGGCGCTGCTCACCGCGCTGCAGTCCGAAGCCTTCTACGTCGGCGCGCTGGGCTCACGGGTCAATAGCGAGAAGCGCAAGGCGCGCCTGCTGTCGCTGGGCCTCGGCGAGCGCCAGGTGCAGCGGTTGCACGGACCCATCGGCTTGCCCATCCGCAGCCGCACGCCGGCGGAAATCGCGCTGTCCTTGATGGCCGAAGTGGTTGCGCTGAAAAACGGCGCTCTGGTCAGCCAGGCGTTGCCGGAACAACAGCGCTGTGCCTGAAGCGGGCGTCTGCGCCATCGTTCTCGCCGCGGGGCAGGGCAGCCGTTATCGCGCGGCCGGTGGGGCGGACAAGTTGCTGGCGGCCAGCCTGGCTGCTGCGTCTTCGCCGCCGGTGCTGGCGGCCACGCTGGCGAACCTGCGCGGTGTCGCCGAACGGCTGCTGGTGGTGACCCGTGCAGACAATCTGTCTCTGCGCGACTGGCTGAGCGCCAACGCTGCCGACTGCGAGGTGCTTGCGCTGGAAACCCGCGGGCTCGGCCACAGCCTTGCGCAGGCCGTGGCCCACGCGCCGGCAGGGCGTGGCTGGCTGGTGGCGCTGGCCGATATGCCCTATGTGCAGCCGCAGACCCTGCGCGAGATCGCGGCGGCAATCCGCGAAGACAACCTGGTCGTGCCGACCTATGACGGCCGCCCCGGCCATCCGCGCGGCATCGGCAGCGCCCATCGCGATGCGCTGCTGCAGCTGGATGGTGATCGCGGTGCCCAGGTGCTTTTCGCGGCGCACCCGGTACTGGAGCTCGCCCTGAACGATCCCGGTGTACTGCAGGACATCGACCATCCCGATGATCGCCGGCAGGCCTGAAGACCATCGCCGTAGCGACTACCAACACCTGCACGAATCAATTGGCCGGTGAGCGCAGCGCCACGCTGTTCGCGGCGAGATGACTCTCAGCCAGCGGCAGCCACTCGACCGGCAGGGCTGAACGATTTTCGCGGCACGCCAGTCGTACCCCAAGACGCACGGACAGCGCATACCAACGCCCAAACCGTGAGGCTGCCATGAGCGAAAATTCTTCAGCTGCAGGCCAGACCTGCACCATCAGCCTGGAGCTGAACGGCGAACGCCGTGAGCTCCAGGTGCAACCCTGGACCACCTTGCTCGACCTGCTGCGCGACCAGCTCGGCCTGACCGGCACCAAGAAAGGCTGCGATCACGGCCAGTGCGGCGCCTGCACGGTGCTGCTCGACGGTCGGCGTATCAACAGCTGCCTGACCCTGGCGGTGATGCACGACGGCGCCAGCCTGACCACCATCGAAGG
This sequence comes from Pseudomonas sp., assembly GCA_007713455.1. GTDB lineage: Bacteria > Pseudomonadota > Gammaproteobacteria > Pseudomonadales > Pseudomonadaceae > Stutzerimonas > Stutzerimonas chloritidismutans. The sequence continues at coordinate 64,707 of VMRT01000014.1, forward strand.
TCTGGCCAGCGAAGCGACGCTGCATCCGCTGCAGGCTGCGTTCGTCAAGCACGATGCCTTCCAGTGCGGCTATTGCACGCCGGGGCAGATCTGCTCGGCAGCCGGGCTAGCAGCGGAGAACCGTGCCAGCAGCCGCGATGAGATTCGCGAACACATGAGCGGCAACCTCTGCCGCTGCGGCGCCTATCCCAACATCCTCGCCGCCATCGAGGACGCACTGCCGACGCTGCGCGGCCAGGAGGGTGCGCAATGACGCCGTTCAGCTATCAGCGCCCGGAACGTATCGACCAGGCCATCGCCCTGCACGGGCCGCAGAGCCGCTACATCGCCGGCGGCACCAACCTGCTCGACCTGATGAAAGAGAATGTGCTGCAACCCGGCCAGCTCATCGACATCAACGGCCTGCCTCTGCGCGAGATCGAGCGGACCGCCGAGGGCGGCCTGCGCATCGGTGCGCTGGTTAGCAACGCCGACCTGGCCTGGCACCCGCAGATCGAACAGCGCTATCCGCTGCTGAGCAAGGCGATTCTCGCCGGGGCTTCGCCGCAGCTGCGCAATATGGCCAGCACCGGCGGCAACCTGCTGCAACGCACCCGTTGCTACTACTTCTACGACACCGCCACGCCCTGCAACAAACGTGAGCCGGGCTCAGGTTGCAGCGCGCGTGACGGACGCAATCGCATCCACGCGATTCTCGGTGCCAGCGAACACTGCGCCGCCGTGCATCCGTCGGACATGTGCGTGGCGCTGGCGGCGCTGGATGCCCGGGTGCATGTGGAAGGGACGCACGGCAAGCGACGCCTGGAGCTGGTGGACTTTCATCGGCTGCCCGGCGACCAGCCGCAGCAGGACAACGTACTCATCGAGGGCGAGCTGATCACCGCCATAGAGCTGCCGGTGGAAGGTTTTGCCAGCCACTGCGCCTACCTCAAGGTGCGTGACCGCGCCTCCTACGCCTTCGCCCTGGTGTCCGTCGCGGCGGCGCTGGAGATGGATGGCGACATCATCCGCCGCGGGCGTATCGCGCTCGGGGGCGTGGCGCACAAACCCTGGCGCCTGGAGGAGGCTGAAGAACTGCTCAACGGCAAGCGTGCCGAACCCGAATGTTTCGCCGCGGCGGCCGATCGCCTGCTGCAAGGCGCGCAACCGCTCGCCGACAACGCTTTCAAGATCGACCTGGCCCGGCGCGCCATCGTGCGTGCACTGACCGAAGCCGCCGGAGGAACCGTCCGATGAACAGCGCCAACTCTCCACTGGGCAAGCCGCTGGACCGTGTCGACGGTCCGCTCAAGGTTACCGGCAAGGCCTGCTACGCCGCCGAAGCCGAGGTGCCGGGGTTGCTCTACGGCGCCGTGGTGTCGAGCAGCATCGCCCGCGGCCGTATCAAGGGCATTGATGCCGCCGCGGCTGAAGCGCTGCCCGGCGTGCGATTGGTGCTGACCCATCAGAATCGCCCACCGGTGGCCAGCTACGACGAGCCCTACGAGGACGACGATGCCGCCGACGGCTCGCCGTTCCGCCCGCTGTACAACGACCGCGTGCTCTACAGCGGCCAGCCACTGGCGCTGGTCGTCGCCGAGACCCAGGCGCTGGCGCGACATGCGGCGAGCCTCGTGCGCATCGAATACGAGGTCGAAGCGCATCAGACCGATCTGCAGGCCGCGCGCGAACAGGCCCATGACGCACCGGCCGAGCTGCCGGAGCCGCGCGGTGATTTCGATTCGGCATGCGCTGCGGCGGCAAAACGCGTCGATTGCGAATACGGCACCCCGGTGGAGCATCACAACCCGATGGAGCCGCATGCCTCCATCGTCCAGTACCAGCCGGGCGGCGAGCTGCTGATCCATGACAAGACCCAGGGCGTGCAGAACTGCCAGCGCTACCTGGAGCAGGTGTTCGACATGCAGGGCAAGATCCGCGTGCTGTCGCCCTTCGTCGGCGGTGCCTTCGGCTCCGGCCTGCGCCCGCAGTACCAGCTGCCGCTGGCGGTGATGGCCGCGCTCAAGCTCAAGGCCTCGGTGCGCGTCGAGCTGACCCGTCAGCAGATGTTCACCTTCGGCTATCGCCCGCGCACGTTCCAGCAGCTGAAACTTGCGGCGGATGGCGAAGGACGGCTGCGGGCGATCGAGCACAAGGCCATCGGCCAGACCTCGCGCTTCGAGGACTTCACCGAGCACGAGGTGGAGTGGTCCGGCATGCTCTACGCCTGCGACAACGTGCGCCTCGGCTACCGCCTGGCGCCGCTGGACGTCTATACCCCGCTGGACATGCGCGCCCCGGGCGCGACCATCGGTGTCTATGCGCTTGAGTGCGCGATGGACGAGCTGGCCCATGAAGTCGGTATCGATCCGCTGGAGCTGCGCCTGCGCAACTACACCGACATCAACGGTAACGAGGGCAAGCGCTATTCCAGCAAGGAGCTGCGTGCCTGCTACCAGCAGGGTGCGGAGCGCTTCGGCTGGTCGCGGCGTCCGGCGCAGCCGCGCAGCCTGCGCGACGGTCATCAGCTGGTCGGAATGGGCATGGCCACCGGCGTCTGGGAGGCGATGCAGATGCCGGCCAGTGCGCGCGCCTGCCTCGATGCCGACGGCCGGCTGCTGGTGACCAGCGCCACCGCCGATATCGGCACCGGCACCTACACCGCGATGACCCAGATCGCCGCCGATGCCATGGGCCTGTCGATGGCCGAGGTGGAGTTCCGCCTCGGCGATTCCAGCCTGCCGCAGGCACCGCTGGAGGGTGGCTCGGCCACCGTGTCCTCGGTCGGTAGTGCGGTGCAACGCGCATGCGCCGGCCTGCGGCAGAAGCTGCTGGACGCCGTACAGCAGTCGCCGGCTTCACCCTTTACCGGAGCGAATCTGGAGACGGTGGAGTTTGTCGATGGCCAACTGCGGCTGAAATCCGGCGAGCATGCCGTGCCGCTGCGCGACATCGTCCAGGTCAGCGGCGCATTGGAGGCCGAAGCCAGCGTCAAGCCGGATGAGAAGCGCGACGCCTGGGCGACGGGAACCCATTCGGCGGTGTTCGTCGAGGTGCGCGTCGACGAGGACCTCGGCACCATCAAGGTCAGCCGTGTGGTCAGCGCGATTGCCGCGGGCCGCATCGTCAACCCGAAGACCGCCGGCAACCAGATCGTCGGCGGCGTGGTCTGGGGCATCGGCCAGGCGCTGCACGAGGAGACGCTGATCGATCACAGACTCGGCCGCTACATGAACCACAACCTTGCCGAGTACCACATCCCGGTGAACGCGGACATTCCCGAGATCGACGTGATCTTCGTCGAGGAACACGACGAGATTGTCAACGACCTCGGGTCCAAAGGCGTGGGCGAGATCGGCATTGTCGGCGTGGCGGCGGCGGTGGCCAATGCGATCTACAACGCGACGGGCAAACGCGTGCGGGATCTGCCGATCACCCTGGACAAGGTGCTGTAACGCGCCTTCGACGGCGGCTGCGATGTCCGTACGGTTGGTGGGCTAGCCCACCAACCGCCACCGCGCCAGGGCACAGAGCCTGTTGTCGGCCGGCTTAGCCACGTGGTGTGCTGGTTTGCCGATCACGCATCCGGCAAAAGGCCTCGTTCGGCAAACACCGTTTTGACGGTGTACATGCCATTGAGCGCAGCCGGGAAGCCCGCGTAAACCGCCATCTGAATCACCACCTCAATGATTTGCTCCGGGTGGCAACCGACGTTCAGCGCGCCGTGAACGTGCACGGCCAGTTGCGGTTGGCAGTGCCCGAGGGCCGTGAGCGCCGCGACGGTCGCCAGCTCACGCTGAGCGAGGTCCAGGCCAGGGCGCTGGTAGATGTCGCCGAAGGGAAATTCGATCACGTAGCGCGCCAGATCTGGTGCAATGGCTTGCAGGCTGTCGATGACCTTGCGCCCGGCCGCGCCGTCAATCTCTTCGAGCTTGGCCAGGCCTTCGGTGTAGCGGGTCGATGCAGACATTGGTGCGTTCCTCTTCATGGGTCAGAGGAAAGCCTGCGGGTTGGAGTCGACTCCAGGTCAAGCGGAAGTTTGCTGCCGATACAGCGCGATCTTCGCCCGCAGCGCGTCGAGATGCTCATGGTCGCGCAGCAGACGTGCCTGCAAGGTGGCGGCATGGGTTTCGAGCAGCGCCTGACGTGCCGCAAGGGTTGCGTCGCCACATTCGCGCAGATCGGCGTAGCGGATGATGTCGTCCAGCGCCATGCCGGTGTCTTTCAGGCGCAGGATGAAGCCGATCCACTCCAGGTCGCGCGGGCCATAGACGCGAAAGCCGCTGGCGTCCCGAGCGACATGCCGTAGCAGGCCGATCTTTTCGTAATAGCGCAGCGTATCGGCGGACAGGCCGCAGCGCGCGGCGAACTGCCGGATGCTGAGGCGGACCGGCGCCTCGCTCATGCCTTGATCGACCGCAGAATGACGAACTTCGGTGTGGCGGCCACCTGCTCGGCGTTGCCGAACAGGCGCTTGAGCTTGAGGTGATAGCCGAGGTGGCGATTGCCGACGATCCATAGCTCACCACCCTTGGTCAGTGCCGCCTTGGCCTGGGTGAACATGCGCCAGGCGAGGAAATCGCCGACCACCTGCTGCTGGTGGAACGGTGGATTGCACAGCACCAGATCCAGCGAGGCCGGCCGTTGCTCGGCCAGGCCGTCGCCGGCGCGAATCTCGACCGGACGCTGGCCATGGATTGCCTGCCAGTTCTCCCGTGCCGACTGCACAGCCATGTAGCTCTCGTCCACCAATGTCAGTTCCGCCTGCGGATTGCCCAGCGCGTAGACGATGCCGAGCACACCGTTGCCGCAGCCGAGGTCGGCGACACGCAGCGCGCCGAGCGCCTTGGGAAGATGCGGCAGAAATGCGCGCGTGCCGATGTCGAGCCCTTCGCGACAGAACAGGTTGGCGTGGTTGAGCAGTTCGAGCTTCGGCTGATCGAGCTGGTAGCGGGTAGGGTAGGGCGACTGCGGCGCCGGTTTCGCGCGCGGCGTTGCGCTGAGCAGACGTGCCTTCTTCACCGCCAGCGAGGCCTGCACCGGGCCGATGTACTGCTCCAGCAGATCACCGGCGGCGCGCGGCAGGTGCTTGATCATCGCCGCAGCGATCACCTGCGCGCCGGGCGCCAGCTGGCCGTGCAGGCGGATCAGCTGTTCTTCCAGCAGGGCAAGGGTTTTCGGTACGCGAATCAGCACCCGGTCGAACGGGCCCTGGGCGACCTCGCTGGCAGGTACGAAGCGCACGCGCTCGGCCGGCAGCTCGTTACGTGCCAGGTTCTTTTGCAATGCCAGGTGGCCGAGGTGCGAGTCGCCGCTGCTGGTGACCGCGACGTGTGCGGCCAGCGAGCAAGCCAGGGCGCCGAAGCTGTCATTGAGGATCAGCACTCGCGTGGCCGCTGGCAATCCCTGCTCATGCAGCTGGGCCAGCAGGTATTCGTCGGCGGCATCGAAGGCCTGCAGCGGCTCGTTGGGCTGCTCCGGCTGGCGGATCAGATCGAGGCTTGCATAGGGGGTATCGAGAATAGGCATGAGAACTGGCGGTGTTTGTCGGCTGCGTAAAGGAGTATCAAGGACCCATGCGGGCGCTGCGTGCAGTGGGCCCGAAGATGCCCGGAGGGAGCGAAGTATGACCGCCAGCGAAGAGAAGTTCACCCGCCAGCGCCTGCTAGAGGTGCAGACGCTGACGCCTAACCTGTTCACCCTGCGTACCAGCCGCGATCCCGGTTTTCGCTTCACCGCCGGGCAGTTCGCCCGCCTCGGTGTGCGCAAGCCAAGCGGCTGCATCGTCTGGCGCGCCTATTCCATGGTCTCGGCGCCGCACGACGAGTTTCTCGATTTCTTTTCCATTGTCGTGCCGGACGGCGAATTCACCAGCGAGCTGAGCCGGTTGGCAGTCGGCGACGAGCTGCTGGTGGACAAGCAGGCCTTCGGCTTTCTCACCCTCGATCGCTTTCCCGACGGCCGCGACCTCTGGCTGCTGGCAACTGGCACCGGGATCGCGCCGTTCCTTTCGATCCTGCAGGACTTCGAGGCCTGGCAGCGCTTCGAGCGCATCATTCTGGTCTACAGCGTGCGCGAGGCGCGTGAGCTGGCCTATCAGCAGCTGATCGCCGAACTGCCGCAACGCGACTACCTGGATGGTCTGGGCTCGAAGCTGCTGTACCTGCCGGTGGTAACGCGCGAACAGATACCCGGTGCGCTGCACGGACGCATCACCACGCTGATCGAGAACGGCGAACTGGAGCGCGCCGCCGATCTGCAGCTGACGCCCGAGCATTCGCGGATCATGCTCTGCGGCAACCCGCAGATGATCGAGGACACCCGAGCGGTGCTGAAAGCGCGTGATCTGAACCTGGCGATGACGCGCAGGCCCGGCCAGGTGGCGGTGGAGAACTACTGGTAGGCGATTGCCGCGCGGAGTCTCGCGCAACAAAACAAAAGCCCCCGCCGGACGATCCGACGGGGGCTTTGTCTTTCTGGCTGAGGCTTGGCGGCGGGCGCAGCCGTTACACGACGCCCTGGGCCAGCATGGCATCGGCAACTTTGACGAAGCCGGCGATGTTGGCGCCCTTGACGTAGTTGATCCGACCGTTTTCCTCGCCGTGGGCGACGCAGGCGTGGTGGATCGACTGCATGATGCCGTGCAGCTTGGTGTCCACCTCACCGGCGGTCCAGTGCAGGCGCATGGCGTTCTGGCTCATCTCCAGTCCGCTACAGGCCACACCACCGGCGTTGGATGCCTTGCCCGGTGCGTAGAGGATGCCGGCCTCGAGGAACAGGTCGACGGCTTCCAGGGTCGACGGCATGTTCGCGCCTTCGGCCACACAGATGCAGCCGTTCTTCAGCAGCGCGCGGGCGTCTTCGCCATCCAGTTCGTTCTGCGTGGCGCAAGGCAGGGCGATATCGCACGGCAGGCTCCACGGACGCTGATCGGCCAGGTAGGTGACGCCGAAGTGCGTGCCCATCTCCTCGAGGCGACCGCGACGGACGTTCTTCAGGTCCATCAGGTATGTCCACTGCTCGGCGGTCATGCCGTCCGCGAAGTGCAGGGTGCCGCCCGAGTCGGACAGCGAGACGACCCGGCCACCCAGTTCCATGACTTTCTGCGCCGCGTACTGCGCGACGTTACCGGAACCGGAGATGGCCACGCGCTTGCCGTCGAAGCTGCTGTGGCTGCTCTTGAGCATTTCCTCGGCGAAGTACACGCAGCCGTAGCCGGTGGCTTCCGGGCGGATCAGGCTGCCGCCATAGGCCAGGCCCTTGCCGGTCAGGACGGAGGTGAACTGGTTGGACAGGCGCTTGTACTGGCCGAAGAGGAAGCCGATCTCGCGGCCGCCGACGCCGATGTCACCGGCCGGAACGTCGAGGTCTGCGCCGATATGGCGGTACAGCTCGGTCATGAACGACTGGCAGAAGCGCATCACTTCGTTGTCACTCTTGCCCTTGGGGTTGAAGTCCGAGCCACCCTTGCCGCCGCCCATGGGCAGCGAAGTCAGGGAGTTCTTGAAGACCTGTTCGAAGGCGAGGAACTTGAGGACGCCGATGTTCACCGACGGATGGAAGCGCAGACCACCTTTGTATGGGCCGATGGCGCTGTTCATCTGGATGCGGAAGCCGCGATTGACCTGCACACGGCCCTGATCGTCGACCCAGGGTACGCGGAAGATGATCGAGCGCTCCGGCTCGACCATGCGTTCGATGATGCCGGCCTGCATGTAATGCGGATGGGCTTCGAGGAAGGGCCAGAGGCTGCGAACCACTTCTTCCACCGCCTGGTGGAACTCGGGTTGGTGGGGGTCGCGTTGCTTCAACCGCGCGAGAAAGGCATCAACGGTTTCGATCATCAGGTAGGCCCTCGGCGACCGCGTGTCGGCAGTCATTAATAATTTTGGCCGGCGACTGTAGCAAACCTGATTTGCACCGCGGAAGTGCGACATGGGTCTGGCATGCCGCGAAATGGTGCGTTAGAAGGGCTGTGGTGCTGAAGGTTTCGGCTCCGTGCGTGGCGTCTGGCTTCTATGTTTCCCGATGCTTCAGACTTTAAGAGGCGGAGGCGTTGCTCCATTTGCACTGAAATGGAGCGATGGGTGCGTCATTCTTGTGCTTGTTCGGGTGATGGCTAGTCGGCCAGCTCACAGCGGTTGCGACCACTGCGCTTGGCTCTCAGCAGCGCGATGTCGGCGCGGTTGATAGTGCTCGAGTAGGTTTCGTCGGCGCGCAGCTCGGCGATACCCATGCTGGCGGTGACCCCGAGCAGGTCATCGTTCACCCGCACGCCGAGCGCGGCAATGCTGTCGCCAAGGCGGCGCATCACCATGCAGGCCATCTCGGCGCTGCTTTCCGGCATCAGGATGAGGAATTCCTCGCCGCCCCAGCGACCACAGAGGTCGTGTTCGCGAATCTCCGATTCCATTACGCGCACCACTTCGATCAGCACGCGGTCGCCGACTTCGTGGCCGTACTCGTCGTTGATGACCTTGAAACGGTCGATGTCCAGCATGACCAGGGCCAGCGGGCGGCCGTAGCGTTTGGCGCGCTCGCTTTCCTCGCGCAGGCGCTCGGTGAGCAGACGGCGGTTGGCGATGCCTGTCAGGGTGTCCAAGGTCGAGGCCTCGCGCAGCGAGGCATTCAGGTCCTGCATCATCATCTGGTAGCGGTCAGAGATGCGCGCGACCTTTTCCAGTTGGCGCAACTGCTTGTCGAAGCGCGCCGAAAGGCTCAGTTCGCGCTCGCGGGCGATGCTCTGGTAGCCGTCCGATACGCGGGCGATGCGTTCGATTCGGCCAAGCAGGTCATGGTGCGCTCCCCACAGCTGGCTCAGGGCTTCCTTCAGCGGGTGCCCCTCGAACTGCGGATCGGCGAGGAGATTGATGACCTCTTGCTCTAGCGGCGATGGCCCACGCATATCGACCTTCTGTCAGTCGTGACTCTGGATGGAAAAGGGGAAGGTGCAGTCTTCCTTGAACTCTTCGGCCAACTCCACGACGCGCTCGTTGCGGATGTCGTAGTACCAGTTGACCGCGACCTGCCGGCCTTCCTGATAGGCGGCTTCGAGCAGGTCGAAGATGTCCATCATCGCCTTGATGCTGCTGGTGTTCAGGTACAGCAGGCGCAGTTCGAGGCTGAGCGGATGTGCGGCTTCGCCGAGGAAGCGCTCGATCCATTCGTAGACCTGGTGGAACAGCTCGTAGGAATTTTCCGGGTACGAGTCGCCCTGCATCGAGACGATGCCTTTTTCCCAGTCGGACTGGATGGCGGGAGTGGACTGGCTGCCGGGGATTGAAAAATCGTTCATGGGGATGCTCTTGAGTTTCAGATGACGGCGCTCAGGCTGATGAAGGAAAGCTCGTCGGAGACCGGCTGCAACGAAGCCTTGAGCGGCTCGCTGGACTTGCGGGCAATATCGATCAGGCCGAGTCCGGCGCCGGTTGCCACGTGTTCGTCACGCGGCTTGCGCAATTGTTCCTTGTACAGGGCCTTGAGGCCGGCCTTGTCCTTTTTTGCCAGTTCCGCGACGGCGGCAAGCAGTTGCTGGCCGTCGGCGGTTTCGATCAGGTTGCCGGCCGAAACCACGTAGCGGCCCTGGTCATCGCGTGCGACCACGACTGTGGCGCCGGCCTGCTGATCGGACCAGTTCTTTTCGCGGGTGTAGTGGCGAATGTTCTGCGTCATCTCGATGTACACGGCGAACACGTCCATGGCCGAGGACGGGTGCGCCTGCTCTTCGCTCATGTAGTTGCGCAGGGCATTGCCGATCTCTTCGATCAGGCTGCGGGAGATGGGGCCGTTGAAGCACAGCATGATCTGTTGCTGGTTGTAGCATTCGCGCATCGCGAACATGTCAATGGGGGCCATGGCCAACTCCCTGTCTCAATCGAAGCGGAAACATAACATCGTGATGTCATCGCGCTGCGGGAATTCACCCTGATAGCGCGCCAGTGCGAGGCTGAAGGCTTCGCCCTGTTCGGCCAGGGGAAGCCGTGCATGCTCGCGGATCATGCTGGCGAAGCGGCTGTTGCCAAAGCCGAACCCGTCGTCGCCGCCGGCCTGGTCGAGGAAACCGTCGGTGGTCATGTAGAAGGTCCGCCCCGGTTGCAGGTCGACGCTGGTGTTGCGGTAGTCGCCGATGCGTTTATCGCCGATGGCGCGCCGCGCTGCCTTGATCTCGTGCACCTCTTCGCCATCACAGTAGTACAACGCAATCTTCGCGCCGGAATAATGCACCTTGCGCTGGCGCAAATCGACATAGGCGAGGCCGATATCCATGTTGGTCGCCAGGGCATGGGAGTCCTGCTCTTCGCGCAGCATGTTGCGCACGATCGCATCGGTACGCGCGAGCGCGGCGGCGGGGTCGTCCAGGCCGGTCGTGCCGAGCGCCTGATCGATGGCGGCGTGGGCCAGCATCGTCATCAACGCGCCGGGCACGCCGTGGCCGGCACAGTCGACAATTCCGAACAGGCAGCCATGTTCGTCGGCGCGATATACATAGAAGTCGCCGCCGACTACATCACGTGGCCGCCAGAGCACCGCATGGCGATCACCCATGGCGGTGACCAGCTGCCGGTTGGGCAGGATCGAGCGCTGGATAAGGCTGGCATAGTCGATCGAGTCGTCGATCTTCTTGTGCGCGGCGGCCATTTCCAGGTTGGCCTGTTCCAGGTCGCGGGTGCGCTCACGCACGCGATTCTCCAGCTCGCTGGTGTGGCTGCGAACCTGCTGCGCCATGGCACCGAAGGCTGCGCTGAGTTCGCCGATCTCGTCCTGCCGGTGCAGGGGCAGGGGGGCATCGTACTGTCCCGCCGCCAGGGCCTGGGCGCTGCGTCTCAGCTGGCGCAGCGGTTTGAGCACACGCTTCTCGACCAGCCAGGCACCACCACCGATCAGCAGCAGGAACAGCACCAGAAACAGGGCGATTGCCGGCAGCAGCGGACGCACCTCGACGACCTGTGCGGTGCCCAGGTCCACGGCGCTGGCGACGAACCACTGCAGCTCGGGAATCCAGCTCAGCGCCAGCAAGCGGGGCGCGCCATCCAGGGTGACGCGCAACGTCGCCACAGTGCCGGGGTTCTCGCGGCTTTCCGCCATGGCCTGACGCACTGCCGAGGCCGCGCCGAGGTCGTCGAGCTGGCCGAGGATACTCGTCGACAAGGAGCGTCCACGCGCGGTTTCGGCGTTGAGCGTGACCAGATTCTGATTAGGATGAACGAGGATGGAGCCGTAGGCATCGAGCACCATCGACTCGACGCCGACCTTGTTCGCCTCGATGAAGTCATCCAGAAATGCTTGCAGGCTGATGCCGGAACCGACCAGGCCCAGGCGTCGATCGCCGTCACGCACCTGCACGTTGAACCACACCTTGAGCTCCTCGGTGACCACCGAGCGGTCGACGTTGATGGCGTAGGGGGTATCGGCCTGCAGTGTCTGGAAGAACCATTCGTCGCGCGGGGCGTCCGGGGCCATCACATAGCGAGGCGCATCGCTGGGTGGCTGGTCGGGTCCGTTCGAGTAGTAGCCGTTGCTGCTCGCCGAGGCGGCGAAGTAGGCGTGGTCGCCGAAGGCCTGCTGGTAGCCGGCCGCTTCCTGGAAAAAGATCTTGCGCTTGGCCGGGTCCTGCTCGTCGTTCAACCAGGCCAGCGTCAGCTGCGAAGCCGCCAGCCGTTGAGCCAGTGCCAGTTCGCGTGAAACCGGTGCGAACAGGCGTTCGCGGTTGAGTTGGACCACATTACGCGCATAGGCCTCGCCGAAGCGACTCAGCACGCCGAGCAGCGCCTCTCGGCCAATGAAACCGGCAAAGACGAAAGCAAGCAGGCAACTGAGCAACAATGCCAGCAGTGATTTGCCGCGCAGTCCAAGTGCCGCCATGCGAATTGTCCTTTGTCGGTCGCGGGGGTCGGCATGGTGCGATTGCCGCGCCTGCCGGAGGGATCAGTAATTCACGCAGGCGGCATTGTGCCACTATTTGTGGGTGCTTTCTCTAGACACGACAACGGAGCCTGTCCGGCTCCGTTGTTGTGATCTACCGCTTACTGCGCCAGCTTCTTGTACTTGACGCGGTGTGGCTGGGAGGCCGCGTCACCGAGGCGCTTCTTGCGATCGGCTTCATACTCGGTGTAGTTGCCTTCGAAGAACACGACACCGCCATCGTCCTCGTAGGAGAGGATGTGGGTGGCGACGCGGTCGAGGAACCAGCGGTCGTGGGAGATCACGATGGCCGAGCCGGGGAAGTCCAGCAGTGCCTCTTCCAGCGAGCGCAGGGTTTCCACGTCGAGGTCGTTGGACGGTTCGTCGAGCAGCAGCACGTTGGCGCCCTGCTTGAGGGTCAGCGCCAGGTGCAGACGACCGCGCTCACCGCCGGAGAGATCCTTGACGAACTTCTGCTGGTCGGCGCCCTTGAAGTTGAAGCGGCCAACGTAACCGCGCGATGGCACCTCGTAGTTGCCGATGCGAATCTGGTCCAAGCCATCGGAGACCGCTTCCCATACGGTCTTGCCACCGTCCAGGTCGTCGCGGCTCTGGTCCACGCAGGCCAACTGCACGGTATCGCCGATCTCGATGCTGCCGGAATCCGGGGTTTCCTTGCCCATCAGCATGCGGAACAGGGTCGACTTACCGGCACCGTTGCCACCGATCACGCCAACGATGGCGCCTTTCGGCACGCTGAAGGAGAGGTCGTCGATCAGTACGCGGTCGCCATAGCCCTTGGTGACGTTCTTGAATTCGATGACCTTGTCGCCCAGGCGCGGGCCGGCCGGGATGTAGATCTCGTTGGTCTCGGCGCGTTTCTGGAATTCCTGCGACTGCATTTCCTCGAAACGCTGCAGACGGGCCTTGGATTTGGACTGGCGGGCCTTGGCGCCTTTGCGCACCCACTCCAGCTCTTCCTTCATGGCTTTTTCGTGGGCCGACTGCTGCTTGGACTCCTGGGCCAGACGCTCGGACTTGGCTTCCAGCCAGCCGGAGTAGTTGCCCTCGTACGGGATGCCGGCGCCGCGGTCGAGCTCGAGAATCCAGCCGGCGACGTTGTCGAGGAAGTAGCGGTCGTGGGTGATGGCCACTACGGTGCCCGGGAAGTCATGGAGGAAGCGCTCCAGCCAGGCCACCGAGTCGGCGTCCAGGTGGTTGGTCGGTTCGTCCAGCAGCAGCATGTCCGGGGCCGACAGCAGCAGGCGGCACAGGGCGACGCGGCGCTTCTCGCCGCCGGACAGGTGCGCGACCTTGGCATCCCAGGCCGGTAGACGCAGTGCGTCGGCGGCGACTTCCAGCTGGCGCTCCAGGTTATGGCCGTCGGATGCCTGCAGGATCGCTTCGAGCTTGGCCTGCTCGGCAGCCAGGGCATCGAAATCGGCGTCCGGCTCGGCGTAGGCGGCGTAGACGGCATCCAGGCGGGCCTGGGCGTCCTTGATCACACCAACCGCCTCCTCGACGATTTCGCGCACGGTCTTTTCCGGGTCGAGCTGCGGTTCCTGCGGCAGGTAGCCGACATTGATGCCCGGCATGGCACGGGCCTCGCCGTCGAACTCGGTGTCGACGCCGGCCATGATGCGCAGCAGGGTGGATTTACCGGCGCCGTTCAGGCCGAGCACGCCAATCTTGGCGCCGGGGAAGAACGACAGGGAGATGTTCTTGAGGATCTCACGCTTCGGCGGAACGACCTTGCTCAGCCGGTGCATGGTGTAGACATAAGAGCCTGTTTTGCCTGCTTTGTCACTTTTTGACATGGTTTGATTCGCCTTTAATCCTGCTTTTTCAGAGAGTTATGGTAGCGACAAGCGCTTAAATTCTGGAAAGCAAAACGTTAGATTTTGCGTTGACCCAAATTTGTTCCTGACTATATTTAGAAAAGTTATTTTTTATGAGGGAGCAATATGGGTCTCCAGGTCATAGAGCAGGTGGTGAATGGTGCTCGCAGAAAGCTACTGGTGCAAGACTACATCCCGGTTTACTACCCCAACCTCTACATGACCATGGAGCACTCGGGCAGAGCACTGGAAACAACCAAGAAGTACCTTGAGCATCTAGTTGTGCTTGAGCAGTTTCTAGCCTTCTCCTCTATTGATCTGATTTCTCGCATCGAACAGCGCCCTGCCAGCCAATACCTGACAGACACTGAACTTTCTCGGTTTGTGTCGGACGCGGGGTTCAGCAAGGAAACCCTGGCCATGAAGTATGCGGGGATGCGTTTGCATCCGACTGCCTACAAATCCGTTGGCAAAGTCCATGCGCGGCAGCGAATCGAGGCGGTACGCGATTATCTGGCCTTCCTCTATGACAAGTTGGGTGATCACTCATCACGATATGAGGCGGTTGACGATGTGAAGAAGCGCATCAACCGCAAGATCAAAGCGGCCAGCCCTGCGTGGAAAAAAACGCGATTGGACGAAATGAAAGGACTGACAACCCAGGAGCGAGATCGATTGCTGGAGATTCTGCGCCCTGACAGTCCGATCAACCCCTTCGCTGATCCAGCTATTCGATTACGTAATTACATCATTTTGCTTTTGGGTCTGGATATGGGGCTTCGCCGCTCCGAGATGCTGCTGATCAAGACCAGCGATATTCACTGGCACAGTCGTCAACTAGCGGTGGTCAACCTGGAAGATGAAAGCCTGGATCCACGAACCATGGCCCCGCAATTCAAAACCCACGAGCGCATGCTGGTGATGACCGATGACCTGTATGACGCAATCACTGAGTACGAATCGAAATATCGCCACAGGAAGCCCCGTAACGGCGCATCGCAAGCGAGAAGGCATCCGTTTTTGCTTGTTGCGCACAAGCGAAATGAGGGCGGACCTCTGACCATCAGGGCAGTGGATGGTGTTCTGTCCAAGGTCCGAGAAATAGCGCCGAAACTGGCTCATGTGCACCTGCATATCCTGAGGCATGACGCGGTTTACACGATGCTGGAAAGCATGCGTGAGGAACTGGCAACGCTCACGCCGGAGGATCGCACCACGCAAGTTCAAAAGACCCTCACATGGATGTTCGGCTGGAATCCCGCATCAAACATGCCCGGCCTCTACGGCGCGAAATTCTGGAAGGAAGAGGCAGACAAAGCGATACAGAAACGGGCCGAGCGGCTTAAGGCCATCCGCCAGAAGACCGGCACGACAAAAGGGGGTTCAAAATGAACATCTCCGTAGAAGCACTTCAGGCCCCCACGAAGGACAGCCTCGATGCATGGCTGAACACACCTCGCCTGGCGAAATGTGGGGAGGTGTTCACACCCGCAGAACCGATGTGGAGTCCGGATAAATCGACCAATCAACCAGTCAACTGGGAGGCAGCTATTGCCTGCGTCTCGTCGGATTGGCAGCCCTGGTTGCACGCAGCCCTGGCGTACCGAATGGCCAATGCGGCAGCGCGCACGGTTGCTAATACCGCCAGTGTGTTGTCGCGGGCTGCTCAGAGCGAGATAGACCCGCTCAACGAGGGTCAACTGATCGCTTTGCGGGAGCGATTTAACTATAGAGAGTTCAGTCTCATTGCAGCTTTCATGGAGTTTTGGCACGACTGCGAGTCACTCGAACAGCACCCGTCGCAACCACTGATCGACGCCTACCAGGCACTGCCCAGGAAAAAGAGTTCGAGCAACGACGTGATCCTCACACTGGACCCCGAACAAGGCCCGCTCACGCAGGTGGAGCAAGACGCGCTGTACCAATGGATCCATGAGCAGTTTTGTCACGGGCACTTAGATTTCGAGCAGTACCTTTACCTGCGCATATTGATGATTTACGGGCAGCGTGGCGCTCAGGTGCGAATGATGATTTTTGCTGATTTCACGAAGAGCGACCAGGGCTGCAATGTCAGGTTTCATTGGGTAAAGCAAATTGACGACGAGGCAGGTTGGCGAGTAAAGCCCGAAACATTCAGTCTGGATGAGGACCTCTACAACACCGTGCAGTCCTACAAGGCAATAGTTCTGGCGCAACTCTGGCAAACCTATCCAAACGGTGCCGACTGGAATGCAGCCATTGAAAATGTGCCCATCTTTCGTCGGAAGCTGCATGATGAAGCTGAATGTCGTGAGCGGATGTCTCCCCCTGTTTTGCTCGATAGCCCCCTTCAAAAAGACCTCGAATACGCGCCGCAGCCAATCTTTCATGCCGGAAAAAGCACAATTCATGCTTGGCTTGCCCGCATCGAGCGGATGGAGTCCTTTCCGATTTCGCCTCGCACCCATCAGCCGCTGAAAGTGACGCGCGGCCACCGGTTCAGACATACCCTCGGCACGGACCTTTCCAATGCGGGGCAGGATGAGTGGACAATGGCCCGTGCATTGATGCACAAAAACACTCACACAGTGCGAAAGTACCGCGCCATATCGGCGGAGTTGATGGCGTTGATCGACGCGAAGATGAGCGACCAGCTGGCCTTGGTTGTGAATGCGTTCACCGGAATCATTGTCGCGGATCGTACCTCAGCTGAAAACGGGGACCGAGCGGATCGACAAATCGAGGATGTGGCAGTATGCGGTGCCACTGCCACCTGCCATCTTGATGCGCCGTACACCTGTTACGCATGCGGAAAATTCCAACCCCTTCTGAACGGCAATCACCATGCGGTCCTTGAGCGATTGGAGCGTCGTCGGGCGCAAACCATTGCCACGGATAAAATTACCGGCGTGCTCTGGGATCGGGCCATTCTGGCTTGCCGTAAGGTGATTCTGGATTGTGAGGCCATGCTCCGATCCGGGAGGGAAGACGAATGACCGATGCGTTTTATTCTGAATCGGCGAATAACATTGTCGATTTTAAGCCCAGGAGCCAGCTGGCTGCGGAGGCTCAACTTGAGGCATTTATCGAATGGGCAAAACAGACCCTGCCCAAAGGCATTCCCAGTCGAGTGCACGCGAGTATTCTCTGGGAAGATAGCAGTTGGCACCCGCATGGATTCACAGGCTGTAACTTCTCGGCGGTCGGATCAACTAGATCTGCCCCAAAGGCAATGCAGGCACCCTTCACGGATTTTGCCAAAGCCTTACTGGTGTATCGAGGGGTGTATTTGCAAAAAAAGGCGGTGGGAGGCTGGATGGGTTCTCTGAGGGCGCTGGAAGCCGCCCTACTCGAACTGACCGGCACACGGGATGTGACGCGGGTGTCCGCCGCTGTTTGCAATAAAGCGTGCGAGTACATGGACCGTTACTGGACCAAAGGTAACAACGCATACACGTACAGTAAGTCACTTGAGACCATCATCAGCCTGATGCGGGCCAAAAATCTGCTCAATTCGGATTTCCGGTGGACCTCTCCGCTGACAATTAAGCCTAATGGCACGCTCAAGCAACAAAGAGCAGATCGGGAACAGAAGCTTCCCAGCCCTGACGCGATCAGAGCCCTCGGGGAAGTGTTCTCAAACGAATTGACCCTCCCCCTCGATATCGTTGTGACCTCCGCCTGTGCGCTGTTGCTGAGTGCCCCCAGTCGCGTGGGTGAATTGGCGGATGTTGAATTGGATTGCGTGGTATTTAAAGAGGATAACCAGGGTAATCGGCGCATGTTCCTGCGCTGGCACTCGGAAAAGATAAACCAGGTGACGCTGAAGCCCGTCGTTAAGCCTGAGATGGAGCCGGTCGTCGAACGGGTCATTACGTTACTGAAACCGATCACCGATGAGCCGCGTGCTTACGCCGCCTGGCTAGAAGACAATCCCGATGATTTCCCCCCCCACGAAGGAGTGCCATCTAAGGGACCTGATGAACCGCTCACGTACGCCGAATGCTGTGCCGCAGTGAAACTCACCGTTCATGAAACATCCCACCCGCGAAGCGTATTCAAAAGTAAGTTCCTGAAATCCGTAGAGAAGCAAAAGGCGCTCAGCCCCGCCGCACGAGCCCTCTTGGCCGATATCCGTGACGGGTGGGACTCCAGCGCAGGGCAGCGCATATATGTTAAGGGCAAGCAAAGATTCCAGAGTATTGAGTTTGACGACCGATGCATGATCACGCTTCGCAAGCTCAATGTGCTGTTGCGGGAAAAGTATCTTCCAAAAGATTTTCCATACACCACGCCATACACGGAGGGTAAAGCTCGGGTTAAATACCGTGATGCGCTGTTTACCGTGCGCACGGGAGCAATGGCAAAAAACTCAGGTAACGAGAAACACGAATTTGGTGTGGAGATCGCGGCGCACTCTAACCGATTGACAGCGCAATTAGGCGGTGCGAACGACCCGCGTATTAAAAGTATGTTTGAGCGCCATGGCTACCCCGGCATCAAGGTCAACACGCATGCGTTTCGGCATGAATTGAACACGCGGATGCACCAGGCCGGTCTGTCGCAACTCCTGATTGACGCCTTCTCCGGGCGTACGTCGAGGGGATCGGTCTACAACCATGAAACCATCGAGGACCGCACCCAGAGGGTTGCGGCGTTCCACCCCAAAACTAAGCACAGCACCGGTGCTCAGCGTCTGGACAAGGTCAAAACAAATCAGCCTCTGACTCTTGGTGATGTAAGGGAACTGCGCGAGGGTGAACCGGACCGCGTTGTCCATCAAACCCATCTCGGCGTCTGTGTGCACAATTTTGCTTACGAGCCTTGCCCGAAAATGGGAGCCTGTTTGGACTGCGGGCTGCTCGGCTGCGTCAAAGGGGATGACGTGAAGCTTGGCAACCTCAAGGAAGAGCGCGACGACCTTAAACTTCGCCTCGATAAAGCTCTGGATGCGCAGTCTCGGGATGTCTTTGGGGCATCGGAGTCAGCCAAAAAACTGAGTGAAAAGCTCTATAAGTGCGAGGCGTTAATCCTAACGCTGGAAGACCCCAAACTCGAAAACGGTGCCATTGTGTGGAACGCCGATAACGGTTGGACGCTGACCAAGAACGCCGCCGCAATGTCGGGGCTGATCGAAGTCAAAGTCATTGAAGGGAACCAGACGCAAGAGGGGTTACCATCTCTGGATGACGTCTTGGCCTTGCTGGATGAGATCGAGGTTTAACGATGGGACATTTAACGCCAAAGGATGAGAAACGTATCATTAAGCTGATTGAGGAATGGTCAGAGCCGAAGCTGACCTGGCCTTTGCTCGTCGAGGCCTGCAAAGAAAAACTGGGTATCAGTCGTGCTCGCCAGTCCCTGATGAATCTACCTGCCGTGGATTTAGCGATGAAGAATTGCAAGGCGGCATTGAAGGCTCAGAAGCTGAAGCCGGGCTGGATTAGCGATATTCAGGCAGCCAACGAGCACATTGAGAAACTGACAACGACCAATCAGAAGCTGTTAGCTGCTGTTCGAGATATGCATACCCGGTTTTTGATCTGGCAAGCCAATGCGGATATGCACGGGCTAACGCAATCGATGTTGGAGCGGCCGGTTTCACAGCTTCGAAAAAAGACCTGATCCGGTGTCAGAAATTTACCTGGAAAAGACTCAGCTACGACCTGAAATCCGAGCATTCGGACCATACTCCGCGCTACGTTCTGGAAGGGGAATGGATAGCCCCCACCACTACCAACCACCGGGCAGAACAGATGCTGCTGCACCAAGGCCGGCCGAGGAATTTGAGTGGTACCGTGTGAGTAAGGCGGTAGGGAACGTACGCAACCATGGGCCGGAATTGATCCAGCCGATCGAGGTAGACGACGAGGCCTGACCACCATTGAGTCGACCCAGATACGTAGTCAGTGCTGACTGTCCGCTTCTGGCGATCTCGGCAAGTGCCGACAGGCAGAAATCGGCCAAAAAGCGGACCATGGACACGCTGCGAATGCACCAGTGTTGTGTAGACGTTGTCGTTTTTCCTGCTCGCCTCATGTTACGTTTGTGGCGCGCCCCCCCAAGCCGATAAGGAGTCACGCATGGACAGGGAGCGTTATCAGGCACAACTAGTGGATAATGTTACCGCCGCGTGTCGCCTACTTATAGTCAGCCGCAGGAGCTATGCATGGAGTTAACTTGGAATACATAGCAAAATCGCCACGACTACGCTTATCGGTAACACTACTATTAACAGTGGCAATCGGTGTCCTATCAAGCATCATGGCAAGTCAAATAATGCCACACGGCGTACTAACCTGGTCGCTACTACCTCAAGTCTCTTCCTTCTGGTTGTTAGTTCTATTTTCCGGAGCCTGGATCTTTATCCACGTGAGATTTCTGAATTACGATGAGAATATCATGAGATATGCTGATGACCAGCACTGCATTGCCCTCATCCGGAAAGCAAAACTTGAAGGGATTGTTGCTCTTATACAGCAAAATCCAGAACAGGCATCTTTGGTTGATGCTAAAACGTTCCTAAAGAATTTGGGGGTAAAATGAGTATACTCCTTTCTAAGCCAGCACAAGAGAAGCTACAGAGGAATGAAGTCCGCGAGCGGGTTTCGCTACATCAGCTAATGTCTAAGCTTGAATCTCTGAACGCATCGAGCCTCGAAAACAACCCGTCAGTTCGGCGTGTAACAGGTGCGACAGAAGAAATTTATGTGATGCGCATAGGTGGCGGTCTCCGTGTATTTCTCACGAAGAAAGGCAAAGACATTGTTCTGCTTAGCGTTGAGAACGGCTAACAATACTTGTATGAACTCTCCCCACAAGCAGTGCGTAATAGCTTTTTCGATCTTGTCGCCAGCGCGGTTGCATTCGTATACTCGCCCTGTTTTTGGTATTGCCCTGGCAATTCTTTAGTTCGCACAGCAGGTGCCAAGCAATCATCATCGTTATCGGCCTTGCTCTGCTGCAGGACTCGCCTGTTCCGACTGGCTCCCTTCACACCTGTTGCGCATGCGCCTCACACAGAGTGGCAATAGCAGAACAGGATGCGGTAGCGACTGACGGATAAGCGCCTAGTCTATTTGCAGCTGTTAAGGCCTGAGCTGCCAGTACAC
Source organism: Pseudomonas sp. (assembly GCA_007713455.1). Classification (GTDB taxonomy): domain Bacteria; phylum Pseudomonadota; class Gammaproteobacteria; order Pseudomonadales; family Pseudomonadaceae; genus Stutzerimonas; species Stutzerimonas chloritidismutans. The sequence continues at coordinate 85,516 of VMRT01000014.1, forward strand.
CGCTTTCATTCTCAGTTTTTTTCTTAAACGCCCCGCCGCTCTTGTCTGATAACGAATCAATGTTGCTAATCAACGACGATAGATTTGCTGTTGCCTATATAGGAATGACCTGAAAATCCGTGTTTACGCTTGTAGACGCCGACATCTACATCGGGAGTAGCGATAATAACGTCTTCGAACGCGCCCTGGGATGGCTAGCATCGAAGGTCCTTCTGCCTTAGTGTGTAGTGGTGCGTTCATACCATCATCGAGCCAGCATCTTGTATGAGCTGTGGCGATTTGTAACTCGCTATATTCGCAGGTCGGTTATGGGCACCATAATAGTTTCCAATGGCATGCCACACATTTGCGATACAACCACCTCTACCTCCCGGGTGCGCTCAAGAAAATCGTTGTAGTAGCTAACATACCAGTACAGCTTGGACATAATGTTCGGATCGCTCGGCGCACCCCTCATCAAGGATTCGATAGTTATTTTTTCATTTACTAAAATCTCGTAAGCGTTCGCTTTGCACATGTTTTGAGCAACTTTATTTGTAGCGAGACTGAGAGTATCAAAGTGTGCTTCCAAACTTGCGTGTTGTCGAACTAACTCACTTCTAATAAGGGAGGCAAGTGATTGGTCCTCAAGTTTCTCGACAAGTGTTTCAAAGTCTTCGTCAACCACTATTCTTGGGTTCTTCGCAACCTTACTCTCAAGGTAGTAAGCTTGATTCATGGCGGGGCCGAAGATCATCTGCTCCGTATGAACTAAAGAGCCGCAAGATATCCCGCCACGAAGCAGTAGCTGGAACGAATTGGTATGGGCGAGCAGCTTAATTAAGAAGTATCGGAAATTCGCTAGACCAGCTGAGCTAGCGGGGCTAGAAAATACGATGGAGTCAGAAAATGTTGTAACCGTCACTCTGGTTGGTTGAGCTTTAGCTCTCATTTTATCGAAAACGGCATCAAGCTCCTTTTTGAAATTGTCTGAAAGGGAAGCGTAGTTTGAATGTGCAAACAAATCTTCTGGAGAACCGTAAACATCTTCAACTTGGTTGATTTTTTCTAGGACACAATGAATTAAGCGAAACTTCTCGCCATCGCTTTCGCTATCTGCGACAAGCTGTCCAAAGCCGAGTATGTCGACAAATCCAATCACCCGCTGTTCGTATGGAGGGGTGTGTCTCATAGTACTTATCCCAAAAACTATGGTTGCTGTGAATCGGCCAGGCTCGGGGCGCTAAACGGTTGTTGGACAAGATTGTGCGCCGAGCGGCGGTCAGCTAGGCGTAGCGGTAAGGTATTTACACACGGCTTACTGCCGGAAGCAATAGTGTCCTTAGTCGAAATTCAGTGCTCGTTCTGTTGCTAGCCATAATCACAAAGCACCTTCCACTGCTGCATCTGGGCCTCCGTTTCGCAAGGTGTTAACCTATCCCGCAGGCTAGGCCAATTACCTAACGGGATAGTAAATGTCTATTGCAGGCTATGAGAGTAAAACCGAGTTTACAAAAAAGCTGAATGAGCATATTTCTGCGTCCGGTCCGGTAAAGAGTATTCAGCAGCTATTTGGCCGCGAGAAAGAACTGTCTCTCATAGAGGAAGCGCTTTACGCAAATGGACGACATGTATTCATCTACGGCGATAGAGGGGTCGGTAAATCTTCGCTGGCAGCTGCAGCTGCCGCTCAATACCAGTCACCAGATAATCTCCCAATCCAGATAGGTTGCGGACCTGATACTCGTTTCTACGAAACAATAGAGAATCTGGTAGATCGAGTGATGAAGTCGTTGGAGGGTAAATATGAACATGTCGTCAGCCATGCCATAAATGTAAAGGTTTATTCTTTTACTTGGAAAGCCGCGACAAAAAAAATAGAGATCCTTAAAGTCGATTCAATGTACTCGGCGGTCAATGCAGCAGAGGAAGTTTCTAAATACCACTCCGAAAATCCAGTAGTCATTATCGATGAGTTCGATCAAATAGAGTCAGAGGTTGAGCGAAAGCTATTCGCTACTTTCTTGAAAGATCTTGGAGATAGGGGAGTAAACGTCAAGTTTATATTTACAGGTGTTGCGAAATCTCTGGAAAAGTTATTGGGTTCACACGAATCCAGCTTCCGTCAGCTCCATACGATCGGGTTGGAGCGGCTGGGATGGTCTGCCCGGGAAGATATTATTCGTGATGCGGCCGCTGCTTTTTCTCTATCTGTGAGCGATGATGTCTGCTTTACCATCGCTAAAATTTCAAATGGCTTTCCTTCTTATGCGCATCTGATCATGGAAAAGCTGCTTTGGATAGCCTTTAACGAAGAGGCGATCGTTAGTCATCTCGATATGAATTTATTCGATATGGCATTGGACGATGCGATATCAAGTATGGATGCATACCTAAAGCGTCCCTACGAACAGGCTACGTCTCATAGGTCTCCGGACTACACTGAGATACTTTGGGCAACGAGTGATTCTGAAGATATAATCAGATACGGCGAAGGTATTTTTCTTTCATACATCCGCATACATGAAAAGCTGCATGGAAAAAATCCACCTCAAGAGCGTCTGCCTTTGTCGAAGCAAAGTTTCTTGGCGAAACTTCGTGACCTGAAAAAGAAGCAGTTTGGTGAGATTATAGAAAATGCGCTCGATAGAAACGGGCTCTACACTTTTCGGGAAAACATCCTCAGAGGTTTTATTGCAATGAAGGCTCTTGAAGGAGGCGTGGAATTACAAGGCAATATTCCAGATGCGCCTAGGATTCCGACAGCTTTAGCGAAGGCTAAGCGGCCAACTTCTGCCGGAAGAGACAACACGCCGCGTATCAAATTTAGAGGCGAAGAGGAATGTTCTAGGAAAGACTAACGCCCGATTGCAGGTGCTTAGTGAATTTTGCTGCCGGTAATGTCGTCAGCCAAGCTGGTGCTTTCGATCTGATTGTTGGGACTAGTACCGGCGGTATCGTAGCCTGCGCTTTGGTCGCAGGCGTTCCGTTGCAGCTAGTCCAGACCTTGTATTTCGAGAATTGATCGAAAATCTTCCCCTTCAGTGGGCCCGCTCTGCTCCGGTGCTCGGATTTGCTGTCAGGCTCCTAGGGCTTGGACTACGGTCTGGGGATGACGCATTGCGAACCGCCCTTGAGACAACGCTTGGTCGTCGCGCAATGGAGGGCGTCTACCGTGAGGGGCGAATCGCACTTGCAGTGCCAACCATGGATATCAACCGCCACGCCGCTGTTGTGTTCAAGACACACCATTTTTCGCGTCTCAACGGTCGGGATAATTCACGAAAATTGGTTGGTATTTGCATGGCTACCAGTGCTGCACCGATCCTTCGCTCGATGGCTCAGCTCGAGGCACCAGGTGACGCCGGAACCACGCCTGCAACGTATGTGGATCGAGGTCTTTGGGCAAAAATCCTGGCTTGATGCGAACGATGAAAGCGGTCTAAATCCTTAGCGATCGGGGGGAAAGCAGACCAGTCGTAGTCAAGAAATTCGACCTTTGGCCGGGTTTTGGTCGGGCACGCGGTCGGGATGGTCTCGGGCCCGGGTACTCCGGAGGATGGGCGGTCCCCGGTGGGCGGGCCAGTCCCTTGCCGCTGCGCTGTCACTGATCGGATTGTATAGCCTTTCTCACCGACCAATAGGCGGGCTTGAACAGGTCCCTTTCCCCAAGCAGGAGAACACCTGCCGCAAAGGCGCACAACACCAGCACTATGTACAGGCACAATTGGAGCAACCCATGCGGTGCAGGCAACCAGTGCAGTGCGATGGCTACGGCACCGGCGGTGGTGATCCAACGCAGGAGAACGCCAGGTGCCAGGCCTTTTGGCGATGCGCGATAAACGTATAGCCCCATCAGTACCGCCTGCAGTATGGCCCCGCTGGAAAACGCGAATGCCAAACCTTCGGCGCCGTATGGACCGTAAAGCAGAGCGTCCAGGCTGATCGTAAGCGCGGAGCTGGCCAGGGTAATCACCAGGAACAACCGCGACTGATGCTGGGCGAGCAGCGCGCGCCCCCATAGCAGTGCCAAACCCATCGCAGGCAGACCAAGCGCGTACAAAATTACCAGCGAGGCCGTGGCATCGGTTTGCGTTGCGCGGAATTGCCCGCGTTCCAGTAGTACCGCCACCACTGGTTCCGGGAACGAGCAGAGCACCACAGTGGCCGGCACCAAGAACAGCAGGGTTGCCAACAGCCCCTTGCGGATCACCGCGGCATGACCACTGAAATCTTCCTCGCTCCAGCTAGAAACGAAGCGAGGGAAGAGAACAGAAAGCACCGACAGTGCATAGAGCGTGAGCGGAATGGAGACGATGCGGAATGCAAAGGACAGCATCGTAATGCTGCCTTCATCCAGGAAGGAGGCGAACATCCGCTCGGCGAGAATACAGCCCTGCTGCGCTCCGGCGGCCAGCAGAACGGGGGCGAACGCGAGACCGAAGCCACCAGGATGCGCTGTCGCCTCGACGCTTTTCTCTCCGCGCAAATAGGCGATGCGCCGGTGCTGCACCAGGATCAGCGCCAGTTGGGGCAACAGCATGCCGATGAAAATCACCACGCCGGTAGGCTGAAACAACAGGATTCCAACGATGGCTCCAGCGTTGAGCAGCACCGTGCGGGTCATGGGCAGGATGAATATGTCATCCATGTTGAGCAGTGCGCCCTGGCAGTACAGGACAGCCTGAACAGCGATCAGCGCGGCGCCGATGCAGAATACGATCTGCCCGGAAGCAACCTGAGCGTCGCTCCAGCCAGGCGCTAGCAGATTGAGAATCCAGTAGCTGCCGACAACGGCCACGGCGCTGACCGCCGCGCCCATGAGCATCACCCGCCAATAGAGCCAGCGACTGACGCTCGCGAACAGGGCTTCGGATCGGCTGCGCAGCTTTTGCAAATAAGGAATCATCGCGTCGCGTAGAGCGAGGCCGAAAAAGTTCTCGAAGAACATTGGCAGGATCAGCGCAACAAATATCAGGTCCGCTTCCCAGCTGAGGCCAAACTCCTTGGCGATGAACAGATCTCGTAGAAATCCCAGGAGAAAGCTGGCGACGGTCAGCGCCAGAATGACCAGTGATGCATTCATTCCCTTGATCCTTAGCAGGCCGTTCTCGGACCGCCTATTGAAAACGGCGACCGCTTAATGCGGGGCAAGTGCCACCGAGTTTGCTTCAATCGATTCGTTCACGGTCATCAACGAACACTCCATTGACCGGGCTTCCCCTGCGTGGTTCCAGGGCGGTGTTGGATCCCGGAAGTCGTACATCAACTCTCCGGATTGTCTTTTGGCTGAACTGGATCCGCAGAGCTAAGCCTGGTGATGGGGCTAGTGAGTCAGCGAACTCTCTAGTTACAACACGACCAGCACGCAGCGACATCGGCGGAAACGAAACCGTAGACCCTGATGAAGCCGCGCGGCTATGGTCATTCGTTAATTTGTGCGGCAGCGCCAAGCGGTGCGCTATTGCTGTCGGCCTGGCGCACGTTTTGGTAAAGCATGAAACGAGACGTTTCGTACAGCCCACGGGCGAGCTTTTCCAGACGCTGGAACTCGAAGGGATGCTGAGCCGCCACATCTTGCAACGGTGTGTTGGAGGCGAGGTCATGCAGTGTTGGTTTTGTGCCGTCATGCTCCATCTGCAAAAGAAAGTCTTTCGTGACCGCGCCGATAATGGGAAAAGACCCTTCGCGTAACACCAGGGGTACTACACGTTCGCCCTCCGGCGCAGATTGCAGCAGATTGCGACCGAGGGTGCGGTTGGTGTGCTCGAGGCCGAGGAGGTTAGCGATCGTTGGCAACAGGTCTGCAAGCCCGACAGCGTCTTCAAATACTTTCGGCTCAAGTAACCCAGGTGCATGAATCAGCATCGGCACATGGTTGCTTTCTAAGCCGAGCTTTTCGAAAGCGGGTGGCATATGCGGCACACCCGTGATGCGCGTGTTGTGGTCACCGAACATCACGAAAATAGTGTTTTCGTAATAGCCGCCTTCTTTGGCAATTTCCATCAGACGTCCGATGTTGAAATCCAACAGGCGCACGGCGTTGTACTGAGCAAGGGTGCGCGAGCCGCCACGCTGCACTTCGTCCAACGGAAGCTCGATTGCCTCGAAGCCATCGTTCTCCTTCGGAATCGTGAACGGGCGGTGGTTCCCTGCGGTTTGTATGTAGGCGAAGAATGGTTTGTCGTCGGGCAGCTGCGTCAGCAGGTGGTCGGTTTCCTTGAACAGGTCGAGATCGGAAACACCCCAGACGTCGACCATAGGGGAGTGCCAGTGGCTTTCTTCATAAAGGCGCACGCCATCAATACTTTGTCGAATCAGCGCATTCATATTCGCCCAGCCTGAGTTGCCTCCGATCGCGTACAGCTTTTCATACCCTTCGAATGCATTGATTAGCGTGTGTTGGTTGCTGATCAACGGGTTGCGAGTAGCGGTCTCGTCGCGAGATACATCTGGGATGCCAGTAATGCTGGCCCAGACAGTTTTGGCAGTTCCGGTTACCGGTACGTAGAAGTGTTTGAAAAACCAGCTTTCGTTTGCGAGGCGATCAATATTTGGGGTTGGGTTAAGCGGATTGCCATAGGCGCCTACAGCGCTTGCGCCAAGTGATTCAAGCATGATGAACATCACATTGGGCCGCCGCTCACTGGCGAGCTGCGAGGCTTGTACCTCGTGTGCTCGGCTGAAGCTCAGCGAATTTATGTCAGGCTGATCCACCGTCAAGTAATTGCTAACGACGTCGTAGTGGCTTTGGACTTGCGCTAAGTCGTACCGCTCCTGTGGCAATCTCATCGTGTCATAGAGGAATATCACCGGATTCAGGCCTAGCGCTGCTACTTTGTTATCTCCGGAAAAGAACGCATCACTCCACCTCAACGGCACTGGGTTTTCCAAATTGATATCGGTAACTCGGCCAAGCAAGCCAAGAAATACCAATACGCACATGGCCAGGCTTCCCCAGGCGCGGGAGGTTCGTGTGATGGGCTTTGCTATACGTGCCAAGGTCACGCGCTCCAGCTGCCAGAGTAATACCAGCGTGACTGCCGCGGTGGCTAGCCAGCCGATAGTGATCCAAACCACTGGGTAGCTTTGCCAGAGCATATCTGTCGAAATCTGAGCGTCGGCCAAAAAACGGAAGACCGTGGCATTGAGACGCACGCCGAGATAGGCAAAGTGTCCGAAATCCAAGATATAGACGAATACGATCGCGCCCAGCGCAACCCCAAGGTATAGCCGCGCCAAAATACGCAGGGCAGGTGATCTGACCAGATTCCACCGGGGAAACCATGCCATGAGCGCAACTGGGAGCATTACCAGAATGGCTAGGCGTAGGTCGAAGCGCAGACCAATGGAAAGCGTATCGGCCATCGTATCGGTGAAGGGATCTTCAGCTAAGCCCGAGAAACCGTAATAGAACACCACACGAAGCGCCGCGAGCAGACCGAACAGGATAGCGATTCCGCCAATCCAATAGTGAAGACGACGGGAATGCAGCCAACCCATATCCATAACCTCTTTATTCAATTTCCGAAGCGCTTAAGGCGCTGTCTTGATAGCTAAATTCGTGCAGGCACCCTTTGTCGTCCAGTGCTGCTTCAAGCCGGATAACAGGGCACCCCAGCAATACAGCGCCAAAAATGGATCGAGCAGGTAATCCCAGTAGTTGCCGGACGGCTTGATGGAGAAGGCGTACGCCAGCGTTGCCAGAACCAAAAGTGCCACGCCGAATGTGTTTCCCAATAGCCAAAGACAGAGCGTAATGAGCGCCAGCGCAGCCAGCAGTGGGCCGGCCGCGTAGCCCAGTCGGTACGGGTCGAAGTACGTAAGGCCCAAAGTTGCCGGATACAGGAACAACGCCAAGGCGGAAAAAGTGGCGAATATCTGCCAACGGCGAACCTGGCTCATAGGCCTCACCAGCCGCAGGCGTACGAGTCCAACCCAACCAAGCAGCAATACGCTCGTGATCGCCAAGTCTTCAATGTATGTGCGGAGCCACGCTGCAAGACTCAGGGAGGAGATGGGCAGGAAGGCGAGGGCGCAAAAGCCTACCAGCAATGCGAGCTGAGCCGGCCTTGCGGCCTTGCGACCTGGCGCAATGGCGAACGCCAGTAATGCGAAGGTTACATACATCTGCCAGGTCTCGTTCATTGCAGTTGCTCCTTTAACCAGGCTTCGTTGAACGACACATGCTTAACGAAGCTGTTATTCCATGAGTAAACCAAATGGTAGAGGCCGTCTTGGCTGCGAATAAAATATGGGTACTCATATTCGAATTCGCAGCCCGAATCTGAGCAGACGCGCTGGTCGAGATGCCCGAGGTATTGCTCAAGCAGGCCACCACGCTGGGATCCGCTGGAGCGCATGAATTTGTCGCCGATGATCTCTCGATACACTTCGGGGGTGAACGGATTTCCTTCAGGATCCGGCGACTGATCCAGCTGAATTAGCGGTTGCCATAGCGTCATCCTGCTATTGGTCCCGTACAAGCTAAGTCGATAACGACCATCGGTTAGGTCGTTCAATGCGACAAGCAGGCCGTGGTCCGGTGACGCTACGGCCGCTAGCGAAGAGTTCGGGTTGTTGGGGTCTACCGCTCGGGGTCTGCTCCAGGTTCTCCCGCCGTCGTTGGACTCGCTGGCCAGCACATGCTGGGGTCCATCACCGGCATATCGGAGCAGCGCCACCGCACGGGTGGGACTCAACGGCACTATGCTCGGCTGGAGAGAATGCTTACCTCGACTGATGCGAAATTTATCTATTACGTACCCCTCGGAATCCAGATACAGATACTCGGCAAACTTGCCAAGGAACTCGTGGTACACCGGTAGACCTATACCTCCGTCTGTGTGGAACACTGGAGTGCCGCGAACGAGGGTGCTTATATTTATGAATGGCGTTGTCACTAACTGACGCGGCGCAGACCAACTCTCTCCGAGATCGTCCGAGTACGCTGCATTGATGGCGCTGCCGGCCCAGCCTCCAACGGACACTGAAACGTAGAACAGCCATAATCGATTATTCGGGGTAAGCGCGATGATTGGATTGCCAAGCTTTCGAATGTGCTTGTTGACGGCTGTTTCCGTCGTGCTCCGAGTAGCCAGTACTTGTTCTTGGCCCCAAGCGTCATCGGTGGCGCTGTATTTTGCGGCGCGTATTTCGACGTCTGCGCCGCCTTCTCTAGAGCCCGCAAACCACACCGCCATAAGATCGCCGCCTGGCAGCTGAGAAACTGCAGCTGCGTGGACAAAATCATTGAGGTCTGTAGAGGCGAAACGTGAACTATAGGATGGCGCTGCCTTGGCCTGGGCGGCTTTAGACGTTGTAGACAGTTGAAAGGTCTGGAAATCCGCTGTCGGAGCTGAAGGGTGCGAGTACCACGCTAGGCTGAACGCCATGCAAGCGGCAGCTAGGCTGGCGCTTCTAATGAGCGCGCTGCGGTTGTTGATCATCATTAAGTAGACATTCCGAATACAGTCAATGCGTGAACGGCGCTTAGTTTGCCGCTCATCAATGGCCCTCAAAGAGGGGGCTGTACTGCGAGTGAATGACTACAAGGGACTGACCAGGTTGATTGCGTGGAGGGCGTCGAAGCGCGGGGGAGCATATACGGGTCGACCTGCGACGTACAACAGAACCCGCGCCTGACGGGTGCAAGCATGTAAACAAGTGTTGCTGACGGTTAACCGAGCAGCACGATCAGCCAGACCGTAGCGATGATGACAAGCGTGACCATCTGCGCTGCGCTGCCCATATCCTTCGCGTTCTTGGATAGTGGGTGAAGCTCAAGTGAAATTCGGTCGATCGCCGCCTCGATGGCTGAGTTTATTAGCTCAACAACCAATCCAAGCAGCAGCACAGTCACAAGCAAAGCTCGCTCGGCTCGGTTAACGTCCAGCATGAATGCTACCGGTAAAAGCACCACGGCGAGGGCGAGCATTTGCCGGAAGGCAGCCTCGCCTCGTAGCGCTGCAACTAACCCCGAAAAGGAGTGCCCGGTAGCGAGAAAAATGCGTTTCAGGCCGCGGCGACCTTTGAAGGGACTTAGGGTGGATTGACTGGTGTCAGGCTGCATTCGATTTCCGACGGAACTGGTGAGAAAACATATTTCTTTTTAGAGCATGAGGCCCGCTCAGCGGAATAGTCAGCTGGAATGGCTGTTCAAGTACAGGAGACCTTATCCTGGCTAAAGCCTTGCTGCATCAAGCGCTGTCGACACCTGAAGCACAGACAATGCAAAGTGGTGTCGCGGGATCAAAATCAAGTCTCCCCAGCGCGATCGTCTCGTCGCACTGAACGCACTGGCCAAATTCTCCTTTTTCGATTCTGCTTAGTGCCTTCTGGATACGTACGCGCTCGCGTTGTGCGCGTACCTTCGTAGCGTCCAGCATTGCTTGTTGCTGCAGCGCATCCATGCGCGACAGGCGGCCGACTTTGCTTTGATCCAGCTCAACCGCTTGATCACGGCTGCTCATGCCAACGCCGAATTGATCGAGTTCCAAGAGCTTGAGCTCCAATAACTCGCGAAACCGACTGATGTCTGAGTCTTGAAGCATTAGTGAGCTCCTTTCACCGTAAGAGAAGGATGGGTGTGTCAGTCGCCCGAAGCATGTTGGTCGTAGTACTGCCGACCAAGAACTCGCGGATTCTGGAATGGCCATAGGCACCCATCACGAGAAGGTCGATAGCATGTTCAGCTTGATAGGCGTGGAGCGTGTCTTCCACTTCGCCAGCCCTTATGGCAATTGTGATGTCGAAGCCGGAGCGGGCAAGGACTGCCTTGGCCCGCTTTATCTGATCCCAAGCGTCATTGGTATCCGGCCCAACCATTACGATGTGAACCGGCATGTGCCTGAACAGCGGGCTAGTTGCAATCAGCTCAAGTGCCTTACTCGCAGTGGCACTGCCATCAAATGCAACCATCAGTGATTCAGGGCGTTTGTAGGTGATTGGGGTTACGAGAATCGGGCGGCTAAGGGAACGAATTACGCTTTCCAGATGGCTACCGATCTGGCGCCCAATGCTGCTTTTTTCATCGCCTTGCTTGCCAATTACCAAAAGTCGGATTTCCTCCTGTAGTTCGTTTACCGTCTCAGCGAGGTTGCCATGACGCTGCCTTACAGTCGGGTTGCAAACGCCATCTTCAATCGCCCTGGCCCGAGCGGCGTCCAGCATTGAATGCCCTTGCTCTAGGGCGACCTTTCCACGCTGGGCATCAAGTTCGGCTAGCTCTGCCAGTAGGTGCTCCCTACTGCCCAGCCCGATGCTGCCGGAGAAGTCGCCTGGAACTGGGTAGCGTTCACGGTCAAGCACATGCAGAAACGTGAGGGGCGAGCTTATGCTTGAGCTTGCCCAGCATGCGTAATCACATACGGCGGTTGAGGAATCGGAGCCGTCGATACAAGCCATCACAGAAGACATTGGAACTCCTTTGGTCGGTGCTTTGCTTGGGTGTGGTCTGGGCCGCCTATTGACTGCCAGAGAGAGGCGGTCCTCGTTGTGAAACTTGCAAACTGCGTGCGGATCGGGACTTATCGGGACCGTGGCGCATCGTCAGGGCGCGTGTAACCGCCTTGTACGCCGTGTTTGCTCAAAACCCATTGCCAAAGCTGAATGTCACGAGCGCGGAAGGCCCCGGCACAGGACAACAGGTAGTAGCGCCACATACGGTAAAAGCGCTCTCCGAGCCTGTTTTGGAATTGAGGCCAGGCGGCTTCGAAATTGGAGTGCCACGCCATTAGCGTCTTGTCGTAGTCGGCTCCGAAGTTGTGCAGATCTTCGGTCACGAAAAGGCCGCCTGCTGCTTCAGCCATCTGGCCGATGGACGGCAGGTCTCCATTTGGAAAGATATAGCGATCAATCCAGGGGTCTGGCGTGGTGTTGCTGACATTCTTCCCTATGGTATGCAGCAGGAATAGGCCGTCGTCTGCCAAGCAACGTGCCGCTACTTCCATAAACGTACGATGGTTCTTGCGTCCGACGTGCTCGAACATCCCTATGCTAGCGATGCGATCGAATTGCTCATCGATCTCTCGATAGTCCTGTAAGCGAAACTCCAATGGCAGGCCGGCGTAACGTTTTTGCGCCCAGTCCGCCTGTTCTTTGGAAATCGTGACGCCTACACACTCCACTCCGCAATGCTCAGCCGCATAACCCATGAAGCTGCCCCAGCCGCAGCCGATATCGAGCACACGCATACCAGGCTCCAAGCGGAGCTTTTTGCAGATCAGGTCGAGCTTCGCTTCTTGCGCTTCAGCTAGGTTACTGGCGTTTTTCCAATAGCCGCATGTGTAGGTCATGCGCGGATCGAGCATGGAGCTGTAAAAATCGTTACCAAGGTCATAATGCGCCTCGCCGACTTGCCACGCGCGTTTAGTGTTCTGGAGGTTCAGCAGCTTCGCTCGCAAGCTGTGGAAGACCAGCTTCATTGGCTGCACGCGTTGATCGAGCCGCGCGCGCAGGAGCCGACATATAAACTCGTCGACCTGATCGGCCTCCCACGAACCGTCCATGTAGCTTTCACCTAATCCGAGGCTGCCGTCGGCAAAGATCCGCTCCGGCACTTCTTTGGCATTCAAACGCATGTCCCAAGGCCGATGTCCGCCAACGTGAATGTCGGCTTTTTCGAGCAATTCCACCATCATCTGATGAAGGCTCGAATCCTGGGAAATAAACGCTGGGCTTGGCTGAATAATTGATTTGCTTTCCATTGTGGTCCTCACTTCTATTCCGATGGGTGAGTCCAAAAGGAGGCTGCAGCTGATTGCAGACCATCCGTTGGAAGAGTCGCCTGATGGGCGCGTTGTATTGGTGAGCTTTTAACGCACCAGCAGCAGAGGGATTTGGACTTGCCGCAACATTTTGGTCGTGGTGCTGCCAACAAAGAATTGGCGTATCCGCGAGTGCCCATAGGCGCCCATCACAAGAAGATCTATCCGTTCGGCTTTGCAGTAATTGTTAATTACCGCGTCAGCCTCGCCGCCATGAATGGCTGTCGTGACCGCATAGCCGTGCTCTTGCAGGGTTTTTTTCGCCCAATAAATCTGCTCATGTGAAGAGGTGGTTTGTCCGCCGACCATCAACACGTGGCAATCCAGTCCTTTCAACAAAGTGCTGGCCGCTAGTTTTTCAACACAACGTTGTGCCGTGTCACTACCGTCATAGGCGATCAAGAACCTTTGAGCAATGGTGAAGCGGCCGCTAACCACCAATACCGGACAGTCAATCGCCCGTACCACGTTCTCCACCTGACTGCCTAAAATCTGGCTTGCGGTGTTGCTACTGCCACCACGACGGCCAATCACAACAAGGCCCGTATCGGCTTCGACATCCTTTAAGCAGTCAACCAATGTTCCGTAGCGAAGATGGCTCTGGGGGTGCACTACACCGAGGTCATCTACATGATGCTTGGCTGCCTCAAGCACGTACTGTCCGTTCTCGCGCGCGAGGCGGCCGCGGCGTTCATCGAGCGCGACCAATTCATTCATTAGACTGATGCGGGCATCTATCCCTAGGTTGCCGCTCAGATCAGACCTAACGATGGGCGGCCGGTAAAGTACATGCAGAAAGGTCAATGGCGCTGCTAGTCGAGTGCTCGCCCAGGCTGCGTAGTCGCACACGGCGATGGAAGCGGCAGAGCCATCGATACAAGCTATAACTGGTTTCATCGTATGGTCCTTCTTGATGGAATGTTTGGGGCTGGCCGGTATCAACCGGCCGGTTTATTCCCCTCAATGCCCCATCAATTGATCGATGGCGTCGGGCTTATCGTGCACTCCGAAACGATCAACAATTGTCGCGCTAGCCTCGTTGAGCCCGATGAGTTCGACCTCGGTCCCTTCACGACGGAACTTGAGTACTACTCGGTCCAGTGCGGCTACGGCCGTGATATCCCAGAAGTGAGCGCGACAGAGGTCGATGGTCACCTTGTCGATTGCCTCTTTGAAATCAAAGGCGGCAATGAACTTGTCGGCAGAGCTGAAGAACACTTGGCCGATCACGGTATAGGTACGGGCACCCCCCTCAGAAGATGCCTTGGAGCTGATATCCATGTAGTGGCCGATTTTATTGGCGAAGAACATCGCAGCCAGCAGCACCCCGACAAGTACGCCATACGCCAGATTGTGCGTTGCGACGACCACCACGACAGTTGCCACCATGACTATATTTGTAGATAGCGGATGCTTCTTTAGATTACGCAGCGAGTCCCAGCTAAAGGTTCCGATCGCTACCATGATCATTACCGCGACCAGTGCTGCCATTGGAATCTGAGCAAGCCACTCACCAAGGAACACCACCATAAGCAAGAGGAAGACGCCTGCGGCCAGCGACGACATCCGGGTTCGGCCGCCTGATTTGATGTTAATGATTGACTGGCCGATCATTGCGCAAGCCGCCATACCGCCGAGACAGCCAGAGACGATGTTGGCCACACCTTGACCTTTGCATTCGCGGTTCTTGTTGCTGGGCGTGTCCGTGAGATCGTCGATGATCGTTGCAGTCATCATTGATTCGAGCAGGCCGACTACTGCGAGCGCAGCGGAGTAGGGGAATATAATCGCCAGCGTTTCAAGATTGAGCGGCACGTCCGGCCACAGGAAGAACGGCAAGGTGCTCGGCAAGTCGCCCATATCGCCAACCGTTCGTATGTCCATCCCTAGGAAGATGGAAATCAGCGTCAGTACGATGATGCACACAAGCGGGGAAGGCAGGAGTTTTCCAATCTTCGGCACGTAAGGGAACAGGTAAATGATGCCAAGACCCGCTGCAGTCATCGCATAGACGTGCCAAGTGACGTTGGTCAATTCGGGCAGTTGTGCCATGAAGATAAGGATGGCCAGCGCGTTTACGAAACCCGTTACTACCGAGCGGGATACGAAGCGCATCAAGCTACCAAGCTTGAGGTAGCCGGCGATGATCTGCAGAACACCGGTGAGCAGTGTCGCTGCCAACAGGTACTGGAGGCCATGGTCTCTTACCAGGGTCACCATCAGAAGGGCCATGGCGCCAGTGGCAGCGGAGATCATTCCCGGCCGGCCTCCTACAAAGGCGATGACAACCGCTACGCTGAACGATGCGTATAGCCCGACCCGGGGGTCCACCCCTGCAATGATCGAAAACGCAATGGCTTCCGGTATCAGGGCAAGCGCCACCACGATGCCGGCGAGCAAATCGCCACGTATGTTGGAAAACCATTCATTCTTGATTGTTTGGATCATTCGTCATTCCGTAAGTGGTAAATGAAAGGGGGTTCAAGACCTGCCTGCTGACGACTACAAGGCGTAAACCACAGCCGTGAGGCCAACACCGCCTAGCACCAACGTATAGGGCAGCGCCATTACCACCATCCGGCCGTAGGACAGGCGCACCAGCGGCGCGATAGTGGAAGTAAGTAGAAAAAGGAAAGCTGCCTGGCCGTTCGGTGTCGCGACGCTTGGCAGATTGGTCCCGGTGTTGATGGCAACTGCCAGGCGCTCGAAGTGCGCTTGGTCGATGCTCCCGGCGTCCAGAGATTGTTTGACTTCGCTGATATAAACGGTGGCAACGAACACGTTGTCGCTGATCATCGACAGCAGCCCGTTCGCCAGGAAAAACATGCCGGGTTGCTGTTCGATGGGCAGTTCGAGTACCGCATGAATGATCGGCGTGAACAAATGTTGCTGGTGAATCACGGCCACGATGGCGAAGAAAACAACCAGCAGCGAGGTAAAAGGCAATGCCTCTTGAAACGCTTTGCCGATTTGATGCTCGTCGGTTACGCCATTGAACGACGCGATAACAATGATCACGAGAAGGCCGATCAAGCCAACTTCAGCTACATGAAAAGCCAGTCCCAACACGAGCAAGGAGGCTGCAACAGCCTGTACGACAAGCGCCGCGCGTTGGTTGGGGCCGCGCTTGGCTTTCTCGCTGGCGGCAAATTCTTCCAATACCAAACGCACCGGCCGCGGCAGTTTCGCGCCATAACCAAACCACTGAAGTTTCTCGAGCGCTACGCATGTAAGCAAGCCGGCGACCAGTACGGGCATCGACACCGGAGCCATCAAAAGAAAGAATTCCTTGAAATCCCATCCCGCAGTCTTCGCGATCAGCAGATTTTGCGGTTCCCCAACCAGCGTACAGACGCCCCCCATCGCCGTCCCTACGGCACTGTGCATCAGCAAGCTGCGCAGAAAAGCGCGAAAGCCTTCCAGATCCTCTCGGTGCAGTTCGACTACCTGTGAATCCGAATAGAAGTTATGTTCAAGATGGTGATAACCCTTCCCCGACGCAACCTTGTGATAGACGGAAAAGAACCCAACAGCAACGGTAATAATTACAGCGGTTACTGTAAGTGCGTCCAGAAACGCAGAGAGCACCGCGGCTGTAATATTAAATAACAGCGCGAGCAAATATTTAGATCGCACAGTTACCATTATTTGGGTGAAGAGTACTAGCAGCAGGCTCTTCATAAAATAAATGCCGGCGACCATAAACATCAGCAGCAGTATCACAGGTAGGTTCAGCGCAACTTCCGCATATAGCGCTTCCGGTGTGGCCATCTTAAGAACTAAAGCTTCAATCGCTAACAGGCCTCCAGGCAATAGTGGATAGCATTTAAGAGCCATCGCGAGAGTGAAGATGAATTGAGCTATCAATATCCAGCCGGTCAGGTATGGACCGAGCGCCCATAACGCAACTGGATTGAATACTAGAAATGCGAGGATCGTTTGCTTATACCAGTTTGGGGCTTGGCCCAAAAAATTGCGCGCCAGCGCGCCAGTCATAGTGGACTGCATTGCAGGTCTCTATTCAGCCCGGCCAGAAGCAGAGCAGTGCTTTGAACAAGTTCGCGGCACGCCAAATACGATTGCCTGCACAAGCAGACAAGGAGTAGGCCGATGGGCTTAATTTGGCGATGTAACGAGATTAACCCTTGCGCAAAAGGCAAAGGAAAAAAGCATCGCGCTCGGTATTGAGATCAATACTACTGAGCGAATGTAGGAGGGCGGCTGGCTATGGTGGACTAACAGCCTGGGTGGAGCAGAAGTTAATCATGGCTTCTATATCGGTTATGTAAGAAAACGGATCTAGTATAACAAACATCTCTACAGTGGTCACCCGCTAATTGCGGTCTATGTCAATAGTTGATGCTGTGGCCAAACGTCGCATTGGTTTAGATAATCAATTTTTTCAGGCAGCTAACTGTCGGTTCATCTTCATGGTTAACCGTACCCGGCCAGACTCGTCTTTGCCGAGAGATTTGACCCTGACGACGTCACCAACCCGTAGATATTCGCAAAGCCTACCCAAAGGCTGATCCGCGATTTCATCGAGGCCGAGCCAGCCGTGGTCACCTGAAGGAAGTGCAAGAATGGCTTGCTCGTTTTCAAGCTGAACAATTATTGCTTCGCATGCAAACCCTGCATCGACCGCTCTGGGTCGGTGTGACAGTTCGAATCGAAGATCACAATTTGCACAATGCGGTTCTGCTAAGTCAGCACTCAATCGCATGGCCTCAATAGCCGCTCCGCAACAGCTGCAGCTTCCGTATTGTCCGCACGTAGCCCGCTCCAATGCGGCGTCGATCGAATTGATCTTCCGCTGCGCATGGTCAATGTCTGCTAAGCGCGCAAGCTGGGCACGTTTGGAACTCCATAGTTCCTGATCGTAGGGCGTCTTGTCGGCGTAGGCTTTGCAATCCGCCTCGCGCCGTTCGAGGAGATCCTCGAATAAGCGCCGATAAGCGTTCAACTGCTCACTGATTGATCGTTGAATCATGTCGTTCCTCCGTTACAGTTATCGATGCTTCGGCCTCAATCGGAGTGGTTTCATGGTGTTGCTCGCTGAACTGCTCTGGCTGAGTAAATAGTCGATTCATCCCATCAAAAGCAGCCACCCGGTAGGCTTCGGCCATGGTCGGGTAGTTAAAAGTCGTGTTAACGAAGTAGCGCAGCGTATTAGCCGAACCCGGTTGGTTCATGATGGCCTGACCGATATGTACGATTTCAGCTGCCTGATAGCCAAAACAGTGGATGCCCAATAACTCCATGGTCTCTCGATGAAAAAGGATTTTCAGCATGCCGACAGGTTCGCCGGCGATCTGTGCCCTGGCCATGCTCTTAAAGAATGCCTTACCTACCTCGTAAGGGATCTTTGCGTGCGTTAGTTCCTGCTCGTTG
The DNA here is from genome assembly GCA_007713455.1 of Pseudomonas sp. Classification (GTDB taxonomy): domain Bacteria; phylum Pseudomonadota; class Gammaproteobacteria; order Pseudomonadales; family Pseudomonadaceae; genus Stutzerimonas; species Stutzerimonas chloritidismutans. Next base: position 103,653 of record VMRT01000014.1, read on the forward strand.
CGGCCGATCGAGCTGATTTCAGGGATCGTATAGATGCCGGTTGGCACATCATCGACGAACCGACAACTGCCTGCGCTGATTGCATTTCCCGAAGCAGACCGTCCCTGGTCGTAGGCGGCGCTTGCAAGACTGGGCCAGCCCACTACGTCGCCGGCCGCGTAAATATTGTCGATTGCTGTTCGATAGTGCTCGTCAACCTGAAGCTGACCGCGGCCGTTTGCCTTCAATCCAACATTTTCGAGCGCGAGTCTGTCTGTGTTACCACTGCGTCCGTTGCACCAAAGTAATCCGTCCGCCTTCAATTTCTTTCCGGACTTCAGATGCAAGATTACGCCATCGTCCACGCCTTCAATTCGCTCATATTCTTCGTTGTGACGGATGAGCACGTTGTTATTACGCAAGTGGTAGCTAAGTGCGTCTGATATCTCGCGATCTAAAAAACTCAGTAATTGATCTCGGTTATCGATCAGGTCGACAAGAACGCCGAGGCCACTGAAGATTGAGGCGTACTCGCAACCGATAACGCCCGCACCATAAATTATGATGCGGCGAGGTGTATGGTCGATGCCCAAGATGGTGTCGCTATCAAAAATACGTGGATGGGTGAAGTCCACGTCAGCCGGCCGATAGGGGCGCGATCCGGTCGCTATGACCATTTCATTGGCCACTAACTGCTCGACGATGCCGGATGCGCTTACAACCTGCACCGTGTGTTCGTCCGAGAAACTAGCGGTCCCGAAGAAGGTGTCGATACGATTGCGTGCGTAATAGCTGGTACGTGATGTTACCTGTTTGGAAATAACGCTTTCAGCACTCCGCAGTACATCTTGAATTGAAAACCATTGGGGCTTACCGATCTGGCGAAACAGAGGGCTGGTATTGAACTGCATGATCTTGCGCACCGAGTGACGCAAGGCTTTCGAAGGTATCGTCCCTAGATGTGTGCAATTGCCACCCAATAACGAGCGGTCATCTACAACGGCAATTTTCTTTCCATGTTTGGCCGCGTTCATGGCCGCGCCTTCGCCAGCGGGCCCGGAGCCCAGGATGACCATGTCGTAGTTATATACGGTCACTAAATGTCCTTAATTTAGAAATAATTGGTAGTCGAATCAGGCTCTAAGAAGCCGGCTCTTATCTTCATCTTCATCTTCATCTTCATCTTCATCTATCGGCGTGTCATATATTGCTCGCATGGAGAGACTGACCCCGCCACGCAGATCTATCGACTGACAGATGACACGTACGCGGTCACCGACGGCAAATTGGTCCTCCACTTTTGAGTCTGGAGCCAACATCTCGCTTAGAGGTAGAACGCCTTCACGACCGGGGTTCAAACAAACAATAACCGCGTGATCCAAGATCTCGCTTACCGTGCCTTCATACATCTGGCCTTCCCTCAATGGTCGCAATACTTCGTGTATTGCAATGATGGCCTGCTGGAGTTCAGAGTCGTTGCTCGCGCTGACCCTAACTGTTCCATCCTGGAAAACCTCAATATGGCTGCGGGTGCTTCTGCAAATGGATTTGACTGTACTTCCGGCGCGACCCACGAGCTGACCAGTCTTTCGAGACGATATGTGCAATACCTGAATACGTGGGGCACGATCGCTGAGTTCGCGTGGCTTATCGAGTGTCTGGCTCATCTCGGCAAGCAAGTTCAGACGTGCTTCAAGCGCTTGGCGGAGAATGACTTCAAGCGTGTCTGTGGTCAGCCGCCGGCATCTACTGTTCAGGTAGATCCCTGTAAGTCCAGCTTGGGTGCCGGCTAATGTCGCTACCAGATCGCAGGCGGCTCGTTCATGTCCGGAGACGTCACTAAGGGTCATGAAGTGAGATGGTGATCGCAGCAGTCCTATCTCCACGGCCGCCACTGAATTGCGCAGGGGCACGCCTGCATCCAGCAGAGCATGCGTTACGGCTCCTACGATCTGGTCTCGTGGCGTACGCGCCGTACCTAGTTGCTCTAGGTCGACTCGGGTTGAATAAGGAAAGACTTCCGCTGTAGGCATGACCGGGCGTAGCGCTTCGGTAACCCAATTTCCGATTTGAAGGTGAACCGCCCCGCATTCTCCGGAGGCTCTTTGGTGTGAGTCATGCCGCTTGGGCAGACTCGATAAATTGCCGATAGTAGATCGCTTCGGCTTCCGCGGGCGGTATGTTCCCGATGGGCGCCAGCAATCGTCGATGGTTGAA
>VMRT01000013.1 GCA_007713455.1 Pseudomonas sp.
GCCGAAGCGCTTGATCACCGGCTGGTCGGCGACCAGGCCGCTGTCCTGCTGATAGGCGGTGGCAGCGAGCCTGGGGAAGACGGTCTGGTCATCGCAGAAGACCAGCACATGACTGCTCGCACCGTGCTGGAAGTGATAGTGAATGCCCTCTTCCTCGCACAGGCGCTGGATGAAGTGCAGGTCGGTTTCGTCGTACTGCACGCAATATTCGCGCGGCGGGTAAATTACCGGGCCGAGCCGGAAGCGGTAGGCATCGGCCTGGATGCCATGCTCCTCGAGCACCTGGGCGACGATCTGCGGCACGCTGAGGTGCTGGAAGATGCGCTGGTTGGTGCGATGGGCGAGGTAGGCCAGCTGCGGCACGATCGTCAGCCGATAGCGGGTCAGGCGCTGGCCGGACTGACCCTGGGCGGCCTGATGCACCAGCCCATGAATACCGCTGCCACCCGGCGCGAAGGCGAGGAAGGCCGGGCGATGCAGCAGGCGTTCCAGATCCAGTTCGGGGCGCTCGCTGACCAGTTCCAGGTCGAAGCGATAGGGCTGGCTGATGGCCTCGCGGCCCTGGAATTGGAGCACCTTGAAGTCGTGCTCGACGCCTTCGAGGGAAAGCGTGAAGTGGGCCTGGTTGGCTGGGGCGAACATCCATGTTCCTCCTGTTCAGTCCATGTATCAGCGCATGGGCGCTTGCGGAGCCCCGTGTAACACAGGCCGGCCGCTCTAGAATGCATGGTTCGCGCATTCCAGAACGACGATGGCGGAATCTGTTCAGTGCTTCGCAAAAAGCATTCGGCCAGGCGAGCCTGGCCGAAGCGGGACCGCGGCGAATCAGCCAGCGATCGGGGTGCGCCAGTCGTCGGAGCCGGAGGTGCCGGAAACCTCGTGAGTCCAGACGATCTTGCGGTAGGTGAAGTACACGTCTTCCAGATGAGTGAAATGGGACATGTTCGGGTCCTGGCAGTTGGGCATGCGCGACTGCACGTCGACGATCACCGCATCTTCCAGCTCGATGGTGAAGTAGTGTTCCTGGGTGCCGGTGGACGAAGTGCGGTACCACTCCAGACGGCACTTGTTCAGGCGCTCGCCGGAAGTCAGGGCGTTGAAGATCAGCGGCGACGACTTATCGAATACCTTGGTGATCATCAGCGGCTTGTGTACGCGCTGGCCTGTCGGCTGGCCGGACTGCGGGTCACGCGGGATGATGACCTGATGCTGGAAGGCCTGCACCAGGATCTGGTCCTCATGGCCTTCCTGGAAGATGTTGCCAACCGAGTCCTCGGTGAAGGTGCCGGCGGTGATCAGGCCTTGCTTGGTGCCTTCGAGGGACAGATACGCGGGTGTTGGCATGGGTGCTCTCCTTGTCTGAAATGAGTGCCAAATGGCCATTTCGTAACAACAAGCGTCATGCCAAAAATAAAAAACTGCTTATTTATCAAAAAGATATTTAATTTACATCACGCAGCCCGAATAGCAGAAGTGATGCCCGACACAGAAAGCTGCGCAAGTTCCTGCGCAGACATGGCAACAAGTTGCGCAACGCCCACCAAGCTCGCGACTCATCGCACTGCGAACAGCTTACCCACAAACTTATCCACAGAATGCTGCGCAAGAAATTGCGCAGGCCATTGCCCCCGGTGAGGCCTCATCCACTTTTCTGCAGGCAAAAAAAACCTCGAACTTCATTGGGGGAGGGGGAAGTTCGAGGTCCAAATCCGGACCGCTAGGGCGGGGTCCAGAGATCTGCCAACACTTAACACAACAAGGAGCATCGAAGGGCTTTTACACCCTTCGCATGCTCTGACCGGATGGTTGCAGCGGAAGTTCAACGCGGACGAAAAAAATTTCGTCGGCTACCGACATTTTTCGGCAGCCCGGTCAGTGCGCCTCGTCCCAGTTGTTGCCAACGCCCGCTTCGACCAGCAGCGGTACGTCCAGCTGGGCTGCCTCGCTCATCAACGGACAGATCTGCTGGCAGACCTGCTCGACCAGGTCTTCGCGCACTTCCAGCACCAATTCATCGTGTACCTGCAGGATCACCCGCGCATCCAGCCCGCTCTGCTGCAGCCAGCCGTCCACGGCGATCATGGCGCGCTTGATGATGTCCGCTGCGGTGCCCTGCATCGGCGCGTTGATCGCGGTGCGCTCGGCGCCCTTGCGCATGGCGCCGTTCTTCGAATTGATCTCCGGCAGGTATAGGCGCCGGCCGAAAAGCGTCTCGACATAGCCCTGCTCGGCGGCCTGGGTGCGGGTGCGCTCCATGTAGGCCAGCACGCCGGGGTAACGGGCGAAATAACGGTCGATGTACTCCTGCGCTTCCTTGCGGCCGACGTCGATCTGCTTGGCCAGGCCGAAAGCGCTCATGCCGTAGATCAGGCCGAAGTTGATCGCCTTGGCGCTGCGTCGCTGGTCGTTGCTGACCTGCTCCAGCGGCACGCCGAACACCTCGGCAGCCGTGGCACGGTGCACGTCCAGGTCGTTCTGGAAGGCGTGCAAGAGGCCGGCATCCTGCGCCAGGTGGGCCATGATGCGCAGCTCGATCTGCGAGTAGTCGGCCGCGAGCAGCTTGTAGCCCGGTGCCGCGATGAAGGCCTGGCGAATACGCCGCCCCTCGGCGGTGCGGATCGGGATGTTCTGCAGGTTCGGGTCGCTGGAGGACAGCCGGCCGGTGGCGGTCACCGCCTGGTGGTAGCTGGTGTGGATGCGCCCGGTGCGGGGGTTGATCTGCTGCGGCAGCTTGTCGGTGTAGGTGCCCTTGAGCTTGCTCAAGGAGCGGTGCTGCATGATCACCTTCGGCAGCGGGTAATCCTGCTCGGCCAGTTCGGCAAGCACGCTTTCCGCGGTGGACGGCTGGCCGCCGGCGGTCTTGGAGATTACCGGGCAGCCGAGCTTGTCATAGAGGATCGCGCAGAGCTGCTTGGGCGAGCCGAGGTTGAACTCCTCGCCGGCAATATCGAAGGCCTCGCGTTCCAGCTGCACCAGCTTGTCGCCCAGCTCGACGCTCTGCTGGCCGAGCAACTGCGCATCGACCAGCGCGCCGTTGCGCTCGATGCGCGCCAGCACCGGCACCAGCGGCATCTCGATCTCGGTCAGCACCTTGAGCAGCGATGGCGTCTGCTCCAGCTTGCCGAGCAAGGTCTGGTGCAGGCGCAGGGTGACATCGGCGTCCTCGGCGGCGTAGGGGCCGGCCTGTTCGATGGCGATCTGGTCGAAGGTCAGCTGCTTGGCGCCCTTGCCGGCGATGTCCTCGAAACGGATGGTGCCACGGCCGAGATATTTCAGCGCCAGGCTATCCATGTCGTGGCGAGTGGCGGTGGCGTCGAGCACGTAGGATTCGAGCATGGTGTCGAAGGTCATGCCGCGCATCTCGATGCCGTAGTGCATCAGCACGTTCATGTCGTACTTGCCGTGCTGGCAGATCTTGGTCTTCGCCGGATCCTCCAGCAGCGGCTTGAGCGCGCCAAGCACGGCATCAAGCTCGAGCTGCTGCGGCACACCCATATAGGAATGACGCAGCGGCACATAGGCCGCCTGGCCCGGCTCGACGGCGAACGACACGCCGACCAGCTCGGCGCGCTGAGCATCGATGCTGGTGGTTTCGGTATCGAAGGCGAAGCACTCGGCTGTCTTCAGGCGCTCGAGCCAGGCATCGAACTCGGCCGGATCGAGGATCGTGGTGTACTCGGCTTCGGCCTGGATCGAGCAGCCTTCGGGCTGCACCTCGCAGTTCTCGCCAGCGGCCTTGGCCTCGCGCAGCAGGTCGTCCAGCCAGTTCTTGAATTCCAGCTCGCGGTACAGCGCGATCAGCGCCTCGCGGTGCGGCTCGCCGGGCATCAGGCCGGCGACCTCGACGTCCAGCGGCACGTCGAGCTTGATGGTCGCCAGCTCATAGGACATGAAGGCGGCGTCACGATGCTCGGCGAGTTTTGCGCCCAGCGTCTTGGCTCCCCGGATCGACAGGCCGGCGACCTGGTCGAGGTTGTCGTAAAGCCCCTTGAGCCCGCCTGAGATGCCGTTGAGCAAACCACACGCCGTCTTCTCGCCCACGCCTGGCACGCCAGGAATGTTGTCGACCTTGTCGCCCATCAGCGCAAGGAAGTCGATGATCAGCTCCGGGCCGACGCCAAACTTGTTCTTCACGCCTTCGATGTCATAAACGCTGCCGGTCATGGTGTTGACCAGCGTGACGTGCGGACAGACCAGCTGCGCCATGTCCTTGTCGCCGGTGGAGATGATCACGTCGCGGCCGAGCGCCGCGCACTGGCGCGCCAGGGTGCCAATGACGTCGTCGGCCTCCACGCCTTCCACGCACAGCAGCGGCATGCCGAGGGCGCGGACGCTGGCATGCAGCGGCTCGACCTGGGAGCGCAGGTCATCCGGCATCGGCGGACGATGAGACTTGTAGTTCTCGAACAGCGCGTCGCGGAAGGTTGGCCCCTTGGCATCGAAAACCACCGCGAACGGACTGTCCGGGTATTGCCGACGCAGGCTGAGCAGCATGTTCAGCACGCCCTTGACCGCGCCGGTCGGCTTTCCGGTGGAGGTGGTCAGAGGAGGCAGGGCATGGAAGGCGCGATAGAGGTAGGACGAACCGTCCACCAGGATGAGGGGAGCTTGGCTCATGAGCGGAATCAACCTTTTCGGCGGGCCCGGAGCTAGAATGCCAAGGACCACTTATCGACAAAGGGACAAGGTTACCATGCGCGCTCTCAAACACCTGATGCTGGCCAGCCTGCTGGCGTGCGCTCCCCTGGCCGGTTTTGCCCAGGAGTCGGTCGACGGCGAGCCCGACGTAACCATCCGTCAGGAAGGCGACCGTACCGTCGAGGAATACCGCGTCAATGGCTTCCTCTATGCCGTGAAAGTCACGCCCAAGCATGGCAAACCGTACTTTCTGGTGCGCGCAGACGGCAACGACGGCAACTTCGTCCGTTCCGACCAGCCGGACATGCTGATCCCCTCCTGGAAGATCTTCAGCTGGTAACCCATCAACCGCCGGGAGCACAGCATGTCGGTATTCACGCCCCTGCAACGCGATGAACTGGAAGCCTTTCTGGCGCCGTACCGGCTCGGCCGGTTGCGCGACTTCCAGGGCATCGTCGCAGGCAGCGAGAACAGCAATTTCTTCGTCAGCCTCGAACAGGGCGAATACGTCCTGACGCTGATCGAGCGTGGTCCGACCCAGGACCTGCCGTTCTTCATCGAGCTACTCGACGTGCTGCACCGCGCCGGCCTGCCGGTGCCCTACGCGCTGCGCAGCGAGCAGGGCGAGGCCCTGCGCGAGCTGGCGGAGAAGCCCGCGCTGCTGCAGCCGCGGCTGCCAGGCAAACACGTGATGGCGCCCAATCCGCACCACTGCGCCGAGGTCGGCCGGCTGCTGGCGCGTCTGCATCTGGCCACCCGCGAGCACATCCTCGAACGCGCCAGCGACCGTGGCCTGGAGTGGATGCAGGAACAGGGGCCGAGCCTGGCGCTGAGCCTCTCCGAGGACCAGCTGCCGCTGTTGCGCGAAGGCCTGGCAGAGATCGCCGAGCTGCGCCCGAAACTCCTCGCCCTGCCGCGCGCAAACCTGCACGCCGATCTGTTCCGCGACAACGTGCTGTTCGAAGGCAGCCACCTGACCGGTGTGATCGACTTCTACAACGCCTGCTCCGGGCCGATGCTCTACGACCTGGCCATCGCCGTGAACGACTGGTGCTCGCACCCCAATGGCGAGATCGACGGTGAACGCAGCGAACCCTTGCTGGCGGCCTACTCCGCACTGCGCCGCTTTACCCCGGCCGAAGCCGAACTCTGGCAGCCGATGCTGCGCGTGGCCTGCGTGCGTTTCTGGCTATCGCGACTGATCGCGGCGCAGCGTCACGAAGGCAAGGCGGACGTGCAGGTGAAAGATCCCGGCGAATTCCATCGGCTGCTGAAAGCGCGCCAGCATCCATCCAGCGCGCTGCCTTTTGCCTTCTAGGTCGATTCCCCGCTACCCGCGCGGCGCGAAAGCGTTCAACACCTCGCAAATTTTCCAGCGCAGCTTGCGACCGCCGGGGCTTTACCCCAAAGTGCCGGGCGCACAGGATGCGCGCTGGCGTTAGCCGAAACGCGCGACTCGCCGATCATCGAAAGGAATCGATGCATGCCCTCCATCTATCAGCTCAAACCCCGCTTTCAGGCACTACTGCGCCCACTGGTCCAGCGCCTCTATGACAGCGGCATCACGGCCAATCAGGTCACGCTGGCAGCGCTGGCCGTGTCGCTGGCAGTCGCAGCGGCGGTCGCGCTGCTGATCGAGCACCTCTGGATCTTCCTGCTGATCCCACTGTGGATGCTGCTGCGCATGGCACTGAACGCCATCGACGGCATGCTGGCGCGAGAATTCGGCCAGCAATCGAAGCTCGGCGCCTACCTCAACGAACTCTGCGATGTGGCCGCCGATGCGGCGCTCTACCTGCCGCTCGCGCTGGTGACCGGCGTCTGGCCAGCTGCCGTGGTGCTGGTGGTGGTGCTCGCAGCGCTGACCGAGTACGCCGGTGTGCTCGGTCCGATGGTGGGTGCCTCACGCCGTTACGACGGCCCGATGGGCAAGAGCGACAGGGCCTTCGCCTTCGGCGTGCTGGCCACCGGCGTCGCCCTGGGCCTGTTGCCAGCCGCCTGGATCAACGGCCTGTTGCTGCTGATCGCCGGGCTGTCGATTCTCACGCTGAGCAACCGGGTCAGACAAGGCCTGGCGGAAACCGCATCGGCGCCCGCCGAAGCGGAGTGAACCACCACCCATCCGCACCACCGACTTCCCGCCCGATACCGAGGAACATCCCATGCTCGGCGCTCTGCTCGCCTTCGCGATCACTTCCGTTGCACGCCTGCTGACCGGTACGCGCAGCCTCTGGATCGGCTGCGCGCCGCTCAACCGGCAACGCATCTATTTCGCCAACCACAGCAGCCACGGTGATTTCGTGCTGCTCTGGGCATCGCTACCGCCTGACCTGCGGCGCAGGACCCGGCCCGTCGCCGGCGCCGATTACTGGCAGAGCAGCGCGCTGCGCCGCTTCGTCATCCATCGCCTGTTCAACGGTGTGCTGGTGGATCGCGAGCGCAGCGGCCCGGAGTCGAATCCGCTGCAACCGATGCTCGACGCCCTGGCCGGCGGCGATTCACTGATCCTCTTCCCCGAGGGCACGCGCAATCTGGAAGAAGGCCTGCTGCCGTTCAAGAGCGGGCTGTATCGCCTGGGCCTGGCGTGTCCGGACGTGGAGCTGGTGCCGGTGTGGATCGCCAACCTCAATCGCGTGATGCCCAAGGGCCGCAGCCTGCCGCTGCCCCTGCTGTGCAGCGTCAGCTTCGGCGCGCCCATGAGCATCGAAAAGGACGAGGACAAGGACGCGTTTCTGCAGCGCGCTCGCCTGGCTTTGCTAGAACTGGCCCCGAAGGAAGACTGACATGGATCGCAATACCCTGCTGCTGTTCGCCGGTATCGGTGCCCTGCTCGCCCTGGCATCGCTGATCGGCTTCGTCCTCAAGCGTCGCAGCGGCGGCGAGAGTCCGGTGATCGACAACCTCAACGCCCGCATCAATGCCTGGTGGGTGATGGTTGCGCTGATCGGTATCGCCTTCTGGCTCGGCCACACCGCCGTGGTGATCCTTTTCTACCTGGTGTCGTTCTTCGCGTTGCGCGAATTCATGACGCTGACGCCGACGCGCAGCAGCGACTATCCGGCCTTGGTCGCGGCGTTCTACCTGGTGCTGCCGCTACAGTATCTGCTGGTAGCGGTCGGCTGGTACGGCCTGTTCGCCATCTTCATTCCGGTCTACGTGTTCCTGTTGCTGCCGATCCTGGCGTCGCTGGGTGGCGACACCACGCGCTTTCTCGAACGTGCCTCGAAGGTGCAATGGGGCCTGATGATCGCAGTCTTCTGCGTCTCCCACGTCCCTGCCCTGCTCACCCTGGAAATTGCCGGCTACGAAGGTCGCAACCTGCTGCTGATCGCCTGGCTGATCATCGTCGTGCAGCTCTCCGACGTGTTGCAGTACGTCTGCGGCAAGCTGGCCGGCAAGCGCAAGATCGCGCCGCGTCTGTCGCCGTCCAAGACCGTCGAAGGCTTCGTCGGCGGGATCTTCCTCGCGACACTGATCGGCGCGGCGCTGTTCTGGATCACCCCGTTCGCCTGGTGGCAGGCGGCGCTGATGGCGCTGCTGCTGAACCTGCTGGGCTTCTTCGGCGGCCTGGTGATGTCGGCGATCAAACGCGACCGTGGCGTCAAGGACTGGGGGCACATGATCGAGGGCCACGGCGGCATGCTCGACCGGCTCGATTCGGTCTGCTTCGCCGCGCCGATCTTCTTCCACCTGGTGCGCTACGGCTGGACCTGACCAGCCTGGCACTTGCGCTGCCCGGCGAACCGCCGATCGCCCCGAGGGTCGAACCTGCCACGGCTCTCGGAGCGATTTGCCTCTCGCCTACCGAACGGATCGCCCACCGCCGCTGCGCCACCGCGTTAAGATGGCAGCACGCAGCCGCCGTTTCGGTGCACCAGCTCCGCGATGGTGTCGCCATCGAATTCAGGAATCACCAATGACCCAACGCAACGTAATCAACGCCTCGGTTACCCCCAAAGGCAGCCTGGAAACCCTGTCGCAACGCGAAGTACAGCAGCTGAGCGAAGTCGGTTCCGGCAGTACGCACAAGCTGTTCCGCCAGTGTGCCCTGGCAATCCTCAACACCGGCACGCGCATCGATAACGCCAAGACCATCCTCGAAGCCTATGAAGACTTCGAGGTGCGCATCCTGCAGCAGGATCGCGGTGTACGCCTCGAGTTGTTCAACGCACCGGCCGACGCCTTCGTCGATGGCGAGATGATCGCCAGCACCCGCGAGATGCTGTTCAGCGCGCTGCGGGACATCGTCTATACCGAGAGCGAACTGAGCAGCGCGCGCATCGATCTGAGCACTTCCCAGGGCATTACCGACTACGTCTTTCATCTGCTGCGCAACGCCCGCACGCTGCGCCCGGGCATCGAGCCGAACATGGTGGTGTGCTGGGGTGGCCACTCGATCAGCACCGAAGAGTACAAGTACAGCAAGCGCGTCGGCCATGAGCTGGGCCTGCGCAGCCTGGATGTCTGCACCGGCTGCGGCCCGGGCGTGATGAAGGGGCCGATGAAGGGCGCCACCATTGCCCACGCCAAACAGCGCCGCGTTGGCAGCCGCTACTTGGGGCTGACCGAGCCGGGCATCATCGCCGCCGAGGCACCGAACCCGATCGTCAACGAGCTGGTGATCCTGCCGGACATCGAGAAACGTCTGGAGGCCTTCGTCCGCGTCGGTCACGGCATCATCATCTTCCCCGGCGGGGTCGGCACGGCCGAGGAGTTCCTCTACCTGCTCGGCATTCTGTTGCACCCGGCCAATCGTGAAGTGCCGTTCCCGGTCATTCTCACTGGGCCTAGCGATGCGGCGGATTATCTGCAGCAGCTGCACGATTTCGTCGGCGCGACCCTTGGCGAGGAAGCCCAGAAGCGCTACCAGATCGTCTTCAACGACCCTACCGAAGTGGCCCGGCAGATGACCGAGGGCCTGCGCGAAGTACGACGGTTCCGCCGCGAGCGCAACGATGCCTTCCACTTCAACTGGCTGCTGAAGATCGAGGAAGGTTTCCAGCGACCCTTCGATCCGACCCACGAGGCCATGGCCAGCCTGCCGCTGCGCCGCGACCTGCCGCCCCACGAGCTGGCCGCCAACCTGCGCCGCGCGTTTTCCGGCATCGTCGCCGGCAACGTCAAGGACAAGGGCATCCGCCGCATCGAGCAATACGGCCGTTACGAGATCCACGGCGACACGGCGATCATGCAACCGCTGGACAAGCTGCTGCAGGCCTTCGTCGAGCAGCACCGCATGAAACTGCCCGGCGGCGTGCCCTACACCCCGTGCTACCGCGTGGTCAGCTGAAGCTGCCGAAAGGCCGGGCGGCAACGCCCGGCCTTTGTTCATCCGCGATGCGGCTGCGGCGCCGCCCTGAACACCAGTGCCAACCCCAGCAGAATCGCCCCCATTCCCAGCAAGCCGGTGCGCGACAGCTGATTGCCGAGGAACAGGTAATCCATCCCCACGGTCACCACCGGCACCAGGTAGAACAGACTGGTGACGTTCACCAGATTGCCGGTCTGGATCATGCGGTACAGCAGCAGCTGCGCCGCCACCGAGATCACCAGACCCAACCACAGCACCGGAATGATGAAGCCCGTCACCGCTTCCAGGCGGATCGGCTGGAACGGCACGAACGCCAGGCACAGCAGCAGGCTGACCCCGTACTGGGTCGGCAGCACCTCCACCGGGCTCTGGCGAACGCGCTGCTGCAGGATCGCGCCCACTGTCATGCACAGCAGCGCGCCGAGGGCGAAGAGCATCCCGGCGAGCGAGAAGCGCGCCAGCACCAGACTCTGAAATACCACCGCGGCCAATCCGGCCAGTGCCACCAGTAATCCCAGCAGACGCAGCGGCGAGAAGCGTCGTTCGATGAGCAACAGTGTGAGAATCGGCTGCACGCCAAGCAGCGTCGCGATCACACCCGGCGTCACGCCATGGGCCATGGCCTGGAAATAGCAGATCGAATAGCAGCCGATCATCAGCAGCCCTGTGGCCGCCGTCTGCCAGCCAGTACCAGGCGCCGGCCGCCAGCGTCGGCGGTAGAGGCCGATCAGCAGAACGGCGCCCAGCGCCAGCGCGAAGCGCACGATCAGCAGGGCAAACGGGGTGCCGTGGTCCAGCCCCCAGCGGGTGAAGATGGCCGCACTGCCCCACAGCAATACGAACACAGTCATGACGCCATAGGACGTCCACAACGATTTGTTGAAAGTCATCAGTGATTACCTGTCGAAGCGAAACAGGCTCCAGCGAACGCCGAAAGCGTGCGCGCACCGACCCGGAAGGATCGGAAGCGAAAACCGGAGCTGCGAAATGTGGGCGGATCAGCCCAGCGCAACCGCCTGTGGAGGTGGTGGCGCGATTGCCGGATCGGCAACGACAGAGGGAGGTGGAGCGATTGCGCACAGCCGGGCCGCGCCGAGATCGGCTGGTTTCATGGGTAACAGGCTGTGGGCAGTGGAAGACATTGGGTCAACGGCCGGACGGCGGTATGGAGAACGAAAACTAGCAGAGCCAGGCCCGCCGGGTAAAGCGAGCCTGACGAGCGTCACGGCAGGCGAAATCAGCGCAAGCCGTTTAGCCGCACTTGGAGTTGCCGCAGTTCAGGCAGGTGGCGCAGCCGTCCATCTGCACCACGGCCTGGGTATTGCACTTGTTGCACAGCTGCGCGCCGGCCGGGAAACCCTCGCCCGGCTCGACCGCCACCGCGCCCTGGCTGGCTTCGTAGGCGGCGCGCTTCTCGGCCAGGTACTTGAGCTGGGTTTCGTCCAGCGCATGACCTTCGAGCATGCCGATGGCGATCAGATGGCGCTCCAGCACCGCACCGATCTCGGCCACGATCGACGGCATGTAGACGCCGCCCTTCTTCAGGTAGCCGCCGCGCGGATCGAACACCGCCTTCAGCTCCTCGACGAGGAAGGTGCAGTCGCCACCCTTGCGGAACACCGCAGACATGATGCGGGTCAGCGCCACGATCCACTGGAAGTGGTCCATGTTCTTCGAATTGATGAATATCTCGAACGGCCGGCGCTGCTCGTGCGGGGTGCCGGCGTTGAGCACGATGTCGTTCACGGTGACGTACAGCGCGTGTTCGAACAGCGGCGACTTGATCTTGTAGGTCATGCCGATCAGGGTTTCCGGACGCTGCAGGCTCTCGTCCATTTCCACCACATTGACGGCCTTGCTCGCCTTGTTATCGGTGCTGGCGGCGGCGGCCGCGGGGCGTTCGAGGGCCTCGTCGACGACCTTGAAGCCCTTGATGCGCTGGGTGATCTTTACGGTCATTGTGCAGATTCTCCTGCCGGGCGCAGCGATGGCCCGGCGCTTATACGATTGGCAGTCCGGTTCAGTACTTGCCGTAATAGCCTTCTTTGAGGGCGTCGAACAGGTTGGCGGCGGTGTTCACCTCGCCGTCGTACTCGACCTCTTGGTTGCCCTTGAGCTCGACCACGCTGCCGTCTTCGAGGGTGAAGCGGTACAGGGTCTTTTCCAGATCGGCTTCCTTGACCAGCACGCCCTGGAAGGCCGCCGGATTGAAGCGGAAGGTGGTGCAGCCCTTGAGGCCCTGGCGCCAGGCGTAGCGGTAGATGTCCTTGAACGCCTCGAACGGATAATCGGTCGGCACGTTGGCGGTCTTGGAGATCGACGAATCGACCCAGCGCTGCGCGGCGGCCTGGATATCCACGTGCTGGGTCGGGCTGACGTCATCGGCGGTGATGAAGTAGTCCGGCAGCTTCTCGCCCGGCTCGTCGGAGCCCGGCTTGGCGCGCTCGTTGATCAGCGTGCGATAGGCCAGCAGCTCGTAGCTGAACACCTCGATCTTCTCCTTGGCCTTGCGGCCCGAACGGATCAGGTTGCGCGAGTAGTGATGGGCGAAGCTCGGCTCGATGCCGTTGGAGGCGTTGTTGGCCAGGCTCAGGCTGATGGTGCCGGTAGGCGCGATCGAGCTGTGGTGGGTGAAGCGCGCGCCCTGCTCGGCCAGCGCCTCGATCAGCTCGGGCGCGTACTCGGCGATCTTCTGCATGTAACGCGAATACTTGGCATGCAGCACGCGACCGGCGACCTGATCGCCGACCTTGTAACCGTCCTTGGCCATTTCCGGGCGCTTGCGCAGCATCTCGGCGGTGACTTCGAAGGTCTGACTCAGCAACGGCGCCGGGCCCTTCTCCTTGGACAGCTCCAGCGCCTGCTCCCAGCCGACCAGTGCCATTTCGCGCGCGACTTCCTCGGTGAACACGCAGGCTTCCGGGCTGCCATAGCGCAGCTTGAGCAGCGTCAGCGTCGAGCCGAGGCCGAGGAAGCCCATGCCATGTCGGCGCTTGCTCTCAATTTCGTGGCGCTGCTGCTCCAGCGGCAGGCCGTTGATCTCGACGACGTTATCGAGCATGCGGGTGAAGACGCGCACGACTTCGCGGTACTTGTCCCAGTCGAAGCGCGCGTCCGCACCGAACGGGTCGATGACGAAGTTGGTCAGGTTGATCGAGCCCAGTAGACACGACCCGTACGGCGGCAGCGGCTGCTCACCACAGGGGTTGGTCGCACGGATCGCTTCGCACCACCAGTTGTTGTTCAGCTGGTTGACGCGGTCGATGAGGATGAAGCCCGGCTCGGCGTAGTCATAGGTGGAGACCATGATCATGTCCCACAGATGCCGCGCCTTGACCCGCCCGTAGATCTTGCAGGCCACCAGGCCATCGTCACGCACGATGTAGCCGTCATGCACCGGCCATTCGCGCCAGAGCACATGCTCGGCGTCCGCCAGGTCCAGCTCGGCGGCTTCCTTGGCGTGCACCGGGAAGATCAGCGGCCACTCGCCGTCGACCTCCACCGCCTGCATGAATTCATCGGTGATCAACAGGCTGAGGTTGAACTGGCGCAGTCGGCCGTCTTCGCGCTTGGCGCGGATGAACTCGCGCACATCCGGATGGCCGACATCAAAGGTGCCCATTTGCGCGCCGCGGCGGCCGCCGGCCGAACTCACGGTAAAGCACATCTTGTCGAAGATATCCATGAACGACAGCGGGCCGCTGGTGTGCGCACCGGCACCCGAGACGAAGGAGCCGCGCGGACGCAGGGTGCTGAACTCGTAGCCGATGCCGCAACCGGCCTTGAGCGTCAGACCGGCCTCGTGGACCTTGCCGAGGATGTCATCCATCGAGTCGGTGATCGAACCCGAGACGGTGCAGTTGATGGTCGAGGTCGCCGGCTTGTAATCCTGCGCGCCGGCGTTGGAGATGATCCGTCCGGCCGGGATGGCGCCGTTGCGCAGCGCCCAGAGGAAACGCTCGTGCCAGTGCTCGCGCTGCTTAGCCGGCTCGACGTCAGCCAGGGCGCGGGCGACGCGCTGCCAGGTGGCGTCGACGCTGTCATCGATCGGCGTGCCGTCCTTGCTGGTCAGACGGTATTTCTGTGCCCAGATATCTTCGGAAGCCGCCTGCAGGGCGATGCTGGAAGTGCTCTTGCTGTCTGCCGCGATGGGCCCGTCCGTCTTCGCCATGCGCTGCGCATCCTCGTGCCGAAAGTGGGAGAAAAGAAAGCTCGCACGATAGGCGAATTCGACAGGCGCCGTACATGATGCATATCAAACTAGGCAACGCGAACGACGACTGGCTTCAGGCACCGACACCAAGCGTTCGCCAGAAACGAAAAAACCCGCCGAGAGGCGGGTTCTTTCTTCAAGGGCCGATCAATTACTTGATCTTGGCTTCCTTGTAAATCACGTGCTTGCGTACGACCGGATCGAATTTCTTGATTTCGATCTTGTCGGGGGTGGTGCGCTTGTTCTTGTCGGTGGTGTAGAAGTGGCCGGTACCGGCGCTGGACACCAAACGGATCAGGTCACGCATGATTGCTCTCCTTAAACCTTTTCGCCGCGGGCGCGCAGCTCGGACAGAACGACGTCAATGCCGCGCTTGTCGATGATGCGCATGCCTTTGGCACTCAGGCGCAGACGGACGAAGCGGTTCTCCGACTCGACCCAGAAGCGATGATGCTGCAGGTTCGGCAGGAAACGACGACGGGTTTTGTTCATTGCGTGGGAAACGTTGTTCCCGGTTACCGGACCCTTACCGGTAACTTGACAGACTCTCGACATGCCTCAGCCCTCTAAAACCACATGCCCAACCCGGCATGGGTTGGCCGCTTGAATTCACTTGTCAGTTCGGCGCTCAGCGCCACGTTTCATGGGGGTCTTACCGGCCACGTTGCGAACGAAGATACCGGGCCCCTAGAAAAGAGCGCTGCTTTATATCAGAAACCCCCTAGGGCAACAAGCGCGGATTGAAATTTCCGCCCGACTGCCGTGCCTTCGAGAGTTGCTGCTCGATGCCGACCGGGGCCTGAGCACTGCAGCCCGTTCGTCAGCTCACCACCTATATATAGGTGGCAATCAACCTGCGCTACCCCGCGCCTCGTCGCGCAGCTGCCGACGCAGCAACTTGCCCACGGCTGTCTTCGGCAGCTCGTCGCGCAGCTCGAGATAGCTCGGCATCTTGTAGCCGGTGAGGTACTGCCGGCAATGCTCGAGCAACGCCTGCTCGTCGGCCGCATCGTCCTTGAGGCTGACGAAGACCTTCACTGCCTCACCCTTGCGCGCATCCGGTACGCCGACCGCCACGCATTCACGCACGGATGGATGCTGCATCAGCACATCCTCGATCTCGTTGGGAAAGACGTTGAAGCCGGAGACCAGGATCATGTCCTTCTTGCGATCGACGATTTTCACGAAGCCGGCGGCATCCAGCAAGGCGATGTCGCCGGTCTTCAGCCATCCCTCGGGCGTGAGCACCTTGGCCGTCTCGTCCGGTCGCTGCCAGTAGCCCTGCATCACCTGCGGGCCGCGCAGCCATAGCTCGCCCGGCATTTCCGGCGCTACGTCGTTGCCCTCGTCATCCACGGTGCGCAGCTCGGTTTCGATCAGCGCCTGGCCGATGTAGCCCTCGCGGTAAGGGCTCAGCTGTGTACCGGTCGCCACAACAGGCGAGGCCTCGGTCAGGCCGAAACCTTCGCGGATCGGCGCCCCGGTCAGTGCCTGCCAGCGACGCCCGACTTCACTGTTGAGCGGCGCGCCGCCGGACGTCGCCCACTTCAGATGGGAGAAATCGATGCTGCGAAACTCCGGGTGATTCATCAGCCCGACGAACAGCGTGTTGATGCCGCTGAGCAGGCTGAACGGATAGCGCTGCATGGCACCGATTGTTTCGTCCAGATTGCGCCCGTCCCGGATGAATACGGTGTGCAGGCCCATGCCCACCGAACTCAGGCAGTTCGTGGCAAAGGCCATGATGTGATACAGCGGCAGCGGTGCGATGCGCACGTCCTTTTCAGGCTCCAGCAGACCCGGCTTGTCGAACAGCTCGATGGTCTGCAGCACATTGGCTAGCAGATTGCGGTGACTGAGCATCGCGCCCTTGGACACACCGGTGGTGCCGCCGGTGTACTGCAACAACGCCAGCCGGTCGAGGCCCGCTTCGCGTTCCAGAGGCGGGCTTTCCGCCCCCAGCCGCAGGGCCTGCATGAAGCGCTGCGTTCCCGCCTCGCTGCCTTCGTGAATCGGCCTCTGCAGATCATCGACGCTGGTTAGCATTACGTGCTCCAGCTCGGTGTCCGCCTGCACCGCGCGTACCAGCGGCAGCAGCCGATCGAGCACAAGGATCGCCCTGGCGCCGGAATCGCGGAACTGATGGCGGGCTTCGGCGGCCGTGTACTGCGGATTGGTATTGACGATCACCAGCCCGGCCTTGAGTGCGCCAAACACGGCGATGGGATATTGCAACGAATTGGGCAGCTGCAGCGCCAGCCGGTCACCGGGTTGCAGCCCGGCGTGATGCCGCAGGTAGCGCGCGAACGCGTCGGCAAGACTGCCCAGCTCGGCGTAGGTGAGCTGGTCGTCGCCACAGGAAAATGCCGCGCGCTGCGGATGCTTCGCGCAGGCCTGAGCCAGCAGGTCATGGACGTTCTGGTAGCCGCCACGGGCGAGTTCGTTAGCCACGTAGCCTTGCACGGAAGCGGACATCGACATTCTCCAAAATGAATTATTGTTTTACTGTGCGAAACTTGATGTCGAATCCGATAGTAGTAGATCGCTTTTTCCGTCGCAATGATCGCCAATGGCCGCACTGCCCGGCGTCGGGCGATCTGCTATCGTTCGCCACCGCTGCCCACTAGCCAGACAGACCGAGACCATGAGCGACGACATCGAAGACACCGGCACACCCAAGGATCGCAAGTTCGTCGAGGCCCTCGCCCGCGGGCTGGACGTGCTGCGTGCCTTCACCCATGGCTCGGTGGTGATGGGTAATCAGGACATCGCACGCATCACCGGGCTGCCAAAGCCCACTGTGTCGCGCATGACCTACACGCTGACCAAGCTCGGCTACCTCAGCTATTCGCAGCAGCTGGAGAAGTACCAACTCGATTCCGGTGTGCTGGCGCTCGGCTACGCCTACGTTTCCAACCTGCGCGTGCGCCAGCTGGCCAAGCCGTACATGGACGAGTTCGCCCGCCGCACCAACACCACCGTGGGCCTGACCTGCCGCGACCGGCTGTCGATGATCTACGTGGAGAATTGCCGCCCGGCCGAGGTCACCACCCTGCGCATGGACGCCGGCGTGCGTCTGCCGCTGGCCACCACCGCCGCTGGCCGCGCCTTTCTCGCCGCCACCCCGGAGAAGGAACGCGAGCATCTGATGGCCGCTCTGGCCAGCAAGTACGGTGATGACTGGGCCGCCATCGAGGCTTCACTGCACGCCTCGTTCGAGGAGTTCGTGCAGCACGGCTTCTGCCTGTCGCTCGGCGACTGGGACCGCAACGTGATGGCCGCCGGTGTGCCGCTGCACCTGGCCGATGGCAGCATCATGGCGCTGACCTGCGGCGCGCCGTCATTCCAGCTCAGCGAGGAAACCCTGAAGAACTCGCTGGCCCACCAGCTGGAAATGCTCGCTCGGGATATCGAAAGCCTCGGCGTCTGATCGTCAGGCCCTGACGCTGGCCCAGGCGATGTCCGCGAGCAGCTCGCGGCAGTCGGCCAGCGCGGTGCGGGAACGGCCCGCCAGCCAATTACGCGCCATGTCATGGCAGGGTCCGATCACCACCGCGAGAAAGCAGTCGCCGGGCATCCGCCGAAAGGCTCCGCTTTCCCGATGGCGCCGCAGAATCGCTCCGACCCGCTCGCCGTGGGCGCGATTGACCTCGCGCAGCCGTTCGCCCATCTCCCCGGCCTCGACCCGCCCGCGGTTGTGCAGAACGAAGCGCGCCCAGTCCGGGTTCGCCACTACCCAGTCGATGTAACTGGTGACGAACAGCCGGACGCAGGCTTCCGCGTCCAGCGTCTCGATCAGCCCGGCTTCGAGCAGCGCGGCGTACTCACCGATGCCTTCCAGATACAGCGCGGCGATGATCCGCTCACGATTGCCGAAGTGGTGATAGAGGCTGCCGATGCTGGCGCCGGAGCGATCACGAATCATCTCGATGGTGGCCGCCTCCACGCCGAACTCGGTGAAACAGGCGAGTGCGGCCTGAAGGATTTCCTGCTTGCGGCTACTACGGGCCATCCGGCCTCCAATCTGACTAGAATATTTTTCTAGAATTATCTTCTACCCTTCGTATACTGCACCGATCGCAGC
This sequence comes from Pseudomonas sp., assembly GCA_007713455.1. GTDB lineage: Bacteria > Pseudomonadota > Gammaproteobacteria > Pseudomonadales > Pseudomonadaceae > Stutzerimonas > Stutzerimonas chloritidismutans. The sequence goes on from VMRT01000013.1 coordinate 18,247, forward strand.
AATCGCAGAAGCGCGGAGAACAACAAGATGGCGACGATACAGGTTGAAGAACGCTCCATCGACAACGGCAACGGCCATGCCCTGTCCAGCTACTGGTATCAGCCGAGCAGCCTGCCATGCGGCGTCGTGCTGATCGCGCCGGCGATGGGCGTGCCGCAGCGCTTCTACACCGACTTCGCCAACTGGCTCGCCGAGCGCGGCTATCAGGTGGTGACCTTCGATTACCTGGGCATGGGCCGCTCGCGGCGAATGCCGCTTCGCCAGTTGAACGTGGACATCCTCGACTGGGCGCGCCACGACTGCAGCGCGGTGCTCGCCGCGGCGGCCGAGGTTGCCGGTGAGCTGCCGCTGTACTGGATCGGCCACAGCGTCGGCGCGCAGATCCTGCCGCTGGTCAAAGGCCATGAGCGCCTGACCCGCATCGTCACCATTGCCGCCGGCAGCGGCTACTGGCGCGAGAACAGCCCGCAGATCCGCAACAAGGCCTGGCTGCTCTGGCATGGTCTGGCGCCGGTACTGACCGCCGTGGCCGGCTACTTCCCCGGCGGTCGCATCGGGGCGGTCGGCGACCTGCCGGCCGGGGTCATTCGCCAGTGGCGGCGCTGGTGCCTGCATCCGGACTATCTGGTCGGTGTCGAAGGCGAGCCCGTGCGTCAGGCCTTCGCGGCGGTACGAACACCGCTGACCTCGCTGTCCTTCAGCGACGACGAAATGATGTCGGCGCGCAACACCGAATCCCTGCATGGCTTCTACAGCTCGGCGCCGAAGATCATGCAGCGCATCGCGCCCGCGGAAATCGGCGCCGCGCGGATCGGCCACTTCGGCTTCTTCCGTCGCGGTTTCGCCGACAACCTGTGGACGCCGCATCTGTTGCCAGAGCTGATGCCGAGCCAACCACAAACGGTGGCGTGACTCCAAGCGCGCTAATTTCGCAGAGCGGAACACTGCTAGCATATTTCGAAACATATGCGAGGCTTATTCACCTTGCCGGATGGCTGATCTCCGACAAAAGTGAGGATGGGCTGGTTACAGCCCTCTTCGCCAATGGAGCCTTGCCATGCACAACAACAATAACGGCTACCCCTCGCAAACCCGCGCCTGGGTCACGGTCGCCATCCTCATGCTCGCCTACGTGCTGTCCTTCGTCGATCGGCAGATCCTCAACCTGCTGGTCGAGCCGATCCGCCGTGACCTGGACATCACCGACACCCACATGAGCCTGCTGATGGGCTTCTCCTTCGCGGTGTTCTACACCATCTGCGGCGTGCCCATCGGGCGCCTGGCCGACCGCAAGAGCCGCCGCGGCATCATCGCCATCGGCGTGCTGGTGTGGAGCTTGATGACCGCCCTGTGCGGCACGGCGCGCACCTTCTGGCAGTTTCTCGTGTTCCGCATCGGCGTCGGTGTCGGCGAGGCCGCGCTGTCGCCCTCGGCCTACTCGCTGATCGCCGACAGCTTCCCGCCCAAGCTGCGCGGCACCGCGATGAGCGTCTATTCGATGGGCATCTACATCGGCTCCGGTCTGGCCTTTCTGCTCGGCGGGCTGGTGGTCAAGTTCGCCTCGGCCCAAGGTGATGTGGAGCTACCGGTGCTCGGCATGGTACGCCCCTGGCAGCTGATCTTCCTCGTACTCGGCGCGGCCGGCGTGCTGTTCACAGCCGTGCTCTTGCTGATCCGCGAGCCGTCGCGCAAGGGCGTCGGCGCCGGCGTCGAGGTGCCACTCAGCGAGGTGGCCGGCTACATTCGCCAGAACCGCCGCACCGTGCTCTGCCACAACTTCGGCTTCGCCTGCCTGGCTTTCGCCGCCTACGGCAGTTCGGCGTGGATTCCGACGTTCTTCATCCGCACCTACGGCTGGTCGGCCAGCGACGTCGGCGTGCTCTACGGCTCGGTGGTGGCGGTGGCGGGCTCGGTCGGCATCATTGCCGGCGGGCGGCTCTCCGACCTGCTGCACCGCCGCGGTTATCGCGACGCACCGCTGCGCGTCGGCATCATCTCCGCCGCGCTGACCCTGCCGCTCAATCTCGCCTACCTGGCCGGCACCGGCGAACTGGCGCTGGCGCTGATCGCCCTGCACGTCTTCACCATCGCCATGCCCTTCGGCGTCGGCCCGGCGGCGATCCAGGAGATCATGCCCAACTCCATGCGCGGCCAGGCGTCGGCGGTATACCTGTTCGTCATTACCATGGTCGGCCTCGGCATCGGCCCGACCGCGGTGGCGCTGGGCACCGATTTCGTCTTTGGCGACGACAACGCCCTGCGTTACTCGCTGCTGATCGTAACCGGCGTTGCGCTGGTCGGCGCCATCATCCTGCTCGGAATGGGGCTCAAGCATTACCGCGGCAGCCTGGATCGCCTGCAGGAGTGGAAACCACAAGGTGCTACGCCATCCGGTGCAGAGGCGAAACCGGCCTGATCGAGCACAGGACGGACGCCCCGGCGTAGGCTGGATCACGCTTTACCGATCCACCGATCCACGGGTGCCGACCCAACCGCGTGGATGTGAAAAGCAACACCCACCCTACGAACCCAAACCGACAGCGTAGGGTGGATCACGCTCCTCCGATCCACCGCCCCACCCAGCCACCGTGCCGACCCATCGCGTGTGTGAAACGCACCAACGCCCTGCGGGACTTTTCGCGCACCTGGCTTAACACCAAAGCCAAAGAAACGTCGCGGGCAAGTCCGCTCCCACACCACAATCACCGCAACGGTATCCACCGCCCACAAAAAACCCGCTCCTGAGAGCGGGTTCTTTTTGTCTCGCGATCAACCGATCACGCCACCTGCATCAACTTCGCATAGGCCTTCAGGTGATGGTCGTCGTCGCCGAACTGGTGGGCGATCATCACCAGACGCTTGGCGTGGTGGGCGAGGTTGTATTCCCAGGTCATGCCGATGCCGCCGTGCAGCTGGATCGCTTCCTCGGCCACCTTGCGTGCGGCGCGGGCGCAGATGTATTTGGCGGAGGCGATGATGCGACGGCGGTCGTCGTTGTCTTCGCCGTCGGCAAAGGTCGCGGCGAGGATCGCCATGCTGGTGGCCTGCTCCAGTTCGGTCTGCATGTCCACCATGCGGTGCTGCAGCACCTGGAACTTGCCGATCGGTACGCCGAACTGCTTGCGCGTCTTCAGGTAGTCCAGGGTCAGCTTGCAGGCTTCGTCCATGCTGCCCAGCGCATCAGCGCACTGCGCGGCGATAGCGCGGCCCTGCTGGTAACGCAGCGCCGGCAGTGCATTACCGATCTCGCCAAGCACCGCATCGGCACCGACCTGCACGTTGTCGAGGAACAGCTCGCAGCCCTTCCGCCCGTCGATGGTCGGGTAGACCCGGCGGCTCACGCCCGAAGCATTCGGATCGACCAGGAACAGGCTGATGCCGGCTTCGTCGCGACTGTCGCCGGCGGTGCGCGCGGAGACGATGATCTGCCCGGCGCTGTGTCCACCGATGACAACTGCCTTGCGTCCGGACAGGCGATAACCGCCGTCGACCGCCTCGGCTTTGGTCTGTACGTCGTGGAGGTTGTAGTGGCTCTGCGGCTCATCGAAGGCCACCGCCAGTTGCAGCGAACCGGCCGCGACCTGCGGCAGCAGATCTTCTTTCTGCGCGTCGCTGCCCAGCTGGTTAAGCAGGCCGCCGCCATAGATAACCGATTGCAGGTAGGGCTCAAGCGTCAGGCCGCGGCCCAGCTCGGTCATCACCAACATGGTTTCCACGCCGCCGCCGCCAAAGCCGCCGATCTCTTCGGCGAACGGTACGGCGGTCAGGCCCAGCTCGCCCAGCTGGCCCCAGAACTCGGCAGAAAAGCCCAGTTCCGACTCGCTGAATTTCTCGCGCTGCTCGAACGGGTAGGCGTCGCGCACCAGGCGCGCCGCGGTGTCTTGCAGCATTTGCTGCTCTTCAGTCAGTTTGAAGTCCATTGCGGTGCCCCCTTACAGCTCGAGAATCATCTTCGAGACGATGTTCTTCTGGATTTCGTTGGAGCCGCCGAAGATCGACAGCTTGCGCATGTTGAAGTAGTCGCCGGCCAGCGACGCGCTGTAGTCGGCGTGCAGGAGCTCGCCGTCGTAGTCCAGCTGCATTTCCTCTTCGAGGAATGGCAACGCGTAGGGGCCGATGACCTTGCGCAAGAGGTGAGTAATCGCTTGGCGAATCTCGGTGCCCTTGACCTTGAGGATCGAGGACTCCGCGCCGGGCACGCCGCCCTCCTTCGCCGCGGCGAGGATGCGCAGGGTGCTCATCTCGATGGCCATCAGCTGCATTTCCACTTCCGCGACCTGGGCGCGGAACAGCGGGTCTTCGAGCATTGGCTTGCCATCGCAGACTTCCTTCATCGCGATGCGCTTCAGATGCGCCAACACCGCCTTGGACGAGCCGATGCCGGCCAGGCCCGTGCGCTCGTGGGTCAGCAGGTACTTGGCGCAGGTCCAACCCTGGTTTTCCTCGCCGACGAGGTTTTCCACCGGCACGCGGACGTTGTCGAAGAAGACCTCGTTGACCTCGTGGTCGCCGTCCAGGGTGATGATCGGCCGCACGCTGATGCCGGGGCTTTTCATCTCGATCAAGAGGAAGCTGATACCGCGTTGCTGCTGCGCCTCGGGGTCGGTGCGCACCAGGCAGAAGATCATGTTGGCGTGCTGGCCGAGGGTGGTCCAGGTCTTCTGGCCGTTGACCACGTAGTGGTCGCCGTCGCGCACGGCGCGGGTCTTCAGGCTCGCCAGGTCGGAACCTGCGCCCGGCTCGGAATAGCCCTGGCACCACCAGTCCTCGCCAGAAAGAATGCGCGGCAGGTAATGGTCGATCTGCTGCTGGGTGCCAAACTTGATGATCACCGGGGCGACCATGTTGACCCCAAAGGGCACGGTACGCGGCGCGCCGAAGGCCGAGCACTCCTCATCGAAGATGTGCTTTTCCACCGGGCCCCAGGTGGTGCCGCCCAGCTCCACCGGCCAGCCCGGCGCGTACCAGCCGCGCTTGACCAGAATCTGCTGCCAGCGCTCGTGATCCTGTTTGGACATGTGCTTGCCGAGCTTGACCTTGGCGGCGATGTCCGCCGGCAGCTCGCTTTTCAGGAAGACGCGCACTTCATCGCGAAAGGCGAGCTCTTCGGCCGTGTAGTTGACGTTCATGGGAATGTCCTCATGGTGCGTTCGGATTGCAGGCGGGTCGCGTTCATTGCCCGGACTGCCAGTCGGTAAAGGTGCGGCCTTCGGCGGCCAGTTGTTCCAGCAGCGGCGCCGGCTTCCACCAGTCGCCGCAACGTGCGTGCAGTTCCTTGACCCGCGCCAGCACCTTGTCCAGGCCGACGCTGTCGGCATAGAACATCGGGCCACCACGGAAGGCCGGGAAGCCGTAGCCGTTCAGGTAGATGACGTCGATATCGCTGGAACGCTGGGCGATGCCCTCTTCGAGAATCTTCGCGCCCTCGTTGACCAGCGCGAAGATGCAGCGCTCGACGATGTACTGCTCGTCCAGCGCTTTTCGCTCGATGCCTTTTTCTCGCGACGCCGCTTCCAGCATAGGCGCGAGTTCGGGGTTTTCCTGCGGCGTGCGGTTACCCGCCTCGTAGCGGTAGTAGCCGGCGCCGGTCTTCTGCCCGAGCATGCCAGCGGCGCAGAGCTTGTCGGAGACGGTGGGGAAATCCAGATGCGCTGGTAGCGTTGCGCGCTGCCGTTTGCGAATCGCCTGGCCGATGTCGAGGCCCGACAGATCGCGCATGGCGAACGGCCCCATGGCCATGCCGAAATTGCGCAGGGCAGCGTCGACCTGCTGCGGCGTGGCGCCCTCCTCCAAGAGGAACTCCGCCTCGCGGCCGTACTGGAAGACCATACGGTTGCCGACGAAGCCGTCGCAAACGCCGACCACCACTGAGACCTTCTTCAGCTGCTTGCCGATGGCCATGGCGGTGGCAAGCACCTCATTGCTGGTCTTCTCACCGCGCACCACTTCCAGCAAACGCATAACGTTGGCGGGGCTGAAGAAATGCAGGCCGACCACGTCCTCGGGACGTTTGGTGAAGGCGGCGATGGCGTTTAAATCGAGTGACGAGGTATTGGAGGCAAGAATGGCGCCTGGCTTGCAGACGGCATCCAGCTGTTCGAAGACCTGCTGCTTCACGGTCATCTCTTCGAACACCGCTTCGACCACCACGTCGGCATCGGCCAGCGCGGCGTACTCGGTGACGCCTTCGACCAGCGCCAGGCGCTTCTCCATCGCCTCCTCGGTCAGGCTGCCGCGCTTGACGCTGGCTGCATAGGTATCCCGGGCACGCTGCAGGCCGCGTTGCAGCGCTTCGTCATTTATTTCCAGCAGCTTCACCGGAACCCCGGCATTGGCGCAGCTCAAGGCGATACCGACACCCATGGTGCCGCCGCCGATCACCGCGGCGGTCTTGATCGAGCGAGGTTTCACATCGAATGGCAGATCATTGATCTTGCCGGCCTGGCGTTCTGAGAAGAATGAATGGACCAAGGCACCACGCTGTGGCGAGTTCAGGCACTCGGCAAACAGTTCACGCTCGCGCTTGAGACCCTCGGCCAGCGGCAGCTTGGTTGCCGCCTCGACCGCCGCGATGCAACGCAGCGGCGAGAACAGCCCGGCCATGCGCTTGGCTACCTCGGCGTGCTTGGCGCGGATCAGTGCCTCGTTGTCGGCGCCTTCAAGGCCTTGGGTCTGCTCGCCCGTGCGGCGCGGGCCGCGGCCTTCGTCTACCAGCCGACGCGCATAAGCCAGGCCGGCCTCGCGCAGATCACCCTCGAACAGCTCGTCGACGATGTGGTGCTCGACCGCCTCCGCCGCACCGATGGGTGTGCCGCTGACAATCATGTCCAGCGCCTTCTCGACTCCGGCCAGACGCGGCAAGCGCTGAGTGCCACCGGCGCCGGGCAACAAACCCAATTTCACTTCCGGGAGGCCGACCTTGGCGTCCTTGCGGGCGATGCGGTAATGACAACCCAGCGCAACTTCCAGCCCGCCACCGAGTGCGGTGCCATGAATGACTGCAACGCTCGGCTTGTTGCAGCCTTCGATGACCTCGATCACCTCGGGCAGGCTCGGCGCCTGCGGCGGCTTGCCGAACTCCTTTATGTCCGCGCCGGCAATAAAGGTATTGCCCTCGCACACCAGCGCCACGGCGCGGACGTGCTGGTCCGCTTCGGCATGCTGAAAGGCCTTCAGCAGCCCCTCGCGCACCGCCTGGCCGAGGGCGTTGACCGGTGGATTGTTGACCGTGATCAGCGCGATATCGCCCTGAACTTCGAGCCGTACGACATCTGTCATGACTGGCCTCCGCTGTGTGAAATGCTGATTGGAATTGTAATTTCACGGAATCATGTTTCGCACAGCAGAATAAAGGAGTCACGTTACGCATGTCGATAGGCCGGCATCGGACAGCAATCAAGCGAGGCAAATGGGCGCAACGCGCGTCAGTGCTTGATATTGCCGGCAGCCGGACCGGGCGTCGCACAGCACTATCAGTCAGAGGAATGTCGCCGCAAAAGCGGGGGCGGCGGTGTCAGCCGGAAACGGCATGCCGCGGGGCGCGAGCGAGCAGGTCGGGGTCGATACGCAGCAAACGCACCGTCCGCTCGCCGGAAAGGGAGGCGGGCTCGCCGCCTTCCGGCAGATCGATCAGCAGGCGCGTCAGGTTGAGCACCAGCGCTTCGCGGCTGAGCGCGCCGGCGCCCAGTGCGTAGTAGGCCGCGATCACCTGGCGTAACTCCAGCGGCAGCGCCCATTGCGCGCGCAACGCCGAGCCAAAGCCTGCGGCCCGTTCCCGCAGGCAGCGCTGAAGACTCGACTCATCCAGCTCACCGCCACTGTCGAGCCAGTCCTGCAGGCTGCGTAATAGCGCCAGTTCACCGATGTTCCTCAGCAGGCCGGCGCTGAAGCAGAGCTCTCTGTCCAGCTTCAGCTGCCGCGCCAACCAGCTGGCCAGGCGTGCGGTGCGCAGCGCCTGCGCGCCAAGCTGCGCACCCAGTTCGGCCAGACGTGGCTCGATCAGCCGGGCGTTGTGCTGCAGCGCCAGCTCGGTCACCAGCTGGAGACTGCGCGCAGCGCCGAGTCGGCGCTGTGCCTCGCCCAGGCTGAGGCATGGTGCGGCCTGTTGCGTACCGCTGCTGGCGACGCTGATCAGCCGCGCGGTCACCTGCGGGTCGCGGGCCAAGAGCTCTTCGAGCTCGGCGAAATCCTGATCGCCGCTCTGCAGACGCTGCAGTGCCACCAGCACCCCCTCCTGCAGCGGCGCGCCGCGGTTATGCGGGCGCATGCGCTCGAGAAAACTGTCCACGCTGTCTGTCGATGCGGGCGTCGTTATTCCTGCACGACCGGCCGAACGCGGCAACAGTTTGTCCAGGCGCTGGCGCAGGTCGTCGAGATCATAGGGTTTGCCCAGGTAGGCGGCGGGTGCCAGCGGCAGCACGGTGCGTACGCTGGCGGTATCGGTGCGCGCGCTGATCAGCACGCAGGGCAGGCGCTGGGTCGGACCGAGGCGACGCAGTTCGCGCAGCAGTTGGCGGCCATCAAGGCCATCCAGCTCACCATCGACGATCAACAGGCTGGGCACCTGACGCTTGCACAGTTCCAGCGCGGCATGCCCATCGGCCGCTGGCTGCACGCGCATGCCGGGGCGCAGTTCGCGCACCAGCTGACAAAGCTGATCCGCGCGCCAGGGCTCGTTGTAGGCAACCAGAACGAATGAAACTTGGGCGGAGATGCTCACTGCACTGCTCGCTGGAGATGTCACCACAGCCTAGCGACGGTGTAGGTAGATGGCGAAAGATCCTTGAGGGGGATCGCGCCAGTGGGGGCGCGATTCTGCACGGACCTATAGCAAACAGCCAGCCTCGGCCCCTGAGGCCAGCTGTCGCAGGTGGCTCAGATGCCCATGCAGAGATACTTGATCTCCAGGTAATCCTCGATGCCGTACTTCGAGCCCTCGCGGCCGAGACCGGAGGACTTCACGCCGCCGAACGGCGCCACTTCGGTAGAGATCAGCCCGGTATTGATGCCGACCATGCCGTACTCCAGCGCCTCGGCGACGCGGAACACCCGGCCCAGATCGCGCGCGTAGAAGTAGGAGGCCAGGCCGAACTCGGTGTCGTTGGCCTTGGCGATCGCCTCGGACTCGTCCTTGAAACGGAACAGCGGCGCCAGCGGGCCGAAGGTTTCTTCCTTGGCCACCTTGGCGCTATCCGGCACATCCACCAACACGGTGGGCTCGAAATAGCTGCCACCCATTGCATGAGCCTGACCGCCCGCCACCAGCCGCGCACCCTGGGCAACGGCATCCTCGATATGCTCGCGGACCTTGCTGGCGGCACGATCATCGATCAGCGGGCCGATGTCGGTGCCCTCTTCCAGGCCGTTGCCGACCCGCAGCTTGGCCACCGCCGCCTGGAATTTCTCGGCAAAGGCGTCGTATACGCCATCCTGCACATAGATGCGGTTGACGCATACACAGGTCTGCCCGGCGTTGCGGTACTTGGACTGCATGGCGCCCTTCACCGCCTCGTCCAGGTCGGCATCATCGAAGACGATGAATGGCGCGTTGCCGCCCAGCTCCAGGGACACCTTCTTGATGCCCGGCGCGCACTGCTCCATCAACTTGGCGCCAACCTCGGTGGAGCCGGTGAAGGAAATCTTGCGCACCTTGGGGTTGGCGGTCAGCTCGTTGCCGATGTCGCCGGCCGAGCCGGTCACGACGCTGAGCACTCCCTTGGGAATGCCGGCGCGTTCGGCCAGCTCGACCATCGCCAGTGCCGAGAACGGCGTCTGTGACGCGGGCTTGATCACCATGGTGCAGCCGGCCGCCAGCGCCGGGCCGGCCTTGCGGGTGATCATCGCCGCCGGGAAATTCCACGGTGTGATGGCCGCGGTCACGCCGATCGGCTGCTTGATGACGATAATGCGCTTGTCTTTCTGGTGCCCGGGAATGGTGTCGCCGTAGATGCGCTTGGCTTCCTCGGCGAACCACTCGATGAACGAGGCGGCGTAGGCGATCTCGCCCTTGGCCTCGGCCAGCGGCTTGCCCTGCTCCAGAGTCATCAGGCGGCCAAGGTCGTCCTGGTTCTCCATCAAAAGCTCGAACCAGCGGCGCAGCTTCTGCGAACGCTCCTTGGCGGTCAGATCACGCCAGGCCGGCAACGCACGCTCGGCGGCATCGACGGCGCGACGGGTTTCCGCGGCGCCCATCTTCGGCACCGTGCCAAGCGTTTCGCCGGTGGCCGGGTTGTTCACGCTGATGGTCTGGCCGCTGTCGGCATCGACCCAGGCGCCATCGATATAGGCCTGCTGACGGAACAGAGCGGTGTCTTTGAGTTGCATGGCAGTCTCCTCGGGCATCGTAGCGGCAGGCCCGCTGCGGAAAGTTTGGCTGATACGACGATCATCTGAACCGTCCTTCGCCGCCCGGTTCCTGTCGCCGCATTGCACTGCGAACGGCCATGCTAGGACCGCAGCCACCGGCCCGGCAAGCTCATGACGCATGACGTTGTCGCGCCATTGACCAGCCTGATGCATCGCACGGCCTGTCACGACTTGTTACCCAAACCCTACTACTGGCCGGGGTATAGTTGCGCGCGAGCGGCGCAAGTCGCCGACAACCAAGGATCGATAAGGAGTTACCGTGAAAGCATTGATGACAGGCGCCGTGGCCGCCGCCCTGCTGGCCAGCGCTGCCGTCCAGGCGCAGATGAAGCCGGAAGAGATGGTCGAAACCCGCCAGGCCGGCTACCAGTTCATGTCGTGGAACATGGGCAAGATCAAGGCCCAGGTAGTCGACGGCAAGGAGCCCTACGACCAGGCCAAGGTAGCCGCCGCCGCCAATGCCATCGCCGCCATCGCCAATTCCGGCATGGGCAGCCTGTACAGCCCGGACACCACCACCGAGCAGCTGGGCAAGGCGACTCGCCTGAAGCCTGAGTTCTTCCAGAATCTCGACGAAGCCGGGCGCATCGGCCGCGACTTCACCGCCGCCGCCAACCAGCTCGCCAAGGTCGCAGCGGAAGGGGACCAAGCCGCGATCAAGAAGGCCTTCGGTGACGTCGGCGGCAGCTGCAAGTCCTGCCACGACAAGTTCCGCGCCGACTGACCCGTCGCAGCCAGCCGACACCAACCCGTCGGCTGGCTTACCAGTCCAGGCTCGGTGCGACCGCGGCGGGTTCCGGCTCCAGCCAATCCCCTACCGCTTGCACACCCCATACGCAAGCCGCACCCAGCGCAATCGCCAGCACCGCCGCAAACAGCGAACCACCGCGGGCATCCTGCTGGGTCGGGTGCTCGCGCTGCGTTCTTCCTGCAATCATCGCGCGCACCAGCGGACGGCGCATCACCAGCGTGTAATAGATGATGGCCCCGATGTGCATGCCGATCAGCACCAGCAGCAGCCACTTTGCCTGCCGATGCAGGCCGCTCAGCGCGCTGCCGGTTTCGCTGCTGACCAACCTATAAAGCGGGCCCTGGAAGGCGATGTCATCGGTTGCCATCAAGCCGCTGGTCACCTGAAAGCTCACCAGCAGTAGCATGGCCAGCACCGAAAAAGCACCGAGCGGGTTGTGCCCGGCCTCGCGCCAGTTGCCCTGCAGATAATCCTTCACACCGACGGTTGCCGCGAAGATCCGCGACCAGCGTGCGTAGGTCGACCCGACGAAGCCCCACACCAGACGAAATACCAGCAGCCCCAGCACCAGCAGACCGAGCCGGCCATGCCAGGGCATCAGATTGCCGCCCACCCAGCCGGTGACGACGGCTGCGATCACCGTGCCGGCGAACAACCAGTGAAACAGCCGCAGCGGCGCATCCCAGAGTTTGATATGGCCCGACATCTCCATCCCCTCGCCATTCGAACACCCACGGCCCCCGGCCGCGACACGCAAGGGTACCAGCCGGACCAGCCTCGGGCAGCTGCGAAAAAGCCGCACCTGGACCGTATCCGTCCGGCCGCACCAGCATGGACGCCCGTCAACGACATGCGTATGATTGCGCCCCGCAACGCATCCGTAGCTCAGCTGGATAGAGTACTGCCCTCCGAAGGCAGGGGTCGTGGGTTCGAATCCCGCCGGATGCGCCATATAGATAGTCGTTTCGAGTCCCGCTCGAAACGCTCCGACAAAGCCCGCTCACTGCGGGCTTTGTCGTTTCTGCGCACCATCTTCAGACCGTTGCCCTCGATCGGCCAAAAGCCAACACCAGGCAAGTGCAGGCCGCCCTGCCTGCATCGGGATGCTGATGCAAGGGAAACCTGCCATGCGGCGCCATCGGCCTGCGCCAACCTGACCTCACGCTCGTTTTAGACGCATCCAACGGGTGTTCTGTGAACCCGATCACCGAGCCTGCAGGACAACTGAACTTCAATGCGCCGACCAGGTCGCGCCATGCGCACCTTGCCCCCACACACGACTTCAAGGAGGAAATCGCGTGCCCGTGCGCTATTACGCCCTCGTTTCGCTCTTCGCCGCGGCCCTGCTCACCGGCTGCACCGGCAACTACAAATTCAACGATGACCAATATCGTCCGCTGGGCGACCCGCAGGCTTTGAATCGCGGCCAGTGACCGCAAGGAGCAACACGACCATGGAACTGGTCTTCGATATGGTGGGCGCCCAGCAATTCGTGCCGGGTCTGCTGACCACCAAAACCTTCAAGCAGGCCGGCGGCTTGATCGGCCGGGCCGAAGGCTGCGATTGGGTGATCCCGGATCGCAAGCGCGTCCTCTCCGGGCGTCACGCGGTGATCAGCTACCGCGACGGAGCCTTCTTTCTCACCGACACCAGCAGCAACGGCATCCAGCTCAAGGACAGTGGCGCCAGCCTGGTCAAGGGCCAGCCGCAGCGCATCGAGCATGGCAGCGTCTACTGCCTGGGCGACTTCGAGATCCGCGCCCGGCTGATTCAGGACCCGGCGCTGTTCGAAGGCGACATCGGCCGCCCGCAGCCGGCCGGCAGCATCATCCCCGACGACGCTTTTCTCGACCTCGATCCGCTGGTTGCCATGGATCAGCAGGAGCGCGTCTATGCCGAGGTAGACGACCTCGACCTCGCCCTGGTAGCGCCACAGCGCCAGGCGCAGCAGCGCGACTACGCGCGCATCGACATGGAAAGCCTGCCGTTGCCGGAGCTGGTCATGCCTCAGGCAGCGCCGGAAGCCAAGCGCGAAGCCGAGCCCGAACGACTGCCGCAGGGATTCTGGGCGCGTTTCGGCGAGGCGCTGGGCATCGATCTCGACGATCTCGACGAGGAACAGCGCCAGGCCCTGGCGTTGAACGCCGCCCGCCTGCTCAAGCAGAGCGTCGGCGGCCTGCAGCAGAGCCTACGCACCCGCAGCGAGCTGAAGAACGAGTTGCGCCTGGCGTTGACCACTGTGCAGAGCGCTGGCAACAACCCACTCAAGCACAGTGCCGATACGGGTGAGGCCGTGAGCGCCCTGCTGCGAGGTGGCAAGCCCGGCCAGCTTACGGCTGAACAGGCCATCGGACGCGCCTTCCGCGACCTGCAGGCGCATCAGGTGGCACTGCTAGCGGCCAGCCGCGCCGCCGTTCACGCCATGTTCGAACAGCTCGCGCCGGAGCAGCTGGCACTGCGTTTCGAACGCGAGGGCCGCAAGCCGCTGATCGCCACCGCCGGCAGTCGCTGGCGCGCCTACCGCCGGTTGCATCACAGCCTCGGCCAGGACGCCGACTGGAGCGAACGGCTGTTCGCCCGCGACTTCGCCAAGACCTATGAGGAGCAGGTGCGTCTGATCGCCACGCTCGATTCAACCCATCAAGGATGATCCCATGCCTCGTCGCATCACCCTGGCCATGCTGGCCTCGCTGCTCGTGCTGGGCGGCTGCTCGGCGCTGTCGCCGTACTCCAAGCTGACCAAGCTCGACCTCGAACTGCACGGCAGCGACCGTCTCAATCCCGACCTCAACGGCCGGCCATCGCCGATCGTGCTGCGCCTGCTGGAGCTCAAGCATCCGGTGGCGTTCGAAAACGGCGACTTCTTCGCCCTCTACCAGCGGCCCAAGGAAGCCCTGGCGCCAGACCTGGTGACCTCCGAGGAACTGGAACTGCGTCCCGGCGAAAGCCGCGAGCTGAAGCTATCGGTGCAGGAGGGCAGCCGCTATGTCGGCGTGTTGGCCGCCTACCGCGACCTGCCGGAAGCCAGCTGGCGCTACGTCATCGCCGTGCCATCGCAAGAGCGCACCCACGTCGCGCTGAGCCTGGATGAGCGCGGCATCGCGCTGTTCGACCCGCTCGCCGAAGAAGGAAAATAAGCATGAGCCTGCACAAGGTTGTCTGGCAGGAAGGCATGCTGCTGCGTCCGCAGCACTTCCAGCAGAACGATCGCTACTACGATCACCAACTCAAGGCGCGCACCCAGAAGCTGGGCAGCTATGCCTGGGGTTTCTTCAATTTGGAGATCGACCGCCAGTTCCTCAACATGGGCAAGCTGGTGCTCAGCCAGGCCAGCGGCATCCTGCCGGATGGCACGCTGTTCGAGCTGGGCAGCGAGCGCGAGCCACTGGCGCTGGACATTCCGCCGAACACCGGCAGTACACCGGTATACCTCGCGCTGCCACTGGTTACCGGCAACCACATCGAAACGCGTCGTCCCGAACAGAAGGACGTGCTGGCGCGCTACACCGCCCATGAGCTGGATGTCGCCGACTCCAATGCCGGCGACAGCAGCACCAGCCAGGTCAGCACCGGGCTGCCGGATTTCCGCCTGCTGCTGGGCGAGCAGCAGAGCGACCAGGCCTACGTGAAACTGCAGCTGTGCGAGGTGCTCGACACCACGCCGGACGGGGTCATCAGCCTCGACCCCGAGTTCATTCCGACCTACGTCAACTTCCAGGCTTCCGGCTATCTGCTGTCCTGTCTGAAGGAAGTGATCAGCATGCTCGCCCACCGCGGCGATACCCTTGCCGAGCGCATCAGCGCCACCGGCAAGGTGGGTGGCGCCGAGGTCGGCGACTTCATGATGCTGCAGCTGATCAACCGTCACGAACCGGTGCTGCGCCACTACCTGGGCGTGGAGCAGGTGCATCCGGAGCAGATCTACCGCGATCTGCTTGGCCTGCTCGGCGAGTTGGCGACCTTCTCCAGCGAGAGCAAGCGCCCAGCCCTGGACGGTCGCTACCAGCACAGCGACCAGGGCGCGAGCTTCCGCAAGCTGATGGACGCGATCCGCCAGGTGCTGTCGATGGTGCTCGAGCAGCACGCCATCGAACTGCTGCTGCAGCAGCGCCAGTACGGCATCCAGGTATCGCCACTGCACGATCACAAGCTGCTCGGCACGGCATCCTTCGTGCTCGCCGCCAGCGCCCAGTGCGATTCGGAAACCCTGCGCACCCGCCTGCCGGCGCACCTGAAGATCGGCCCGGTGGAGCGCATCCGCCAGCTGGTCAACCTGCATCTGCCGGGCATCCGCATCAAGCCGCTGCCGGTGGCGCCGCGGCAGATCCCCTTCCATGCCGGCAAGACCTATTTCGCGCTGGAACTCAGCGCCGAGGACCAGGCGCAGCTGGAGCGCTCCGGCGGCTTTGCCTTCCATGTGTCCGGTGACTTCACCGGGCTCGAACTGAAATTCTGGGCGGTCAGGGACTGAGCGACATGATCAAGGAAATGGATTACGGACAGGACGACCACACGGTCATCGTCAACCGCGCCGGCGAGGCCCCGGCACAGAGCCCGTTGACCGACTTCGACACCCCGCCTCGCTTCGAGCAGCTGGAGGAGCGGATGATCTACGCCGCCCGCCTGCGCCCGGCGGAAACCTTCAACATCAGTCTCAATCCGCTGGTGGCCGCCGCCTCGCCGCTGCTCTCGGAAGTGGTACGGCTCAAGCACAGCCTGGACAGCGAAGACCTGCAGGCACTGCACCGGCAATTGAGCAGCGCGATCAAGCTGTTCGAGCACCGCGCCCTGCACGACGGCGCCGAGAGCAGTCAGGTGATGGCGGCGCGCTACGTGCTCTGCACCATTCTCGACGAGGCCGTGGTGACCACGCCCTGGGGCAACGAGAGCGAATGGTCGCAGATGAGTCTGCTGTCCTCCTTCCACAACGAGACCTTCGGCGGCGAGAAGTTCTTCCAGCTGCTCGAGCGGCTATCGCGCAACCCGGTCAAGCACCTGCCGATGCTCGAACTGATGTACCTGTGCCTGTCCCTCGGCTTCGAGGGCAAGTACCGCGTGTTGCCGCGCGGCATGCTCGAGCTGGAAGCGGTGCGCGACAGCCTCTACCGGCAGATCAGGCAGATGCGTGGCGACATACCGCGCGAGCTGTCGCCGCACTGGGAGGGCCTCAAGGACACCCGCCGGCGCCTGGTGCGCATCGTGCCCTGGTGGATGGTCGCGCTGTTCACCCTGATGTGCCTCGGGGTGATCTACGGCGGTTTCGCCTGGGTGCTGGGCGAACAACGCGAGAGCGTGCTGCAACCCTATCGCTCGCTGGACATGGATGCCGGCGATTCCACCTTTTCAGGGATGAAATGAAATGAAGACGTTCTTTGGCAAGCTCGGCGCCGTGCTGCGCCGGACCTGGGTCTGGAGCCTGCTGCTGGTCCTGCTGCTGGCAGTTCTGGTGTGGTTCGTCGGGTCGCTGCTGGCGGTGAATGACCACCGCTTCTGGGAGTCATCCAGCAGCCGTCTGCTGAGCATCAGCGTCCTGTTCCTCGGCTGGGGCCTGGCCATGGTCTTCGCCAGCTGGCGCGCCAGCGCGCGCAAGAAGCGCGATGCCGAGGACCAGGACATGCAGGAGCAGCTGCGCCGCGACGGCCTGATCGGCGAAGAGCAACAGGAGCTGCGCCATCGCTTCAAACAGGCGCTGCGCACCCTGAAAACCTCCAGCCTCTACCGCGGGCGCAGCGAGAAATGGCGCAGCGAGCTGCCCTGGTACTTGCTGATCGGCCCGCAGGGCAGCGGCAAGACCAGCCTGCTGGATTTCTCCGGGCTGGATTTCCCGCTCAATCGCAGCGAGCAGCAGCGCCTGACCAAGGACGTCTCCGGCACCCGCTATGCCGACTGGTACTTCGCCGATCATGCCGTGCTGATCGACACCGCCGGCCGCTACTTGACCCAGCCCGATGCAGCTGTCGACGGCAGCGCCTGGGACACCCTGCTCGGCCTGCTGCGCAAGCGCCGCGCGCGTCCGCTCAACGGCGTGCTGGTCAACCTGCCGGTGGACCAGCTGCAGGGCGGCAGTGAACTGGAGCTGGAGAACCTGGCCCGCCAGACCCGCCAGCGCCTGCACGAAATCCATCAGCGTCTGAATGTGGACGTGCCGGTCTACCTGGTGCTGAGCAAGGCCGATCGGATTCTCGGTTTCGACGACTTCTTCGAGCAGCTGTCGCGGGAGGAAAGCAACCAGGTGCTCGGCGCCAGCTTCCGCAAGGAACAGAACGGCAGCGACGCACAGGTGGTACGCCAGGAATTCGAGGAACTGCTGCGCCGGCTGAACAGCCAGGTGATCCTGCGCATGCATCAGGAGCGCGATACGCAGCGCCGCGGCCGCATCCTCGACTTCCCGCATCAGCTGGGGCAGATCGGCGAGCGCCTGAGTCTGTTCATCGAGCTGGCCTTCGCCGGCAACCGCTACCAGCGTGCCAGCCAGCTGCGGGGCTTCTACCTGACCAGCGCGCCGCAGCTGCGCGATACGCTCGACCCGCTCACCGCCGGCATCGGCCGCCAGCTCGGCCTGTCCAGCAGCGCGCTGCCGAGCTTCCGCAGCGGCCGCGCGCGTTTCATCAATCAGCTGCTCAGCCGGGTGATCTTTCCGGAAGCCGAACTGGCGGGCCTCGACCAGCGCGAGGTACGCCGCATCGACTGGGGCCAGCGTGCCCTCTATGCCGGCGCCTTCGGCTGCCTGCTGCTGATCGGCGGCGCCTGGGCACTGAATTTCTCCGGCAACCATGAGCGTCTGGAACAGCTGCGTGACATCGCCCAGCGACTCGGCAGCGAACGCAAGGCCATAGAAGCGGAAGACGAGGCACTGCGCACCCTCAAGGCGCTGGACGCGAGCTATGCGGCGACCCAGGTATTCCCGCCCAAGGATGAGGTGTCCTGGCTAAGCCGAGGCGGCCTGTACCAGGGCGAAGCGGTCGACCCGACGCTGCACGAGGCCTACCACCGCGATCTGGAGAACCTGCTGCTGCCACGTGTCGCCCGGCAGCTGGAAGCGCAGATTCGCGCCAACCTGAACGACCGCGAGCAGCTGCTCGGCAGCCTGCGCGCCTATCTCATGCTGAACCTGGCCGAACGCCGTGAAGCGGCCTTCCTCAAGGACTGGCTGGCCGCCGACTGGTCGCTGCGCCATTCGGGCAATGCCGTGGCGCAGCAGGGGCTCAACACGCACTTCGCGCGTCTGCTGGAAGAATCCTTCGCGCCGTATCAGCTGAACGACAATCTGGTGGCCAAAGCCCGTGCCCAGCTGCGCAGCGAATCGCTGGCGGCAGTGGTGTACCGCATGCTGCGCGACCAGGCGCGCAATCTTCCCGACTATCGGCTGAACACCCAGCTCGGCCCGCAGGCATCCCTGTTCGTCGGCGGCGACTATACGATTCCCGGCTTCTACACCGAGCGCGGCTATCACAAGCTGTTCGTCGCCCAGGGTGCCGATCTGGTCAGCGAGATCCTGCGCGACAACTGGGTACTGGGCGAAGGCGACAGCCTCAGCGCCAAGGACCTCGGCCGTCTGCTGGTGGAAATGGAACAGCTGTACTTCCGCGACTACGCCGCGCACTGGAGCGAGGCGATCGCCCAGCTGAACATCCTCCCCGCAGGTAGCGCGGCCCAAGGTGCCGCGCAGCTCGCTGGGCTCACCGCCGCCAACTCACCGCTGCTGCAACTGCTGCTGGAAGTACGCGAGAACACCCGCTTCGCCGGTCTGGCCGAAGCGACCGCCGGGGCTGGCGAGCTGGCCGAAGCGGCGCAAGGCGCGGGCGGCAAGCTCGGCAAGGCGGCCAAGCTGGCCACCGCCGCAGCCGAGCAGGCTCAGGCCGCCATGCTGAAGAACATCCCGGACACCGCGCGCAAAACCCTCGAACGCCGCTTCGCGCCGCTGCACCAGCTGCTCGACGAAAACGGCGCAGCCGGCCCCGAGTTGAGTGCCAGCCTACAGGCCCTCGACGCCCTGCAATTGCAGCTGGCCTCGCTGGCCCACGCCAGCGCACCGGAACAGGCCGCCTTCGAGATGGCCAAGGCGCGCATGGGCGGTCAGCGCGACGCCATCAATCAGCTGCGCAGCAGTGCTGCCCGCCT
The DNA here is from genome assembly GCA_007713455.1 of Pseudomonas sp. GTDB lineage: Bacteria > Pseudomonadota > Gammaproteobacteria > Pseudomonadales > Pseudomonadaceae > Stutzerimonas > Stutzerimonas chloritidismutans. The sequence goes on from VMRT01000013.1 coordinate 37,484, forward strand.
GCCGCAACCGGTCGGCAAGTGGTTGGGTCTGCTGGCCGAGGACAGCTGGTCGCTGGTGCTCAGCGACGCCTATCACTACCTCAACCAGCGCTATCGCAACGAGCTCTACGCCAGCTACCGCGGTTCGCTGCGCGAGCGCTATCCGTTCAGCGCCCACAGCGCCAGCGACGTCGCCCTCGCCGACTTCCGCGAGTTCTTCAAGGCCCAGGGCCTGGCGGACAGCTTTTTCGAGCGCTACCTCAAGCCCTTCGTCAGCGGCAGCGCTGGCCAGTATCAACTGCGCCGGGTCGACGGTCGCGGCCTGCCGCTGTCCGAGCAGTTCCTGGCGCAGATGAGCAGGGCGCAGACCATTCGCCGCAGCTTCTTTGCGGAGAACCCCAACGAGCCGCTGATCCTGTTCAAGCTCGAGCCCTATTCGCTGGATTCGAGCCTCGGTCGCGCCGACTTCCGCTTCGGCAACCAGCAGATGGAATACCGCCACGGACCGATCGTGCAGACCGCGTTCCGCTGGCCGGCCGAAGCCGACGACGGACGCACCAGCCTGGTGGTGGAAGAACTCGGCGGCCGTCGCGTCGGTATCGAGAAGAACACCGGGCCCTGGTCGCTGTTCCGCCTGATCGACCTGATGCAAGTCGACTACCACAGCGGCCGCGACGTGCTGATGCTCAAGGCCGATCTCGACGGCCTGCGCGCCAACTACCTGCTGCATGCCCAGCGCTCGCCGAATCCGTTCGACCTCGCGCTGCTGCGCGGCTTCAAGCTGCCGGCCACACTGTGATGAGTGCAACGGTGTGCAGCTGGCGCAGCGCGGCGCGCACCGACACCGGCAAGGTGCGGGCGCGCAACGAAGATGCCTTTCTCGACCTGCCACAGGCCGGGCTCTGGGCCGTGGCGGACGGCATGGGCGGACACCAGAACGGCGCGCTGGCCAGTCGCCTGATCATCGAGCAGCTGGCCGATCTATCCACTACGGGCGATCTGCCGGAGCGGCTGCTGGCGCTGCGGCGCTGCCTGCATGAGCTGAATCGCCGGCTCAGCCAGGAACTGACGATCACCGCCGAACGCCCCGATCCGGTGATCGGTAGCACCGTGGTCGCCCTGCTCGTGGAGGATGGCCGTGCGGCATGCATCTGGGCTGGCGACAGCCGCTGCTACCTGTGGCGCAGCGGCCGTCTCTATCAGCTGTCACGCGACCACTCGTTGCTGCAGCAACTGATCGACGAGCAGCAGCTCAGCCCCGCGGTTGCCGCCAAACATCCGGCCGCTCACGCGCTGACCCGCGCCATAGGTGCCAGCGAGAAGCTGGAGCTGGATATCCTCGAATTCACCGTGTTTCCCGGCGACACGCTGCTGCTTTGCAGCGATGGGCTCTACCAGAGCATGTCCGCCGACGCCCTCGGCGCCGCACTCAGCCTGCCATCCACACACCTGGCGCTGGAGCGGCTTTTTCGCCAGGCGCTCAAGGGCCCGGCGCGGGACAATCTCAGTGCCGTGGTGATACGCCGATGAATGCCCAGCCCGCCTGCGATCTCACCTATTTTGCGCTGGCGTCCACCGCGGCCACGCCGGTGCCGGTGGTGCCGAAGACGCCTGCCGGCGAGCTGCCGGACGTACTCGGCGGCCGCTACCGGATCGAACGCCTGCTCGGCGTCGGCGGCATGGGTGCGGTCTATCGCGCCCGTGACCTGCTGCGCGAACAGTTCGGCGATCCGGAACCCTACGTGGCGCTGAAGACGCTCAGCGAGGATTTCGCCGAATACCCCGATGCCAGCGCCTTGCTCTACAGCGAGTACGCGCTGACCACACGCCTCAGCCATCGGCATGTGGTGCGCCTGTACAACTTCGACATTGACCCAAGCAGCCAGCGCGCCTTTATCACTCTAGAACTGCTTAAGGGCCCGACCCTCGATCAGTTGCTGTGCGAACGCCCCCAGGGCATGGCCTGGAGCGAACTGCAGGGCATCGCGCTGCCACTGCTGGAAGCGCTTACCTACTCCCACAGCCTGGGCGTACTGCATGGCGACCTGAAACCGAGCAACGTGATGCTCGCCGATGACGGCCTGCGCCTGTTCGACTATGGCCTCGGCCAGCCGCTGGAAGGCCTGCTGCCCGGTTTACCGCGCCTGTGCCGCACGCGCTTCGCCGCCTGGACACCGCGTTATGCAGCCCTGGAACTGCTCGACGGCGGTGAGCTGACCGCCGCGGCGGATGTGTACGCCCTGGCCTGCGTGCTCTATGAACTGGCCAGCGGCAGCCATCCGTTTCGCCGGCTCAGCGCCCGCCAGGCCAAGGCGATGGAGCTGGATCGCGCCCTGCAACGGCCGCCTCAGCTGCCCGCGCATTGCTGGCCGGCGCTGCGTCTGGCGCTGGCATTCGACGAAGCGCAGCGCAGCATCGATGCGGCGGGCCTGTTTCACGCCTTCAGCCGCCCCGCACCGAACCGTTGGCAGCGCTGGTTCGGCCATTCCCACGGATGACATCAGGACAAGGACAGCCCATGTTCAACGCGGCCAATGAAACCCACTTCAGTCTGACCCTGGAAGGCGTCGATCACGACTTCCAGGTGCTCGAATTCCGGGGCCGCGAGGCCATCAGCCAGCCCTACCGCTTCGACCTGGAGCTGGTCAGCGAGCGCCCCGACCTCGATCTGCAGGCACTGCTGCATAAACCCGGCTTTCTTGCCTTCGACCCCTCCGGCATTGGCATACACGGCCTGGTCCACCGTATCGCCCAGTGCGAATCCGGCCAGCGCCTGACCCGCTATCGGCTCACGCTCGTGCCGCAACTGGCCTACCTCGCCCATCGCACCAACCAGCGTATCTTCCAGCACCTCAGCGTGCCGCAGATCGTCGCCCAGGTGCTCAAGGAACACGGCATTCAGGCCGATGCCTACCGTTTCCAGCTTGGTCCGGTGGTCTACCCCGCGCGTGAATACTGCGTGCAGTACGACGAAACCGATCTGCACTTCATCCAGCGCCTGTGTGAGGAAGAGGGTATCCATTACCACTTCGAGCACAGCACCAGAGGTCATTTGCTGGTTTTCGGCGATGACCAGACCAGCTTCGCCAGACTCGGCCAGCCGACCGCCTATCTGCAGGACAACGGCATGACGGCCGACGAGCCGGTGATCAAGCGCTTCGCCGTGCGTGTCGCGACACGCACCAGCCGCGTCAGCCGTCGTGATTACGACTTCGAACAACCCAAGTTGCTGATGGAGGCGGCCTACCGCGGCGAATCGGCGGCGGACGCGCTGCCGCAACCCGACCTGGAAGACTACGATTACCCCGGCCGCTTCACCGAGCGCGCCCGCGGCAAGCATCTGTCGCAACGCGCCCTAGAGCGCCATCGCCACGACTACCGCCTTGCCGAAGGCAACAGCGATCAACCAGGATTGGTCAGCGGCCATCTGCTGGAGATGTCCGACCACCCACGCCGGGAATGGAACGACCTCTGGCTGCTCACCGAAGTGCTGCATGAAGGCAAGCAGCCGCAGGTGTTGGAAGAGTCGATCACCAATCATGTCGATACCGGTGACGGCTTTGCCCAGGGCTACCGCAACCGCTTCAGCGCCACGCCCTGGGACATCCCCTTCCGCCCAGCCCTTCACCATCCGAAACCGAAGGTGCTCGGCAGCCAGACCGCCGTGGTCACCGGCCCCGCCGGCGAAGAGATCCACTGCGACAAATACGGCCGCGTGCGCGTTCAGTTCCACTGGGACCGTGAAGGCCAGGCCGACGACAAGACCAGCTGCTGGCTGCGCGTCAGCTCCAGCTGGGCCGGCGACCGCTACGGCGGCATCGCCATTCCACGGGTCGGCATGGAAGTGCTGGTGACCTTCCTCGAAGGCGATCCCGACCAGCCGCTGGTCACCGGCTGCCTGTACCACAAGGAACACCAGGTCCCTTATCACCTGCCGGCGAACAAGACCCGCACGGTATTCAAGACCCTGAGCAGCCCGGGCGGTGGTGGCTACAACGAACTGCGCATCGAAGACCGCAAGGGCGCCGAACAGATCTACCTCCACGCCCAGCGCGACTGGGACGAGAACATCGAGCACGATCAGAAGATCCGCGTCGGCCACGAACGCCACGACACCGTCGAGGCCAACAGCTACAGCGAATTCCGCGCCGAGGAACACCTGACCGTTGCCGGCGACCGCAAGGTCGAAGTCAAACCCGACGACCACCTCACCGTCGGCCAGACCCAGCACATCAAGCTCGGCACCGCCCAGCTGACCAAGGCCGGCCGCGAGATCCACCTCAAGGCCGGGAAGAAGATGGTCATCGAAGCCAGCATCGAACTGACCCTCAAGGCCGGCGGCAGCTTCATCAAGCTCGACCCGGGCGGCATCACCGTCTCCGGCCCGCTGGCACGAATAAACGCCGGCGGCGCGCCGGGCAAGGGCTCGGGGATCAAGATCAAATCACCGGTGCTGCCGGGAATGGCCGATAGCGACAAGGCCGGAAGCCTACTGGAGCAGGCAATGCCAGGTGAGGCGGAAAGTCTGCTCAGCAAACGCAAGCGCTCGCTCAATTTTTCAGGCTAAGAAAAGGACAGAGCCGGCTGCCCCGCCGGCTCGAACGCAAGGATGCATCGAACATGAACCAATCCAACCCGATCAGCTGGGCATACCCGTTTCCGGGCAAGGACAGCAGCAACAATCCGCTGCAGCTGCTTACGCATATGGCCCAGGCCAAGGGCGGGTTCTACCCCACCGGCGAGAACGGCTTATGGCATGGCGGCGTCCACTTCGACGAAGGCACGGCCGCTGCATTCGACCAGTCGAGCGTGCGCTGTATCGCCGACGGAGAGGTGATTGCCTACCGCATCGACGAGCGCTACCCGGTCAGCGAATTCACCGACGACATCCCCTTGGTCCAACGTGCACCCTTTTCCACAGGGTTCGTTCTGGTCAAGCACAGCCTGCAGCCGCCGCCACTGAAGAACGCTGACGGCAGCATCGTCGAAGGGCAAACTCCTCCAAGCCTCACTCTCTACAGCCTGTACATGCACCTGCTGGATTGGGCGGGCTACCAAGCGCAACCGGACCTGCCGCGCCCCACCTTTTGGGAAACCAAACGCTACACCGTGAATACGCAGCAGGATGGGCTGAGCGTCCGCTCCGGGCCGAGCAAGAACACCACTAAGCTGTCGGAGCTGTCCAAGGGTGCCGAGATCACCATCGGCAGAGCGGAGGGCGAATTCAGCAAGCTGGTCAGTCTGATCAGCGGGACGGCACAACCCGCCCTATCAGCTGACGACGAGGGGCACCTACCCGGCTATGTATCCACCAGCTTGCTCAAACCGCACAGCGAGCCAGCGGAATACGACAAGGTAGTCGTTCTCGACAGCGGAGTGTCGATCAAGGCGGGTGAACTTATTGGCCATCCCGGTCTGTACCAGAACCACGACAGCGCCGCTCAGCACATGGTCCATGTCGAACTGTTCAGCTGCGACGATGTGCCTGCATTCATCGCCCGGAGCCGCGCCTGGGCGAGCCGCTTGCCCGACGACCAGAAGACCCTGCTCAAGGTCTATCAAGGCGCAAGCAAGCTGATCGCGCACCGGGACGACATCAATGTCGAGAACCCGCCCAAACTGGACGACGATGGCACGCAGATCGGCGTCGACCTGATCATTCCGCAGTCCTTGCTGGATGGGCTCCCCGCTTCGAGAAAAATCCAGATCAAGGATGGCGCTGACAACACCATGCACTGGTGGCGGCTGGACGGCCTGTTCGCCGACGCTAACGGTAACCCCATCGACGGCTGGCTCGCCGAGCAGGAGCTGATCACTACTCGTCACAGTCCGTGGGAGTGGGAAGGCTTCCAGTGCATCGAGGAAACCGGAACGCCCGCCGAAAAGCTCGCCTACGCCTTCAACGCCAGAGGCCTGCTAAGCGCAGACGAACAGCACAACTACCGAGCGCAGATCAGCAAAGCCGATGGCGGCCCAATCGTAACGCTCGCTCGACTCTACGATATCGCCGATACCGACAAGGATGGCGTATTGGCCAGCGCTGAAATCCAAGCAGCGCTGACCAGGCCTTGGCATGCTCAAGTGCTTGGCCAACTGGTCACCAAATATGAAAGCGAGTGGTTCTGGAACAAGGACAAGTGGGATGAGCTCGATCCACTGTTAGCGGAAAAGCCCGGAAAGCCGAACGTCGTTTGGGAAGTGGAAAAGCAGCGAATCGAGAAGTTAAGTTGGTGGCAGGAGTTGGAAGCTCGCCATGGAGTCCGTAGAGACGGGAACGCATGGCACTTTCACATCACCTCAACAGTAAGCGCCTTTTATTGTACACGCGAATTGATTGATGTTGATTTGTTTATCGACGAGTACACTAGCCAGCACGAGCAGTTCATGGCGAATACTCCTGTTTTCTCCCAGACTTCGAAAAGCAATTTGCGCACCATCGTGGAGATTATAAACGGGTATTACGACAGCATTCCCGACAAAGCGAATCTTTTCGAGCTCGCTTATATGTTAGCGACAGCACGGCATGAAGCATACTATTTCCCCACGGGAGAATTTTTCAGTTCTAAGCCAGAAGTTGGTGCAATAGCTTACTTCAATAAGTATGACCCCGTCCTAGCCAGCACCGAGGAGCATCGAAATCGTGCTATCGCGAACGGCAACACTCAGGAGGGCGATGGTTACAGGTACCGCGGGCGTGGTCTTGTGCACCTTACTTGGAAGAACAACTATCGTAAGGCTCAAGAGCATTTTGATGTCAACTTCGTAAGCCAACCGGATAAAGCAGCCGAGCCCGAAAACTCTGTGCCAATTATGATTTGGGGCATGAAAGAAGGGATTTTTACCGGCAAAAAACTAAGCGACTATATTAGTTCTGCTGGGGTAGATTATGTAGATGCCCGTAGAATAATAAACGGTTCTGATCAGCAGCAACTTATAGCCGGCTATGCAAGAAAGTTTGAATCCATCCTAAGAAAAACGTCCTCGGCAAAGGAAGTCTTCGCTCCATGAAACACGTACGGTTTTTAGCTCTGCTTATCTCACTAATGCTGACCACCAGCGCACACGCAAGCGCTTACACTATTTCATTAAATGATGACGGGGTGGCGGAAATCTATACAGCAGACATGGACGCGGGCACTCTGACGATCAAGCAGGGAACGGAAACGACAATTATCACCGACATTGTTGGCTACGCAGGGCAGACAGCCAGAACTTTGGTGCGGTTCAATGGCGGGCCCGCACTGAGCTATGAAAACTCTGGATCGAATACACATTTCGAAGTCTTTTATACCCTAAAAGTCAAAGATAATATCCCTCTTATCGACTGCATATACAGCAATATTCGCAACGGGCAGAATGGCGCCTCCATTCGAAAAGCTGTTTGCAACCTTAAAAAAATATTATCGAGCGATTACCAGGATACAGCTTTCCGTTACACAGACGCCTGGATTGAGGAATCTAATAGAGTATCCCTACAATCTGTTATGGCCGAGCCTGCTGAAGCCGCTGTAACATCCCTCGGCAAGCTAGGCAATGTGCTTGTTGCGCTGCGCTACGACTCGATCGAAGATCTAATGTCTGCTACTCCGAAAACCATAGCGTCAGTAGCCGGTAAAACTTATGTAGTGACCATCGGTAACGCTTATTTGGTGTATGACGTCGATGGTGCTACAGCATCAGCTCTGGATGTGGAAACGGACCCTATAGCACATTCATTGAAGCGCCTGACAGCTACAGAGCTATTGCAAGCTATTAAGAAAAACTGAACTTTCTCACCATGTGATGCACCCCACCCATTATTCATGCTTAGATTTATACACGCCATTACCTATACTATTATCGTGGTGCTGACTGTTCCACTTACAGCAGCAACGGAACGTCTACCACCATTTTTTTACTGCAAATCGAAATCCGATAAAACCCTAGAGTTATATAAACAGAACAATACGATCAGCTATAAATTTGGGCATCCGGGTCGCACACCCGAGCTTGAATTAAATAGATTAGTGAATGAGGTTGACATATTAATAGGTAACGCAACTGGCAGCGAACTGCAACTCTATCACGTTCACCAATGGCGCCTACTCGTATACGGTGATATCCAGAATTAACAGAGTGGCTGATGTCCAAATACCCGAGCACGGCATACTAGTTAAGAAAAATTCAAAATACTTAGCTTATACCTCATGCATTCCAGCCTCCGTGCGCGGAAACCTGCTTGACGTTGAATAATTACCTAAAGCGGCGACCACTTGTTGCCTGTGGTGCAAAACGTACGACATCTTATTGCCATCACCCCACAACCCTGCCATAAACGCGCACTCGCCATGACGCTACAAGGATGTACCGATGCGATTGCTGCGCCGAGCCCTGGGGGCTGTCTTGTTGTTGGCCGTGCTGGTCGTGGGGGTCGGGCTGTATTTCGTGGCCTACCCGAACCTTCCAGAATACAAAGTGCCCGAAGCGCTGCATTATCTGGAGCAGTGGGACACCACGCAGCGGCAGACCTATTACTACACGCCGCAAGGCACCCAGGTTAAGGGACTGGAGTACGACTGGTTCCGTGCGCTGGAGCTGCCCTTCAGCCGGGACAGGTTCGCCACGCCCGACTACCTCGCGCGCTTCGGCTTTCTGGTCGATCCCGCGCAAAAAGCCACCGCGCTGAACCCCGGCAACCTGCCGGTGGGCTTTGCCCGCCACGAGGATGATGAGACCGGTCGCGCCTATCTGGATGTGACCTGCGCGGCCTGCCACACCGGCGAGCTGCGCTACGGGGGTCAGGCCATTCGTATCGATGGCGGTGCGGCGATGCACTCACTCGCCTCCACCGTGCCAACGCTACGCGGCGGTGCGTTCGGCCAGGCGCTGGGCATGAGCATGGCCTTCACCTATTACAACCCGCTCAAGTTCCGTCGCTTCGCCGAGCAGGTGCTGGGCGAGCGCTACGAGCAGGACCGCGCGCAGTTGCGCCACGACTTCAAGCAGGTGCTCGACCGTCTGCTCGGCACCGCCTACAACGACTGGCACCGCGGGCTCTACCCTACCGAAGAAGGCTTCGGCCGTACCGATGCGTTCGGTCGCATCGCCAACAGCGTGTTCGGCGACGCCATCGATCCGGCGAATTACCGCGTGGCCAACGCGCCGGTGAGCTACCCGCATCTGTGGGATATCTGGAAGTTCGACTGGGTGCAGTGGAACGGCTCGGCCATGCAGCCGATGGCGCGCAATATCGGCGAGGCGCTGGGTGTTGGCGCCACGCTGCGGCTGCTGCATGAGAACGGCCAGCCCGTCGCCGAAGCCGAGCGCTACGCATCGGGCGTTCGCGTACGCGACCTGCACAGGCTGGAAACCACCCTCATGCAGCTGGCCCCGCCCCGCTGGCCCGAAGACGTGCTGGGCGCGATCGATCTCACGCAGGCCAGCCTCGGTCGCGCGCTGTACAAGGAAAACTGCGCGCATTGCCACGACGCCAGGCCCAAGCCGGTCGACAAGCGTTTCGCTGCCGAACGCGACCCGGAGTGGCGCATGAAGGTGATCCCCACCTCCTTCGTCGGTACCGATCCGACCACTGCCGACAATATCGCCGATCACCGCTTCGACCTGACCCGCCTGGGCTGGACCCAGCACGAGCTGGATCGTCTGGACGTGCAGCTGTATGGCGCGTCATCCGCCCCGCTCGATCTCGCCAGCCTGTCCAGCGCCAAGGGGCTGGCCTATATCACCGCCTATGTCGAGCAGCGCGCCTACCGTGACGCTGGCATCGACGAGGCCGAGCGCGCGACGTTCGACGGCTTCGGCCTGCCGATTGGCGTGCAGGAACTGCGCGGCTATAAGGCACGTCCGCTGGACGGCATCTGGGCGACGCCGCCGTTCCTGCACAACGGCTCGGTGCCGACGCTGTTCCAGCTGCTGTCACCGGTGGCCGAACGGCAGACGCAGTTCTGGGTGGGCAGCCGCGAGTACGACCCGCGGCACCTGGGCCTTCGCACCGAGCGCTTCGACGGTGGCTTTCTGCTGGATACCGCAATTACCGGCAACAGCAACCGCGGCCATGAATTCCGCGCCGGCTGTCGCGGCAATGGCGTGATCGGCCGAGCACTGGCGCCACACGAACGCTGGGCACTGGTCGAGTACCTCAAGGTGCTCGGCGACCCCCGCTTCGAACCGCGCCTCGAGGAGCTGCCAGCTCGCCTCCACAACCCCGGCCCAAGCTGCCCCTGACCTGCCCTTCGCACAAGGATCTGCCCCATGCTTACAAGACTCTGGCTCTGGATCGGTCGCCTGCTGGGCCGGCTGCTGCTTGCCGTCACCGCCCTGGGCCTGGCCGGCTGGGCGATTGCCGCCGTGCACTTTCACCTCACCCATCGTGGCCCTGTCTCCGGCGAAGAGGTCATCGCGCCGAGCGAAGCGGCCGACACCCAGGCGATCATCGCCGACGCCATTGCCGTGGTCGAACAGCACAGCGAGAACACCCGCGTGCTGCGCGACGCCCATGCCAAGGCCCACGGCTGCGTGCGCGCCGAAGTCAGCGTGCGCGCCGACCTGGAGCCAGCGTTGCGTCAGGGCGTGTTCAGCGAGCCGGGCAAGACCTGGCAGTCCTGGGTGCGGCTATCCAACGGCAACGCCTACCCACAGTTCGACCGCATCCGGGATGCTCGCGGCATGGCGATCAAGCTGCTCGATGTGCCGGGGGAAAAGCTCACGCGCGACCCGCGCCACGCCGGCGAGCAGGACTTCGTGATGTTCAACCACCCGGTGTTCTTCGTCCGCGACGTCACCGAGTACCGCAGCAACTTCGCGGCCCAGGCGCAGGGCAAGAAGGCGCTGGCGTTCTTCCCAAGCATCGATCCGCGCAGCTGGGAGCTGCGCCATCTGTTCATCGCGCTGCAGACCCTGGCGCCCGCGCCCGAGAGCCCGGTGGCCACCACCTACAGCTCGGTTGCGCCGTACAAGCTCGGCTCGCACAACATCAAGTACCGGGTCATCCCGACGCCGGAAAACTGCCCGACCTACCAGTTGCCCGAGCAGAACCGCGACCTGCCGAACTTCCTGCGCAGTGCGCTCTACCAGCAGCTGTCTCTCGACCGCGCGCCCGCCTGCTTCGCCCTGCAGGTGCAGCGGCAGAACGCCGAGCACTACATGCCCATCGAGGACACCAGCATCGAGTGGGACGAAGCCATAGCGCCGTTCGAGACAGTCGCCGACATCCGCCTGCCGCCGCAGGACTTCGACAGCCCAGAACAGAACCTCGCCTGCGACAACCTCAGCTTCAACCCCTGGCACGCGTTGCCGGAGCATCGTCCCATTGGCGGCATCAACCGCCTGCGCAAAGCTGTGTACGAAGCGATCAGCAGCTATCGGCTCGAGCGCAATGGTGCGCTTTGACCAGACAGCCTTTTATCCATGGGGCCATGGATCGGATCTGGGCACTGTCGCATGTCACCGGCGCCCACGCACACGACCTTCCCCTGTCTTGCCAGGCGGAGCCCTGCTAGCATCAATCTGGACTCCATCCCCCTAAATAGGCACCCGTTTGCAGAAGATGAGCGCCACCACGTCCTCGTCTCCCGGTTCAGTGACCATCGAACAGGGCACGTCGCCGTTGCGCGCGCGCATCGCTGGTGACTGGACGCTCGCTCATTACGCGACGTTGCTGCGTGAGGTTAAACGACTAAGGGAGAGGATCGACGAGCGCAGCCCGGTCGAACTGAGTGAGCTAGGCGCGCTCGATACGGCCGGTGCGGGCCTGCTGGTGGAGCTGCTGGGCGCAGAGCGCATCGCCGCCATCGAAGCCTGGGCGCCGCAGTTGCCAGCCGAGCGCCTGGCGCTGCTGCGCACCGTAGCGGCGGCGCTGGATCAGCCGGAAGCGGCCGAACCCGTGCGCGGCTACGCATTCGGCGACATTCTGGCCCACATCGGTGGCACGGTTGCCGCCGTGTGGAAGCAACAGCGCATGTTGCTGGGCTTTATCGGCCTGACCCTGCAAACCCTGCTAGTGACCCTGCCGCGACCGCGGCGCTGGCGAATGACGTCGCTAGCGGTGCATGTCGAGCAGACCGGTCTGGACGCCGTGCCAATCGTTGCGTTACTGACCTTTCTGGTCGGCGCGGTGGTGGCGTTTCTAGGCGCCACAGTGCTCGCCGATTTCGGTGCGACCATCTACACCGTCAACCTGGTGGGCTTTTCCTTCCTGCGCGAGTTCGGTGTGCTGCTGGCGGCGATTCTGCTTGCCGGGCGCAGCGCCAGCGCCTTCGCTGCGCAGATCGGTTCGATGAAATCGAACGAGGAGATCGACGCGATCCGCACCCTAGGTTTGAGCCCCATCGAGCTATTGGTGCTGCCGCGAGTGCTGGCGATGCTGATCACGCTGCCGATCCTGACCTTCGTCGGCATGCTCAGCGGCATCGCTGGCGGGCTGGTGGTGTGCGTCCTGGCGCTGGACATCTCGCCAACGATGTTCTTCAACATCATGGCGCGCGACATCGCCGTCAGCCATTTTCTGGTCGGGCTGGGCAAGGCCCCGGTGTTCGCCTTTGTGATCGCGGTGATCGGTTGCCTGGAAGGCTTCAAGGTCACCGGCAGCGCCCAATCAGTTGGCGAGCACACCACTTCAAGCGTGGTCCAGGCGATCTTCATGGTGATCCTGCTGGATGCCATCGCCGCGCTGTTCTTCATGGAGATGGGCTGGTGACGAGCAACGACGCGCTGATACAGGTACGCGGACTGGTCAATCGCTTTGGCAGCCAGACCGTGCACGAGAACCTCGACCTGGATATTCGTCGCGGCGAGATCCTCGGCGTCGTCGGCGGTTCGGGGACCGGTAAATCAGTGCTGCTGCGCAGCATCGTCGGCCTGCGCCGTCCGAATGCCGGCAGTGTGACGGTATTCGGCGAGAATTTGCTGGAGCTGTCGGCCGAGCGCCGTTCCCAGGTGGAGCGGCGCTTCGGTGTGCTGTTCCAGCGTGGCGCGCTGTTCACCTCGCTGAATCTGCAGGAGAACGTCGCCCTCTCGCTGATCGAGCACGCCGGCCTCGAGCGCAAGGATGCCGAGCACCTGGCGCGCTTGAAACTGGCGCTGGCTGGCCTGCCGGCGGACGCCGCCTGCAAATACCCCGACGAGCTGTCCGGCGGCATGGTCAAACGTGCCGCACTAGCCCGCGCGCTGGCGCTCGACCCGGAAGTGCTGTTCCTCGACGAGCCCACCGCCGGCCTCGACCCCATCGGCGCGGCGGCCTTCGACCAGCTGATCCTGACCCTGCGCGATGCGCTGGGCCTGAGCGTATTTCTGGTGACTCACGATCTGGATACGCTCTACACCATCTGCGACCGGGTCGCCGTGCTGTCGCGCAAGCGCGTGTTGGTGGCCGATCGCCTGGAGGTGGTGGAAGCCACCGACGACGCCTGGATCCGCGACTACTTCCACGGCCCACGTGGCCGGGCGGCGCAACAGGCTGCCGACTTGCAGGAGAACTGACATGGAAACCCGCGCCCATCACGTGCTGATCGGCCTGTTCACCGTCCTGGCAGTCGGCGGCGCCCTGCTGTTCGCCCTCTGGCTGGGTAAGTCGAGCATGGATCGCGAATACAACTATTACGAGATCAGCTTCAATCGCGCGGTCAGCGGGCTGTCCAACGGCAGCTCTGTGGAGTACAGCGGCATCAAGGTCGGTGACGTCGAAGCGCTGTGGCTCGAGCCGGACGACCCGCGCAAGGTGCGGGCGCGCATCCGCGTCTATTCCGGCACGCCGATCAAGCAGGACACCCGCGCCCGTCTGGCTCTGGCCAACATCACCGGCAGCATGATCATCCAGCTGCACAGCGGCACGCCGCAGAGCCCGCCGCTGGAGGGCAAGCGCGGCGAGCCGCCGCTGATCATCGCCGACCCATCGCCGCTGAGCGCGCTGCTGGAGAACGGCGAAGACCTGATGACCAACATCAACAACCTGCTGCGCAGCGCCAACCTGATGCTCTCCGAAGACAATGCCGGTCTCATCGGCCGCACCCTGGCCAATCTGGAACAGGCGACCAGCGTGCTGGCCGAGCAACGGGGCGATCTCAGCGAAGCGCTGACCCAGCTCGGGCAACTGGGGCAGCAGACCAACACCGCACTGGCGGAAATCACCCGCCTGACCCAGAACGCCAACGGCCTGATCGACGATGAAGGACGCCAACTGCTGAGCAGCGCGGGTGAATCGATGGCCGCGCTGGAGCGTGCCACCTCGCGCTTGGACTCGCTGCTGTCCGACAACCAGGGCGCGCTGAACAACGGCCTGCAGGGCTTCAGCGACCTCGGTCCGGCAATCAACGAGCTACGCGGCACGCTCGGCGCGCTGCGTCGCGTCACCCAGCGCCTCGAAGACAACCCGAGCGGCTTCCTGCTCGGCCGCGAAAAGATTCAGGAGTTCACCCCATGAGCCGCCTAGCGCTGTTCCGCCCCCTCGCCCTCGCGACGCTGTTCGGCACGCTTTCGGCCTGCACCTTGCTGCCCGACGCCGAACCAATCCGGGTGTTTCTGCTGCCGACCGGCGACGTGCCGGCAAATCAGTCCACTGGCACCTTGCGCCAGGCACTGCGTATTCATACCCCCCATGCAAGCCGCATCCTTGCCGGGCCACGCATCGCCGTGGTGCCGAACGGCAACCAGATCAGCAGCTATCAGGGCGCGCGCTGGGGCGATGCGGCACCGACGCTACTGCGCGACCGCTTGGTCGAGCAGTTCAGGCAAGGCGGGCAGGCAGCGGCAGTGAGCAATGAGGAAAGCAACCTGTTCGCCGAGCTGGAGCTGTTCAGCGATCTGAGGGCGTTTCAAAGCGAATACATCGACGGCCGCCCTCATGTGCGGATCCGTCTCGACGCGCAGCTCGCCTCGACCGCTGACCAGCGGATTCTCGCCAGTCGCCGCTTCGACATTCTCCAGCCCGCCCACAGCCCACAACTGGAAAGCGTCGTCGATGCCTTCGCCCAGGCCAGCGACGAGCTGAGTCAGCAGTTGCAAGACTGGGTCGTGGCGGTAGCAAAAAGCCATCCTGCGCAGTGAAAACCGGCGAAAAAGTCGATTAAAGGCGCTGAACCGCAGTTTTATTGACTCAGGCTAAGCGTAACCTTCAGGGCAATCGCTTAGCATGCGAACTATCGCTTCACGTAAGGAACGCCCATGAAAGCGCCAGCCCAGAAAAATCTTCGACGGGTGCTGTTCGCGCTCGTCGCGCTCGTGGTAATCGGCCTGCTGGCATGGTCGGAGTTGCGCACGGATGGCTTGGGCGAGGGCTTTGCCAGCGGCAACGGCCGGATCGAGGCCACCGAGATCGATGTGGCGACCAAGCTCGGTGGTCGCATCCGCGAGATCACCGTCGACGAGGGCGACTTCGTCCAGCCGGGCCAGATCATCGCGCGCATGGATACCGAAGTGCTCGACGCCCAGCTCAACCAGGCCCGCGCCCAGGTGCGCCAGGCGGAAAACGCCATCCTCACCGCCCAGGCGCTGGTTACCCAGCGCGAGAGCGAGAAGGCCACGGCCGAAGCGGTGGTGCTGCAACGGCGCGCCGAGCTGACCGCCGCGCAGAAACGCCACCAACGTACCAAGACGCTGGTCGACCGCAACGCCATGCCGCGCCAGCAGTTGGACGACGACCTCGCCGCCATGCAGAGCGCCCAGGCCGCGCTGGCCGCCTCCCGCGCACAGGTGCTGTCCGCCGACGCCGGCATCGCCGCCGCCAGGTCCCAGGTCATCGAAGCGCAATCTGCACTGGAGGCGGCACAGGCCAGCGTGGTTCGGCTGCAGGCGGACATCACGGATAGCGAACTGAAGACCGATCGCGTGGCGCGCGTGCAGTACCGCGTGGCGCAACCGGGCGAGGTACTCGGCGCCGGAGGCAAGCTGCTCAATCTGGTCGACCTGGCCGACGTCTACATGACCTTCTTCCTCCCCGAGCGCCAGGCCGGCCGGGTGGCGATGGGCAGCGAGGTGCGCCTGGTGATCGATGCGGCGCCACAGTACGTGATTCCCGCCAAGGTCACTTATGTCGCCAGCGTCGCGCAGTTCACGCCGAAGACGGTGGAAACCGAGAGCGAGCGCGAGAAGCTGATGTTCCGGGTCAAGGCGCGGATCGATCCGGAACTCCTGAGAAAACACATGGAGCAGGTCAAGACCGGGCTGCCCGGAATGGCCTATCTGAAGCTTGACGCTGACGCCGAATGGCCGGCGCACCTGCAGATCAATGTCGGCAAATGAACCAGTCTCCTGACCCGGTCGCCGAGATCAGCGGAGTCAGCCTGCTGTACGGCAAGACCCGCGCGCTGGACGACCTCAGCCTGTCGCTGCCGGCGCGCTGCATGGTCGGCCTGATCGGCCCGGACGGGGTCGGCAAGTCGAGCCTGCTGGCGCTGATCGCCGGTGCGCGCAAGTTGCAGCAGGGCCATGTGCAGGTGCTCGACGGCGACATGGGCGATGCCGGCCACCGCCGCGCGGTCTGCCCGCGCATCGCCTACATGCCCCAGGGGCTGGGCAAGAATCTCTACCCGACGCTGACGGTGTTCGAGAACCTCGAGTTCTTCGGCCGGCTGTTCGGCCAGGACGCCGAAGAGCGCCACTGGCGCATCGCCGAACTGACCCGCAGCACGGGCCTCGCGCCCTTCGTCGAGCGCCCGGCGGGCAAGCTCTCCGGCGGCATGAAGCAAAAGCTCGGCCTCTGCTGCGCCCTGATCCACGACCCCGACCTGCTGATCCTCGATGAACCCACCACCGGCGTCGACCCGCTGTCGCGCGCGCAATTCTGGGAGCTGATCGAGCGCATCCGCAGTGAGCGCCCGCAGATGAGCGTATTGGTCGCTACCGCCTACATGGACGAGGCGCAGCGCTTCGACCATCTGGTGGCGATGGACGCCGGCCAGGTGCTGGCCACCGGCACACCGGCCGAGCTGCTGGCGCGCACCGGCAGCGACTCGCTGGAGCAGGCCTTTATCCGCCTGCTGCCGGAAGCCAAGCGCAGCCAGCATCGCGAACTGGTCATTCCGCCACAGCCGCACAGTGACAGCATCGCCATCGAGGCCCACGGCCTGACCATGCGTTTCGGCGATTTCGTCGCGGTGGACCAGGTCAATTTCCGCATCTCCCGCGGCGAAATCTTCGGCTTCCTCGGCTCCAATGGCTGCGGCAAGACCACCACCATGAAGATGCTCACCGGCCTGCTGCCGGCCAGCGAGGGCGACGCCCTGCTGTTCGGCAAACCGGTGGACCCGCACGACATGCAGACCCGCCAGCGGGTCGGCTACATGTCCCAGGCCTTCTCGCTGTACAGCGAGCTGACGGTGCTGCAGAACCTCGAGCTGCATGCGCGACTGTTCCACCTGCCGGTGGAGCGGCGCGCCACGCGCATTCAGGAGATGCTCACCCGCTTCGATCTCACCGGCGATGCCGAAAGCCTGCCGAGCAGCCTGCCGCTGGGCGTGCGCCAGCGCCTGTCGCTGGCCGTGGCGGTGATCCACAACCCGGAAATCCTCATCCTCGACGAGCCCACCTCCGGGGTCGATCCGGTGGCGCGCGATGGCTTCTGGGAGTTGCTGGTGCAGCTGTCCCGCGAGGACGGCGTGACCATCTTCATCTCCACCCACTTCATGAACGAGGCACTGCGCTGCGACCGCATCTCGCTGATGCATGCCGGACGGGTGCTCGATAGCGACACGCCGCAGGCGCTGATGGCCAAGCGCGGCCTGCCGACGCTGGAAGAGACCTTTATCGCCTACCTGGAGGAAGCCGCCGCCGCACATGCCGCCGACCAGCCAGCAGCGCCGCCTGCCGCGACGCGCAACCCGATCCAACCGGCCGGCAACAATGCCCGTCAGGCCCGCTTCAGCCTGCGCCGCCTGCTCAGCTACACCCGTCGCGAAGCCATGGAACTGCGCCGCGACCCGATCCGCGCCACGCTGGCGATGCTCGGCAGCGTGCTGCTGATGTTCATCATGGGCTACGGCGTCAGCTTCGACGTGGAGAACCTGACCTATGCCGTGCTCGACCGCGACCAGACCACCACCAGCCAGCACTACCTGCTGAACATGGCCGGCTCGCGCTACTTCATCGAGCAGGCGCCGCTGGCCAACCATGCCGAGCTGGACCAGCGCATGCGCAGCAACGACATCAGCCTGGCGGTGGAGATTCCGCCGAACTTCGGCCGCGACCTCAAGCGCGGCGCTGTGCCGCAAGTCGCGTTCTGGATCGATGGCGCCATGCCGATGCGCGCCGACACCATCAAGGGCTATGTGCAAGGCATCCACCTCAACTACTTGCAGCAGCTGGCCCGCGAGGCGGGCGTCGACGGGCAGCTGGCACCGGCTGACGTGGCCATTCGTTATCGCTACAACCCGGACGTGCAGAGCCTGCCAGCCATGGCACCGGCGATGATCCCGCTGCTCCTGATGATGATCCCGGCGATGCTCACCGCCCTCGGCGTGGTGCGCGAAAAGGAACTGGGCTCGATCACCAATTTCTACGTCACGCCGACCACCCGCCTGGAATTTTTGCTCGGCAAGCAGCTGCCCTACATCGCGCTGGGCATGTTCAATTTCGCCACCCTGGCGCTGCTGGCGGTGTTCGTCTTCGGTATTCCGATCAAGGGCAGCATCCTCACCCTCTGCCTCGGCGCCCTGCTCTACGTGACCTGCGCCACCGGCCTGGGCCTGCTGATGTCGTCGATATTGAACAGCCAGATCGCGGCGATCTTCGGCACCACAATCGTCACCCTGCTGCCGGCCATCCAGTTCTCCGGACTGATCCACCCGGTTTCGGCGATGGAGGGCGCCGGCGCCTTCATCGGCAAGCTCTACCCGACCAGCCACTTCCTGATCATCAGCCGCGGGGTATTCTCCAAGGCGCTCGGGCTGGCCGAGCTGTACCCCTATTTCATTCCCATGCTGCTGGCGATCCCGCTGCTGACCCTGCTCAGCGTCGCCGGCCTGCGCAAGCAGGAGAAATGACATGGGCGGCCTGCGACGCAAACTCGGCAACATCTTCCAGCTCGGCCTCAAGGAGCTGCGCAGCCTCTACCGCGACCCGGCGATGCTGGTGCTGATCATCTATTCGTTCACCCTGGCCATCTACGAAGGTGCCACCGCTGTGCCTGAGGCACCGCACCGGGCGAGCATCGCGGTGGTCGACGAGGATCGCTCGCAAGCCTCGCTGCGCATCATCAACGCCTTTCAACTGCCCTATTTCATCGAGCCGAAAGCGATCAGCCTGCAGGAAATGGACAGCGGCATGGACGATGGCCTCTACACCTTCACCCTGAACATTCCGCCGCGCTTCCAGCAGGACCTGCTCGCCGGCCGCCAGCCGACCATCCAGCTCAACGTCGATGCCACCCAGGTCAGCCAGGCCTTCACCGGCGCCGGGCATATCCAGCAGATCATCGCCAGCGAAACCGCCGAGTTCGTCCGTCGCTACCGCAGCAACGACGCACTGCCGGTCGAAGCGGTGGTGCGCACCGCGTTCAACCCCAACCTGAGCCGCGCCTGGTTCGGCGCGGTGAACGAGGTGATCAACCAGATCACCATGCTGGCGATCATCCTCACCGGCGCGGCGCTGATCCGCGAGCGCGAACACGGCACCATCGAGCACCTGCTGGTGATGCCGGTGACGCCATTCGAAATCATGGTCGGCAAGGTCTGGGCGATGGGCCTGGTGGTGCTGGCCGCAGCCGCGTTCGCCCTGCGCTTCGTGGTAGAAGGCTGGCTGGACATCCCGATCCAGGGCTCGCTGTGGCTGTTCGCCGGCGGCGCGGCGCTGCACCTGTTCGCCGCCACCTCCATGGGCATCTTCTTCGGCACGGTGGCGCGCTCCATGCCGCAGCTGGGCCTGCTGGTGATCCTCACGCTGATCCCGCTGCAAATCCTCTCCGGCGGGGTGACGCCGCGCGAGAGCATGCCGGAGCTGGTGCAGAACATCATGCTGGTGGCACCCACCACGCATTTCGTCGAGCTGGCCCAGGCGATCCTGTTCCGCAGCGCCGGCCCGTCCATCGTCTGGCCACAGCTGCTCGCGCTGGGCGTGATCGGCACGGTGTTCTTTCTTGGCGCGCTATCGCGACTACGGGTGTCGTTGCGCTAGCGGCTACGCTTCCTTCAATACGCCCGCCTCGCCAGGCCAACCGCTCTAGCCCAGAGCTTTATGGCATCACGCCAGCATCCTGTGTTTATGTTGGTAACCACACGGTTACCCAACGCCCCGAAGCGCTCGGGAATTTTTGTATCAGTGGCCGGTCTATCGTGCCGACATGCTAAGAGCCTGACGCTCGACAGCGCGCCAAGGAAGCCCCATCACTATGCGCATTCTCGTTACTGGCGGAGCCGGATTCATCGGCTCCGCACTGATCCGCCATCTCATTCTCGATACCGAGCACAGCGTGCTCAACCTGGACAAACTGACCTATGCCGGCAACCTGGAGTCGCTGGCAGCCGTGGAAGACAACCCGCGCTATCAGTTCCTCCAGGCCGACATCGCCGATCGTGAGCGGGTCAGCGAGGCGCTGCTGGAGTTCCAGCCGGACGCCATCATGCATCTGGCCGCCGAGTCCCACGTCGACCGCTCCATCGACGGCCCGGCCGAATTCATCCAGACCAACATCGTCGGCACCTATCAGCTGCTCGAGGCCACCCGCGCCTACTGGCAGAGCCTGCCGGTCGAGCGGCGCGAGGCCTTCCGCTTCCACCACATCTCCACCGACGAGGTCTATGGCGACCTGCATGGCGTCGACGACCTGTTCACCGAGACCACACCCTACGCGCCCAGCTCGCCCTACTCGGCCAGCAAGGCCTCGTCGGATCACCTGGTGCGGGCCTGGCAGCGTACCTACGGGCTGCCGGTGCTGATCACCAACTGCTCGAACAACTATGGGCCGTTCCACTTCCCCGAGAAGCTGATCCCGCTGGTGATCCTCAATGCCCTCGATGGCAAGCCGCTGCCGGTCTACGGCGATGGCTCGCAGATCCGCGACTGGCTGTTCGTCGAAGACCACGCCCGCGCGCTGTTCAAGGTTGTCAGCGAAGGTGTGGTCGGCGAGACCTACAACATCGGCGGCCACAACGAGCAGAAGAACATCGAGGTGGTGCGCGGTATCTGCGCGCTGCTGGAGGAGCTGGCGCCGAGCAAGCCTGCCGGGCTTGCGCGCTATGAAGACCTGATCACCTTCGTCAAGGATCGCCCGGGCCACGACCTGCGCTACGCCATTGACGCCAGCAAGATCGAGCGTGAACTCGGCTGGGTTCCGCAGGAAACCTTCCAGACCGGCCTGCGCAAGACCGTGCAGTGGTACCTGGAAAACCTCGAATGGTGCCGTCGTGTTCAGGACGGCAGCTATCAACGCGAGCGCCTTGGCGCCCTGGAGAACGCATGAAAGGAATCATCCTCGCCGGAGGCTCCGGCACCCGTCTGCACCCCATCACCCTTGGCGTATCCAAGCAGCTCTTGCCGATCTACGACAAGCCGATGGCCTACTACCCGATTTCTGTGCTGATGCTCGCTGGCATCCGCGACATCCTGTTGATTTCCACCCCGCAGGACCTGCCTCAGTACAAGAACCTGCTGGGCGACGGTAGCCAGTTCGGGGTCAATTTCAGCTATGCCGAGCAGCCCTCGCCGGATGGCCTGGCCCAGGCGTTCCTGATCGGTGAAGAATTCATCGGTGACGATTCGGTGTGCCTGATCCTCGGCGACAACATCTTCCACGGCCAGCACTTCACCGAGAAGCTGCAGCGCGCCGCCGCCCAGCCAAGCGGCGCTACCGTATTCGGCTACTGGGTCAAGGACCCGGAGCGCTTCGGCGTGATCGACTTCGATGAGAGCGGCAAAGCGCTGTCCATCGAGGAAAAGCCGAAGAAGCCGAAGTCCAGCTACGCGGTGACCGGCCTGTACTTCTACGACAACGACGTCATCGAGATCGCCAAGTCGATCAAGCCCTCGCCACGCGGCGAGCTGGAGATCACCGACGTCAACATGGCCTACCTCGAACGCGGCGACCTCAACGTCGAGCGCTTCGGCCGTGGCTTCGCGTGGCTCGACACCGGTACCCACGACAGCCTGCTGGAAGCCTCGCAGTACGTGCAGACCATCGAACATCGCCAGGGTCTGAAGGTCGCCTGTCTGGAAGAGATCGCCTACCAGAACAAGTGGATCGATCGCGAGCAGCTGCTGCGCCGCGCCGACGCTCTGGGCAAGACCGGCTACGGCCAGTACCTGTTCAAGCTGGCGGGTGAAGACGCATGAAGGTCGTCGAAACCAGCATTCCCGACGTACTGATCATCGAGCCCAAGGTCTTCGGCGACGAACGCGGTTTCTTCTACGAGAGCTTCAACGCGGCCGCTTTCGAAGCGGCCACGGGGCTCAAGCGCCAGTTCGTCCAGGACAACCACTCCAAGTCCCAGCGCGGCGTACTGCGCGGTCTGCACTACCAGATCCAGCAGCCGCAGGGGAAACTGGTGCGCGTGGTGGCCGGCGAGGTGTTCGACGTCGCTGTCGATCTGCGCAAGAGCTCACCGAGCTTCGGACGCTGGTTCGGCACTCACCTGAGTGCGCAGAACCAGCACCAGCTGTGGATCCCCGAAGGTTTCGCGCATGGCTTCGTGGTGCTCAGCGAAAGCGCCGAATTCCTCTACAAGACCACCGACTACTACGCGCCGGAGCACGAGCGCAGCCTGTTGTGGAACGATCCGGAGCTCGGCATCGAATGGCCGTTCGACGAAGCACCGCAACTGTCCGCGAAGGACCAGGCTGGCAAGCGCCTCAGCGATGCGGAGCTGTTTCCATGAAAATCCTGATCACCGGCAGCAAGGGGCAACTCGCCCGTGAGCTGCAGTTGGAGCTGGCGGGCGCCGGCAAGCTGCTGGCGCTTGGGCATAACGCACTGGACCTGTCCGACTCGGATCAGGTTCGCGAACAGGTACGCCTGTTGCGGCCGGATCTGATCATCAACGCGGCGGCCTACACCGCCGTCGATCCGGCGGAAAGCCACCGTGAACTGGCCTTCGCGGTCAACGCACGCGGGCCACAGGTGCTCGCCGAAGAGGCTGCACGTCTTGGCGTGCCGCTGATCCACTATTCCACCGACTATGTGTTCGACGGTCGCAAGGGCGAACCCTACTGCGAAGCGGACGTACCGCAACCGCTTAGCGTCTACGGCGCGAGCAAGCTGGCCGGCGAACAAGCGATTCAGGCGGTCGGCGGCGAATACCTGATCCTGCGTACCAGCTGGGTTTACTCGCAGCACGGCAAGAACTTCCTGCTGACCATGCAGCGCCTGCTGCAGGAGCGCGATGCGCTGTCGGTGGTCAGCGACGAGATCGGCACGCCGACCTGGGCGGCGACCATCGCCCGCACCACGGCAGAAATGGTACGCAAGCGAAGTGCAGGCGAAGCGGGCCCCAGCGGTCTGTATCACCTCACCGCCAGCGGCGAGACCTCCTGGTACGGCTTCGCCTGCAGCATTGCCGAGCAGCTTCGCCAGCAGGGTCGCCTGCGCGCCGAGATCACGCCGATCCTGTCCAAGGACTACCCGACCGCTGCCCAGCGTCCGCTCAATTCCCGCCTGAACTGCGCACGCCTGCAACAGGACTGGGGCATCCGCCTGCCGGACTGGGAGACGGCACTGCACGAGTGCCTTGCCCAATCCCGGCACTTCGATGCGGCGAACGCGCCCCAGACCGCTGCAGCCGGCCGCTGAGGCAACAGCGGCTAGGCCTCACGGCTGCCTCTGCCTCTGCCACTCTGCTCTGATCCGGCCAGCTCGATAAGCGACGCTGAAAGCCGGCACGCTCTGCGTGCATAATGCGCCCGACATCCAGGCGCCCACGCATGACTGCACTGCATCCACCCCGCCGCCCTCGCTGGCGCACCCTCGCCCTGCTGGCCTTGCTGCTTGCGCCTCTGCTCTGGCCGCTGCAGGAGCTCGCCGAGCGCTACTACCGCAACGAGCTGACCGAGCAGAATCGCCAGACCCTCGACCTCTACGTCGCCAACCTGCTCGGCACGCTGAACCGCTACGAGGTGCTGCCGCGCATCCTCGGCGACCTGCCGGCTTTACGCGCCGTCCTGCAGCAGGCAGAAGCGCCGGCCGTGCGGGACAATGCCAATCGCCTGCTCAAACGCCTGCGCAACCAGACCGGTGCCGACGTGATCTATCTGATGAACACGGACGGCAATACCCTGGCGGCCTCCAACTGGGACGAGGAAGACAGCTTCGTCGACCGCAACTTCGCCTTCCGCCCCTATTTCCGCCAGGCCATGGAAGGTCGCCTGGGGCGTTTCTTCGGCCTTGGCACCACCTCCGGCAAGCGCGGTTACTACTTCGGCGCCGCCGTGCGCGACGAGCGCGGCATCCTCGGCGTGCTGGTGGTCAAGGTCGACCTCGACCATACCGAGACGCTCTGGGGCAACACCCCGGAGCAGCTGCTGGTGACCGACAACTTCGGCGTGGTGATTCTCACCTCGCGCCCGGAATGGCGTTTCCGCGCGACCCGCGGGCTGGGTGTCGACGAGCGCGAACAGATCGCCTTCGATCAGCCCTATCCAACCCTCTATCCGCAGGACCTGACGCTGGACATCGATGCCTGGCTGATCCAGAGCCGTGAGCTCAAGGAGACCGGCTGGACGGTGCGCATCCTCGCGCCGATCAACCTGATCGAGCGACCAGTGCGCACCGTGGTCGCCATCGGCGCGGCCACACTGCTCGCCCTGCTGCTCGGGATCGGCCTGCTGATGCAGCGCCGCCGGCACTTCATCGAACGCCTGGCGCTGGACACCCGGGCGCGCCATCAGCTGGAACAGCGCGTGTTGGAACGCACGCGCGACCTGGAAGCGCTGAACAGCCGGCTCAAGGTCGAGGTACTGGAGCGCGAGCAGGCCCAGCAGGAACTGGTGCGTGCCCAGGACGAACTGCTGCAGGCCGGCAAGCTGTCGGCGCTGGGCACCATGTCGGCGAGCATCAGCCACGAACTCAACCAGCCGCTGGCGGCGATCCGCAGCTACGCCGACAACGCCGGGGTGCTGCTCGACCAGCAGCGCAACGCCGAAGCCCGCGACAACCTGCGGCTGATCAGTGAACTGACCGCGCGCATGGCGTCGATCATCGCCCACCTGCGCGCCTTCGCCCGTCGCGACCAGCACGCGCCGGAGCGGGTCGCGCTGCAGCCGGCGCTGGACGACGCCCTGGCCCTGCTCGCCAAGCGCCGCCAGGCCATGGGCGTGGAGCTGATCCGCGACCTGCCGGAGGCCACCCTGTGGGTGCAGGCCGGCGAGACGCGGCTGCGGCAGATCCTCGCCAACCTGCTGGCCAACGCCCTCGATGCGCTGGCCGAGCGGCCGCAACCGCGACGCATCTGGCTGCGCGCCGAACTGCAGGGTGACGGCGTGTTGCTCAGCCTGCGCGACAACGGCCCCGGCTTCAGCGAGGAAGCGTTGCAGCGTGCCCGCGAGCCGTTCTTCACCACCAAGACCAGCGCGCAGGGGCTGGGCCTCGGCCTGGCGATCTGCGATACCCTAACCCGCGCCCTGGGCGGCGAGCTGCGCATGAGCAACCATCCCGAGGGTGGTGCGCAGCTCGGCCTGTTTCTGCGTTGCGCCGAGCCCGGCGTCGCCTTCCCCACCGAGGACCATTTTCAATGAGCAGTGACCAGCCGATCAGCGCCCAGGCGCAGGTGCTGCTGATCGACGACGATCCGCACCTGCGTCAGGCATTGAGCCAGACCCTCGACCTGGCCGGTCTCAAGGTCGTCAGCCTGGGCGATGCCCGCGACCTGGCCGCGCGGCTGCCAGCGGACTGGCCAGGCGTGGTGGTCAGCGACATTCGCATGCCCGGCATCGATGGCCTGGAGCTGCTGCAACAGCTGCGCACGCGCGACAGCGAGATGCCGGTGATCCTCATCACCGGGCACGGTGATATTCAGCTGGCGGTGCAGGCGATGCGCGCCGGCGCTTACGATTTCCTGGAAAAACCCTTCCCCAGCGAAGCGCTGCTGGACAGCGTGCGCCGTGCCCTGGCGCTACGCCAACTGGTACTGGACAACCGCTCCCTGCGCCTGGCCCTGGCCGACCGGCAGCAGCTGTCGGCGCGCCTGCTCGGACAATCCCAGGCGATGCTGCGTCTGCGCGAACAGATCGGCGCGCTGGCCGGGACCCAGGCCGATGTACTGATTCTCGGCGAAACGGGCGCTGGCAAGGAGGTGGTTGCCCGGGCGCTGCACGACCTGTCCAGCCGGCGCAACGGCCCCTTCGTCGCGATCAACGCCGGGGCGCTCGCTGAATCGGTGGTGGAAAGCGAACTGTTCGGCCACGAGCCG
Source organism: Pseudomonas sp. (assembly GCA_007713455.1). Classification (GTDB taxonomy): domain Bacteria; phylum Pseudomonadota; class Gammaproteobacteria; order Pseudomonadales; family Pseudomonadaceae; genus Stutzerimonas; species Stutzerimonas chloritidismutans. Next base: position 63,781 of record VMRT01000013.1, read on the forward strand.
GGCGCCTTCACCGGCGCGCAGAAGCGGCGCATCGGCAAGTTCGAGTTCGCCAACGGCGGCACGCTGTTCCTCGACGAGATCGAGAGCATGAGCCTGGATGTGCAGGTCAAGCTGCTGCGCCTGCTGCAGGAGCGGGTGGTCGAACGGCTCGGCGGCAACCAGTCGATCGCCCTGGATATCCGGGTCATCGCCGCGACCAAGGAGGACCTGCGGGTAGCCGCGGATCAGGGCCGGTTCCGCGCCGACCTGTACTACCGGCTCAACGTCGCGCCGCTGCGAATTCCGTCACTGCGCGAGCGCAACGAGGACATCCTGCTGTTGTTCCAGCATTTCGCCGAAGCCGCCGCCCAGCGTCATGGCCTGCCGATCCGCGAGCTGCAGCCGGAACAACGCGCTGCACTGCTACGTCACGCCTGGCCGGGCAACGTGCGCGAGCTGCAGAACACCGCCGAGCGCTTCGCCCTGGGCCTTGGCCTGGGGCTCGACCAGTCGGCCGGAGAACCGGCTGCCGGGATAGCCGGAGGTGGCAATCTGAGCGAGCAGGTCGAGGCCTTCGAGCGCGCACTGATCGCCGACGAGCTGAATCGCCCGCATGGCTCGCTGCGCAGCGTCGCCGAAGCGCTGGGCCTGCCGCGCAAGACGCTGCACGACAAGCTGCGCAAGCACGGGCTGAGTTTTACCGATGCTGGCGGAAGCTCGCCCGATGAAAACGACTAGATGGCGGAAACCCGCCATCTTCGATGCTGACTAGGGTCGAACTCGCCGGCACAGACCACGGCACGTGCGTGGCCCGCGCCAGCACCGGCGGTCCCGCGCAAAGGTGCGACTTAGACGCGCTTGTTGGCAATTGGCCATTCAAACCTTCATCTATTGCTGGGTAAACTCGCTGCCCTCAGGCGGCTCTGCCAGCTCTTGGCACAGGCATTGCTCCTGAAACTCAATGAACCGGACGGAACGAGTCGCGATAGAGCATCGCACCCGGGCTTCAACGCCTAGACTTGTCCACTGGTTACTGCCGGGATGCCGTGTGGCCTCCCACCCACAACAAGAGGAAACATCAATGTTCAAACTGACTGCCAAGGCGCTGGCATGCGCCCTGTCGCTGAGCATCGCTGGTCTGGCCCACGCGGCTGACCCGATCACCATCAAGTTCTCCCACGTGGTCGCCGAAAACACGCCGAAAGGCCAGGGCGCCCTGATGTTCAAGAAACTGGTGGAAGAGCGTCTGGCCGGCAAGGTCGAGGTACAGGTTTACCCGAACTCCTCGCTGTTCGGTGATGGCAAGGAAATGGAAGCCCTGCTGCTGGGTGACGTTCAGCTGATCGCTCCGTCTCTGGCCAAGTTCGAACACTACTCCAAGGGCGTTCAGGTCTATGACCTGCCGTTCCTGTTTGACGACATCGCGGCAGTCGACCGCTTCCAGAAAAGCGAGGCTGGCCAGGGCCTGCTGCGTTCCATGGAAGACAAGAACATCACCGGCCTGGGCTACTGGCACAACGGCATGAAACAGCTGTCGGCCAACAAGGAACTGCGTGAGCCGAAAGACGCGCGCGGCCTGAAGTTCCGCGTACAGGCTTCTGCAGTGCTGGACGAGCAGTTCAAGGCGCTGCGTGCCAACCCGCGCAAGATGAGCTTCGCCGAGGTTTACCAGGGCCTGCAGACCGGCGTGGTCAACGGTGCCGAGAACCCCTACTCGAACATCTACTCGCAGAAGATGCACGAAGTGCAGAAGCACATCACCGAGTCCGACCATGGCCTGCTGGACTACATGCTGATCACCAACACCAAGTTCTGGGACGGCCTGCCTGCCGATGTACGTGGCGAGCTGCAAAAGATCGTGGAAGAAGTCACTGTTGAAGTGAACAAGCAAGCCGACGCCCTGAACCAGAAGGCAAAGGCTGACATTCTTGCCGCCGGCACCACCGAAATTCTGGTGCTGACCCCGGAAGAGCGTGCCAAGTGGCGCGAAGCCATGAAGCCGGTGTGGAAGAAGTTCGAAGGCGAAATCGGTGCTGACCTGATCAAGGCCGCCGAAGCTGCCAACCAGGCTAAATAAGCCTTTGCCGGGGGGCGGACACCCCGCCCCTTTGCTGCACCACCCAGTGATACCCGACAGCCCAGTGAAAAAACAAAGCAGCTAGCGAAGACGAAGCCCGCACCAAGGGCAGACAGGTCAGGCCAAGGCGATCCCGGGCCCAGCCGCTTCGATGGCGACAACAAGAGTTTTTCATTGCTCTGTCTCCCAGCCTGCCCCGGCTGGTTCACGGCGCACCTCCGTGCTGCCTTCGATACAACAAGCAGTCCATCGGGAGATGTCATCCATGAACGCCCTCTGGCGCGTCTGGGACCACTTCGAGGAAGGTTTCATCGCCTTTCTGTTGGCCGCCATGACACTGGTGACCTTCGTCTACGTGATCCTCAACAACCTCTACACACTTTTCTACGACCTGGGCGACCGGTTCGAGGGAAGCGCCGACTTCTGGTTCGCCATCGGTGACTTCATCATCGGCCTGGCCCAGTCCATGACCTGGAGCACCGCGCTGACCAAGGCGCTGTTCGCCTGGCTGATCTTCTCCGGCCTCGCCTATGGCGTGCGCACCGCCGGCCACATCGGCGTCGATGCACTGGTGAAGCTGGCGCCGCGACACATCCAGCGTGTCATCGGCATCATCGCCTGCCTGCTCTGCCTGGGTTACGCCGGTCTGCTGACCGTGGCCAGCTTCGAGTGGATCCAGGCGCTGTTCGTTGCCAACATCGGCGCGGAAGACCTGGGCCATGTCGGCGTCAAGCAGTGGCACATCGGCATGATCGTGCCGTTCGGCTTCGCCATGGTGTTCATCCGTTTCGCCGAAATCTTCGTGCGTATCCTGCGCAACGAGCAGACCGGCCTCGGCCTCGCCGATGAAGCGGCCGATGCGCTCAAGCACGGCGAAGAGGAGCCCAAGTAATGACCATCCTGTTCCTGTTCGTCGCCCTCTTCGTGCTGATGTTCATCGGCGTGCCGGTGGCCGTATCCCTCGGCTTGGCCGGTTCGCTGACTATCATGATCTTCAGCCAGGACTCGGTGCGCTCGCTGGCGATCAAGCTGTTCGAGACCTCCGAGCACTACACCCTGCTGGCGATCCCGTTCTTCCTCCTGGCCGGCGCCTTCATGACCACCGGCGGCGTGGCGCGTCGCCTGATCGACTTCGCCAACGCCTGTGTCGGCCACATCCGTGGCGGCCTGGCGATCGGTGCGGTGCTGGCGTGCATGCTCTTCGCAGCGCTGTCCGGCTCGTCGCCAGCCACCGTGGCCGCGGTGGGCTCCATCGCCATCGCCGGCATGGTGCGCTCCGGTTATCCACAGGCCTTCGGCGCTGGCATCGTCTGTAACGCTGGTACCCTGGGCATCCTGATCCCGCCGTCGGTGGTCATGGTGGTCTACGCCGCGGCTACCGAGACCTCGGTGGGCAAGCTGTTCATGGCCGGTGTCGTCCCCGGCATCATGCTCGGCGGCGCGCTGATGCTGGCGATCTACATCATCGCGGTGAAGAAGAACCTGCCGGCACTGCCGCGCGCCAGCTTCCGCGAGTGGCTGTCCGCCGCGCGCAAGGCGGTCTGGGGCCTGCTGCTGATGGTGATCATCCTCGGCGGCATCTACTCGGGCATGTTCACGCCCACCGAAGCGGCAGCGGTCGCGGCGGTGTATTCGGCCTTCGTCGCGATCTTCGTCTACAAGGACCTCAAGCTGCGCGAATGCCCGAAGGTGCTGCTGGAGTCCGGCAAGCTGAGCATCATGCTGATGTTCGTCATCGCCAACGCCATGCTCTTCGCCCACGTACTGACCACCGAGCAGATTCCGCAGGCGATCACTGCCTGGGTCATCGAGGCCGGTCTGCAGCCGTGGATGTTCCTGCTGGTGGTGAACATCGTGCTGCTGGTGGCCGGCGCCTTCATGGAGCCGTCGGCGATCATCCTGATCCTGGCGCCGATCCTGTTCCCGATTGCCATACAGCTGGGCATCGACCCGATCCACCTTGGCATCATCATGGTGGTGAACATGGAGATCGGATTGATAACGCCACCGGTGGGGTTGAACCTGTTCGTCGCCTCAGCGGTGACGGGCATGCCGGTGACCCAGGTGATCCGCGCAGTTCTGCCATGGCTGGCGCTGATGCTGAGCTTCCTGGTGATCATCACCTACGTGCCGTCGATTTCCCTGGCGCTGCCGAACATGCTGGGCATGTAGCCCGAAACACTTACTTCCCTTTAGCCCGGCCTGAGCCGGGCTTTTTTTCGTCTGCGCAAATGTCGATGCGGGCTCGTCAGAGCGCCAGCACATCGGCCGGCCGCCGACGGAACCAGCCGGTCAGCGACAGACGGTCGGCTTGAGTGACCAGTACTTCGTGGGGGAAATCGCCGGAGAGAAAGACCACCAGATTGCCGGCCAGCGGTGGCACGTCCAGTTGCGAGCCGTCGGGCATGTGCATGCGCAGTTCGCCGGCATGGCCGGGCTGCCAGTCCGGGTTCAGATAGAGCACGGCGGTCACCGAGCGGCTGTCGTCATCGCGAAAGCGGTCCAGGTGCGTCTGATAGAAGGCGCCCGGCGGGTAGAAGGCGAAATGGCACTCGAACTCTTCCAGCCCGAGGAACAACTCGCGGTTAAGCTGCTGGCGCAAGCCGTCCATGAGTTCGAGGTAGTCGTCGCAGACTGCAGACTGGCCCGGTTCGAGCCACTGAATATGGTCGCTGCGAATGCCTTCGCGCACCGCCTGCGCCTCGCCGCGGCCGACCCCTGCCGGTGCCAGCGCACCCTCGGCTTCCCGCCTGCGGCACTCGTCGGCCAGCTTGTGGGTCACATCACTGGGAAGGAAAGAACTCTGCACCGACCAGCCACGCTCGGCCAGGTCGTCGATGATCGAAGAGAACGGCAAGGAAGTGACTCCGAAGGGATACCGCAGGAGTCTAGGGTCTGTTGAGACTCCGCTACAAGCTGCGTCGCTGCGCCAAATGGCAGCAGTAACCGTGCGCCTCGACAAGCACGCGTCGACGCACGGAAAATGAACCGCCCGCCAGACAGGAGCTTCCATGCGCGCCCTCTTGACCTGTGTACTGCTGACCTTGAGCTTCAGCAGCTTCGCCGACACCTATCAGGAACTCTACGAAACCGCCGGCTGGACCGAACAGCGCGCCAATTTCGGCGATGCCCTGACCGCGGCCCAGCAACGCTACAAGGACACCCTGCCACCGGCGGTATTCCAGGCACTGGTGACCAACAGCAACCGCCGCTTCGCCGCCCATGCCATCGACCAGCGCGCGCAGCAGGCATTGCGCGGCAACCTGGCCGAGCCGCAGCCGGCGCTGGAATTCTTCCAGTCGACCCTGGGACGCAAGATCGTCTCGGCCGAAGTGCTCGCCGCACGGCGCGAACAGCTGGCCAAGCACGCCGCCGGCCTGCCGCGGGTGGAAGCCGGCAGCAACCGACAACTGCTGATCCGCCACCTGGCCCAGGCGCTGCCAGCCAGCGAAGCGGGCGCGGAAGTCAGCCTGGCACTGGCCGGCGTCGCCGCCGACAGTCTCAGCCAGATGATTCCCGGCCTGCTCGGTGGCAATCAGGCGCAGAGCCTGCTGAGCAGCCAGCGCCAACGCATGATCGAGCAAATAGAGGCCGATCTCGACAACACGCTGCTGTACGTCTATCGCGACCTGTCCGATGCCGAACTGGAGGAATATGTGACATTCGCCCAGTCAGACGAAGGCAAGGCCTATTACCAGGCCGCGCTGCAGGCGCTACGCGCCGGCCTGGCGGTGGGCATGAGCGGCGCCGAGCTGGAGCCGCAGCAGGGCATCTGATTCCGCTATCTGAGCCGCTCGCGCAGGAAGTCGAAGTACGCCTGGCGCAATTCCTCGCGCTCGTTCACCAGATGGTGGCGCGCCTCGGGCAGTCGCAGCACCTCAGCACTTGGGAACTTGCGCTGCAGAATCGGCAGGTTGTACTGCCAATCCACGGTCATGTCCGCCTCGCCCTGAATGATCAACGGCGCGTGCCTACTGTCAGCCGCACCCTCGATACGGGAAATCCAGCGTGACAGGGCGCCGACCCAGGCCGTGGGCAGGATGTCCGGCTGCAGCGGGTCCTGGCTCTGGACGAATTCGAGGAAGGCCGGGTCGCCGGAGTTCTCGCTGAACGTTCGTGGGATCTGCTGAACGAAGCGCCGCAGCAACTCGTAGCTGATGCGCGAGCGCAGCCAGGCGCGCGGGCGAACCAACGGCGCCAGCAGGATGGTGCGCCCCAGGTCAGGGTTTTCGACCTGATGCAACAGGTGATCCAGTGCGATGGCACCGCCGGTACTCTGGCCAAGTAGGTGCCAGGGACGCGGCAGATCGAGCTGGCGTGCCTGTTCGAACAGACCGCTCAGCACCGCCTGGTATTCGGCAAACTCGTTGATGCTCGCCCGGGGACCGCTGGACAGCCCATGGCCCGGCAGGTCGCAGGCGAGCACGGCGAACCCCATCTCCAGTCCCCAGTCGACCACATGGCGATACAGGCCCATGTGGTCGTAGTAGCCGTGCAGGATCAGCAGGCTGGCGTGGGGCTGCTCCGGCCACCAGGCCTGAGCGACAACATCGTAGTCATGCACGCGAAAGCGCCCCAGGCGGCGCTGGACCTGCGTGCGATGCGGCAGGTCGAGCCCGTAATAGGTCTGGTAATGGAGAGTTTCGGCGCTTGCGGCGACCGCCTCGGACAGGGCGGGCAGGCTGTTACGCAGGCGCTCGGGATCGATACGCGAGGGCATGGAAATTCTTCGATTGCGTTGACCTGGGATATTCAGCTCTGCGCCGCCCCATGGCAAGCTTGCGCACCCACATCGGAGCCCGCCATGAGTGCTCGTCGCAAATACCTGATCGCCGCACTGATCACCCTGCTCTGGGGCGGCGCCATGCTGGCTGCGTTCTGGTGGTTCGAGGCGCGCTACCTGCGCACCTTCGACGGCGAGCGCGCCGAGCTGTTCTCCGGCGACGCCCTTCGCCTGCCGGCCGAGCTGCAGGGCCCGGGACCAGTGCGCTTCGTGCATTTCTGGGACCCGGGATGCCCATGCAACGTCGGCAATCAGCAGCACCTGGAAGAACTGCTCAAGCGCTTTGCCGGACAACCCGTGGACTTCTACGAAGTACGCAAGCCGGGCAGCAAGGGCCGCTTGCCGCAGCCGCTGGCAGCGCTGAAACCGCTGAGCGCCCCGCCCGGCTCCGAGCAACTACCGGCCAGCCCCGCTGTCGGCATCTGGGATCAAAGCGGGGAGCTGGTCTATATCGGCCCCTACAGCGAAGGTGCGGTGTGCAGTTCGGACAACAGCTTCGTCGAGCCTATCCTCGATGCCGTGCTGGCCGGGCGCAAGGTGCGCGCCACCCATTCGCTGGCGGTGGCTTGTTTCTGCGACTGGCAGCAGTAGCGCGCTTGCGACAGGTAAACTTGATCGCGATCAAATGATAATTATTATCATTTAAACGAGAATTGCTCCCATCCAAGTCGGCATCACCGCCGACGAATTATCCGGGAGCCGTTCGATGATTCTCCGCCTTCACCCACTCGCCCTGGCCTGCCTGGCCGTCAGCAGCGCGTCCGCCTTCGCCGCTCCGCTGGAGCTGCAGGAAACCGTCGTCACCGCCAAGGGCTACGAGGCCGCAACGCAGGACATTCCGCAAGCCATCGAGGTGCTGCAGGCTCAGCCAACCGAAACGGCAGCGCCGGCCGGCAGCCTGTTCCGCGGCAAGCCCGGGCTCGCCGTGCATGGCGACGGCGCCTGGGGACAGAACCCAGTGTTGCGCGGCATGAAGAAGGAAAGCGTGGTGCTGATGGTCGACGGCGTGCGGGTCAATTCCGGCCAGCCGCAGGGCTCGCTGGCCTCCATGCTCGATCTCGGCCTGCTGGAACGCGCCGAAGTGGTCAAGGGTCCGGGCTCGGTGCTGTACGGCAGCGGCGCCATGGGCGGGGTGGTCAACCTGATCACGCCACAGGCGCGCTTCACCGAGCAGGACGAACGCGGCGGTCGCTTCTCCACCAGCGCCAGCAGCGTCGACAAGGGCTTTACCGGCGCTACGCTGCTGCGCGACTCCAGCTCCGATCATGCCCTGGTGCTGGGCGTTGCCGGGCGCAAGGTCAACGATTACAAGAGCCCCAACGGCACCGAAGAGAACACCGGCTACAGCTCCGATACCCTGCTGCTCAAGTACAAGCAACGGCTGGCCGAGGATGTCAGCGTCAACCTGAACATCCAGCGCCACACCGACCGCGACGTCTGGTACCCAGGCTCGGCGCGTACCGGCGGGCAGCCGGGCGGCGCCGGCATCCCGGTACCGCTCGGCACCGCGACCATCCATTCGCCGGAACAGCAGCGCGAGCTGTTCCAGATCGGCCTGGAGAACGACCTCGGTGAAGGCACCCTGAATACCGAACTCTACCGCCAGGAGGTCTACCGGGAGATACGTGCCTACTCCGAGCGCCTCGACCGCGACTATGTACGCAACAACGTCAGCTTCATCACCCACGGGCTGCGCTCGAGCTGGGTAGTACCGGTCGCCGATCACCTGCTGACGGTGGGCGTCGACGCCTGGAAGATGACCGGCGATCCGGAGCGCTACGTGGATGGCCCGCCGACCTTCAACAACAACCAGCGCAACGACCCCTTCAAGGATGCCGAGATCGAGTCCTACGGACTGTTCGTGCAGGACGAATTCGACCTCGGTCAGACGCGCCTCACCGCCGGCGCCCGTTACGATCGCATCAGCGCCGATGCCCGCGCCAAGGGCAACGGCCCTTCATTTACAACCAACGGCCTGGACAGCGCCGACCACAACCTGTCGTGGTCGCTGGGCGCGTTGCATCCGCTGACTGACACCCTCAACCTCTACGCCAACGTCGGTCAGGCCTACCGCGCCGCCGACATGCGCGAGCGCTACGACGATGCGCCGCGCGGCGACGGCTACTTCCACGTCGGCAACCCGCAACTGGACCCGGAGCGCTCCACCAGCTTCGAGCTTGGCCTCAAGGGTAACGATGGCGATTTCACCTATCAGCTGGCGGCCTTCCACACCCGCATCGACGACTACATCGCCGGCCGCGTGACCGGCACCAACGCGCCCAACGGGCTGCCGATCAAGCGCACCGAGAACCTCGACAAGGTGGTGATCTACGGCCTCGAAGGCAGCGCCAGCAAGGGCGTCGGCGCCTTCGTGGTGGACGGCAGCTTCACCTGGCTACGCGGCGAGAACAAACAGGACGACGAACCACTGCACCAGATGCCGGCCCATGAGCTGACCCTGGGCATTGGCCAGCCAGCCGAGCGCGGCCTCTACTGGCATGCCCAGCTGCGCGCCGTCGCCGAGCAGGATCGTGTAGCGACCGAGTTCACCCGCGGTGGCGAGGACCGTACCGCAGGCTTCGTTACTGCCGATGCCAGCCTCGGCTGGGGCTTCGGCAAGATCGGCGTGCTGCAGACTGCCAACCTCGACGCGCGCCTTAGCAACCTGTTCGACAAGGCCTACCACGAGCATCTGGCTGACGGCATCAGCGGCAACGAACTGCAAGCGCCTGGGCGCGGCATCACCGTCGCGCTGAGCGGGAGCTTCTGATGCTGCGCCACCTGCTGATGGTCATTCTGCTGGCGGCTGGAGCACCAGCGCTGGCGGACAAGCTGCCGCGCCTGGTCCTGGCCGGCCCTTCCTCGTCGGTATCGAACCCGCTGATCCACATGGTCGAATCCGGCGCACTGGACGACCTGGCGGACAAGGTGGAATTCGTCAGCTGGCGCGATCCCGACCAGCTGCGCCTGCTGGCGCTTAACCAGCAGGCGGACGTGCTGGCCATGCCGGTCAACGTCGCCGCCAACCTGTACAACCGCGGCGCCAAGCTGCGCATGCTCAACATTTCGACCTGGGGGCTGCTCTGGCTGGTATCGCGCGAACAGGGCCTGAGCACCCTCGACGACCTGCGCGGCAAGGAGATCGCCATGCCGTTCCGTGGCGACATGCCGGACATCCTCTTCGGCCTGCTGGCCGAGCGTGCCGGCATCGATGTGCGCAAGGACCTGCGTCTTCGCTACGTCGCCACCCCCATCGACGCCATGCAGCTGTTGCTGATGCGCCGAACCGACCACGCCCTACTCGCCGAGCCGGCCATCTCCATGGCACTGCGCAAGGCCAGCGAGGGCCCCTTGGGGCTGGTCGCGCCGGACCTGTATCGCAGCGTCGACCTGCAACAGGAATGGGGCCGCCTGCTGCAACGCGAAGCACGCATCCCGCAGGCCGGTATCGCGCTGATGGCCAGCGTGAAAGACCAGCCGCAGATCGCCGCACGGATCGCCCAGGCCTACGCCGACTCGCTGCAATGGTGCAGCACCAACGCCGAGCGCTGCGGCCAGCTGGTCGCCAGTCATCTGCCGATGCTCAGCGCTGCAGCGGTAACCGATTCGCTGGCCGTGGCGCAGATGTCCGCCGTCCCCGCCGCCGAGGCGCGGGCGGAAGTCGAGTATTTGTTCGAGCTGCTGCTGAAGAAGAATCCGGCGCTGATCGGCGGCAAGCTGCCGGCCGATGACTTTTACTCGCCGGTCAGCGATCAGCCATGAGCCTCCTGCGCAGCTGGCTGACCAGCTTGCCCGGCTATCTGTGGAGCGGCTGGGGCGCGCTAGCCAGCCTGTTTCTGCTGCTGGCCGGCTGGGAGGCAGTAGCCAGTCACTATGGCGCACTGGTGCTGCCTACGCCGCTGGACACCTTTGCCCGTCTGCTCCAGTTGATCGATGAAGGGGCCGCCTGGCCGGAGCTGCTGGCCACCAGTCGCCGGGCGCTGCTCGGCTTCGCTCTTTCCGTGGTGGTCGGCAGCGTGCTCGGGCTCGCCGCCGGTGTCTCCATGACCGCCTCGATGATGGCGCGGCCACTGGTTACCGTGCTCATGGGCATGCCGCCAATCGCTTGGCTGGTACTGGCGATGCTCTGGTTCGGCGCCAGCGACGGCACTCCGGTGTTCACCGTGTTCATCGCCAGCTTCCCGCTGGTGTTCGTCGGCGCACTGCAAGGCACCCGCACGCTGGATAACCAGCTCAAGGACATGGCCCTGGCATTCCGTCTGTCGCGGCGGATGCTGTTGCTCGATGTCTATCTACCGCACGTCGTCTCCTACCTGTTCCCCGCGTGGATCACCGCGCTCGCCATGGCCTGGAAGATCGTGGTGATGGCCGAACTGCTGGCCACCCAGGATGGTGTCGGCGCCGCCCTGGCGGTGTCGCGCTCGCACCTGGACACCAGCGCGACCATGGCCTGGATCACCGCGGTGGTCGGCCTGCTGCTTGCGGTGGAGTACCTGCTGCTGGAACCGATCAAGCGTAAAGTCGAGCGCTGGCGCGAGGTGCCTTCATGACGCAATTGCATATCCACGGCCTGGCCCACGCCTTCGGCCGCGACGAGATCTTCAGCGGCATTGACTTCAACCTGGCAGCGGGTGAAGTGGTCGCCCTAGTCGGCCCCTCCGGCTGCGGCAAGACCACCCTGCTGCACCTCTGTGCCGGACTGCTGGACGTACAGCAAGGACGCATCGACAACGGTTTCGGCAACCCCGCCAGCATGTTCCAGCAACCGCGGCTGCTGCCGTGGAAGACCACGCTCGACAACATCGCCCTGGGGCTCAAGGCGGCCGGCATGGCGCGGCAGCAACGCCTGCAGCAAGCCAGTTCCCTCGCGCTGCGCCTGGGGCTGGCCGCGGGCGATCTCGGCAAGTTTCCGCACCAGCTTTCCGGCGGCATGCAGAGCCGCGTCTCCCTGGCGCGGGCGCTCGTGCTGCAGCCGGATCTGCTGCTGCTCGACGAACCCTTCGCCGCGCTGGATATCGGCCTCAAGGAAGACCTTTATGCCCTGCTGCTGGCCGAGCAGGCCGCACGCGGCATGGGCGTGCTGATGATCACCCACGACCTGATGGAAGCCGTGCGCCTGGCCGACCGCATCCTGGTCATGGCGGCGGCGCCGGGGCGCATCGTCAGCCACCTGGAGCTGGATCTGCCAGCCGTGCAGCGCAGCGATGCCTGGATCTACCAACACACCGCCGAGCTGCTGCAGTTGCCGGCCGTAAGAGAGAGTTTCGGCCTGGCCACCCGCGCGCCGCAGACCTTGCCTAACGCTGCCAAAGTCGCCATTCGCGAGGCGGCACCCTTACCCCTCGCCAGCAGAGCACGCTCACGATGCTGAAAACCTTATCGCCGCGACTCGCCAACTGGTCGCTGCTGCTGTGCAGCTTCCGCCCGCTGTTTCTCGCCACCGTGCTGCTGGCTGTGGTGGGTGTTGCACTTTGGCTGGGTTTTCTCGGTTTCGGGATACCGCTGCCAGGCGTGCCGGGCGGTCCGCTGGTCTGGCATGCCCACGAAATGCTGCTCGGCTTCGGCCTTGCGGCAGTCGCTGGCTTCGTCCTTACCGCGGTGCCGGAATTTACCTCCACCGCGGCATTCGGTCGGCAGGTAGGTTTCGGCTTTCTACTGCTGTGGCTAGCGGCTCGGCTGAGCTTCTGGCTTTCCGGCGTCATCGGGCCGTGGCCGGCGGCGCTGTTCAACAGTGCCTTCGCCATCGCCCTGGTTGTGCTGCTCGCACCGCGCCTGCTGGGCGACCCGCTACGCCGGCAGTACGGCTTTTTCGGTGGACTCGGCGCGCTGGCGCTGGTGACTGTGGGCTTTCATGTCAACGCCGTCGCCGGCCAGTACCCGATGCGCTGGCTGTATGCTGGCATCGGCGTGATGATGGTGCTGATCGTGGTGGCCATGAGCCGAATCTCCATGCGCATCCTCAACGACGCCATTCAGGCACGCCGGGATGCCGGGCACGAAGTGTACGAGGACTACCGCGCGCGCCCGCCACGACGCAACTTGGCGATCTTCTGCATCAGCCTGTTCACCCTCGCCGAATGGCTGGCACTGCCGGCGCCGCTGAACGGCTGGCTAGCCCTGGCCGCAGCCGCCGCGATGTTCAACCTGCTCAACGACTGGCACATCGGCCGCGCGCTGCTGAAGCGTTGGTCGCTGATGCTCTACAGCGTGTACTGGCTGATGGCGCTGGGCTATGGCGCATTGGGTATCTCGTTGCTAGCCGACGGCTTTGCCAGCAGCGCCGGCCGCCATCTGCTGACACTCGGGGCCATGGGCGTATCGATTCTCGCGGTGCTGTGCATCGCCGGGCGTACCCACAGTGGCTATGCACTGGATCAGCGGCGCTGGGTGCCGATCGCAACCTGCCTGCTGGTGCTCGCCGCGCTGCTGCGTGCCAGTGCGGGGCTGCCGGGCGCTCCCGTGCCGCTGCTGAACATGCTCGCCGGGCTCGGTTGGCTGACAGTCTTTGGCCTGGCATTGCGCTACCTGGCACCGATCTGGCTGCGCCCGCGCCCGGACGGTGGTACGGGATGTGAAGAACCGATGGATGAACACAGCACGGGTTCGGGCTGCCGGACCTGAGCGGTGATCTGCAACTGGACGCGGTATTCGCTGCAGGCGAACAGACAACCGGGCCGTGAATGCGGGCTCGGGGACGGAGAAGGCGCGGCGGTGGATAAGCTTCGCGTTATTCACCCTACCGCTCTGCGGCAGGGGACAATTCATCTGAAACGAAAAGGGCGCATCGATGCGCCCTTTTCGTTCTGCGGCTCAAACCATCATCAGGTATGTGCCGACGGCGGCACCAGCACCTTGCGGCTGTCGATCACCTGACGCCAGGTGGGATTGCCAGCGGTTTCATCCATCGCCTGCTGCATCGCGCGAATACGGCGCTTCTCGGCGCGGCGGCTGAGGTACCAGGCGAGAAAGGTCGCCAGCGACACGCTGAGCAGGATCAGACTCGCCACCGCGTTGATCTCCGGCTTCACGCCCAGGCGCACGGCGGAGAAGATCTCCATCGGCAGCGTGGTCGAACCCGGCCCGGAGACGAAGCTGGCCAGTACCAGATCGTCCAGTGACAGTGCGAACGAAAGCATGCCGCCGGCCGCTAGCGAGGGCGCGATCATCGGCATGGTGATCAGGAAGAACACCTTCCACGGCCGCGCTCCGAGGTCCATCGCCGCTTCCTCGATGGACAGGTCCAGCTCGCGCAGGCGCGCCATCACCACTACCGCGACGTAGGCCGAGCAGAACGTGGTGTGGGCGATCCAGATGGTCACCAGCCCGCGTTGCGCCGGCCAGCCGATCAGTTGCGCCATGGCGACGAACAGCAGCAGCAGGGATAGACCGGTGATCACTTCCGGCATCACCAGCGGCGCCGTGACCAGGCCACCGAACAGCGTACGGCCGCGGAACACCGGGATACGGGTGAGGACGAAAGCCGCCATCGTGCCCAGAGCCACCGCGGCAATCGCGGTATAGGCCGCGACTTCCAGCGAGCGCATTACCGCACCCATCAGCTGCGAGTTGTCGAGCAGGCCGGCGTACCATTTCAGCGACCAGCCACCCCACACCGTCACCAGCCGCGAGGCATTGAACGAGTAGATGACCAGGATGACCATCGGCAGGTAGATGAACAGCAGCCCGAGCACCAGGATCAGGTTGGAAAAGCTCCAGCGTTTCATAGCTTGCCCTCCAGTTCCTTGGCCATGCTTGTGAATGAAGAGCCGGTTGAACAGGACAGACAGCGAGTTGGGTAGGTCATAGCTTGCCCTCCAGCTCTTTCGCCTGGTTCCGGTTGAACAGGATGATCGGCACCAGCAGGATTGCCAGCATCACCACCGCCAGTGCCGAGGCCACCGGCCAGTCACGGTTGTTGAAGAATTCCTGCCAGAGCACCTTGCCGATCATCAGCGTCTCCGGACCACCGAGCAGCTCGGGGATGACGAACTCGCCGACCACCGGAATGAACACCAGCATGCAGCCGGCGATGATGCCGTTCTTCGACAGCGGCACGGTGATCTTCCAGAAGCTGGAGAGGTTGCGCGCGCCGAGGTCGGACGCAGCTTCGAGCAGGCTCGGGTCGTGCTTCACCAGGTTGGCGTAGAGCGGCAGGATCATGAACGGCAGGTAGGAGTAGACCACGCCGATGTATACCGCAGCATCGGTATTGAGTATCTGCAGCGGCGCGTCGATCAGCCCGAGGCCCTGCAACAGTCCGTTGAGGATGCCGTTGCTGCTGAGGATGCCCATCCAGGCGTAGACGCGAATCAGGATGGCGGTCCAGGTCGGCATCATGATCAGCAGCAGCAGAACCGTCTGCAGGTCCTTGCGCGCACGGGCAATGGCGTAGGCCATCGGATAGCCGATCAGCAGGCAGAGCAGCGTGCTGAAGAAGGCAATCTTCAGCGAGCCCAGATAGGCCGCCAGATACAGCTCGTCTTCGCTGAGGAAGATGTAGTTGCCCAGGTTGATCAGCACCTGCAGCTGCTGGTCGGCGTAGGCGAAGATGTCGGTGTACGGTGGAATGGCCACATCCGCTTCGGCAAAGCTGATCTTCAGGACGATGGCGAAGGGCAGCAGAAAGAACAGCATCAGCCACAGGAAGGGCACGCTGATGACCAGTCGGCGCCCGGTATTCAGGGGCGAGCGCTTCATGCCTGCAACACCACGCCGCTGTCATCCCACCAGTACACGTACACCTCTTCCTCCCAGGTCGGCAGCTTCACGTGACGTTCGGCGTTGGCCATGAAGGCCTGCAGCACACCGCCGGACGGCAGCTTGATGTAGTACACCGAGTGGCCGCCAAGATAGGCGATGTCGTGCACGACGCCTTTGGCCCAGTTGTAGCCGGGGCGCTCCAGTTCCGGCAGTTCGGTGCCGATCAGCAGCTTTTCCGGGCGGATCGCGTAGGTGATCTGTTTGTCCTGCGCGCGGGTACTGATGCCGTGGCCGACGTAGATCGGGTTCTCAAGGCCTGCGCTGGCAATGACGGCGTGGTCGCCCATGTCCTCGATCAGCTCGCCGTCGAACAGGTTGACGTTGCCGATGAATTCGCAGACCAGGCGGCTCGCCGGGGTCTCGTAGATGTCCATCGGGCTGCCGACCTGGGCGATCCAGCCCAGATGCATGATGGCGATGCGTTCGGCCATGGTCATGGCCTCTTCCTGGTCGTGGGTCACCATCACGCAGGTCACGCCGACGCGCTCGATGATCTGCACCAACTCAAGCTGCATCTGCGAGCGCAGTTTCTTGTCCAGCGCGCCCATGGGCTCATCGAGCAGCAGCAGCTTCGGCCGCTTGGCCAGCGAACGCGCCAGGGCGACGCGCTGGCGCTGCCCGCCCGACAGCTGATGCGGCTTGCGTTTGGCGTACTGGGTCATCTGCACCAGGCCGAGCATCTCCTTCACCCGCGCCTCGACTTCCTGTTTCGGCAGGCCATCCTGCTTCAGGCCGAAGGCGATGTTCTGCTCCACCGTCATGTGCGGGAACAGCGCGTAGGACTGGAACATCATGTTGATCGGCCGCTCGTAGGGCGGCATGTCGGTGATGTCCTGGCCATCGAGGAAGATACGCCCCTCGGTGGGCCGCTCGAAGCCGGCGAGCATGCGCAGCAGGGTCGACTTGCCCGAACCCGAGCCACCGAGCAGCGCGAAGATTTCGCCCTGATGGATGCTCAGCGAAACATCATCGACCGCCACCGTTTCGTCGAACTTCTTGGTGACGCGGTCGATCTTCAGCAGCACCTGCTTGTTCTTGCTTTCGCCACTGAGGGCTTTCTTGTAGGCGCTGGAGGCAACGGCCATGCGCGAACTCCCGAAATGAAAAAGGTTGGCCGGCCTGCGCCGGGGATCTAATGGTCGTTGCAGAGAGCGCGTCGCCTGACATGCTCCCGATCGGCCGGTTCCGATTCGCCACCGGCAATGCCGCAGACGAAACGGGAACAGGCCCTGGAGTTCACTTGCCGGATTTCACCTTGGTCCAGGAGCGGGTCGACAGCCGCTGAACCTTGGGTGGCAGCTCGGCGGAGACGTACAGCCGGTCGAGCACTTCCTGCGGCGGATACACCGACGCATCGCCACGCACTTCCTGGTCCATCAGCTCGCCCGCCTTGAGATTGGGGTTGGCGTAACCGACGTAGTCGCTCACCGCGGCAATCACCTCGGGGCGCAGCAGGTAGTTGATGAAGGCATGGGCTTCTTCGACATTGCTGGCATCCGCGGGGATGGCAAGCATGTCGAACCAGAGGTTCGCGCCCTCCTTGGGAATCGCATAGGCGATCTCGACACCCTTGCCGGCTTCCTCGGCGCGGGCAGCGGCCTGGAACACATCACCGGAGAACCCGGCGGCGACGCAGATATTGCCATTGGCCAGATCGGAAATGTACTTGGACGAGTGGAAATAACGTACATGCGGCCGCACGGCCAGGAGCTTCTCCTCGGCCTTCTGATAGTCCGCCGCGTTCTCGCTGTTGGGGTCGAGCCCCAGGTAATTGAGCATGGCCGGGATCATCTCATCGGCCGAATCGAGGAAGGCGATGCCGCAACTGGCCAGCTTCTCGGCGTTCTCCGGTTCGAAGATCACCGCCCACGAGTCGATCGTGTCGACGCCCAGTGCGGCCTTGACCTTCTCGACGTTGTAGCCGATGCCGTTGGTGCCCCACAGATAGGGCGCTGCATAGGCATTGTCGGGATCGTTCTTCTGCAGCTGCTTGAGCAGTGCCGGATCGATGTTTTCCCAGTTCGGCAGCTTGCTCTTGTCCAGCGGCTGGAAGGCACCGGCGCGAATCTGCTTGCCGAGAAAATGGTTGGAAGGCACCACCACGTCGTAGCCGCTACGGCCGGCCAGCAGCTTGCCTTCAAGGGTTTCGTTGGAATCGAAGACATCGTAGACGGGCTTGATGCCAGTCTCCTTCTCGAACTCCTCCAGCGTCGTTTCGCCGATGTAATCCGACCAGTTGTAGATATGCACGGAGGCGGCCTGGGCGGTGGCCGCACCGGCTACGGCGGCGGCGACGATCAACGACTTGAGTGTCGAGCGCATGGGATGAGTCCTCTTGTTACAGGCCGCGCGTGATCCCGGCGGGAAAGGCGGGCTGTTTATTGGAAAAACCTCTGAAAATCAACAGATTTGATGCAAATGTCGGTGCATCACAAAAGACAGGGAACGTGGCTACGCGACGAGCTGCGCTCAACCGGGCTCCGGTGCCGGTACGCATGCTCCATGCGGCCCGGCAACGGATCGGTCGTATCAGCGGCCCGACTTGATCTTGGTCCAGCTGCGGGTCATGGCGCGCTGGGTTTTCGGATCGAGGTCGGGGAAGGTGTACAGCTTCTTCAGCACGTCCTGGTTCGGGTAGATGCCCGGGTCGGTGCGGATCGCTTCATCCACCAGCGGGGTGGCCGCGGCGTTGCCGTTGGGGAACTGCACGTAGTCGGTGATCGACGCCATGACTTCCGGCTTCATCAGGTAGTTGATGAAGACGTGGGCGCTCTCGACGTTCTTCGCGTCAGCCGGTACGGCCAGCATGTCGAAGAAGCTGCCGGCACCTTCCTTGGGAATCTTGTAGCCGACGTTGACGCCGTTGCCGGCTTCCTCGGCGCGCGCCTTGGCCTGATAGATGTCACCCGAATAGCCGATCGCCACGCAGGACTCGCCATTGGCCAGGTCGGAGATGTACTTGGAAGAGTGGAAGTAGGCCACATGCGGACGGATCTGCATGAACAGCTCTTCGGCCTTCTTCAGCTCGTCGGCCTTGCCGCTGTCCGGGGCGTAGCCCAGGTAATGCAGGGCGGCGGGCAGGATTTCGGTCGGCGAATCGAGGAAGGAAACGCCGCAGGACTTCAGCTTCTCGATGTTTTCCGGCTTGAACACCAGGTCCCAGGAATCCACCGGCGCGTTGTCACCCAACACGGCCTTGACCTTGTCGACGTTGTAGCCGATGCCAATGGTGCCCCACATGTAGGGAACGGAATACTGGTTGCCCGGATCGCTCGGATCCAGCGCCTTGAGCAGGTCCTTGTCGAGGTTTTCCCAGTTCGGCAGCTTGGACTTGTCCAGTTTCTGGAACACGCCGGCCTTGATCTGCTTGGCCAGGAAGGGGTTGGACGGCACCACCACGTCATAACCGGAGCTGCCGGCCAGCAGCTTGGCTTCCAGCACTTCGTTGCTGTCGAAGACGTCGTAGACGACCTTGATGCCGGTTTCCTTGGTGAAGTTCTCCAGGGTGTCTTCGGCGATGTAGTCGGACCAGTTGTAGACGTGCAGAACCTTTTCTTGGGCCTGCGCAGCCCCGGCAACGGTGCCGGCCAGCGTCATGGCAAGTAGTGTCTTGGCGAAGGGATTCATCCGTGCAGCTCCTATTGTCATCATTAATGTCGGGGCAGTGGAACAGGCCATGAACAACGCGGCGGCCTGGCGGTGTGGCGGCATAGACACACCCCTCGGCAGGTCTGGCCTCCAGCACGCGCGCAGTCTGGCAAGGTCAGGACCCTCTTTTCAACAAGCCGAACGCACAGCGGTGCAAACGACAACCTTAGCTCAGCTGGCGCGGGCCGCCGCACGGCTCAACCCAGCGCATCCTTGGCCGTGGCGTCGAGGCACAACCGCACCTTGCCAACCAGCTCGTCGATCTGCTCTTCGCTGATCACCAGCGGCGGCGAGATGATCATGGTGTCGCCAACCGCACGCATCACCAGGCCGTTGCGGAAGCAGTGCTCGCGACAGAGCATGCCCACACCGGGATCGGCAAAGCGTTCGCGGGTCTTCTTGTTCTTCACCAACTCGAGCGCGCCGAGCAGGCCGACGCCACGCGCCTCGCCTACCAGCGGATGCTCGAGCAGTTCCTGCCAACGCGACTGCAAATAGGGTGCCGTCTTCGTCTTCACCCGCTCGACGATCTTCTCCTCGCGCAGGATGCGGATGTTCTCCAGCGCCACCGCGGCGGCCACCGGATGCCCCGAGTAGGTGAAGCCGTGGTAGAACTCGCCGCCCTCGTTGAGCGTGTGCACCACTTCGTCGCGCACCACCACGCCGCCCATGGGGATGTAGCCTGAGGTCAGGCCCTTGGCGATCGGCATCAGGTCCGGCTCGAGGCCGTAGTAGTCGCTACCGAACCACTCACCGGTACGGCCGAAGCCGCAGATGACCTCGTCGGCGATGAAGAGGATGTCGTAGCGCGCGAGGATTTCCTTGACCCGCGGCCAGTAGCTCTCGGGCGGGATGATCACGCCGCCGGCGCCCTGGATCGGTTCGGCGATGAAGGCGGCGACCTTGTCCTCGCCGACCTCGAGGATCTTCTGCTCCAGCTGGTCGGCGATGCGCACGCCGAACTCTTCCGGGCCCATGTCGCCGCCCTCGCCGAACCAGTAGGGCTGGTCGATATGCTCGATGCCCGGGATCGGACCGTCGCCCTGCTCATGCATGGCCTTCATGCCACCGAGGCTGGCGCCGGCGATGGTCGAGCCGTGATAGCCATTCCAGCGGCCGATGACCACCTTCTTCGCCGGCTGGCCCTTGATCGCCCAGTAATGGCGCACCATGCGCAGCACGGTGTCGTTGGCCTCCGAGCCGGAGCCGGTGAAGAACACGTGGTTCATCCCGGCCGGCGCGATGTCGGCAATCGCCTTGGCCAGCGCCACGGCCGGCGGGTGGGCGGTCTGGAAGAACAGGTTGTAGTACGGCAGCTCGCGCATCTGCCTGGTCGCGGCCTCGACCAGCTCCTCGCGGCCATAGCCCAGGTTGACACACCAGAGCCCGGCCATGGCGTCGAGGATCTTGTGGCCTTCGCTGTCCCACAGATAGACGCCTGACGCCTTGGTGATGATGCGCGTGCCTTTGGCGTTCAGCGCCTTGTAATCGGTGAACGGCGGCAGATGATGGTCGCGGCTCAGCGCTTGCCAGTGCAGGGTTTGCGAATCGCTCATCAGTCACCTCTCGATAAAAGTTCGTGCATGTTCGGTGGACGAGAAAAGCGTCATCCACCCTACGACCGGCTCCGGCGGAAGCGGCCCTACACCGACAGCATCAGGAATTCCCGCTCCCATGAGCTGATCACGCGGTGGTAGTTCTCCTGCTCGGCGCGTTTAACCGCGACGTAGCCGGTTATGAATTTCGGGCTCAGGTATTTCTCCAGCTCGCGACAGGTTTCCATCCGCTCCAGCGCTGCTTCCAGGGTCAGCGGCAGGCGCAGGTTGCGCCGTTCATAACCACGGCCCTTGACCGGCTGGCTCGGTGGCAGCTGCTCGACCATACCGATATAGCCGCACAGGAGGCTCGCGGCGATGGCCAGGTAGGGGTTGGCATCGGCACCCGCGAGGCGGTTCTCGACGCGGCGGTTCTGCGGGTCGGAGTCCGGCACGCGCAGGCCCACGGTGCGGTTCTCCTCACCCCACTCGACGTTCACCGGCGCCGAGGTGTCGGGCAGGAAGCGGCGGAACGAATTGACGTTCGGCGCGAACATCGGCAGCAGCTCGGGGATGTACTTCTGCAGGCCGCCGACGTGGTGCAGGAACAGCTGGCTCATGGAGCCGTCTTCACTGGAGAAGATGTTGCGCCCGGTCTTGAGGTCGATGACGCTCTGGTGCAGGTGCATCGCGCTGCCTGGCTCGCCGGTCATCGGCTTGGCCATGAAGGTGGCGGCAACGTTGTGCTTGAGCGCCGCCTCGCGCATGGTGCGCTTGAACACCAGGATCTGGTCGGCCAGGTGCAGTGCTTCGCCGTGACGGAAGTTGATCTCCATCTGCGCGGTGCCTTCCTCGTGGATCAGCGTATCCAGATCCAGGCCCTGCGCTTCGCACCAGTCGTACATGTCCTCGAACAGCGGGTCGAACTCGTTGGCGGCGTCGATGGAGAACGACTGGCGGCCGGTTTCCTGCCGGCCTGAGCGGCCGATCGGCGGCTGGAACGGCAGGTCCGGGTCTTCGCAGCGCTTGGTCAGGTAGAACTCCATCTCCGGCGCAACGATGGGCTGCCAGCCACGGTCGGCGTACATCTTCAACACGCGCTTGAGGATGTTGCGCGGCGACAGTTCGATGGGATTGCCCATCTTGTCGTAGGTGTCGTGGATCACCTGGGCGGTGGGCTCGATGGCCCAGGGCACGAGAAATACGGCGTTCGGGTCAGGGCGGCAGAACATGTCGATGTCGGCTGGATCGAGCAGCTCGTAGTAGATATCGTCCTCGACGTAATCGCCGGTAACGGTCTGCAGCAACACGCTTTCCGGCAAGCGCATGCCTTTCTCGCCGAGGAACTTGTTGGTTGGTGAAATCTTGCCGCGGGCGATCCCGGTCAGGTCGCTGATCAGGCATTCCACTTCGGTGATCTTGTGTTCTTTCAGCCAGCCGGTGAGCTGGTCGAGTTGGATACTCATGTTGACCTCGGGGTTGCTGGGGAGGGCCGCCTGGGTCGGCCGTCAGCGTTGTCGGGCGCGCGCCTCGCAGGCTTCGGCGAAGCCGCGGAACAGCGTCAGATAATGCGGATGCTCGTGAACCTTCCACTCTGGGTGCCACTGCACGCCGAGGGCGAAGCTGCGCGCCTGCTCGACGGAGAACGCCTCGATCAGCCCGTCCGGCGCCAGCGCCTCGATGCGCAGACCGGCTCCAAGCCGCTCGACGCCCTGGCCATGCACCGAGTTGACCTGGATCTGCGCCGGCAGGCCCAGCCGCTCGAGTAGCCCGCCCGGCTGCACGTGCAGCGGATGGCTGAGTCCGTACTGCACCTCCAATGGATCGTCCGGACGTTCGCGGTGGTCCTGATAGGGGCCGGCTTCGTGAACCTTCTGGTGCAGGCTGCCGCCAAAGGCTACGTTCATTTCCTGAAACCCACGGCAGATGCCGAACACCGGGATGCCCGCCTCGACAGCCGCGCGAATCAGCGGCAGGGTGAGACGGTCGCGCAGCGGATCATGATGGGTGCCCGTCTCGCTCGCCGGGCCGCCATAGTGATGTGGCTCGACGTTCGACGGCGAGCCGGTGAACAGCAGGCCATCGAAGGTTTCCAGCAGCGTTGCCGGATCGATCAGCTCATCCAGCGCCGGAATCACCAGCGGCACACCGGCAATCGCCGCGGCACGCAGGTACTTGTCACCGGCGATGTGGAAGCTGTGATGTCCGATCTGCTTGGTACAGGCCGAAACGCCGATCAGAGGCTTGCGAGGCATGGGATACTCGTTGTTCGAATGGGGCATACCGGAGAGTAGTCTTGTTCATTTTTATAGACAATAGCCCGAGCATTAGCCCGGCGCGCGATGGATTCAGCGCACCGGAGATGCCCCAAAAAAGGCCCATTGTGGGCACTCATGGGGCGCTGGCGGGCTACTATTGACAGTGAACAGGCTTTTCGATTGACTCCAAGACAAGCATCTGATGATTGAAATTTTTAACAATTAAGGTAATTCATCATGGCCCCGCCGCGTGCCGTTCAGCTCAACGAAGCTAACGCATTTCTCAAGGAACATCCGGAGGTTCAGTACGTCGATCTGCTGATCACCGACATGAATGGAGTCGTGCGCGGCAAGCGCATCGAGCGCGCCAGCCTGCACAAGGTCTACGAAAAGGGCATCAACCTCCCCGCTTCGCTGTTCGCCCTCGACATCAACGGAATCACCGTTGAAAGCACCGGCCTTGGCATGGATATCGGCGATTCCGACCGCACCTGTTTCCCGATCCCCAACACGCTGTGCAAGGAACCCTGGCAGAAGCGTCCCACTGCGCAGCTGCTGATGACCATGCACGAGCGCGACGGCGACCCCTTCTTCGCCGACCCGCGCGAGGTCTTGCGCCAGGTGGTGAGCAAGTTCGACGAGCTGGGCCTGACCATCTGCGCCGCCTTCGAGCTCGAGTTCTATCTGATCGATCAGGAGAACATCAACGGCCGGCCGCAGCCACCGCGCTCGCCGATCTCCGGCAAGCGCCCGCACTCGACCCAGGTCTATCTGATCGACGATCTCGACGAGTACGTCGATTGCCTGCAGGACATTCTCGAAGGCGCCAAGGAACAGGGCATTCCGGCCGACGCCATCGTCAAGGAAAGCGCCCCGGCGCAGTTCGAGGTCAACCTGCATCACGTCGCCGATCCGATCAAGGCGTGCGATTACGCGGTACTGCTCAAGCGCCTGATCAAGAACATCGCCTACGACCACGAGATGGACACCACCTTCATGGCCAAGCCCTATCCGGGCCAGGCCGGCAACGGGCTGCACGTGCACATCTCGCTGCTCGACAAGAATGGCAACAACATATTCGCCACAGAGAATCCGCTGGGCAGCGAGCCGCTGCGTCACGCCATCGGCGGGCTGCAGCAGACCATGGCGGCCTCGATGGCCTTCCTCTGCCCCAACGTGAATTCCTATCGCCGTTTCGGCGCCCAGTTCTACGTGCCCAATGCGCCGTGCTGGGGCATGGACAACCGCACCGTGGCGCTGCGCGTGCCGACCGACAGCCCCGACGCCGTGCGTGTGGAACATCGGGTCGCCGGCGCCGACGCCAACCCCTACCTGCTGCTCGCCGGCATCCTCGCCGGGGTGCACCACGGCCTGACCAACAAGATCGAGCCGGATGACCCCATCGAGGGCAACTCCTACGAGCAAGTCGAGCAGAGCCTGCCGACCAACCTGCGCGACGCCCTGCGCGAGCTGGACGACAGCGAAATCATGGCGCGCTACATCAGCCCGGACTACATCGACATCTTCGTCGCCTGCAAGGAAAGCGAACTGGCCGAGTTCGAACACTCGATCTCGGACCTCGAGTACAACTGGTATCTGCATACCGTCTAGCCGCAGGCCCGCGTGCAGCGGGGCGACCGCCACGGCGGTTTGCATCCGCCGCCGTGCTGGCTTCAAATAGGCCGATGACCAAGCCCAGCCCCGCGACGCCCAGTCGCCGCCCGCGCGCCAGCAGCCAGGCGCGCATCCGCCAGATTCTCTCCAGCGCCCGTGAACTGCTCGCCGAGCAGGGTGCCGCGACGCTATCGGTGTACGCGGTGGCGGAGCGCGCCGGCATTCCGCCCTCTTCCGTCTACCACTTCTTCTCCGGCGTGCCGGCATTGCTCGCGGCGCTGACGGCCGATGTGCACGCGACGTTCAGGGCCAGCCTCGAGCAGCCCATCGATCACCAGAGCCTGAGCAGCTGGCGCGACCTGTCGCGGCTGATCGAACAGCGCATGCTCGGGGTCTACGAGCAGGACAGCGCCGCCCGCCAGCTGATCCTGGTACAACACGGCCTCGGCGAGGTGACGCAGACCGATCAGCGCCTGGACCTGGAACTCGGCCAGGCGATGCAGGCCGTGTTCGAACGGCATTTTGCCCTACCGCCTCTGCCGCAGGACATCGATGTGTTCGCCATGGCCGTGGAACTCGGCGACCGCGTCTATGCTCGATCCATACAGCTGTACGGCAGCCTGACGCCACGCATGGCCGAGGAAGGCCTGCGTGTATTCGATGCCTATCTCGGCCTGTATCTGCCGCCATGCCTGCCGAAGCGGGAAACACCGAGCTGCTGATCGATAAATATCGATAAACTGTCAGACCTTTCTTTTCTATCGGCGTTCAGCCCCCTATCAATCCAGATAACTATCGAATAGATTTGCGCTTTCGATAGCCGTCGCCCTTTCAACTGCAGCCGCGAGGTTTCCATGTCCCGAGTCGTTACCGTTGCCGCCACCCAGATGGCCTGTTCCTGGGATAGCCAGGCCAACATCGCCAATGCCGACAAGCTGGTGCGCGAGGCCGCCGCCAAGGGCGCGCAGATCATCCTCATTCAGGAGCTGTTCGAGACGCCCTACTTTTGCCAGAAGCCCAATGCCGAGTACCTGCAGCTGGCGACGCCGGTCGAGGAAAACCCGGCCATCCAGCATTTCCAGAAGGTCGCCGCCGAGCTACAGGTGGTGCTGCCGATCAGCTTCTTCGAGCTGGCCGGACGCGCCCGCTTCAATTCCATCGCCATCATCGATGCCGACGGCAAGCTGCTCGGCGTCTACCGCAAGAGCCACATTCCGGATGGCCCTGGCTACCACGAGAAGTAC
Organism: Pseudomonas sp.; assembly: GCA_007713455.1. Taxonomy (GTDB): domain Bacteria; phylum Pseudomonadota; class Gammaproteobacteria; order Pseudomonadales; family Pseudomonadaceae; genus Stutzerimonas; species Stutzerimonas chloritidismutans. Next base: position 89,679 of record VMRT01000013.1, read on the forward strand.
TACTTCAACCCGGGCGACACCGGCTTCAAGGTGTGGAACACCCGCTACGCGAAGATCGGCGTGGCCATCTGCTGGGATCAGTGGTTCCCCGAAACCGCACGCAGCATGGCGCTGATGGGCGCCGAACTGCTGTTCTACCCAACCGCCATCGGCAGCGAGCCGCACGACCCGAACATCACCTCGCGCGACCACTGGCAGCGCGTGCAGCAGGGCCATGCCGGCGCCAACCTGATGCCGCTGATCGCCAGCAACCGCATCGGCCGCGAAGAGCAGGACGGCTACGACATCACCTTCTACGGCTCGTCGTTCATCGCCGACCAGTTCGGGGCCAAGGTCGAGGAAATGGACGAAACCAGCGAGGGCGTGCTGGTGCACCAGTTCGATCTCGACCAGCTCGAACACATCCGCAGCGCCTGGGGCGTGTTCCGCGATCGCCGGCCGAATCTCTACGGCTCGATCCGGACGTTGGACGGCTCGCAGCCTTCAGAGTGAGCCGCGCGCCCGCCACTACGAACCACGGGAAAGGCCTGTCCTTTCCCGCTTCATGAGAGATGCAGATGACCACCCTGACCACCACGCCGCGTACCGATGGCTACTTCATGCCCGCCGAATGGGCACCGCACAGCCAGGCCTGGATGGTCTGGCCGCAACGCCCGGACAACTGGCGTGACAACGGCGCGCCCGCGCAGGCCGCGTTCACCGCTGTCGCCAAGGCCATTTCACGCTTCGAGCCGGTTACCGTCTGCGCCAGCGCCGAGCAGTACCTCGCAGCCCGCGCGGCACTGGACGATCCGCGCATCCGCGTGGTGGAACTGAGCACCGACGACGCCTGGGTGCGCGATACCGGGCCGACCTTCGTCATCGACGACCAAGGCGGCCTGCGCGGCGTCGACTGGACGTTCAACGCCTGGGGCGGTGAAGACGGCGGCCTCTATGCCGACTGGCAGCGCGACGACGAAGTGGCGCGCAAGATCCTCGAACTCGAATACTGCGACCGCTACCGCACCGAGGGCTTCGTGCTCGAGGGCGGCTCGATCCACGTCGACGGCGAGGGCACGCTGATCACCACCGAGGAATGCCTGCTCAATCGCAATCGCAACCCGCATCTGTCCCGCGAGCAGATCGAGAGCGTGCTGCGGGAACAGTTGGCGGTCGACAGCATCATCTGGCTGCCGCACGGCCTGTTCAACGATGAAACCGACGGCCACGTCGACAACTTCTGCTGCTTCGTGCGCCCGGGCGAAGTACTGCTGGCCTGGACCGACGATGCGAACGACCCCAACTTCGAGCGCTGTCAGGCGGCCATGGCCGTGCTGCAGAGCGTTCGCGACGCCAAGGGCCGCACGCTGACGGTGCACAAGATGCCAATCCCCGGCCCGCTGCACGCGACCACCGAAGAATGCGCCGGCGTGCTCGCGCTGGATGGCAGCCAGCCGCGCGACCCGTCGATACGCCTGGCCGGCAGCTACGTGAATTTCCTCATCGTCAACGGCGGCATCATCGCCCCAGCCTTCGGCGACCCGCTGGACGCCGAAGCCGAGCGCATCCTGGCGCAGGTATTCCCGGAGCATCAGGTCGTCATGGTGCCTGGCCGCGAGATTCTCCTCGGCGGCGGCAACATCCACTGCATCACCCAGCAGCAGCCGGCACCGCTGAACCGATCAGCCATGTAGTTGATCCCCTGGGCGGGTCAACATGGCTGTAATGAGGAGACCGCGCACCGTGCGAATCAGAGCTATCCTGCTATGCATGCTACTGGCGCCATCAGCGCAGGCTACCGAGCCGTATTCCTGCCGCAATGGCTTCTTTCCGGCCTTCGCCGGCGCGGTAAGGTATGCGGAGGTTGTAGCCAATGCAGATCAACCCGTGCATTTTCGCGATGACGCGGTTGGCTGCCCGGAGCAGGAATCCTGCATCCGACGCGCGTATCTGGTGAATGGCGACAGGCTGCTGGTCGGTAAGGAGACGGATGGCTGGGCCTGCGCCTGGTATTTCTCCAGCAAGCGCGAGTTCGTCGGCTGGCTGCCCGCGCACCACGTCCGTACCGACCACGCTACGCCGGTACCCACGGCCGGCGATTGGATCGGCCGCTGGCACCCCATCGCGGGGGGCAACAGCATCCTCATTACCCAACCCTCGCCCGACGGCCCCTTCACCGTTGAAGGCGAGGCCATGTGGCAAGGCGGCCTCAATAGCTACGGAGAGCCAATCGTTCATGTCGGGGTATTCTCCGGCCATGCTCGACCCTCGGACGACCTGCTGAAGATCAGCGAAGGCGATGACGAGTACGACTGCCAGGTGACCCTGCAGCATGTCGCCGGCAATCTGGTGGTGACCGATAACAGCCGCTGCGGCGGGCTCAACGTGCGTTTCGACGACGTATACCGCAAGTCGCGCTGATGCCAGAGTCGGCAGGCCCCCGCTGACTTGAAGCCCTGTCGATCTGGTCTACATTTGGGGTTCGCTTGACCGTTGGTGCGGTCACACATCCCAGTGCCCCGTCAGGAAACACCTCTTGTCGATCCCCCGTTCAGTCCAGTTCGTGCTGCTGTCGCTCGCCCTTGCAGCCAGTGGCTGCAGCGAAGAAGAGGGCTCAGCATCCATTTCCAAGGCCGCTAATGCCGCTCCGACGCTGGAGCAGCTGCCCAAATGTGAACGGATCGCGGCACGACTCACGCCGCTTCTGGATGGTCTCGCCCTAGTGGATCAGGACGATGGTGGCCGTTACGACAATGTGACGGTCTACGGCATCAGTTGCTCCTGGCTTTCCCGGGAAATGCAGAACGCGGATATCTCCCAGCAAGTCAAAGGTGGCGGTCTTTCCATCGGCATTTCTGTCGACGAAACACCCTCGGACGAACAGATGCTTCGCAAAATGGGCATGGTCCATGACGACGCCCGCGCCGAGGACATCGGCGGCTTCGTGGTAGATGTCAGCAAGCGTATGGACCCCAGCGCTCAGCTGGGGATCATCGGCCCTCAGGTGGTCGTCGGCCGGGTCACAGTCACCGCGACGGCTGCCGGTATCGCCCTGCAGAAAGTGGAGAGCATGGAGTACATCACCAACGACCAGGCGATCGAGGCAGCCATCGCCATTCACCGAATGCTTCGCTGAGTCGAATCACAACCAACAGGCCGAAACCACTGAGGCCTCGCCACGCACCAAAAAAACAAGTACTGATCATAGGAGCAATCATGTCTTCAGCCATCCACCTGCCATCCCTGGCACTCGCCGCAGCGTTCACGCTGATCAGCTCGATCACTCAGGCGCAAGAGTCGGATCAACAGATGATGACCAACATGCACGCGCAGCTGGCCAGGTTTGGCGGCGCCATGCATGTGACAGCTAAAGTCTGCGACGACTACACCGATGAGAAACTTGCCGAGCATAGAGAGCAGCAGAAAACCCAGGCGACCCGCGCCGGGATGGACCCGGCAACTTTCGATTCGGCCTTTGCCGACGGCGTCAAGGAGAGCGAGGCGAAGTGGAAGGCTGTCCCCGCCTCCGAGCGGCAGGCGAAATGCACCGAGTTCAAGCAGCAGATGGAGAGCCTTGGGCAGCAGTTCGGCCAGTGACGGCAGAGCGCGCCGGGCGGGCAAGCCAGCCCGGCCAGCCAGCCAGCCAGCCAGCCAGCCGCAGTTAGCCGACGATCACCTGGTTCTTGCCCAGGCGCTTGGCGGTGTACATCGCCGCGTCGGCGCGGGCGAACACGCTGCTCAGCTCGGGATCGCTGGCTTTCAGGTAGGTCAGGCCCAGGCTGGCGGTGACGCGGAAACGCTCGCCGTTCTCGGCGGTAAACACCACGCGCTCGATCTCGCGCTGCAGGCGTTCGGCGATCTGTTCGGCCAGATCCGGCTGACAGCCCGGCAGCACCGCGGCGAATTCCTCACCACCGATGCGCCCGAACAGGTCGCTCTGGCGCAGCACGGCAGCGCCGCAGCGGGCCACCTTCTGCAGCACCTGATCGCCCATCTGGTGGCCGTGGGTGTCGTTGATGCGCTTGAAGTCATCGATATCCAGCAGCAGAAACGCCAGCGAGGAAGCAAACTGCCGCGCCCGCTCGAACTCGCCGCGGGCGCATTCGAAGAAGTGCCGGCGGTTGCTGCTCTGGGTCAGTACATCGGTGGTGGCCAGGCGCTGCAGTTCGCCTTCGAGCTGCTTCTTCTCGGTGATGTCTTCGGCGATACCGACAATGATCGGGCCCTGGCCACGATCGGCGCGACGGCCGAGGAAACACTTGTCGCTCAACCAGCGCAACTGCCCGTCGCCACGGATGATGCGGTACTCGCGGGTTTCCACCGCGCCCTCGTCGAGCACGGCGAGCATGCTCTTCTGAGCGAACTCGACGTCATCCGGATAGATCGCATTGCGCCACTCGCCGTAATCGGCCAGCAGCAGAGCCGGCGAGCGACCGAAGATGCGCTCGTAGGCCGGGCTGACGTAGATCATCCGCTGCGCCTGCCAGTCGAACGCCCAGAGCACGGCGTTGACACCGCCCAGCAGGGTGCTGAACAGTTGCTCGCGCTCGCCCAGGCGGGCAGCCTCCGCGCGCGCATGCATCAGCGCCAGCAATGTCTGCGCATCGCCGCCCGGTGGCATGCCCATACCCGAATCACCCTGATTACTCGCCAGCCGCATAGCCTTCTTCCTGAAACGACCGTCGCGATTGCGACGGTACTGCATGTTGAGAATGCTGTTCAGAGAGCCCGCCAGAGGCAAAGTTCCGGCCGGCTGCAGGCCTTGTGCTTGAGCCGATGGAAGGTCAGGCGATGGCGACCGACGGGCGCAGGGAATAGGTGCGCAGATGCTCGGCGAATTCGCGCAGCGACTGGATGCCGCTGGCCTCCGCTTCGTGCACCCACTGCTTGATCGCCGCCAGCATTTCGTGACCGTTCGAGCTGGTTCGCGTCCAGATCTGCTGCAGCGCCAGACGCTTCTCGTAGATCACCTTGAGCGACTGGCTCTGCGCCAGCATGTCGTCGATGTGCGCCTGCTGCTCCTGCTGTAGCAGACTCGGCTCCCGCGCCAGCAGACGCTTGGCCCGGCGCAGTTGATGACGCAGCGTGGCGTCGGCGCGGCCCAGTTCCTGGCGCACCAGCGGCACGATGACCAGCTTTCGGTACTGCGCCATGATCTGGAAACGGTTGTTGAGGATCGCCATGGCGCTGTCCATGTCCAGCTGCTGCTTGCCCTCGATGCGGTGGGCGATCGGCGCGGTACGGTTGACCTTTGCCAGCCGCAGCAGGCTGAACAGGCGAATCCAGGCCCAGCCCATGTCGAACTCCCACTTGCGCACCGACAGCTTGGCCGAGTTCGGATAGGTGTGGTGGTTGTTGTGCAGCTCTTCGCCACCGATGAGGATGCCCCAGGGCACGAGGTTGGCCGCCGCATCACGGCATTCGAAGTTGCGATAGCCGACCGCGTGACCGAGACCGTTGACCACACCGGCGGCCCAGAACGGAATCCAGATCATCTGCACGGCCCACACGGTGAGGCCGAGCGCGCCGAACAGCGCCAGGTCGATCAGCAGCATCAGCACGATGCCGGTATTGGGAAAACGCGAATAGAGGTTGCGCTCGATCCAGTCGTCCGGGCAGTTCTTGCCATAGATACGCAGGGTTTCCTCGTTCTTCGCCTCCTCCATGTACAGCTCGGCGCCCTTGCGCACGACCGTAGTCAGCCCCTTGTGTACCGGGCTGTGCGGGTCGTCGGGGGTCTCGCATTTGGCGTGATGCTTGCGATGGATGGCAGTCCACTCGCGGGTGTTCATCGCCGTGGTCAGCCACAGCCAGAAGCGGAAGAAATGCTTGAGCGCCGGATTCAGCTCCAGCGAGCGGTGCGCCGAGTAACGGTGCAGGTAGACCGTTACGCTGACGATGGTGACGTGAGTCAGCAGCAGCGTGGTCGCGATGAGTTGCCAGACCGACAGGTCGAGTAAACCGGTGTGCCACATAATAACGGGGTGCCTCTTGCAGAACGGTGCGCCAGCGACCTCCGCTGGCGTCCACCTGCCCTCAGCCTAACACCAGGTGTTGGCGAGTCTAGGAAACGGCCCGACCGACCGTCTAAAAGCTGGTGATTTTTTAGCCAGATTCGGCTGCAATCGCTACGCTTTGGGCACGTAGCGCCATGCTGACGTGCATTCCGAAAGACGCTATCGGCCGTACTGGCATAGAGCTATCATTGTTTCTTTTTTGCCTTGGAAAGTTGCGGCTCATGCAAACGTCGTACGTCGAGCGCAGCACTTCGCGCCCCTGGCCGGCCCGCCGATGACGAACGCCGGCATCACCACGCCCCACTGGATCTTCACGCTCGGCAGCCTGCTACTCGTGCTGCTGTTCGGTAGCCTGGCATTCAATGACTACCGCGCGCGCGATGCCGCCTGGCACCTGGAAATCGACACCCACGGCGAACTGCAGAGCCTGGCGCTGCAGAGCGCACAGCTCAATCAGCGGCGGCAGGCCGACATGGTCGCCACGGCGCTGGCCGGCAATGCCGAAGTGCTGCGCCAGGTGCGCCAGATCGATACGGTGCTGCGCGATGGCCGGGCCATGGACGACGCGCGTATCGAACTGGCACGCCAGCGTCTGCGCGCCGCGTTGAGCCCGGCCTGGAGCGCCATGCAACGCCACGGCGCGCTGCAGTTGCAGATCTTCTGGAGCGACGCCGGGGTCGCCCTGCTGCGCATGCAGCAACCGGAGCGCTTCGGTGACGCAATGGCGGCGCAGCGTCCGATGCTGCACCGCGCGATGAGCGAAGGCAGCATGCAGTACGGCATGGAGGTCAATGCGCTCGGCGCCAGCAGTCGCGCCATCGTTCCGTTGCGTGCCACCGACAGCGAGTCCGGCGAGGTCATCGGCGCCCTGGAAGTCGGCTACAACGTGCTGCCGGAATTGCCCGAGCTGGGCGATCAGCTGGCTGCCGGGCTGGCGCTGGTGGTCAATCGCCAGGCACTGCAGTCAGCAGACGTGGAATCCCCCAGTGGCGTGCAACTGCGCAGCGACGGCGACTGGCTGCTGATCGAGCATTCGGCGACGCAGATTCTGCACTGGGCGCAGCAAGGCATGTTGCCCGAGCCGGAGAGCGGCCTGGCCTTGCGCCTGCTGAGTGCCGACGGCCGCACCTATATGCTCAATCAGATTCCCCTGCACAGCGAGCGCCGGGCCCAGCCATCAGCGCCGCTGCTGGCAGCGGCGCTGGTCTGGCGCGACATCAGCGCGATGCAGCAGGAGCATCAGCAGGCCGAGCGCCGGCTGTTGATCAAATGGAGCCTGGCCTGGCTGATCGCCGAGGCGCTGCTGCTGACCCTGGCGGTGCTGCTGCAACGGCGCATCGGCGCGCAGCTGCAGCATCAGTTCAGCCAGCAACAGCAGGGCCGTCGCCGCCAGCGCCTGCTCGACCGCGCACAGAAGATCGCCAGCCTGCTGCCCGGCGTGGTGTTTCAGCTCAAGCGCTTCGCCAACGGCCGTTATGCCTTCCTCTATGCCAGCGAGGGCGCACGTGACCTGTACGGCATCGACCCGCAGCGGCTACTGGAAGATGCTTCCCAGGCCCTGGTGCACGTTCACCCGCAGGATCTGCCACGACTGAAAGCCGCACTGCTGCGTGTGGCTGCTGGGTCGACAACCGGCTCGGTGGAGTTCCGCATCCAGCATCCGCAACGCGGTCTGCTCTGGGCCGAGGGACGTGCCACCGCCGAACGACGTCCCGACGGCACCGTGCTCTGGCACGGCTTCGTCACCGAGATCAGCGAACTGATGGAAGCCACCCGCGCGCTGCAGAAGAGTGAAAGTCGTTACCGCGCCATGGTCAGCAACCTGCCGGGCGTGGTCTACCGCTGCCGCAACGACGGCCGTCGGCGCATGAGCTACCTGAGCGACGGCATCGAACGCCTGACCGGCTACCCGGCCGGCGATTTCGTCGGCGACCGCGTGCGCAGCTACGCCAGCCTGATCCACCCAGACGACCTCGAGCTGGCCCGGCAGCACGCCGAGCAGGACACCTTCGAGCGCGTCTACCGCCTCATCAATGCCGAAGGCCGGACCGTCTACGTGCGCGAAAAGGCCCGCGTACTGCACGAGCGCGACGACCCGGTGGGCTGGTGCGACGGCTTCATCTGGGATGTCACCGACCAGGCGCTGGCCAAGGAAGAGATGCAGGAGCGCGAGCGCTACCTGAGCATGCTGATCGACAACGTGATCGACGCCATCATCATCATCGACGCCCGCGGCATCATCGAGACCTTCAACCACGCCGCCGAACAGATCTTCGGCTACAGCGCCGCAGAGGTCATCGGCCGCAACCTGTCGATGCTCATGCCCGAGCCGGACCGCTCCGCCCACGACGGCTATCTGGAAACCTACGAGCGACGCGGCATTCCTCGCGCGCTGGAGCAGAACCGCGAACTCACCGCCCTGCGCCGTACCGGCGAAACCTTCACCATCGAGTTGCGCGTGTCGCAGATCAACCACCACGGCGAGCGCCGATTCATCGGCCTGGTGCGCGACATCACCGAGCGCAAGCGCATCGAGCGGATGAAGAGTGAGCTGGTGTCCATCGTCAGCCACGAGCTGCGTACGCCACTGACCTCGATCTCCGGTGCCCTCGGCCTGATCGTCGGCGGCGCGCTGGGCGAGCCTTCACCGAACATGCGCCAGATGATCAGCATCGCCCACCAGAACAGCCTGCGCCTGGGGCGCCTGGTGGACGACCTGCTGGACATGGACAAGCTGGTCGCCGGCAAGATGACCCTCGACCTGCGCGCGCATGCGCTGCCGACGCAGCTGCATCAGGCAATCGCCGCCAATCAGGGCTATGCCGCCAAGCACGGTGTCACGCTGGAGCTGCTGCCAGCGCCGGACGTGCAGCTGATGGCAGACGACGACCGGTTGCAGCAGGTACTGGCCAATCTCATCTCCAATGCGGTCAAATTCTCGCCGCAGGGTGGCACCGTTACGCTCGGCAGCGAGCGACGCGATGACTGGGTGCGAATCTCGGTACGCGATCAGGGACCGGGCATCGCCGCCGAATTCCACACACGAATCTTCCAGAAGTTCTCCCAGGCCGATTCCTCCGACAGCCGCCAGAAGGAAGGCACCGGGCTGGGCCTGGCCATTAGCAAGGAACTGATCGAACACATGCACGGCCGGATCGGTTTCGATTCCGAGCCCGGCGAAGGCGCCTGTTTCTGGTGCGAATTACCAGTCGCGCCGCTGGCGCAAGATCAATCCTGATGCTTCCGTTAAGCGGACGCGCACGCAAACGACCCCCGGAGGCACAATGGCCGAGCTAAGGCGCATCCTGCACGTTGAAGACGATCCGTCGATTCAGGCGGTGACCAAACTGGCCCTGGAGGCCGTTGGCGGATACGAGGTGCTGTCCTGCTCCTCTGGCGCACAGGCGCTGGAGGAAGTCGAAGCCTTCGCCCCCGACTTCATCCTGCTGGACGTGATGATGCCGGGCATGGACGGTCCGCAGACGCTGCTCAGATTGCGCGAGCGCATCGACCTGGAACGGATTCCGGTAACATTCATGACCGCCAAGGTGCAGCCGAGCGAGATCGAGCACCTGCGCAAGCTGGGCGCGCGCGACGTGATCGTCAAGCCGTTCGACCCGATGCAGCTGGCCGAGCAGATTCGCAGCATCTGGCTGAGTGGCCGATACTAGGCAGAACTGCTTAATCCCCCGGTCGTGAAACGCTGCCGACCGGACGCCCCCCACCGAACCAGCAAGGCGCGACGATGGAGTCACCGCAACAAAGCACGACGCCGATGCCATCCACCGCCCAGCCGCGCGAGCTGTCACGCCTGGCAGCGTTGCTGCGCTACGAAATCCTCGACACCCCCGAAGACAGCGCCTTCGATGACTTCACCGCGCTTGCCGCGCAGATGTGCGACACGCCCATCGCGCTGATCTCGCTGGTCGACGACCGCCGTCAGTGGTTCAAGAGCCGGGTCGGCCTCGACGTCAGCGAGACCTCGCGGGAGATCTCCTTCTGCACCTACACCATCGCCGGCGACGAGATCTTCGAGGTACCGGATACGCTGCAGGACCCGCGTTTTTGCAACAACCCGCTGGTGCTCGGCGACCCGCAGATCCGCTTCTACGCCGGCACGCCGCTGACCTCGCCGGATGGCTACAACCTCGGCACCCTGTGCGTGATCGACCGCCAGCCACGCCGCCTCAGCGCGGAGCAGCGCGAAACCCTGGAGCGCCTCGGACGCCAGGTGATCCGCCTGTTCGAGCAGCATCTGCTGGCGCACCGCCACGCCGAGCAGGCGGCGCTGCAACAGGCCATCCTCGACAGTGCCTCCAGCGCAGTACTGGTGACCCGACCTGACGGCGTCGTCACCAGCGTCAACCCGACCGCCGAACGGCTGCTCGGCTACAGCGAACAGGCGCTGGTCGGCCATCCGCTGACCGCCGCGCTGTTCCGCCCGGAGGCGCTGCAGCGCCGGGCACTGCTGCTTTCCAGCGAATTGCAGATGCCGGTCGAGGCCGATTTCTCGGTACTGACCGCGCCGCTGCACCGCGGCCGACGCGACATGTCCGAATGGCGCCTGCGCCACCAGAACGGCAACGAGGTGCCGGTGCTGCTGGGCGTGACCGCGATCCATGACGAGCAGGAGCACCTGCGCGGCTACCTGGTCAACGCCTACGACCTGGCCTATCAGGAGCAGTTGCAACTGCGCCTGCAGCAGATCGCCGCGCAGGTCCCGGGCATGCTCTTCCAGTTCCATTGGCGCGCCGATGGACCGGCGTGCTTTCCCTATGTCAGCGAGGGCGTCGAGCAGATCTACGGGCTCAGCCCGGCGCAGCTGGCCAGCAGCTTTGCGCCGATCGTCGGCCGGGTCCACGGCCCCGACCGCAGCGCCCTGCTGCTCAGCATCCGCCAGGCGGCTCGTGAACTCACGCCCTGGCACAGCGAGCACCGTGTCGAGCACCCGCACAAGGGACTGATCTGGGTCGAGGCGCGGGCAACCCCGCTGCAGCAGGTCGACGGCTCGGTGCTCTGGCACGGCTTCGTCACCGATATCACCGCGCGCAAGGCCGAGCAGCTGGAGCTGGACAAGCAGCAGGAGATGAACCGGCGCCTGCTCGAGGCGCTGAGTGAAGCGGTGATCGCCTGCGACGCCGAGGGCAATCTGACCCTGTTCAACGAGAAAGCTAAACAGTGGCATGGGGCTGACGCCGAGTCGGGCTCGCCGGAGCAGTGGGCGACGCGCTATCAACTGTTTCGCGCCGACGGCATGACGCCGTTGCAGCCCGAAGAGATTCCGCTGCGCCGTGCGCTACATGGCGAGCATGTCATCAACCATGAAATGGTCCTGCTGAGTCAGGGCGCGCCACGATATGTGCTCTCCAACGCCGATCCGCTGTTCAGTTCCGACGGCCATCCCTTGGGCGCGGTCGTCGTCATGCACGACATCACCGAACGCAAGCGCATCGAACGCCTGCAGCGCGAGTTCATCTCTACCGTCAGCCACGAGCTGCGCACGCCGCTGACCTCCATCACCGGCGCCCTGGCGCTGATCTGTTCGAACGTCATGGGCGAAGTACCTGAATCGATGCTCGAGTTGCTGGATATCGCCCAACAGAACAGCCAGCGCCTGGGCGCGCTGATCGACGATCTGCTGGATATGGAAAAACTGCACGCCGGCAAGATGCGCTTCGACATGCTCGAACAACCGCTGCAACCCCAGCTGGAGCTGGCCCTGCGCAGCAACGGCAGCTATGCCGAACGGCATGGCGTGCAGCTGCACCTCGGCGCCTGCCCGGCAGTGAGCGTGACGGTCGATGCCATGCGCCTGCAGCAGGTATTGAGCAACCTGCTGTCCAATGCAGCGAAGTTTTCCCCTGCCGGAGAACGGGTCGATCTGTCGGCGCGGGTCAGTGACGGCAAGGTTCGGGTCAGCGTCCGAGACCAGGGCCCGGGAATTTCCGATGAATTTCGTGCGCGGGTATTCCAGAAGTTCGCCCAGGCAGACTCGTCCGACAGCCGCCAGCAAGGCGGAACCGGGCTGGGCCTGGCGATCAGCAAGGAGCTGATAGAGCACATGGGCGGGCAGATCGGCTTCGAATCCGAGCCCGGCCAGGGCGCCTGCTTCTGGTTCGAACTACCCGCACAAGGCCAGGCCAAGGAGAGCCCGTGATGAAACAGCTCAAGCGCATCCTGCACGTCGAAGACGTACCGTCCATCCAGGTGGTGACGCGTATCGCCCTGGAAAAGCTCGGCGGCTTCGAAGTGCTCAGCTGTCAGTCCGGCCAGGCCGCGCTCGACCAGGTACAGGCCTTCGCCCCCGACCTGATCCTGCTCGATGTGATGCTGCCGCAGATGGACGGCATCGAGCTGGTTCGCCAACTGGCCGATCTGGTCGATTTGCAGCAGACGCCCGTGGTGTTTCTCACCGGCCACCTGCAGCCCGAACGGCTGCAGGAGCTGCGCCAGCTCGGCGTGCGCCAGGTGTTGGGCAAGCCCTTCGACCCGCTGCAACTTGCCACCCAGTTGCGGCAGATCTGGGAGGCCGAGCATGGATGATCGCACCCGCCTGGCGCTGCAGGCGCAACTGGCGCAGCTGGAACAGCAGTTCGGCGAGCGCCTGCAGGCCGACCTGACCGACCTCGCCACGCTCGCCCAGGATCTGCAGCAGACCCGTGCCACCGCCAGCCGCCGGCTAGTGATGCTGAGTATCCGCGAGCGCCTGCATCGGCTGGCCGGCGCCGCCGGTACCTTCGGCTTCGCCAAGCTCGGGGAGCGCGCCAGGCAGCTGGAGCAGCGGGCTGATCGCTGGCTGGATTCGGCCAAGCCGGGCAGCCGCGCCGCCGAGGCCTTCGCCCGCGCGGTGCTGCAGTTGGCCGGCGAAACCCCTGGCCAGGAACGCGACGGCGCGGCGGAACTGCCGGAGCACCACGAGGAGCCTGCACCCGGCTGTCGCATCTACCTGATGAAGGCCGATCCGGTCGCGGGCGCCAGCATGGCGGTGACCCTGCGCAATTTCGGTTATCTGGTCAGCCAGTGGCCCAATTTCGCCGCACTGGAAAAAGCTGTGGCCGATGAGCTGCCCGACGCACTGATCGTCAGCGTGGAACACGATAGCAAGTTCGAGGCGCTGGCTGCTCTGCAGCAGGGCCTCGAACAGCCACTGCCGCTGCTGGTCATTCACGATCGTGCCGATTTCGCCAGCCAGCTGGCCGCCGTACGCGCCGGTGCCCAGGGCTTCTTCGTTCGCCCGCTGGATATCACCCAACTGGAGAACAGCCTGGAGCGTTGTCTCGATCGGCAGCAGGGCGAGCCCTTCCGCGTGCTGATCGTCGATGATGACCTCGAGCTGGCGACACGCTACAGCCTGGTGCTGCGCAACGCGCAGATGCAGGTGCAGATCCTTACCGAACCGACCCGCGTACTGGAGACCATGCGCAGCTTCAACCCCGAGGTACTGCTGCTGGACGTCAACATGCCGGACTGCTCGGGGCCAGAGCTGGCGCAGATGATCCGCCTGCATGACGAATGGCTGCGGGTGACCATCATCTACCTTTCCGCCGAGACCGATACCCACCGGCAGATGGCGGCGCTGCTCAAGGCCGGCGACGATTTCATCACCAAGCCGATCAGCGATACCGCGCTGGTGGCCGCGGTGTATTCCCACGCCCAGCGTGCGCGCTCGCTGAGTACGGCGCTGGCCCGCGACAGCCTGACCGGCCTGCTCAAGCACGCCGATATCAAGGAACAGCTGGCGTTGGAAGTGCAGCGCACCACCCGCACCGGCAAACCCGCCAGCGTGGTGATGCTCGACCTCGATCATTTCAAGCAGATCAACGACACCTATGGGCATGCCGCCGGCGACAATGTGATCCGCGCCCTGGCCAACCTGCTGCGCCAGCGCTTGCGGCGTATCGACAGCCTCGGCCGCTACGGTGGCGAGGAGTTCGTCGCCGTGTTGCCCGAATGCTCGGCCCTGCAGGCCCGACGCATTTTCGACGAAATCCGCGTGCGCTTCGCTGCGCTGAGCTTCAATGCCGGCGACCAGGAGTTCCGCGTGACCTTCAGTGCCGGCATCTGCGAGACCGACGGCCACAGCGCCTCCGGCCTGCTGCTCGAGCATGCCGACCAGGCGCTGTACGTGGCCAAGCACAACGGCCGCAACCAGGTGCAAATCGCCCAGCGCTGAGCGCCCGGCCCTTTCGGCGGCGAACCGCTGTGGTTCGTGCAGGTCTGACTACACTGAGTTCATCCCGGTGACCACGCGGTAGCGAGGCAACTGGGGATTCTGTGCAGTCATCCCCGGCGGAAGGAGTCCGATTTGCCCGCAAGACTCGCGATCGGTTGGCATTCAATCGCCTTTCTCGCTGCGTTTCTGTTGCTCGTCGCGCTTGGCTGGCAAGGCAAGCGCACGCAGGAAGCGCTGTTGCAGACCAATCGCTCGGTCAGCCACAGCCTGGAAATCATCACCTCGGTCCAGGCGATCTTTTCTTCGTTACAGGACATCGAAACCGGTTCGCGCGGTTTCATCCTCACCGGCGACCCCACCTATCTCGAACCCTACGAACGTGGCCTCAGACAGCTGGAAGGCAACCGACGCAGCCTGCAGCGCCAGGTCGAAGGACGTGATTATCCCGACCGACGCTGGTTCCGGACCCTCGATGCGACCATCGCCGACCGCCTCGAAGTAGCCGCCGGCAACATGCAGACCCGCCGCGAGGCCGGGCTGCAGGCTGCCGTGGAGCGTCTGCGCGAGGCCGGCGGGCACCTGCTGATGGACCGCCTGCGCGCACTGCTCAACGCCGTCGAGCAGCACGAGCGCAGCCACCTGGCCGCCGCCAGCGCAGCCGTGGCACGCACCACCGAGCGCGCGCAGCAACTGGCACTGATCGGCACGCTGGTGGTGATCGGGCTGTTTCTGGCGGCCTTCTGGGCCTTGCAGCGGAATCTGCAGATTCGCCAGCAGCTCGCCCGCAGCGCCCAGGCCGGCGAGGCACGCCTCGGGGCGCTGCTGCAGGCCATCCCGGACCACCTCTACGCGGTCGATGAGCGGCAGCAGGTGTCGAGCATTTCGCGAGGCACCCCGCGCCGCGCACCGCCGCCGGAAGCGATCGAACCCTTGCTCATCGAGCTGCTCAATCAGACCGACGAGGGCGCACTGCGCCAGAAGACCTGGTGCGAGCTGCAGACCCAGCGCACCTTCGAGGTTCGTCTGACGCCCACCGGGCTGGGCGATCATCTGGCCATCGCGCGCGACGTCAGCGAACTGCAGCGCAACCGCGACAGCCTGCATGACCAGCAGGTCTTTCTCCGCCGCGTGGTCGACACCGACGAGAACCTGATCTTCGTTCGCGACGCCCAGGGCCGTTTCCTGCTCTGCAATTCGGCGCTCGCGGCCCTGCTGGACGTGCGCCCGCAGGACATCGAGCAGCGCCGCCCCGACGAGGTGCCGTCTGCCGTGCGGCTGCAACCGCTGCTGCTGGGTGACGAAGAGCTGGCCGAACTGGCGGGAGGCAGCGGCGATCTGCGCAGCACCGAGGTCGCGCTGACCGATGCCCATGGCGCGGAGCACTGGTTCCAGGTGGTCAAGCGCCCGCTGCGGATCTCGACACGTACCTGTCATGTGGTCACGGTGGCGGTGGACATCTCCCTGCGCCGACGCATGGAGCAGATGAAGACCGAATTCATCTCCACCGTCAGCCACGAGCTGCGCACGCCGCTGACCGCCATCCGCGGCGCCCTCGGTATGCTGATCGGAGGCATTGCCGGACATATCGGCGACGACGCCGGCCCGCTGCTGGATATCGCTCACAAGAACAGCGAACGCCTGGTGCGCCTGATCAACGACATCCTCGACATCGAAAAACTCGAAGCCGGACGCCTGGCCTTCAACTTCGGCCATCATGACGTGCGCGCGCTGGTGCAGCAGGCGCTGTCGGATATCCAGCCGTACGCCCGCGACTACGACGTCAATCTCACGCTGGTGGGCGCCGATGACTCGCTGTCGAGCGAAGCCGTGGTCGACCCCGACCGCTTCGCCCAGGTGATGGCCAACCTGCTGTCCAACGCGATCAAGCATTCCCCCGCCGGCGGCAGCGTGACGGTCGATCTACGTCACCATGACAACGTGCTGGAACTCGGCGTACAGGATCAGGGGCCGGGGATTCCCGAGGCTTTCCGTGGGCGCATCTTCGAGCGCTTCGCCCAGGCCGATTCCTCCGACGCCCGCCAGCGCGGCGGCACCGGGCTGGGACTGGCGATCACCCGCTCGCTGGTGCAGCAGATGCACGGACAGATCGGTTTCGACTCCCAGGAAGGTCACGGCTCGCGCTTCTGGCTGCAGCTGCCGCTGGCGGAGCAACCAGCGACGCCGCTGCAGCGACCCGCCGCAGCGCCAGCCAGCGCCGCTCAGCGTGACGACGCGCCATTGATCCTCATCCTCGAGCCGGATGCGCGGGCCGCCGAGCAGTTGGCCAGAGCGCTGCAACAACATGGCTACGCCACCCTGATCAGCGGGAGCGCAGCCGAGGCGCGTCAGCTGTTGCAGCGGTTCGACGTCGAGGCACTGACCCTGAGCCCGGCGCTGGATGACGAAAACAGCGCCGCCTTTCTGCAGAGCCTGCGCAGCCAGCACAACTACCGCAACCTGCCGGTACTGATCGTCAGCCTGCAGCCGCAGCGACGCGATGATGACGACGGCACGCTGCGCGGCGGCGCGGTGGGAGTGATCGACTGGCTGCACAAGCCGATCGACCCCTCGCGGGTGATGGACGTCATCCGCGCCTGTCTGCAGCTGAGTGGACACCGGCCGCGCATCCTGCACGTCGAGGACGATGACGACCTGCGGGTGCTGCTGGCCAGGCAGATTGCCGTGCTCGACGTCGACCTTTCCGGCGCCGCGACGCTGCACGAAGCGCGCGAGTTGATCGCGGCACAGACGTTCGACCTGGCCATCATCGACCTGATGCTGCCGGACGGTCAGGGTACCGAGCTGTTCGACCAGCTGGCGCAGAGCGTCCCACCGCCGCCCGTGATCATCTTTTCCGCGCTCGACACCCCGATTCAGGACGACCGCCTGGCGCTGCGCCAACTGGTGAAATCCCGTCACGACGGCGATGAGCTGGCCAGGCTGATCCAGCACCTGCTGCAACACTGGCCGCCGGGGCACACACACGAAACCGACGAGGCTCACCCATGAGCGAATCCGCCAGCAAACGCATTCTCATGGTGGAAGACGAAGAAGACATCGCCTTTCTCATCCGCTACATGCTCGAACGTCACGGCTTCGTGGTCGACCACGAAGCCGATGGCCGGCAGGCACTGGAGTACTTCGCCCAGGGCAAGCCGCCGGACCTGACGCTGATGGACATCATGCTGCCCTACCATGACGGCCTGGAACTCATCGAACGGCTGCGGGCGCAGCCCGGTTGGGACAGCGTGCCGGTGCTGATGCTGACGGCCAAGGCCCGTGAAGTGGACATCGTCCGAGCGCTGGAACTCGGCGCCGACGACTACGTGACCAAGCCCTTCCAGCCGGAGGAACTGCTGGCGCGCATCCGCCGACTGCTGAGGAGCCGCCGATGAAGCGAGCGGCCATGCTGATTGCCCTGGCGCTGCCATGCAGTGCGGCGCTGGCGGACGTCGCTACCGCCGAACGGCAGGTCCAGGCGCAACAACTGGACGCGGCCGAGGCCACTCTGCAGGCGCATCTGGCCGGGCAGCCGGACGACACCGCGGCGCAGTTCCTGCTAGCCCGCGTATTGAGCTGGCAAGGCCGCCCTGAACAGGCGCTGCCGATCTATCGCCGCCTGCTGCAGCAACAGCCGGACAACGCCGACTATCTGCTCGGCGAGGGCCAGGCGCTACTCTGGGCTGGTCATCCGCAACGGGCGCTGGAATCGCTCGAGCGCGCCGCCCAGCTCGCCCCGGACTATGCCGAGGTGCAGCAGGTGATCCAGCAGGCCCGTGCTGCGCTGACCGTGCCCAGCACCGCAGCGGCGCCCGTGCCGGTGGCCGACGCCGCGACCAGGCGACGCCACGAACTGGAAATATCCGCTCGCCAGGACTGGCTCGACAGCGGCTTTGACAACTGGCGCAGCCAGCGCCTGGACTACGGCTCGACGAAGCCGGAGAGTCTCGGCTGGTATGGCGCGCTGACACGCGAGCAACGCTTCGGCGAGTGGGACGAAGGCGTCGAAGCCGGCGCCGTCATTGCGCTGGACGAGAACTGGACCCTGCAACCGGAGGTCGGCTACCAGCCGTCGCCCTATTTCCTTCCCGAGTGGCATGCCGATCTGCGCCTGCAGCGGCGGCTACCAGACGGCTACCTCGGCGCTGTCAGTGTCCGCCGCACCGAGTACGAGACCACCCGGGTCGACCGCCTCGCGCTGAGCGCCGAACGCTACTGGAACGCCTGGCGCGCCGGCTACACGCTGAACGTCACCGATGTCGCCAATGCCGGCACGCCGATCGGCCATGATCTGGCACTGGACTACTACTACCAGGGCCTGAGCTACGCCGGCCTGCGCCTGACCGTGGGCGAGGAAGAGGCGGTGGAGGAACAGCAGCTGATCACCAGCGACGTGCGCGCCATCAGCCTGCAGGGTCGCCACTGGTTCGACAGCCGCTGGGCGCTGAGCTGGGAAATCGGCCATCACCAGCAGGGCAGCTACTACGACCGGCAATGGCTGCAGCTCGGCCTGCGTCATGCTTTCTGAATGGCTGGCGCGCTGCCCCCACTGGCTGTGCGAAGCATCGGCGAACGCCTGGGCGCAGCTCTGGCCGGAAGACCGCATGCTGCAACTGGCGCTGTACTGCGCCTTCGGCCTCGGCGCACTGACGGTGCTGGTGCTGCTGCAGGTTCTGCTGCTCGGTGAGGTATCACGCCGGCGCACCGTACGCCGGCAGCAGTTCAACGAACAGTGGCGGCCCTTCTTCGCCCTCTGCAGCTTGAGCGACGAACTCCCGCCCAGCCATGCGCCATTGCCACGGCGGCGACAGCTGTGGTTCCTGCTGCAGTGGAACCGCACCCAGCTACAGTTGCGCGGGGCCGCACGCGAGCGCATGAACCGCGCGCTGATCGCTCTGGGCATGGACCGCCAGGCCTTGATCCTGCTGCGCGGGAGAGTGCGCAGCAAGCTGATCGGCCTGACCTGCCTGCGGCATCTGGCTGACCCCGCGCACTGGCAGGCGGTGCAACCGCTACTGCTGAGCCGCAACTCCATCGTCGCCCTCTCCGCCGCCCAGACCCTGGTGGCGATGGACGCCAGCAAAGCCATGGCGCTGATCCTGCCGGCGGCGGTGAATCGCCCCGACTGGGCGCTGCCGCGGCTGATCAGTCTCTGCCAGCAGGCTGGCGAACAGGCCGTGACCACGCCGCTGCTGATCGTGCTGTCCTCCTCGGAAGATCCGCGTCGCGAGCGTCTGGTTCCCCTGCTCGTGCAGGGCGATCCCCGCCACGCCGCGCCTTGGGCCCGTGCCCGGCTGGACGAAGGCGCACCGGCAGAATATCTGCAGGTAGCGCTGCGCTGCCTGTGCGAACTCGGCGACCCGCGCGACCGCCACCGCCTGCTACGCGCCCTGCAGCATGAACAGGACACCGTGCGTCTGGCGGCGCTGCAGGCATTGCACAAACAGGCACGCCGCGAAGACAGCGAACTGTTCCTGCCGCTGCTATCGGACAGCAGCTGGTGGGTGCGCCAGGCGGCGGCCGACAGCCTGGCGGCGATGCCGGGCGCGACGCTGGAGGGGCTGCAGCATATGCTTGAACAGGTTCGTGATCGTTACGGCAGGGACGCCCTGCGCCGCGCTATCGCGGAGGTGCGCCGGTGACCGATACCTGGCTGTGGTGGTTGCAGGTCGCATTCATCCTCTATTTCCTGCTGCTCAACGGCATGTACCTGCTGCTCAACATGCTGTCGATGGCAAGCCTCATGGGCTACATCCGGCAACGGGCGGAAACCGGCGAATTGGCGCCCTACCTGGGTGTGGAGCCGCCGGTGTCGGTACTGATGCCGGCGTTCAACGAGGAAGCGACCATCCGCACCTCGGTGCGCTCGATGCTGCAGCTGCAGTATCCCGAGTTCGAGATCGTGGTGATCAACGACGGTTCGAAGGACAACACCCTCGCCGTGCTGATCGAGGAATTCGACCTGGTGCCGCACCCCGAGCCGCTGCGCCAGGCCGTGGCCCACCAACCGGTGCAGGCCATCTATCGTTCGCGGCGCTACGCCAATCTGCGGGTGGTGGACAAGGCCAACGGCGGCAAGGCCGATGCGCTGAATGCCGGTATCAACGCGGCACGCCACGGACTGTTCTGCGGCGTCGACGCCGACTCGATCCTGCAGCGCGACAGCCTGTTGCGCGTGGTGCAGCCCTTCCTCGAAGACGAGCGCACCATTGCCGCCGGCGGCACCGTGCGTATCGCCAATGGCTCGCAGGTGCGCGGCGGCTTTCTTATCCAGGCCGGATTGCCACGCAACTGGCTGGCACGTTTTCAGATCGTCGAATACCTGCGTGCGTTTCTCTTCGGCCGTCTCGGCTGGTCGCCGCTCAACGCCGTGCTGATCATCTCCGGCGCCTTTGGCCTGTTCGACCGCGAACGGGTGATGGCGGTCGGCGGCTATCGCACCGATACCGTTGGCGAGGACATGGAGCTGGTGGTGCGGCTGCATCGCTATCACCGCGAGAAACGCATCCCCTACCGCATCCGTTACCTGCCGGACCCGATCTGCTGGACCGAATGCCCGGAAGATCTTGGCACCCTGGGCCGCCAGCGCAGCCGCTGGCAACGCGGCCTGGCCGAAAGCCTGAGCCGGCATGCGCGGCTGGCCTTCAGCCTGCGTGGCGGCACGCCGGGCTGGCTGGCCTGGCCGTTCATGGCGCTGTTCGAATGGATCGGCCCGCTGATCGAGCTGGTCGGCTACGGCTTCATGCTCGCCGGCTTCGCCTTCGGCGCGGTGTCCTACGCGGCGCTGGCGGCCTTCCTGCTGGTGGCGATCGGCATGGGCATCCTGCTGTCGGTCAACGGCCTGCTGCTGGAAACCATGTCGTTCCGCGTCTACAGCCGTCGGCGCGACATGCTGCAGCTGTTTCTGATGGCCGTGCTGGAGAACTTCGGCTACCGCCAGCTAAATACCGTCTGGCGCTGCCGCGGGCTCTGGCAATGGTTCTCGCGTCGCAAGCACCACTGGGGCGCAATGCGCCGCAGCGGGCAGTGGGGGCAAAGCTAGCTGAACGCTCACAAACCGTAGGGTGGATCACGCTTCATCGATCCACCATTGCTGTGCAACAAGGTGGATGTAAAAAGCGACATCCACCCTGCGGATGTCGTCAGAGCTGAATCCAGGTCGCCTTCAGCTCGGTGTACTTGTCGAAGGCGTGCAGCGACTTGTCGCGGCCGTTGCCGGACTGCTTGAAGCCGCCGAACGGCGCGGTCATGTCGCCGCCATCGTACTGGTTGACCCACACGCTGCCGGCGCGCAGCGCCCGGGCGGTGCGGTGCGCCTTGGACAGGTCGGCGGTCCACACCGCCGCGGCCAGGCCATAGGGCGTGTCGTTGGCGATCGCGATCGCTTCCTCGGCGCTGTCGAAGGTGATCACCGACAGCACCGGGCCGAAGATTTCTTCCTGAGCGATCTTCATCGCATTGTCGACGCCATCGAAGATGGTCGGCTCGACATACAGTCCGCCAGTCTCCTCAAGCGTGCGCTGGCCGCCGATCAGCACCTGCGCACCCGCCCCACGACCGGCTTCGATATAGCCGAGTACGGTGTTCAGCTGCTGGGTATCCACCAGCGCGCCGACGTTGGTCGCCGGATCCAGCGGATTGCCCGGTTTCCAGCCCTTGAGGGCCTCGACCACCATGGGCAGGAAGCGCTCCCTGATCGAACGCTCCACCAGCAGGCGCGAACCAGCAGTGCAGACCTCGCCCTGGTTGAAAGCAATGGCGCCGGCAGCAGCCTGCGCCGCTGCCTCGAGATCAGGTGCGTCGGCGAAGACGATATTCGGGCTCTTGCCGCCCGCCTCCAGCCAGACGCGCTTCATGTTCGATTCGCCGGCATAGATCATCAGCTGCTTGGCTACCCGCGTGGAACCGGTAAAGACCAGGGTGTCGACGTCCATGTGCAGCGCCAGCGCCTTGCCGACGGTGTGGCCGTAGCCCGGCAGGACGTTGAGCACGCCGGCCGGAATGCCGGCGTCGATCGCCAGCTGGGCGATGCGGATGGCGGTCAGCGGTGACTTCTCGGACGGCTTGAGCACCACCGAATTGCCGGTGGCCAGCGCCGGGCCGAGCTTCCAGCAGGCCATCATCAGCGGGAAATTCCACGGCACGATGGCCGCCACCACACCGACCGGCTCGCGGGTGACCAGGCCGAGCTGGTCGTGGGGCGTGGCCGCCACTTCGTCGTAGATCTTGTCGATCGCCTCGCCGCTCCAGCGCAGCGCCCGCGCGGCGCCGGGGATGTCCACCGCCAGCGAGTCGCCGATCGGCTTGCCCATGTCGAGGGTCTCCAGCAGCGCCAGCTCCTCGCGGTGGGCTTCCAGCAGATCGGCAAAGCGGATCAGCACCGCCTTGCGCTTGGCCGGTGCCAAACGCGACCAGCTGCCGGCATCGAATGCGGCACGGGCACTGGCCACCGCGCGCTCGGCGTCGGCCTGGTCGCAGCTGGCGACCTGCGCCAGGACCCGCCCGTCCACCGGACTGATGCAGTCGAACTGGCCGCCGTCCGCCGCGGCGCAATACTCACCCTGGATAAAGGCGCGACCTTCGATGTGCAGGTCGCGGGCACGCTGTTGCCAGTCGGCGAGGGTCAGGGTGGGCATGGTGCATCCTCTCTAGTCAGGTCTTCGGGCTGTGGAAAAGGCACCCTAAACCAGCGGCGCGGACCCTATCAATATTTTTTACGAACGGCCGGTCTATCGCCTTGTTTTGTTCGTTTTATTAAACATAGACTCGATGAAAACCCTGCGGCTCGCCGTCGCAGCATAGCCGCTCGCCACCCGGAGCCAGCCCCATGTCACAGGATTTCCATCCCAACGCCTCGCCCGATCACTTCTGGATGCCCTTCACCGCCAACCGCCAGTTCAAGGCCACGCCGCGCCTGCTGGAGAGCGCCGAGGGCATGTATTACACGGCGAGCGACGGCCGCCAGGTACTCGACGGCACGGCCGGGCTCTGGTGCTGCAATGCCGGCCATGGCCGACGCGAGATCAGCGAAGCGGTGAGCAAGCAGATCGCCAGGATGGACTTCGCGCCGACCTTTCAGATGGGCCATCCGCTACCTTTCGAGCTGGCCGAGAAACTCGCCGCCATCAGCCCCGAAGGACTGAACCGGGTGTTCTTCACCAACTCCGGATCGGAGTCGGCGGATACCGCGCTGAAGATCGCCCTGGCCTATCAGCGCGCCATCGGTCAGGGCTCACGCACGCGGCTGATCGGCCGCGAGCTGGCCTACCACGGCGTCGGTTTCGGCGGCATGTCGGTGGGCGGCATGGCCAACAACCGCCGCGCCTTCGGCCCGATGCTGCCGGGCGTCGATCACCTGCCGCACACCCTCGATCTGCAGCGCAACGCCTTCAGCAAGGGCCTGCCGCAGCATGGCGTGGAACGGGCCGACGAACTGGAGCGGCTGGTGACGCTGCACGGCGCGGAGAACATCGCCGCGGTGATCGTCGAGCCCATGTCCGGCTCAGCCGGGGTGATCCTGCCGCCGGTGGGCTATCTGCAGCGGCTGCGCGAGATCACCGCCAAGCACGGCATTCTGCTGATCTTCGATGAGGTCATCACCGGCTTCGGCCGTGTCGGCGAAGCCTTCGCCGCGCAGCGCTGGGGCGTGACGCCGGACATCCTCACCTGCGCCAAGGGCCTGACCAACGGCGCGATTCCCATGGGCGCGGTGCTGGTCGCCGACCACCTGTTCGATGCGTTCATGAAGGGGCCGGAAAGCGTCATCGAGTTCTTCCACGGCTACACCTACTCCGGGCACCCGGTGGCCTGCGCAGCGGCGCTGGCAACCCAGGAGATTTATCAGCAGGAGAATCTGTTCCAGAAGGCCATCGACCTGGAGCCCTACTGGCAGGAAGCACTGTTCAGCCTCAGGGACCTGCCCAACGTGATCGACATCCGCACGGTCGGGCTGGTCGCGGGTATCCAGTTCGCTGCCCATGCCGATGGCGTCGGCAAGCGCGGTTACGAGGTGTTCCGGGAGTGTTTCGAGAAGGGCCTGCTGGTACGCGCCAGCGGCGACACCATTGCGCTGTCGCCGGCGCTGATCGTCGAGAAGGCCGAGATCGATCAGATGATGGAGTTGCTCGCCGACGGTATCCGCCAGGCTGGCTGACGCAGCGCCCCGAGAGGCGTGGCCCGGCCTGACGGATCAGGCCGAGCGCTAGTGGCCTGTGCGGTGAGTTGGTTGAGGCAAGTTCGGATGAACATGGCTCCGAGACAAGGCGCTGCGACGCGTCATAGCGGGGCTATGGCAAGGAGCAGCAACACAGTATCGGTGCCATAAGCGCCGAAATTGACCAACTGAACTTACCAAACAGGCCACTGGATCAGAGCGATTCCAGGCAGCCGGCCAGGGTGTCGCCAAGGCCTTCCAGCAACTTTTCGTAACCCTTGGCATCGGTCGGCAGGCCGACGCCCAGCACGTCCAGCTCCGCCATCTTCACCGGCAACCCGGCAGTCAGCGTCTCGGCCAGGCGCGGACGCGCCGGCGGTTCGCTGAACACGCAGCTCGGCCCGGCCTGCTGCAACCGCTCGCGCATCGCCGCCACATGCCGGGCGCCGGGTTGCGACTCACCACCGGCACTGAACACGCCGGCATGGCGTAGGCCGTAGGCCGCCTCGAAGTAGTCGTAGGCCTCGTGGAAAACGAAGAACGGCTTGTTCTGCACCTTGCTGAAGCGCTGCTTGAGGCGGGCGTCGAGCGCCTCGATGCGCTGGGCGAAGGCCGCGGAGTTGGCCTGGTAGCGCTGTGCGTTGGCCGGGTCGGCGGTGGCCAGGTCCGCAGCCATGCGCTCGGCGATCACCAGTGCGTTGGCTGGCAGCAGCCACAGGTGCGCATCGAGCGTGCCCGGCCGATGGTCGTGGTCGTGCTCGTCGGCATGGGCGGTCTCGCCATGTGCGGCTTCGTCATGCTCGTGAGCATCATGGTCATGGCTGTCGTGATCGTCGTGATCGTCGTGATCGTCGTGATCGTCGTGTTCAGCCTCGTCGTGCGCGTGCGCATCACCAAAACGACGCAGGGTCAGCTGCGGCAGGTCCTGCACCGCCACGGTCGTGCCTTCGCGAGCGCTCAGTGCGCGCGGCAGGAAGCTCTCCAGATCCGGGCCGATCCAGTAGAACAGCTGCGCATCGCGGATACGCCGTACGTCGGACGGTCGCAGCGAGTAATGATGCGCCGAAGCGCTGGCCGGCAGCAGAACGTCAGGCTCACCGACGCCATCCTGAACCGCCGCGGCGATCAGCTGCAGCGGCTTGATGCTGGTCAGCACGCGGACTTCGGCGTGGGCAGACGCGGCGCCAGCAACCAGCGCCGCGAGCAAGGGAAGGGAAAAAAGACGATTCACGGACGTCACTCGTACGGAGGGAATTGGTACATAATAACGTCTCTACCCCAACACGTCGCCGCTCATGTCCAAGACCCCGCTGGCCTGTACGCCCCACGACCATGACCATTGCGTCAGCCACGCGCTGGCCGAAGCCGACAGCCTCTGCGCGCGCCAGGGCGTGCGCCTGACCGCCCTGCGCAAGCGTGTGCTGGAGCTGGTCTGGCAAAGCCACAGGCCGCTCGGCGCCTACGACATCCTCGCCGTACTGAGCGAGCAGGATGGCCGCCGCGCCGCGCCGCCCACCGTCTACCGCGCGCTGGATTTCCTGCTGGAGAACGGCCTGGTGCATCGCATCGCGTCGCTCAACGCCTTCATCGGCTGTAACCATCCGGAGCATCCGCACCAGGGCCAGTTCCTCATCTGCCGGCACTGCCACACCGCCATCGAACTCGAGCAACGCGCCATTGCCGAGGCCATCGACTGCGCCGCCGGCAGCGTCGGCTTCGCCGTCGAGGGACAGACCGTGGAAGTGGTCGGCCTCTGCTCGAACTGCCGGGAAGCCGCATGAGCGAGGTACTGCTGCGGCTGGATGACATCCACGTGCGCTTCGCCAACCAGAACGTGCTCGAAGGCGCGCAGCTGCAGGTGCATCGCGGCGAGATCGTCACCCTGATCGGACCCAACGGCGCCGGCAAGACCACCCTGGTCCGCGCCGTACTCGGCCTGCTCAAGCCCGACCGCGGCCAGGTCTGGCGCAAGCCGAAACTGCGCGTCGGCTACATGCCACAGAAGCTGCACGTAGATGCCACCCTGCCCTTGTCGGTGCTGCGCTTTCTGCGCCTGGTGCCCGGCGTCGATCGTGCCCGCGCACTGGCTGCGCTGGGCGAAGTCGGCGCCGAGCACGTCATCGACAGCCCGCTGCAGAAGATTTCCGGCGGCGAAATGCAGCGTGTGCTGCTCGCCCGCGCGCTGCTGCGCGAGCCGGAGTTGCTGGTGCTGGACGAACCGGTGCAGGGCGTCGACGTCGCCGGCCAGGCCGAGCTGTACCGGTTGATCGGCGTGTTGCGCGACCGCTACGACTGCGGCGTGCTGATGGTCTCCCACGACCTGCACCTGGTGATGAGCGCCACCGACCAGGTGGTCTGCCTCAATCGCCACGTTTGCTGCTCGGGGCACCCGGAGCAGGTCAGCAGCGACCCGGCCTTCGTCGAACTGTTCGGCCAGGACGCGCGCAGTCTGGCGATCTACCACCACCAGCACGACCACAGCCACGACCTGCACGGCAGCGTGGTGACCGGCAAACCCCACGTCCACGGCCCGAACTGCAAGCACTGACATGCCCGATTTCCTTCTCAACGCCCTGCTCGCCGGCCTCGCCCTGGCGCTGGTCGCCGGCCCGCTCGGCTCGTTCGTCGTCTGGCGGCGCATGGCCTATTTCGGCGACACCCTGTCCCACGCCGCGCTGTTCGGCGTCGCCCTCGGACTGATGCTCGACGTCAACCTGACCCTGGCAGTGACAGTCGGCTGCGTGCTGCTCGCCTTGCTGCTGGTGACCCTGCAACAGCGCCAGCCGCTGGCCTCGGACACCCTGCTCGGCATCCTCGCCCACAGCACACTGTCGCTGGGGCTGGTGTCGCTGAGCTTCATGAAGGACGTACGGGTCGATCTGATGGGCTATCTGTTCGGCGACCTGCTTGCCGTCGGGCCGAGCGATCTGGCCTGGATCGTCGGCGGCAGCGCGCTGGTGCTGCTGATGCTGATTCCGCTCTGGCGGCCGCTGCTGGCAATCACCGTGCACGAGGAACTGGCCAAGGTCGAAGGCCTGCCGGTGGCCGGCATTCGCCTGGCGCTGATGTTGCTGATCGCGGTGGTGATCGCCGTGGCGATGAAGATCGTCGGCGTGCTGCTGATCACCTCGCTGTTGATCATTCCCGCCGCCGCGGCGCAGCGCCATGCACGTACCCCGGAGCAGATGGCCTTTGGCGCCAGCGTGTTGGGCATCGTCGCGGTGTGCCTGGGGCTAACGCTGTCCTGGTTCGAAGACACTCCGGCCGGCCCGTCCATCGTGGTCAGCGCCGCCGCGCTGTTCCTGCTCAGCTTCGCCTGGCCGAAGCGCGCATGAGTGACCTGAAGTACCTGCGCGGCTACCCCGAGCCGCTGCTGGCTCAGGTACGCCAGCTGATCGCCGAGGATCGCCTGGGCGATTACCTCGCGCGGCGCTACCACGGCCGCCATCAGGTGCAGAGCGACAAGGCGCTGTATGGTTACGTGCAGCAGCTCAAGCAGGACCACCTGAAAAGCGCGCCGCCGATCGACAAGGTGCTCTATGACAATCGCCTGGACCTGACCCATCGCGCGCTGGGCCTGCATACCGCGGTGTCACGGGTGCAGGGTGGCAAGCTCAAGGCGAAAAAGGAGATCCGCGTCGCCGCACTGTTTCGCGAGGCAGCGCCGGAATTCCTCAAGATGATCGTGGTGCATGAGCTCGCCCACCTGCGCGAAAGCGAGCACAACCGCGCCTTCTACAAGCTGTGCGAACACATGCTGCCCGGCTACGGGCAGATCGAGTTCGATCTGCGCCTGTTCCTGCACTGGCGCGAGCTGGAGGCGCTACCGGGCAAGAACGCCTAGCGCATCAGTGCTGCCAGGCGTCGATCCGAAATGTAGGGCTGCTCAGATCCAACCCAGCCAGCGCCACCAGGTCATCGCGAACAGCAACATACTCAGATAGCCGATCAGCGTTACCAGCACGCCGACCTTGGCGAATTGCCGGGCGCTGAAGGTCTCGGTGCCCAGGCAAACCATGTTCTGCGGCGCGTTGATCGGCAGGATAAAGCCATAGCTGACCACGAAGCCAAGCAGCATGGTCATCCCCAGCCGGCTGAAATCCCCTGGCAGGCTCAGCAACACCGAGATCAGGATCGGCAGCATGGCCGAGGTCAGCGCCGTGGCACTGGCAAAGCCCAGATGGATCACGATGAGAAAGGCGCCGAGAATGGCGAAGATGCCCAGCGGCCCCACCACGCCAAGCCCGGTGTGGGCCACCACCTGCGCGCCGAGCCACTGTCCGGCCTGGGTCGTGAGCAATACCGTGCCGAGGCTGATCCCGACGCCGAAGACGATCACCGTGCCCCAAGGCACTCGCGTCTGAACCTCCTTCCAGTTCATCACGCCGATGCGCGGCAGCATCAGGATCACCAGTCCCGCGTAGGTGGTGCTGGTGGTGTCGAAACTGTGCAGCTTGCCCTCGGTGGCCCAGCACAGCAGCAACCCGATGGACACGGCGAGCAGGCGCTTCTGCGCCGATGTCATCGGCCCAAGTTCGGCGAGCGAGCGTGCCACGGCTTCCTTGCCACCGGCTATCCGCTCGGTTTCCGGCGGCAGCAGCTTGAGCACGATGAACAGCAGGACGAAGGACATCAGCACGGCCCAGGGTGCGCCGGCGATGAGCCAGTCGATCCAGCTGACTCGTTCACCCAGCAGCTTGTCCATGAAGCCCACCAGCAGCAGGTTCTGCGCCGCTGCGGTCTGGATGCCGATGTTCCAGATGCTGGTGCCTTGGGCGACGATGATCATCATGCCGGCGGCGAAGTTCGAACGCTTGTCGATCCCGAATGCGGTGATGATGCCAAGCATGATCGGCACCACGCAGGCGGCGCGCGCCGTGGCGCTGGGTACCACCAGGCTGAGCAGGACGATGACCACCAGCGTGCCGCCGAGGATATGCCGCGAACTGGTGCCGACCCTGGATAGGGTCATCAGCGCAATGCGCCGGTCGAGCCCGGTCAGGGTCATCGCCGCAGCGATGAACAGGGCTCCGGCTACCAGCGCCAATGCCGGATTGGCGAAGCCGGAAAGCCCCATGCCGATCGCCTTTGAGGTGCCGTAGACGACCTCGGGGTTTTCCAGCGTAGGCGCCGTACCGATGAGGAACGCCAGCAGCGCGGTGATCATGATCGCGCTGACCTCATAGGACACCGCTTCGGTGATCCACACCACCACCGCGAACACCAGGATCGCCAGCACTCGCTGGCCGGCCACGGGCAGGTCGGCAGGCAGTGGCATCAGCAGCCCGCCAATGAGCGCCAGTACGGCCACCAACAGACCGATCGGGATGCCAAGCAGACCTTGGCGAAGGGCTACGTTAGGGGTATCGCTCATGGTATGGCTCCATCCGCTGACAGACGCCTTCAGCATGGGCAAGCCAGATCAGCGAGACCATGACCTGTGTCTATTGCGGGCCTTTGCGGCGAGTTAACCAAGTAAAAAAAGCAGAACGCCGGTATGCGCCGGCGTTCTGTGTCGATGGCTCGCCGCCAGGTTCGAGCGGGCTGGTGCTCGCTCGAACCTCGCGCAAACCTCAGGCGGGGATGGCCTCCGCGGCGGCCTCGCGGGCCCAGACGCGATGCTGACCGAGTGCCTGGGCAAAGTTGCCAAACACCCCAGCCACGTCATCGCCTTCCAGCAGACCGGCGTCGGATTGCAGACCGAGCGATGCCAACAGCGGCCGCGCCGCGCCGAGCACCACGATGGGTTTCAGGTGTTTGTAGGCCTCCAGCACGTAGTGCTTGGCCTCGCCGGACTTGGCCATTGCCGCCGCCGCATCGGCGCCGCCGGGGACGAACACGGCGTCGAACATCACCGAGGGCATGCCATCCATCGCAGCGTCGACCGGCAGTATCTTGCCGTCCGCCGTTTTCACCGGCGCCAGTGACGGACCGATGATCTTGGCCAGCGCGCCCTCCGCGGCCAGCTTGGCCTTGAACGCATCGATCGCCGCACCATCGACGCCGTTGGCTACCAGGATGGCCACCTTGCGCGACTTGATGTTGCCCGGTGCATGGTTCATCAGGCTCAGCGCCGGCGAATCCTGCGGGGTTGGCGTCTTCGGCGTCACGGTCGGTGCGCTCGGCGCCGGCAGACCCAGGTTTTCGGCGACACGGCGGGCCAGCTCCAGGTCGATATTGGCGAGGATCTCGTTGACCTGGCGTTCGCGGATGAACACCCGCTCCACCTTGCCCAGCTCGAAGGTGTAGGCGCCGATGATGTGCTCCTTCTCCGGCGCGCTCATGCTGTTCCAGAACAGCGTGGCCTGGGAGAAGTGGTCGCCGAAGGATTCGCTGCGATTGCGAATCTTGTGCCCTTCGACGCGCTCCGGATAGCTCTCGAAGCCGCCGCCCTGGGCCGCCGGCGGGGTTTCCTTGGGCCAGCCGCTGTCGATCGAGTTGGGCTCGTAATTGGCGCGGCCCTTGTGGATCGTCTGACGATGGAAGGCGTCGCGCTGATTGTTGTGGAACGGGCACAGCGGACGGTTGATCGGGATCTCGTGGAAGTTTGGCCCACCGAGACGCAGCAGCTGGGTGTCGGTGTAGGAGAACAACCGGCCCTGCAGCAGCGGGTCATTGGTGAAGTCGATGCCCGGAACGATGTGACCGATGTGGAAGGCGGCCTGCTCGGTTTCGGCGAAGAAGTTGTCCGGGTTGCGGTTGAGGGTCATCTTGCCGAGCTTCTGCACCGGCACCAGCTCCTCGGGAATGATCTTGGTCGGGTCGAGCAGGTCGAAATCGAACTTGTGCTCGTCGGCCTCTTCCACCACCTGCACGCCCAGCTCCCACTCGAAGTAGTCGCCCATCTCGATGGACTCCCACATGTCGCGGCGGTTGAAGTCCGGGTCCTTGCCGGCAATCTTCAGCGTCTCGTCCCAGACCAGCGAGAAGGCGCCCGCGACCGGCTTCCAGTGAAACTTGACGAAGCGGCTGACGCCCTCGGCGTTGATCAGGCGGAAGGTGTGCACGCCAAAGCCTTCCATCGCCCGGAAGCTGCGCGGCAGGGCGCGGTCGGACATGGTCCAGAGCACCATGTGTGCCGACTCCGGCGTCAGCGAGACGAAATCCCAGAAGCTGTCGTGGGCCGACTGCGCCTGCGGGATCTCGTTGTGCGGCTCGGGTTTCACCGCATGCACGAAGTCCGGAAACTTGATCGCGTCCTGAATGAAGAACACCGGCATGTTGTTGCCGACCAGATCGAAGTTGCCCTCGTCGGTGTAGAACTTGGTGGCGAAGCCGCGCACGTCGCGCACGGTGTCTGCCGAGCCGCGCGAGCCCTGCACGGTGGAGAAGCGCGTGAAGACCGGGGTTTCCTTGCCTTCGGCGGCGAGAAACGAGGCCTTGGTCAGCCAGCTGTGGTCGGCGTAGCTGACGAACACACCGTGCGCCGCCGAACCACGCGCATGCACGATGCGCTCGGGGATGCGCTCGTGGTCAAAGTGAGTGAGCTTCTCGCGCATGATGAAGTCTTCGAGCAGCGAGGGCCCACGATCGCCGGCCTTAAGGGTGTTCTGGTTGTCGGCGATCTTCACGCCCTGGTTGGTGCGCAGCGCCTCGCCGGTGGCGTCGCTGCGAAACTCTTCCAGCTGATCGAGCTTGGCGTTGTGATTGGCGCGGTCGACGGTATCGGTGCCGGCGAGCTCGCTCTGTTTGGGGGTCTTGTGCGTCATGATGGGCCTCGGTTAGCCGGTTAGCTGAACCGCGAACGATCGGGCCGGGGGCTGGCCAGATGCGTGATCAATTCACGGCGTACCGGTTAGTGACCCCGGCAACGGCTGCAAGGTTGCCGGCTGCGACGATTTGCATTGCCTATGGCAGCGATATATTCAGTCAATCGAGTGGGCACATTCGAGCGACCCGACCGGCAAACGGGTAGAATGCCCGGCTTTCGCCGAATATCCCGGCAACGAACGCCGCACCCACAAGGTTCGCCCGTGATCGAATTCCATCAAGTCCACAAAACCTATCGGACCGGCGGCAGAGACGTCCCTGCCCTGCAGCCGACGCAGCTGGAGATCGCCTCCGGTGAAGTCTTCGGTCTGATCGGCCACTCCGGCGCCGGCAAGAGCACGCTGCTGCGTCTGATCAACCGCCTCGAGGAGCCCTCCGGCGGTCGCATCCTGGTCAACGGTGAAGATGTCACCGCGCTGGATGCCGACGGCCTGCGGCGCTTCCGCCAGCGCGTCGGGATGATCTTCCAGCACTTCAACCTGCTGATGTCCAAGACCGTGGCCGACAACGTCGCCATGCCGCTGCGCCTGGCCGGCATTCGCTCGCGCAGCGAGATCGACGCCCGCGTCGCCGCCCTGCTTGAGCGCGTCGGCCTCAAGGAGCACGCGCGCAAGTACCCGGCACAGCTCTCCGGCGGCCAGAAGCAGCGCGTCGGTATAGCCCGGGCGCTGGCCACCGAGCCGAGCATCCTGCTCTGCGACGAAGCCACCAGCGCCCTCGATCCGCAGACCACCGCCTCGGTGCTGCAGCTGCTGGCCGAGATCAATCGCGAACTGAAGCTGACCATCGTGCTGATCACCCACGAGATGGACGTCATCCGCCGCGTCTGCGACCGCGTCGCGGTGATGGATGCCGGTGCCATCGTCGAACAGGGGCCGGTCACCGAAGTGTTCCTGCATCCCAAGCACCCGACTACCCAGCGCTTCGTGCTGGAAGACGAGGCGATGGATGAAAGCGAGCTGCACGACGATTTCGCTCATGTGCCGGGCCGCATCCTGCGCCTGACCTTCCAGGGAGACGCCACCTACAAGCCGCTGCTGGGCACGGTCGCCCGTGAAACCGGAGTCGACTACAGCATCCTGTCCGGACGCATCGATCGCATCAAGGACACCCCCTACGGCCAGCTCACGCTGGCGCTGATCGGCGGTGACATGGCAGCGGCAATGGCACAACTGCAGGCCGCTGACGTGCACGTGGAGGTATTGCGCTGATGGAAGCCCTTTTCAGCTCCTTGTTAGGGAATGTCGACTGGTACGAGATCTGGCTGGCGACGCTGGACACCCTGCTGATGCTCGGCGGCTCGCTGCTGTTTACCATCCTGCTCGGCCTGCCGCTGGGCGTGCTGCTGTTTCTCTGCGGCCCGCGCCAGCTGTTCGAAAACGCGCCGCTGTATGCCGCGCTGTCATTCGTGGTCAACGTATTGCGCTCGCTGCCGTTCATCATCCTGCTGATCGTGATGATCCCCTTCACCGTGCTGATCACCGGCACCTCGCTGGGCGTGGCCGGTGCCATCCCGCCGCTGGTGGTGGGCGCTGCGCCGTTCTTCGCGCGCTTGGTGGAGACCGCGCTGCGCGAGGTGGACCGCGGCATCATCGAGGCGACCCAGGCGATGGGTGCCACGACGCGGCAGATCATCTTCAGCGCATTGCTGCCGGAAGCGCGTCCGGGCATCATCGCCGCCATTACCGTCACCGCCATCACCCTGGTGTCTTACACCGCGATGGCCGGTGTAGTGGGGGCCGGCGGCCTCGGCGACCTGGCCATCCGCTTCGGCTACCAGCGTTTCCAGACCGACGTGATGGTCGTCACCGTGGTCCTGCTGCTGGTGCTGGTGCAGGTGCTGCAAAGCGTCGGCGACCGGCTGGTCACCCATTTTTCGCGTAAATGAACCATCAGCAGGCCGTTGAAAAAACGTAGGCGAGGCAGGCAAGACAAGGCGCAACGACCAGCGGGAGTAACAGCCGAAGGCTGGCCCGAAGGGTGAGTGTAACGAGTCAAAACAGGCGAGGACGCTGAGTTTAGTACTCTAAATGAGCAGTCCGAGCCTGTTTTTAACGCAGTATTGCCAACGCAGCTAGTTTTTCGACGGCTTGCTAGGGCGAGCGAAATTCGCACCCCGATCTACCTCTGAAGGAACCGAACGATGAAGAAACTGATTGCCGCCCTGGCCACCGTTGCCGCATTTTCCGCGCAGGCCGCCGAAACCCTGACCGTGGCCGCCACCGCCGTGCCGCACGCCGAGCTGCTGGAGTTCGTCAAGCCGCAGCTGGCCGAGCAAGGCGTGGAGCTGAACGTGAAGGTCTTCACCGACTACGTGCAGCCGAACATCCAGGTCGCCGAGAAGCGCCTGGACGCCAATTTCTTCCAGCACCAGCCGTACCTGGATGAGTTCAACAAGGGCAAGGGCACCGATCTGGTCAGCGTTGCCGGTGTGCACATCGAGCCCTTCGGTGCCTACTCGAGCAAGGTCAAGTCGCTGGACGAGCTGCCCAGTGGCGCCACCGTGGTCATTCCCAACGACGCCACCAATGGCGGCCGCGCCCTGCTGCTGCTGGCCAAGGCCGGCGTGATCACGCTGAAGGATGGCGCCGGCATCACCGCCACGCCGAAGGACATCACCGAGAATCCGAAGAACATCAAGATCCGCGAACTGGAAGCCGCGACCCTGCCGCGCGTGCTGACCCAGGTCGACCTGGCGCTGATCAACACCAACTACGCGCTGGAAGCCAAGCTGAACCCGACTCAGGACGCCCTGGTCATCGAAGGCAGCGACTCGCCCTACGTGAACATCCTGGTTGCCCGTCCGGACAACAAGGACAGCGACGCCATGCAGAAACTGGCCGCCGCGCTGCACAGCGAAGAAGTGCGCAAGTTCATCGAGGAAAAGTACAAGGGTGCCGTCGTTCCGGCCTTCTGACCGTGACCGCGTTGCGCTGAACAAACCCCGCCTCGGCGGGGTTTTTCATTTTCGGACGTAGGGTGGATGTCGCCGTTCACATCCACCGCGGCGCCGCTCAGCGATGGCCACCCGGTGGAGGCCACCCCGTGGATCGATAAAGCGCGATCCACCCTACGACCAAGCCATATCAGGACGCGGGCCCACGAAATGGCTCGCGCAGCATGCTCTTCACGGCACCAGCACTGCCGCACCCTGGAAGCGCCCATGGCGCAGATCATCCAGCGCCTGGTTGGCCTGTTCCAGCGGATAGGCATGGGTTTCGGTATGGATGCCGACCTGCGCGGCGACCGGGAAGAAGTCCAGGCCGTCCTGACGGGTCAGGTTGGCCACCGAAACCAGCTCGCGCTCCTGCCAGAGGATGTCGTAAGGGAAGCTCGGAATGTCGCTCATGTGGATGCCGGCACAGACCACCCGGCCGCCCTTGCGCACGGCACGCAGCGCCGCCGGCACCAGTTCGCCGGCCGGTGCATAGATGATCGCGGCATCCAGCGGTACAGGCGGCGCCTGGCTGGAATCGCCGGCCCAGAGCGCACCCAGTGAACGGGCGAAGTCCTGCGCGGCCACGTCGCCCGGGCGGCTGAAGGCATACACGTCCCGCCCCTGCCAGCGCGCCACCTGCATGACGATATGCGCCGCGGCGCCGAAGCCGTACAGGCCCAGACGCTTGCCGTCGCCGGCCTTGACCAGCGAACGCCAGCCGATCAGCCCGGCACAGAGCAGTGGCGCCAGCGCCACGGCGTCGCCCTCCTCGCCAAGGTCGAAGGCGAAGCGCGCGTCGGCCACGACGTATTCGGCATAGCCGCCGGGCCGGGTGTAACCAGTGAACTGCGGCGCGTCGCAGAGGTTTTCCTCGGCGTGCTGGCAATAGCCGCAGGTGCCGCAGGTATGCCCGAGCCAGGGAACGCCGACCCGCTGGCCCAGTTCGAAGCCGCTGACGCCTTCGCCCAACGCATCGACGCAGCCGACAATCTCGTGACCCGGGATGATCGGCAGCGGCGCCTCCGGCAACTCGCCGTCCACCACGTGCAGGTCGGTGCGACAGACGCCGCAAGCCAGTACCTTGACCCGCAGCTCCCCTGGCCCCGCTTGCGGCTCGGGCAGTTCGCGCAGCTGCAACGGTTGGCCAATCTGTTCCAGCAACATGGCGCGCATCGACGGCTCTCCTTTCGTCTCTGTTCTGCTGAGCGTAGGCCGATCGGTGGAAAAAGGCTCTAGACTCGAAGCGTCCCATGCTCAGGAGTGCCATCTATGACGCTTTCGCCCTTCCACCTCGCCATTCCCGTCCACGATCTGGCCGCCGCCCGCACCTTCTACGGCGAGGCGTTCGGCTGCGCCGAGGGTCGCAGCAGCGAACACTGGGTGGATTTCGATTTCTTCGGCCACCAGCTGGTGATCCACGAAGCACCGAAGATGCCGCATCAGGAGGCGGCGCATAGCAACCCGGTGGACGGCCACGACGTGCCGGTGCCGCATTTCGGCGTGGTGCTTGGCTGGGAACAATGGGAAGCACTGGCCGAGCGGCTGAAGGCGCGCGGCACGCGCTTCGTCATCGAGCCCTACGTGCGCTTCCAGGGCCAGGTCGGCGAACAGGCGACCATGTTCCTGCTCGACCCCTGCGGCAATGCGCTGGAGTTCAAGGCGTTCAAGGACATGAGTCAGCTGTTCGCCAAGTGAGCAGGATCAGCCGCGCTCGGCGAGGTGCTGGTCCTTGAGCTTCACGTAGTTGCCGGCGGTGTAACTGAAGAAGCTGCGCTCCTTTTCGGTCAGCGGACGGGCCTGCTTTACCGGGCTGCCAACGTAGAGATAGCCGCTTTCCAACGTCTTGCCCGGCGGCACCAGGCTGCCGGCGCCGATAATCACTTCATCCTCGACCACCGCGCCGTCCATCACGATCGAGCCCATACCGACCAGGATGCGATTGCCCAGGGTGCAGCCGTGCAGGGTGACCTTGTGGCCGACGGTGACTTCGTCGCCGATGGTCAGCGGAAAGCCATCCGGGTTGTACGGCCCGGCGTGGGTGATGTGCAGCACGCTGCCGTCCTGGATGCTCGAGCGTGCGCCGATGCGGATGCGGTGCATGTCGCCGCGGATCACCGTCAGCGGCCACACCGAGCTGTCGGCGCCGATCTCGACATCGCCGATGACCACCGCGGAGTCGTCGACGAACACGCGCTCGCCCAGTGTCGGAGTGCTGTTTTGGTAGCTGCGTATCGCCACGATAGAAACCTCTTTGGCTGCGGGAAGGGTCGATTGTAATTAAGATGGCCGGCATTGCCGCTGCGGACCCGGGCTGAGCAGCATGCCGCCCGCCGTGGTCAGAGTTAACTACCGGCTGCTTGCCCGGGGGCGCGTTTCGTCGCCCGGCGTTGAAAAAGCGCGGCAGCGCGTCCATCTAGGACATCTGCCTGCGCGCTGGCCTGTCCAGCCTCGCTCCAGTGAGCGGCCTGCAATCCTCTTCGTCACAAGGTGTCCCCGTGAGCGCGAACAATCCCCTGCTGCAAGAATTCGACCTGCCGCCCTACTCCGACATTCGCCCGGAGCACGTCGAGCCGGCCATCGACACCATCCTCGGTGACAACCGCGTGGCGATCCAGGAACTGCTCAGCCGCCCGGCTGAGAGCCTCGACTGGCAAACCCTGGTGGTCGGCCTCGACGAGCTGAACGATCGCCTAGCGCGGGCCTGGGGGCCGGTCGGTCATCTCAATTCCGTGTGCAACAGCCCGGAATTGCGCACCGCCTATGAGGCCTGCCTGCCCAAGCTGTCGGCCTACTACACCGAACTCGGACAGAACCGCGACCTGTTCGAGGCCTACCAAGCACTGGCTGCAAACCCCGCGGCGGCTGGCTTCGAGGTGGCGCAGAAGACCATCCTCGAGCATTCGCTGCGTGACTTCCGCTTGTCCGGCATCGACCTGCCGCCGGTGGAGCAGCAGCGCTTCGGCGCCATCCAGATGAAGCTCGCGGAGCTCGGCAGCAAGTTTTCCAACCAGCTGCTGGACGCGACCCAGGCCTGGACCCGGCACATCACCGACGAAAGCCTGCTGGCCGGCATCACCGATTCGGCCAAGGCACAGATGGCCGAGGCAGCCAAGGCGAAGGAGCTGGACGGCTGGCTGATCAGTCTGGAATTCCCCAGCTACTACGCGGTGATGACCTACGCCGACAACCGCGACCTGCGCGAGGAGGTCTACGCCGCCTACTGCACCCGCGCCTCGGACCAGGGCCCGAATGACGGGCAGTTCGACAACGGCCCGGTAATGGCCGAAATCCTCGAACTGCGCCACGAGCTGGCCGGGCTACTCGGCTACGGCAACTTCGCCGAGCTGTCGCTGGCGACCAAGATGGCCGAATCCACCGAGCAGGTGCTGAGCTTCCTGCGTGACCTGGCGGTGCGCAGCAAGCCGTTCGCCGAGCGCGACCTGGCCGAACTGCGCGCCTTCGCCGCCGAGCAGGGCCTGGACGATCTGCAAAGCTGGGACCTCGGTTACTACGCCGAGAAGCTGCGCCAGCAGCGCTACAGCCTGAACCAGGAAGAGCTGCGCGCCTACTTCCCGATCGACAAGGTGCTGTCCGGGCTGTTCTGCATCGTCCAGCGCCTGTACGGCATCGAGATTCACGAGCTGGAAGGCTTCGACGGCTGGCATCCCGAGGTGCGCCTGTTCGAGATCAGCGAGAACGGCCAGCACGTCGGGCGCTTCTTCTTTGATCTCTACGCGCGGCCGAACAAGCGCGGTGGCGCCTGGATGGACGGCGCACGCGACAAGCGCCGCACCGCTGACGGCACGCTGCAGACACCGGTGGCCAACCTGGTCTGCAACTTCACCCCGCCGGTGGGTGAGCGCCCTGCGCTCTTGACCCACGATGAAGTCACCACGCTGTTCCACGAATTCGGCCATGGCCTGCACCACCTGCTGACCCAGGTCGAGCACGCCGGCGCCTCGGGCATCAATGGCGTGGCCTGGGATGCCGTGGAGCTGCCGAGCCAGTTCATGGAGAACTGGTGCTGGGACCCCGAAGGCCTGGCGCACATCTCCGGCCACTACCAGACCGGCGAGCGCCTGCCGCAGGACAAACTGGACATGATGCTGGCGGCGAAGAACTTCCAGTCCGGCATGATGATGGCGCGCCAGCTGGAGTTCTCCCTGTTCGACTTCGAACTGCACGCCACCCACGGCGACGGCCGCAGCGTGCTGCAGGTACTCGAGCACATCCGCGACGAGGTCTCGGTGATGCGCCCGCCGGTCTACAACCGCTTCCCCAACAGCTTTGCGCATATTTTCTCTGGCGGTTACGCGGCCGGTTACTACAGCTACAAGTGGGCCGAGGTGCTGTCGTCCGATGCCTTCTCGCGCTTCGAGGAAGAAGGTGTGTTCAACTCCGAGACCGGGCGCGCCTTCCGCGAGGCGATCCTGGCCCGTGGCGGCTCCCAGGAGCCGATGGTACTGTTCGTCGATTTCCGAGGCCGCGAGCCGTCCATCGACGCCCTGCTGCGCCACCTCGGGCTGGTAGCGGAGGCCGCGGCATGAACGACGAAGTAACCCGTGTCACCACCAAGCGCTTCATCGCCGGGGCCGTGTGCCCCGCGTGCAGCGGTACGGACTGCATCAAGATGTGGGACGTCGACGGCGTGCCGCACCGTGAATGCATCGACTGCG
This sequence comes from Pseudomonas sp., assembly GCA_007713455.1. Taxonomy (GTDB): domain Bacteria; phylum Pseudomonadota; class Gammaproteobacteria; order Pseudomonadales; family Pseudomonadaceae; genus Stutzerimonas; species Stutzerimonas chloritidismutans. The sequence continues at coordinate 129,385 of VMRT01000013.1, forward strand.
GCTACGCCGACACCCTAAACGCCCAGGGGCAATCGGTGCCGTCCGAACTCGGCACGCGCGTTAACAAGGCGCAGCCGAAAGCGCCTGATCCGCAGGTGCAGGCGGTGCAGTTTTTCCCCAATCCGAAGCTGAAGAAAAAACCTGACTGACCGGACCGGAGCATCGCCATGTGGCATATCACCTGTGGCGATCTCGCCGCCGACAGCGTCCGGCAACTGCTGGCCGAGGGCAACGAAGTCCGTATTCTGCGCGACGACCTGGCGGTCGGGCCGCTCGCGGATATCGAATCACCGCCATGCGAGACGCGTATGGCGTTCTGGGAGGGGGTCTGGCCTGTCGGGTTGGCGCCTCGCCCGGATTTCTCGGGCGTTGCCAGCGATGCAGAGTGGCTGGCGCGGCTGTCTGACCAATCGCGGCAAATTACCGTCTGGCATGGCGACAGCGCTTCCGAGCAGCTGTTGTTGGCGCGGGTGGCGGCGGCTCTGGAAGGCTCATCGGTTCCGCTGCATGAGGTCGCGTGCGGCACCGGTGACAGTCGAGTCGGCACGCGTATGGCGGTGTCCATGCGTGCGCCCAATGCTCTGGCAGCGCTTTATCAGCCGCGCCTCGTCGAACCCGCCCGCATCGCCGACCTCGCCAATCAATGGCGGGCTGCCGTTGAAGAGAACGCAGCGATACGTCGCTGGGTCGACGGGCGTTTCGTCGGGGAAGACCACTCGCGGATCGATGGCGAACTGCTAACGGCCTGCGGCAACGACTGGATGCCGCTCGCCCGCGCCATGGCCGAGGTGATGGACCATTGCGACGGTTTCTTCGCGACTGACCTGTTTCTCTACTGGCGTGCCCGCGAGCTGGCGAAGCGCGGCGAGATTCTGCTCCGCGATGTAGCGGAAGGCGAGTACAGCAAGGCCCAGGTGCGTCGTTGTCCGACCTGAGCGAGCAAGGGTGGGCAAGGTGGCCTGACGCGCGCAACGTGCGGTGTCCGATGCCTAGCAGCGAGCGTAGGTCTATTCTCAGGCGTCACGCTGTCGTCTCTTAGCGGCGAATTCCTGCTCAGAAGGTCCCGTTCATGACGCGCCATATGCGATTGCTGTCGTTTTGTCTCGCCGCCCTCGCCCCCATCTCCTCGCTTGCCGATTCGAGCATCAGCACCCTGGAAGCCACACGGAGCGAATGGTCGACTTATCGCTTCCCGTTGTTCGAAGGCGAATCGGCTGCGCTGGAACGGATCAATACCTACCTGCACGCCTTCGAACTCGACGGGTTGCCCGGCCGCTTCGAGCAGTCGCCGTTCGAGCGAGTTTGGCCCAAAGACGGCGAGGGACACGGGGTGGTCAGCCTGGACTATGAGATCCATGCCAAGACGCCTGGCTTCCTTTCGCTCGATATCATCGGTGAATATTACGGCGCCTATCTCAGCCTGGGCCGCAACAGCTATGCGTTTGCCCTGACCGATGGTTTGCCGCTCTCATTGTCTGAGTTATTTAGCGAGCCAGGAATGCAACAGCTGCGTGCCCAGATAAGCCGGGCCCGGGTTGACCGCATCGAAACATTTATCGCCGCAATTCCAGCGAACGGCGCCAGTGAAGACGAAGCCGAAATGGCCACGATACAGCGCGAAATGTATGGAGATTGCTTACCGCGCCATCGCAACACCACTCTCGACCATGACCGGCTCGTGCTCGGGAAAACGCAACTGACATTGATTGCGGAACGGTGCTCGGCACATGCGGTTCGCGCGCTGGATGATCTGGGTGAGTTTTCCAACAGTTTCGCTTATACCGAGCTCGCGGAGGCGCTGAGCCCGTATGGCCGATGCCTGCTGCTGGAGCAGCGTAGCGATTGCCGGGACCTGTCGAGGCCGCAAATCAGCGGCGTCTACCGCGGCGCAGTGGACGGGCGCCAGCGGATCACTCTGGTTATCGCGCCATACGCCAGTGGCGTTTCCAGGGCCGTCTATTTTCGCGATGAAGACGCCACCAAGGTCACCCTCAGCGCGAGGCCACAGCCAAACTCGGGTCGCGTCCACCTTCAAGAGCAGGGCGCTACGCCCGCCATGTTCGAACTTTGGCTAGAGCGCGACGGTGAGCTCAGCGGTACGTGGCAGGAAAAAGGCGGGCCTCGATTGCCGGTCGAGTTACGCTGATCCGCCTTACACGACGATGCACGTCATTGAGGCTGAGCACGCTTATCGGAAGGTGAGGCACGCGCTGAATATCCTCGTATACTGTATGCATGCACAGTATCTGAGCGCAGCTTATGTCTCATCACACACTTCTCACAACGCCGCGCGGCCGCGGCACGGCAATCAACCCCGACAACCGCTTCGCCCCGACTCGCAGTGAGGCGTATGACGACGGCTGGGAACAGGACGTACCGGCGACGCGCGCCACCGAAGTACGGTTCGAGACGGCCAAGACCGTGCTCACCCGCAACCAGTCGCCGGACGTGGGCTTCGACCGTTCAGTCAATCCCTATCGGGGCTGTGAGCACGGTTGTATCTACTGTTTCGCGCGGCCCAGCCACGCGTACTGGGACATGTCACCGGGTATCGATTTCGAGACGCGGCTGATTGCCAAGACCAACCTCGCCGAACGTCTTGAGCAGGAGCTGAGCAAGCCCGGTTACGTGCCGCAGCCCATCGCGCTAGGGGTGAATACCGATGCCTATCAGCCGCTCGAGCGCGAACAACGATTGACGCGCCAGGCACTGGAAATTCTGCTGCGTTTCAAACATCCGGTGCACATCATCACCAAGGGCTCGCTGGTGCTGCGTGACCTCGATCTGCTGGTGCCGCTGGCCGAGCAGCGCCTGGTCAGCGTCTCGGTTAGCCTGACCACGCTGGACGACGAGCTCAAGCGCATCATGGAGCCGCGCGCGGCGTCGCCCTCGGCGCGACTGCGGGTGTTGCGCAGCCTGCACGAAGCGGGCGTGCCGGTAAGTGTGATGTGCGCGCCGATGATTCCGATGATCAATGACATGGAGCTGGAGCGCATGCTCGCGGCGGCGCGTGATGCCGGCGCCCGTTCGGCTGGCTACGTGATGCTGCGCCTGCCCCATGAGGTCGCAACGTTATTCGATGAGTGGCTACAAGAACATTTTCCGCAGCGTGCCGCTCATGTCATGAGCCTGGTGCGCCAGTCACGCGGCGGCAAGGAGTACGACAGCCGCTTTGGCAGCCGCATGCGCGGCGAGGGCCAATTCGCCGAGCTGCTCGGCCAGCGCTTTCAGCTGGCTTGCCGACGTCTGGGCTACAACCGCCGCGAGCAGAACTTCGGCCTGGATTGCAGCCGCTTCGCGCCGCCAGGTCAGCAGATGAACTTGCTTTAAACGCCAGCTTTTAACCTTGACCGAACGCGCATAAGCAAGCAGCAGCGTTGTTTCGGTGGATTTTGGATAACCCGAATGTGCGAATACAGCGGCGCTGGGCTAGCCTGAATTGTCTGGCCGCCACGCTCGAAGACGGTGGCCGATCTGACTTCGGAGGAAATATCGCGATGCCTGGCAATTTGAAGCTGTACCACGCTCCTGGCTCTTTTTCGTCGCGCATTGTCTGGCTTCTGGAAGAGCTGGGCGCTGATTATGAGCTTCAGGTCGTAAGTGATCCGAACGTGGGCGATGGCGAAGCGGACCCCCGTAATCCTCACCCGCACGGCTTTACTCCGGCGCTGGAGCATGGCGGCCAGGTGATCAGCGAGACCGGAGCCGTTGCGCTGTATCTCACGGACCTATTTCCACAATCCAGGATTGGCGTGCCGGTCGGCGACCCCCTGCGGGCGCGCTATATAACCTGGCTGTTCTATCAGGTCGGGTTGACCGAACCGTTGATTTACATGAAGGGCAACCAGGCCTTGGAGCGAGATGCGGCCATGGCACGCCTTTACCAAGCGATGATGAGCCATATCGAGGAGGCTTTGGGTCACGGCCCGTACATTCTCGGCGAGCGCTTCACAGCAGTGGATATCCTCTATATGAGCCTATTCGAGCACGCCCGCCCGCTGCTGGGTGAAAGCGCAGTGATCGATGTTTATCTGAGCCGAGCGGACCGTCCCGCACGACGCCGCGCGAAAGCTAAAGCCGGCTGAAGTTGGCGCTACAGCCGCCGCGTTCCTGGGCCTGCCGACATGGAAGCCAGACGACGAACGCCGCCGATGTTTTGGCTGCGGCTACAGTTTTACAGCATCATTTTTCGCTAACGTAACTGGCCGCGATTTTCAAAGCACTGCGCCCTATTGCCACGGAACTATCCCCAGCAGGCAACGTACCAATCTGAGTCCAGCGGCGCCTCCATGCGCCGCATTCTTGGTGTTGGAGGCAACGTGGAGTGGATTGATCTGGTGCAATGGCCCGCCATGGTGGTCACGGTAATCGCTGCGTGGCTCATCGGCTCCCTGCAACCACGTCGACGTACCGTCGGCTTCTGGTGCTTCTTGTTGAGTAACGTTCTGTGGGTGGTATGGGGCTGGCACGCCGAGGCGTGGGCGCTGATCACCCTGCAGGTCTGCCTGGCGCTGATGAACCTGCGTGGGGTGAAGAAGAACGATGCCCCCACACAGCCCGAGCCAGACGCGCCCCGCGCTTAAATTGCCAGAGTGGGATCGCTGTCTATACTCCGAATCGTAGGCGTACCTGATTGAGTTCCGACTGCGCGTGCAAGCGTCCATGTCGCCAGCGAGCGTTTCGCGGGTGGCGTTGGGCAGAATCGGACCGATCGAAAACGTAGCTGGCATGACGGGAATGGTTTCCCCGGCCAGCCGATTTTCGGCGGTGCGATGGCGGTCGGCGGGATAACAAGAATCATAAGGGGAACCCGCAATGTCTCGACATCCATGCATCTGGATGGGGCTTGGGCTTTCGGCAATATTTGGCCAGGCCCAGGCGGCCTGGGACGTGAACATGCGCTCCGGCGCCACCGACGTCAGCCGTTCGGTGTTCGATCTGCACATGACGATCTTCTGGATCTGTGTGGTCATCGGCGTGCTGGTATTCGGCGTGATGATCTGGTCGATGGTCGCGCACCGCCGCTCCAAGCGTCAGCATTCCGCTCACTTCCACGAAAACACCCGCGTCGAGGTGCTCTGGACGGTCATCCCGCTACTGATCCTGGTGGGCATGGCGATCCCGGCGACGCGCACGCTGATCCACATCTACGACTCCAGCGAATCGGACGTCGACGTGCAGATCACCGGCTACCAGTGGAAATGGCACTACAAGTATCTGGGCGAGGACGTGGAGTTCTTCAGCAACCTCACCACGCCGCGCGAGCAGATCAACAACCAGGCGCCCAAGGGCGAGAACTACCTGCTGGAAGTCGACGAGCCGCTGGTGATTCCCGCCGGCGCCAAGGTGCGCTTCCTGATCACCGCGGCAGACGTCATCCACTCCTGGTGGGTGCCGGATCTGGCGGTGAAGAAGGACGCCATTCCCGGCTTTATCAACGAATCCTGGACCCGCGTCGAAGAGCCCGGCATCTACCGCGGCCAGTGCACCGAGCTGTGCGGCAAGGACCACGGCTTCATGCCGGTGGTGGTGGAGGTCAAGTCCGCCGAGGACTACGCCGCCTGGCTCGGCGAGAAGAAAGCAGAGGCCGCCAAGGTGGCCGAACTGACCAGCAAGGACTGGACGCTGGCGGAACTCACCGAACGCGGCGAGAAGATCTACCAGACCTCGTGCGCGTCCTGTCACCAGGTCGGCGGCGAAGGCATCCCGCCGATGTTCCCGGCCCTCAAGGGCTCGGCTATCGCCACCGGCGATATCGAGGCGCACATCAACATCGTCGTCAACGGCAAGCCGGGCACCGCCATGGCGGCCTTCGGCAAGCAGCTGTCGGAAGTCGACCTGGCCGCGGTCATCACCTACGAGCGCAACGCCTGGGGCAACGAGACCGGCGAAATGGTCACGCCGAAAGACGTGCTCGACTTCAAACAGGCCGAAGAAGCCACCCAGTAAGAGGATTCGGTGATGAGTGCAGTGATCGACGATCATGGTCATGCCGGACATGACCACCACCACGGCCCGGCCAAGGGTCTCTCGCGCTGGCTGCTGACCACCAATCACAAGGACATCGGTTCGATGTACCTGTGGTTCAGCTTCTGCGCCTTCCTGCTCGGCGGCTCGATGGCCATGGTGATCCGCGCCGAGCTGTTCCAGCCGGGCCTGCAGATCGTGCAGCCGGAATTCTTCAACCAGATGACCACCATGCACGGCCTGATCATGGTGTTCGGCGCAGTAATGCCGGCCTTCGTCGGCCTGGCCAACTGGATGATCCCGCTGATGATCGGCGCGCCGGACATGGCGCTGCCACGGATGAACAACTTCAGCTTCTGGCTGCTGCCGGCGGCCTTCGGCCTGCTGGTCTCGACGCTGTTCATGGAAGGCGGCGGGCCGAACTTCGGCTGGACCTTCTATGCGCCGCTGTCGACGACCTACGCGCCGGAGTCGGTGACCTTCTTCATCTTTGCCATCCACCTGATGGGTATCAGCTCGATCATGGGCGCGATCAACGTGATCGCCACCATCCTCAACCTGCGCGCCCCGGGCATGACGCTGATGAAGATGCCGCTGTTCGTCTGGACCTGGCTGATCACCGCCTTCCTCTTGATCGCGGTGATGCCGGTGCTGGCGGGCGTGGTGACCATGATGCTGATGGACATCCACTTCGGCACCAGCTTCTTCAGCGCGGCCGGTGGCGGCGACCCGGTGCTGTTCCAGCACGTGTTCTGGTTCTTCGGCCATCCCGAGGTGTACATCATGATCCTGCCGGCCTTCGGCGCGGTCAGCTCGATCATCCCGGCGTTCAGCCGCAAGCCGCTGTTCGGCTACACCTCGATGGTCTATGCCACCGGGGCGATCGCCTTCCTCTCCTTCATCGTCTGGGCGCACCACATGTTCACCGTCGGCATCCCGCTGACCGGCGAGCTGTTCTTCATGTACGCCACCATGCTGATCGCCGTGCCCACCGGAGTGAAGGTGTTCAACTGGGTATCGACGATGTGGCGCGGCTCGCTGACATTCGAGGCGCCGATGCTGTTCGCGGTGGCCTTCGTCATCCTCTTCACCATCGGCGGCTTTTCCGGATTGATGCTGGCCATCGCCCCGGCCGACTTCCAGTACCACGACACCTACTTCGTGGTGGCGCACTTCCACTACGTGCTGGTGCCGGGAGCGATCTTCGGCATCTTCGCCTCGGCCTACTACTGGCTGCCGAAGTGGACCGGGCACATGTACGACGAGACGCTGGCCAAGCTGCATTTCTGGATGAGCTTCATCGGCATGAACCTGGCGTTCTTCCCGATGCACTTCGTCGGCCTGGCCGGCATGCCGCGGCGCATCCCCGACTACAACATGATGTTCGCCAACTTCAACATGGTCTCCAGCGTCGGTGCCTTCATGTTCGGCGCCACCCAGCTGCTGTTCCTGTTCATCGTCATCAAGTGCATCCGCGGCGGCGAGCCGGCACCAGCCAAGCCTTGGGACGGCGCCGAGGGGCTGGAATGGAGCGTGCCATCGCCGGCGCCCTACCATACCTTCCAGACACCACCGGACATGAGCGATGTGCACGAGCACCGCAAGGGCACTGGCGGGGAGCTGACGCCGTGAGCAGGCAACAGGGCGTCGCTGGCAGGCCCGGCCGGGTCTGCCAGGTCGACCGCGAAAAGGCCCGCTCCCACCAAACGGGGAGGCTCTCATGAACGAGTCCCTGCCCACCCGACGCCTGGTCCGCCGCCTGCTGTTCGTCGTGGTCGGCATGTTTGGTTTCGGGTTCTTGCTGGTGCCGATCTACGACGTCATGTGCCAGGCGTTCGGCATCAACGGCAAGACCGCCGGCGCCTACACCGGCTCGCAGAGCGCCGACGCGGCGCGGGCGGTGCGGGTGCAGTTCCTCGCCACCAACGCCGCCGGCATGCGCTGGGAGTTCGGCCCGCTGGCCGACCAGCTCAACGTGCACCCGGGCGCCAGCCAGGAGATTCGGTTCGTCGCCTACAACCCGACCGACAAGCCGATGACCGCCCAGGCGATCCCCAGCGTCTCGCCGTCGCGGGCGGCGGCCTACTTCCACAAGACCGAATGCTTCTGCTTCACCCAGCAGGTGCTGCAACCGGGCGAGCGCATCGAAATGCCGGTGCGCTTCATCGTCGATCGCGACCTGCCCGCCGACGTGCACAACCTGACCCTTGCCTACACGCTGTTCGACATCACGTCCCGCCAGCCGCCGGTGGCCGTCAACGCCACATCGGCCCCGGCCAAGGAGAGTCTGCAATGAGCCAACAGACCACCCACGAGCAGTATTACGTTCCTGATCAGAGCAAATGGCCGATCATCGCCACCATCGCCCTGCTGGTCACCTTCTACGGCCTGGGCAGCTGGTTCAACGACCTGAAAGCCGGGCGTGACGAGTCCAGCGGGCCGATGATCTTCTTCGTCGGCGCGCTGCTGATCGCCTACATGATGTTCGGCTGGTTCGGCGCTGTGGTGAAAGAAAGCCGCGCCGGGCTGTACAGCGCACAGATGGACCGCTCGTTCCGCTGGGGCATGAGCTGGTTCATCTTCTCGGAGGTGATGTTCTTCCTCGCCTTCTTCGGCGCGCTGTTCTACATCCGCTACTGGGCCGGCCCCTGGCTGGCCGGCGAAGGCGACAAGGGCATCAGCAACATGCTCTGGCCCGGCTTCGAATACACCTGGCCGCTGCTCAACACCCCAGATCCCAAGCTCTATCCGGCACCGGAAGGCACCATCAGTGCCTGGGGCCTGCCGCTGATCAACACCATCCTGCTGGTCAGCTCCAGCTTCACCCTGACCTGGGCGCACCATGCGCTGCGCAAGAACAATCGCCAGCACCTGAAGATCGGCCTGGCGCTGACCGTGCTGCTCGGCGCCGCGTTCCTGGTCCTGCAGATCGAGGAGTACGTGCATGCCTACACCGAACTGGGGCTGACCCTGGGCTCGGGCATCTATGGCGCAACCTTCTTCATGCTCACCGGCTTTCACGGCGCCCACGTGACCATGGGCGCGATCATCCTCACGGTGATGCTGGTGCGCATCCTGCGCGGGCATTTCAGCCCGGAACAACACTTCGGTTTCGAGGCAGCGGCCTGGTACTGGCACTTCGTCGACGTGGTGTGGATCGCGTTGTTCGTCTTCGTCTATGTGATCTAGCGAATCAGAAACCAAAGGCGGGGCGCAGCTGCCCCGTATAGAAACCCCAGCCGATCAGCGCAACGGTCAGTGCGCTGAGGCTGACCCGGATGAACAGGGCCGTGATCACGCGGGAGGTGCGGCCCTCGTCCCTGACCAGGAAGAACAACCCACTGAACAGACTGACCAGCGTGGCCACTAACAACAGAACGATCGCCGCCTTGAGCATGAGCGATTCCACGACAGGGGTATTGGGGGTGGAGTATAGCCAGCCGTATCGACACATCAGGCTGCCGGGCATGAGCGGCTTCAGGCCGGGGCTGCTGCCTACCCTGCTGGTGCTGGCCATGCTGCCGGTACTGGTCTGGCTGGGCTTCTGGCAGCTGGAGCGCGGCGAACAAAAGCGCGATCTGCTGGCACGCCAGGAGGCGAGGCAGCAAGCTGCGCCGCTGTCACCGGAGCAGATCGAAAGCAGCGCCCAGCCGGCGTTTTCCCGCGTGCATCTGCAGGGTCGCTTCGATGCCGAGCACAGCTTCCTGCTCGACAGCCGCACCCGCGACGGCCAGGTTGGCGTAGAGCTGCTGCAGCCCTTTCATGACGAGCTCAGCGACCGTTGGGTAATGGTCAACCGCGGCTGGATTCCCTGGCCCGATCGCCGCGTGCCGCCGGCCTTCGACACACCAGCGCAGTCTTTGAAGCTCGCCGCCTGGGTCTACGTACCGCCAGGAAAGCCGTTCATCTTCAGCCACCGCACGGCCGAGGGCTGGCCGCGCCTGATCAACCACGTCGACATCGAGGCGATGTGGCAGCAGGCCGGCAGCGAAGGCGTGATCCATGAATTGCGTCTGGAGCCCGGCCCCAGCGCCTACCGCGCCGATTGGGCGATCACCAGCATGCGCCCGTCGCAGCATCTGGGCTACGCCGTGCAGTGGTTTGCCATGGCAGCCGCCCTGCTGGCGCTGTTCATCTACTTCGGCGTGCATCAGGCACGGGAGAAGCACAGTGACAACGATGAATCCAACCCTTGCCGGCCGTGAGCCGAAGCGCGGTCGTGGCCGGCTGCAACTGCTGCTGATTCTCGGCGTCGTGCTGGGGCCGATGCTCCTGGCCTCGGCCATGTATCGCTTCGGCTTCTGGGTTCCGCAGACCCGCAGCTACGACGGCGTGCTGATCGCCAACGGCCAGAACCGCGCAGCCATCGGCGTGACTGCAGCCGACTCCGAACGGCGCTGGGAGCTGCTGGTCACCGCCCCGCAGGGCTGCGAAACGCAGTGCCAGCAACTGGTCTACCTGGCCCGCCAGATCAATATCGGCCTGGCTCGCGAAGCCGCCCGCGCCAGCCACGCCCTGGCCAGCGCCACCGATCTGGACGAGGCCTACCAGCAACGCCTGCGGCGCGAGTATCCGCAATTGCAACGCCATGGCCTCGACGCCGGCGTGTATGCCCGCAACCCCGAAGCACCGGCCACGCCGCAGCTTTGGATCGTCGATCCGCACGGCAACCTGGTGCTGCGATACGACGCCGAAGCCGACGGCAAGGCAATCCTCGATGACCTGAAATACCTGCTGAAGATCTCGCAGATCGGCTGACGCACTCTGCCGCTTCGCTGGGGTCCCAAACTGGCCGCCCAAGGAGAAACCGATGGCCAAACCCGGATACCGCCTCGCCCTGATCGCCACGCTGCTGGCGGTGGTGGTCGTGCTGCTCGGTGCCTATACGCGGTTGACCCACGCCGGCCTCGGCTGCCCTGACTGGCCAGGCTGCTACGGTTTTCTCGCCGTGCCCATGAGCGAGCAAAAGCAGAACCTCGCCGCGCTGCGCTTTCCCGAGGCGCCACTGGAAGTGACCAAGGGCTGGAACGAGATGATCCATCGCTATTTCGCCGGCGCGCTGGGGCTGGTGATTCTCGCCATGGCGGCGCAGGCGATACGCCGTCGCGGCCAACCCGGGCAGCCGGTGAAGTTGCCGCTGCTACTGCTCGCGGTGGTCATCGCCCAGGCGATCTTCGGCATGTGGACAGTGACCCTGCAGCTCTGGCCGCAGGTGGTTACCGCGCATCTGCTCGGCGGCTTCACCACCCTCAGCCTGCTATTTTTGCTGTGCCTGCGGCTGTCCGGTGCACTTGCTCCGTTGCCGGCCGTAGACGGTCGTCTGCGCAAATTCGCCGGCATCGCCATGCTCGCGGTGATCGTCCAGATCGCCCTCGGCGGCTGGGTCAGCAGCAACTATGCGGCCGTCGCCTGCACCGACTTCCCCACCTGCCATGGCGAATGGTGGCCGCGGATGGACTTCGCCAACGCCTTCAACCTGACCCACCACGACATCGGCCCGAATTACCTCGGCGGCCTGCTCTATGGCGAGGCGCGCACGGCCATCCATGTCAGCCACCGCATCGGCGCGCTGTGCGTGACGCTGCTGTTGCTGCTGCTGGCCGCCATGCTCATGCGCCGAGGACTCGGCCGGCTGGCCGGGCTGCTCATCGCCGCGCTGGCGCTGCAGGTCGGGTTGGGCATCAGCAACGTGGTGTTCAACCTGCCGCTGACGGTGGCCGTGGCGCACAACGGTGGTGGCGCTGCGCTGCTGCTGGTGCTGGTACTGGTCAATTACCGGCTGCGCCAGCCTGCACATGCCGCCCGGCAAACCGAGCCAGCATCGATTTCGAACACGACGGGGCAGCTCGATCTGCCCCGCGCATGACCACAAGGAGAACCCCCATGGCGACTCTACTCAGCGAACGCAGCGCCCAGGCCAGCTGGCGCGACTACCTGGAGCTGACCAAGCCGAAGGTGGTGCTGCTGATGCTCATCACCTCGCTGGTGGGCATGTTCCTCGCCACCCGCGCCGGCGTGCCCTGGACGGTGCTGCTGTTCGGCAATCTGGGCATCGCCCTGTGTGCCGGTGGCGCGGCGGCGGTGAACCATGTGGTGGACCGGCAGATCGATTCGGTGATGGCCCGCACCCACAAACGACCCCTGGCCGAAGGCCGGGTCTCGCCAGCGGCGGCACTGGCCTTCGCCTTCGTCCTCGGCGTCAGCGGGCTGGCCCTGCTGCTGACCTTCACCAATGCCCTCGCCGCCTGGCTAACCCTGGCCTCGCTGATCGGCTATGCGGTGATCTATACCGGCTTTCTCAAACGCGCCACGCCGCAGAACATCGTCATCGGCGGACTCGCCGGCGCCGCGCCGCCGCTGCTCGGCTGGGTTGCGGTGACCGGCCAGGTCACCGCCGAACCGCTACTGCTGGTGCTGATTATCTTCGCCTGGACGCCGCCGCACTTCTGGGCGCTGGCGATTCACCGCAAGGACGAGTACGCCAAGGTCAACGTGCCGATGCTGCCGGTGACCCACGGCGTGCACTACACCAAGGTGCATATCCTGCTCTACACGGTGATGCTGCTGGCGGTCAGCTTCATGCCGTTCGCTATTCACATGAGCGGCCCGCTGTACCTCGCCGCCGCAGCGTTGCTGGGCGCACGCTTTCTCTACTGGACGATCGCGCTGTACCGCGACAGCCGGCCACATGCGGCAATCAAGACCTTCAAATTCAGTATCTGGTACCTGTTCGCGCTGTTCATCGCGCTGCTGGTTGATCATTATCTGCTGCTCGATTTCTAGATAGTCACCCAAAGGACATCCATGACCCGCATCCAGAAAACCGTCTTCATTCTCGTGGCGCTGATCGCGCTGGTCGTCGGGCTGACGGTTTCCAAGGTGCTCAACAGCCAGCGCCAGCTCGACCCCACGCAGTTGCTGGATGCCGGCATCGTCGTGCTGCCGCAGAGCCGCACGGTGCCGTCGCTGAGCCTGACGGACCAGGACGGCGAAGCGGTAAAACTGAACGAACTGGACGGGCAGTGGACGCTGCTGTTCTTCGGCTACACCTTCTGCCCGGACATCTGCCCCACTACCCTGGCCGAACTGCGCCAACTCAACGGCATGCTGCCGGACGCCGTGCGCGACCAGCTGCGCATCATCCTCGTCAGCGTCGATCCGAATCGCGACACGCCGGAAAAGCTCAAGGAATACCTCGGCTACTTCAACGCCGGTTTCCAGGGGCTTACCGGCCCGCTGGACGATATCCAGACCCTGGCCAACGGCGTCGGCATCCCCTTCATTCCGGGGGACACCAGCAAGGAGAACTACACCGTCGACCACAGCGGCAACCTGGTGCTGATCGGCCCGGACGGCCGCCAGCAGGGTTTTATTCGTGCGCCGCTGCGGGTGCAGAAGCTGGCCGAGCAGTTGCCTGAGCTGGTCAAGCAGGCGGAGTGAGGAAAGCGAGCCTGTTGGCGTTCGCGGTGTACGGACCATAGCTGGCGCTGGGCCTGGAAGCCCCACCCCCTCTCCCTAGCCCTCTCCCCAAGGGGGCGAGGGAATGTTCGATGATGGCGCAGGCTCTGGCGAATCAACGCCCGGCCCAGAGGCGGCACGCTTCGGACGTCAGCACGGCGCAGCAACCATCTTGGCTGCACAATCATCGAACACTGCCGTAATACTCACATACCTCTGCGATCCAACCCCCTCGCCCCTCCGGTGAGACGGCTGGGGCGCCCAGCATAGGGTCGAGGGGACGCTTCACCTCATGACCATCATGGCTCACCGACCGAACTTACCGACACCGCGCTTCCCCTGCGAGGTTCACGCAGCACCGCGCTGATGCGTGCTCGTCGCTTGCGCCACCAGATCACCACACCGGTGGCCGACAACACCGCGATCGCCACGCCCAGCACGGCGATGAGGATGCGCCCTGGTAGGCCGAGGATGCGCCCGCCATGGATCGCCGGCTGCAGCAGATGGAACTGCTGCCCCAGCGTGCCCTGGCCGGGAATCTCCTGCCCCAGCAGACGACCGTCGGTGCCATGGAAGAACAGCCAGGCGTTGCCCTGGTTGCTGTCGTGCTCGCCGAAGCCGGCGCCATAGAAGTTGTACTCGAAGCTGTAGTACAGCTCGGTGATCGCTTCGGTCAGGCCGAGTTCGGCGGCGTGCTGCATGGCGTAGTCGTACGCCTGGTGGAAGTCGTAAGCGGTGGTGCCCAACTGCTCAGCCGGCATCCGCCCGCGGGCCTCGTAGACGCTCGGCTCAACGGGCGAGAACAGCGATACCACCGGCTTGAACACCTGCTCCGGCAGGTTCATCGCCACGCTGCTGACCGCCACCGGCGTGAGCAGCAGCCACAGCCACAGGCCGCCTGCGCGGTGTATGTCGTGGTTCATGCGCTGGCGCTTGATCTTCCAGGACGTCCACCACTTGGAAAAGAACGGCCGGCCACGAGGAAAGGTCAGCACCAGCGAGACGAAGCAATCGATCACCCAGGCGATCGCCACGATACCCATCAACCACAGCCCCCAGTTGCCCGGCAGCGACAGGTTGTAGTGAAACTCGAGGATGAAGGGCACGAAGTTCTTGCGCGAGAAGCAGCATTCGCCCCAGTAGCGCGTGCCCACCGGGTCCCCGCTCACCGCATCGACGTACTGCACCACTGGGCGCTCGCCATACGGCTTGCCAGTTGCCGGATCGTTACGCGGCACCAGCGCCATCAAAGCGGCGTGACCGGGCTCACTGGGAAACTCCATGTACCAGACCTGCATGCGCGGGTTGGCCTGCTCGACGCGTTCCACCAACGTTCCCGGCGCCAGCACCGGGCCCTCACTGATGGTGTGGTAGAACTCCGGGTTGAGCCATTCGTCAAGCTCGTGATGGAAGGCCAGGATGCTGCCGGTAATGCCGGCGAGAAACAGGAAGATCGCCGTGGCCAGGCCGATGTAGCGGTGCAGGAGCACGAGAATGGAACGCATCGTCGGTTGTCCGTCCTTCAGAAAGCACAAAGCCGCCGGCCCTGTGGGGCCGGCGGCTGTTATCGGTCAGAATTCGTAGCTGACCGTGGCGGTGACATTGCGCTCCTCACCCATATAGCAGTAGTTCAGGCTGCTGCCGCAGGCCGCGACGTACCTTTTGTCGGTGAGATTGTTGGCATTCAAGCGTACCTCCGCCCCAGGCAGCCCCACGTTGGCGAGGTCGTAGCCGATGGCCGCGTCGAAGAGCGTGTAGGACGGAATACGCTGCGTGTTCTCGGCATCAGCCCAGCTCTTGCCGACATAGCGAATGCCCGCACCGGTGCTCAGCCCCGCCAGGCGATCGACGAAACGGTAGTCCGCCCAGAGCGAGGCCATGTGGCGCACGGATTGGGTCGGGGTGTTGCCCTTGTTATCCAGAGTGCTGTCCACCGCACTGAACACCGACTTCGAGTATTCGATATCAGTGAAGGTGTAGCTGCCTAGCAAGCGCAAGCTTTCCGTCACCTGAAGACGTGCTTCGAGTTCCAGGCCCTGGGAGCGGACAGCGCCGACCGGACGGAAGAAGTTCTCATCGGGCAGTTTGGAGGCGAGGTTCTCCTGCTCGATATGAAACAGCGAAGCGGTGTACAGGTCATCGTGTCCCACCGGCTGATACTTGATGCCCAGCTCCCACTGGGTGCCTTCGGTGGGTTCGAGCGGATTGCCACTGGCATCGGCGGTCGAGTTCGGGTTGAACGACTGCGAATAGCTGAGATACGGCACCACACCGTTGTCGAACAGATACAGCACGCCGGCGCGAGAGGTCAGCTGACTGGAATCCTTACCGGACGACGTCCCCGCGGCCGCCGTTTCCACCTCGGTTTCGACCCAGTCCTGGCGCACGCCCAGGGACAAGCGCCAGCGGTCGAGTTCGATCAGGTCCTGCATGTACAGGCCCGTCTGCTCCAGCCGGCGAGTCTGGACGAAGGCCGCGCCGGGCGTCACCGGTGCGCCGTATACCGGGTTGAAGGCATCGAGGTTGGCCGCAGCCGCGCCGTAATAGGCCACATTCGATTTTCCGCGCTGGTAGTCGATCCCGGTGATCAGGGTGTGGCGAGCTGCACCGGTGTCGAATTCGGCCTGCAGCATGTTGTCGATGATCCACGAATGCAGGCGCTCATCCGCCCCGGTATACGCGCGTGCCAGTTCCGAGGAATTCCCGTCCCAGCCCATGCCATAGACCTGCTCGGACTCTACTTCCGAGTCCAGGTAGCGGAAGTTCTGACGCATCGACCACGTATCGTCGAAGCGGTGCTCGAACTGGTAGCCGAGCATCTGCTGGGTGCGCTCGAATTTTTCGTGATCGGGCTCCCCCTCGAAGAAGCCATCGGGGAGATAGCGTCCATTGCGACGGTACAGGGTGCCTTCGGCAGGCAGGCCTCCGTGATAACCGCTTTCCGGGTCGTGCTGCAGATAGGCCTGCAAGGTAAGCGCGGTATCGGCAGAAAAGTCGATACGCAGGGAGGGCGCCACGGCATAGCGTTGCGACTCGACATGGTCGTATTGGGTATCACCTTTTTCGGCCAGGCCGACCAGCCGGTAGGACAACATACCGTCATCGTCCAGCGGCCCGCCCAGATCGACGCCAATGCCTTTCTGCGCATTGCTGCCTAAGGTCGCCTGTACCTGACGATACGCCTTGGCGGTGGGCTGCTTGCTGGTCATGGCCACCAGGCCGCCAGGCAGGCTGCGTCCGTAGAGCACGGACGACGGGCCTTTCAATACGTCGATACGTTCCAGGAAATAGGGGTCGATCTGCATGGTGCTGTAGGTGCCGGCATCCCCCATGACTTTGAGGCCGTCTAGGTAGAGGTTATCCACCGAGCCATCGTTAAAACCGCGCATGGCCACGTAATCGTAGCGGCTAGTTGCGCCGTAGGGGCTGCTCATCACACCGGGCGTATAGCGCAGCGCCTGAGCGACCGTCAGCGAGCCCTGATCATCCATCTGCTGGCGTGTAACTACAGAAACCGACTGTGACGTTTCCAGCAACGGCATACTGGTCTTGGTAGCCACGCTGCTGTGGGTCGCGTTGTAGCCTTCCATCGAACCCAGCGCGTTGCCCAAGGCGAAACCTTCGACGGTCATCGGTTGCAGTTCGACGGCATCGGCCTGCGCGCTACGGCGCGCTAGCGAGTAGTTGCCCTGGCTGTCGCGGACGGCCTGCAGGCCGCTACCCTGCAGCAACGCAGCGAAACCGGCGTCAACGCCGTACTGCCCTTGCAGGCCGTTGCTGTCCATGCCCTGCAGCAGGCTGCCATCCACCGAGAGCAGCACACCTGCTTCACCGGCGAAACGGCTCAGTGCGCTGGAGAGCGGGCCGGCGGGAATATCGTAACTGCGCACCACCTGCTGGGTCGCAGATTGCGCCATGGCAGCGCCGGGCACGACGCTGGCCAGTGGCAGGCACAGCAGCGCGGCACGAATGCCGAGCGCCAAGGCGCGGGAGCGATTGGGAATGAACGGCAAGGCGGTCGAGCGCATGGGTGTTCCTGTTCGAGTGACGGATTTAGCCCTATGCCCAACCAGATCGAAGAAAGGGAACTGAAGATGCGAATATTTTTTATTCGTGTCCGCAACGAACTACACGCCACCTCGTGTCGCGGCAGGTTCGAGGCTGACCCACCAGGCCATGCGCCGCTCGATTCGCACCGGCAGCGTCGCCGCCAGCGCATCCAGCACACGCTCGGTGTCACCGAGGGGAAAGGCGCCGACCACCCGCAGATCGGCGATACGCGGATCGCAACCGAGATAGCCGTGTCGATAGCGCGACAGTTCGACGAGGAAATCCTCCAGCCGCTGGTTGTCGGCCAGTAATACGCCGCTCGCCCAGGCCTGATGTTCGGCGCGGGCCGCTGACAAGGGGGCGATGTGCCGGCGACTGAAATCGGTCTGCTGCCCGGCCGCCACACGGGTGATGCCTAAGCCATCCAGCTGGATATCCACAACGCCGGCGAACACGCTCAGCCGGGTATGGCCATCTTCCTGGCGCAGCGAGAAACGCGCGGCCTGTTCGCTGCGCACGCGACCTTCACGACTGGTCAGCAGCAACGGCCGCCCGCCTTGGCTGGGCGAGGCATCGACAAGCAGCTCACCGCGGTAAAGCGCCAGCCTGCGCGCGGTTGCGTCATCGGCAATATCCACCGCGGTATCGGTGTTCAGCCAGAGCTGCGATCCGTCAGCCAGGCGCAGGTCGCGCACCTCACCAACCGCGGTCCGCTCATCGGCCGTCCACTGTCGCCAGGGCAGCGATCCGCCGGCCAGGCTCAGTGCCGCGCCGCCACAAAGCACGGACAGCACCTTCAGTGCCTGGCGACGGTTCGATTGGCGGCTGTGCAACATCGCGCCGGCAGTGCGCGCGACGGCATCGTCGGCCAGCGGCTGGAACTGGCCACTGATGCGTTCGACCTTGGCCCACGCGCGGGCATGTTCCGGCTGTTCCAGCCACGCGTTCCAGGCCTGGCGCTCGCCAGCGCTGGCCGCACCGGACTGCAACACGGCAAACCATTTCGCCGCTTCCTGCAGCACGCGGTAATCGATGCCCATCAGTCCTCCGCCACCAGCAGCAGGCAATGCAACATGGCCTGAGCCATGTACTTCTTCACCATCCGCTCGGAAACGCCGAGTTCGATGGCGATTGCGGCGTAGGTCATGCCCTGCAGCTGCGACATGAGAAAGGCGCTGCGCACCTTCGCCGGCAGCTGGGCCAGCATGGCGTCGACCTGCAGCAAGGTTTCGACGATCAACGCCTGGGATTCCGGCGATGGCGCCACGGGCTCGGGTTGCAGTGCCAGCGCATCAAGATAGGCCTGCTCGATCTGTCGGCGCCGCCAATGGTTGATCAACAGGCCCTTGGCGATGGTATGCAGGTAGGCTCTGGGTTCGCGGATGGCGCCCATGTCCTGATCCTTGGTCATCACCCGCACGAAGGTGTCCTGCGCGAGGTCGGCCGCCCTCTGATTACAGCCCAGCTGACGCCGCAGCCAGCCGTTAAGCCAGCCGTGATGCTCGGCATAGAGCCGATGCAGCATCTGCTGTCGAACCATACCTTCAATTGCCATGCGGCCTCCCATGAGCGCTGCAAGCGTTAATGCTAACGCTTCTCAACAGCAAAAATCCATCGGCAATCGCTGTATCGCGTTCTTTTGTCGACCGACGTCCGTTCGAGCACGGTGCAGAAAAAGCTCGACTAGGCTGAAGGAACAACCCATCTCCGGAGGCACGCTCATGACCCAACTGCCACGTCTGGCCGCTTTCGCGCTCCTCTTCCTGACGCTAATGCCCGCCCATGCGCAGCAGATCCTGCCGGGCCTCTGGGAATTCAGCAGCGGCGATATACAGGTGGATGGCCAGCAGATGCCGGGCATGGACGCGATGCTGGCGCAGATGGAGAACCTGCCCGCCGACCAGCGCCGGATGATGGAGGAGATGCTGGCCGCGCAGGGCGTGAAACTCGGCGGCAAGGGCGTACAAATCTGTCTGAGCAAGGCTCAGGTGGAGTCCGATGAGCTGCCCTTCCAAGATGACCCGGCCTGTACCCAGGAGATCACCGAGCGTGGCGACAAGCTGTGGAAATTCAGGTTCGAGTGCCCTGATGCCCGAGGTCAGGGCGAGACGCGCTTCATCAGCGACAAGGAGTTCGTCAGTAACGTGGAAAGTGAATACCGCCAAGGCACCGAGACCGGTACCTCGCGAATCGAATCCCACGCGCGCTGGATAGCGGACGATTGCGGCGCATTGAAACCGGCTCGGTAGAAGGCAACCGGGAAATCAGCAGAGTTCCACGTGAAACCCCCATGGTTACTGGGCGGGAGTCAGTTCTTCTCCCAACTGCCTTGGTTGTTCTGCTCGCAAGCGGGCTGGAGAAAGCGCGCATCACTGGCGATGCCGTAATAGTGAATGTCCTGCCGGTACGGCATGTTCGACACCTGCGCGCTGCGGCAGACACCGAAGGCCCCGTCCGGGCACTGATCGACGAAATCCACTTCGACCTCGTGATCCTTCAACTGCGGCTGACAGAAGCCGGTGCGGAACAACTCTGCGGGAATGTTGATGTTCGCCTGGCAAAGCTTCACCGCCACGCGGTCGTCGTGGCTGTTAATCACGCACGCTTCGGCCATCACATCGCCAGCGACGAGCAGGCCGCACAGGGCTGTCAGCAAGAACGGTAACCGCACGATTTCACCTCTCCGAGAATCGCCGGCGACTTTAACATGAGCCACCCGCCCCTTTCAGACCCAGCGCAAAATGCGCACCATAGCCGCCATGCTCGAACATATCCCGACCCATCTCATCGGCGGCCCGCTCGGCGCCGGCAAAACCAGCCTGATTCGCCATCTGCTCGATCAGAAGCCCGCCGACGAACGCTGGGCGGTACTGATCAACGAGTTCGGCCAGATCGGGCTGGATGCCGCGTTACTGACGACCGAAGCAGACGGCATCAGCCTGGCGGAGATCCCCGGCGGCTGCCTGTGTTGTGTCAACGGCGCGCCGTTCCAAGTCGGCCTGGCGCGCCTGCTGCGTCAGGCAAAACCAGACCGCTTGCTGATCGAACCCTCCGGCCTGGGCCACCCGGCGGAATTGCTGCGGCAGCTTAGGCAACCGCCATGGCAGAACGTGCTGAGCGTCCAGCCAACCGTGCTGGTACTGGATGCCGCCGCCCTCAGCCGCGGCGAACCCCTGCCCGACAGCCAGCAGCAGGCCCTGGCCCAAGCCGGCCTGCTGCTGATGAACAAGAGCGAAACGCTGGACCAACCCAGCCGTACCCGACTGGCCGAGCAGCTGTCTGAGCAGCCGCTTTACTGGACCACGCAAGGCCAGCTGCCCCTGGAACAGCTTCCCGGTATCGGCGCACGCGCCAGTGAACCGACACGCGCGACCACCCTGCCCTCCGGGTCGGCGACGCTGGCGCAGGTGTGGCTCGATCCGCGCCAGCCGATCTGCCAGGTTCAGGCGACAGCGGAGCACTGGAGCATCGGCTGGCGCTGGCACCCGAGCCAGCGCTTCGATCTCGACCAGCTCTCGCAATGGCTGACGCGCTGGCCCTGGCGTCGCGCCAAGCTGGTAATTCACGGCCGCGGCAACTGGCAGTCAGCCAACGCACTGGACGGTCCGGCGTTGGTCTTCAGGAGCAGCGAATGGCGGCGGGACTCAAGGATAGAGCTGATCTTCAGCGAACCTCAGTCGCAGGCGGAACTGCAACAGGGCATGGTCGAGTGCCTTATCGACGAATGACCTGTCATTCGCGGGGGCGGCGCCAGTCGTCCAATTGAATCACCCGCCCCGGCTCGTCGGCGGGCCGGAACGGATGCGCCGCCAGCTCGATACGACCGACCTGCGCACCGAACATGACGATGGTGCCGGGGTGGCGCTGCTCACCAGTGACGGTGAACTCGAACCCGTAGATACGCGCGAGCCGGCGCTGGCCGCGTGCATCCGGCAACAGCGTCAGCTTGCGAAAGGCCACATTTCCGTCGAGCAATTCCACATCGAGCTTCTGGCAGTGCCGGCGCACTGCCTGCAGCGCGCGCTCGCGAATACCGTGGGAGTGCCACAGCCAGGCGCCGGCGGCAGCCAGCAGCATGAACAGAAACAGATTGCTCAGAGTCAGCATGAAGTAATGGAAAGTGTCCGGCGGGCGCACAAGCTTAACAGGCCGTCGCGGCGCCGCCGTGTCGATACCGTCGTATATCTGCTTCAGCTTTCCAGCCAGACGTCGCGCGCCCAATGCCAGACGGTCTCCCAGGTTTCCTCATCGGTCAGCTCGCAGTCGTCGCCGTCCCACAGGGTGACTTCGCCTTCCAGATCGACCACGTAGTAGTCGCGCCCGTCCTGGCAGATCGGGATCAGATCGCGCGGCACGCCGGCATCCCAGGCATTGGCGGCGACTTCCGGCAGGTAGGTGTGTGACTGCGGATCGGTCGCGGTGACCGGCTCGAGGCGTCCGTAGATCACGTCGCTGACCTGAAGCAGGAACTCACGCAGGCCGAACGGCAGGTTGATCAACAGCTGCTCTTCGATCTCCACCAGCAGATCGTCGTCCGGCAGTTCCAGCGGCACCGGCACCGGCTCGTTGAGCTCGCGCAGCTGTTCGATGACTTCTTCCATATCCACCTCCTGTCGTATGCCCCCAGGCAAGGTCCCGTTTATACAGTCCGCCGGATTGGCGAGCCAGTGCTGTCGCGTTAAAGTGCATGGCCTAGCGAATCATTCGATTAAGTCATTCACGGCGACTCGCCCGACTCAATCCGCACAATTGCAGACATTAGGTAGCAATTTGCATTGGTGCCTGCCAGCCGCATCTGGTCCACTCGGACCTGAACAAGGACACACAATGACCACTACCGAAGCCCAGGAATTGCTCCAGGCCATTGACCGATGCGCCGACGAGCCGATCCACATCCCCGGTAGCATCCAGCCTCACGGTTTCCTGCTGGTGGTCAGCGAGCCCGAGCTGCGCGTGCAGCAGGTCAGTGAAAACGTTCAGCACTGGCTCGGAATCGACGCCCGCTCGCTGCTCGGCCAGCCACTGTCGAACCTGCTGCCCACCGCACGCATCGAAGCCGGTCTAACGGCTCTGAGCGAAGACGACCACAACCCCTTCCACCTGAGCGATGTGAGCATCGGTCTCACCGGTGTCGCCGGCCAGGCGTTCGCCCTGCTCGGCCATCGCCATCGCGGGCAGCTGATTCTCGAATTCGAACGCGCGGAAACCTCCGGCCAGGCCTACGACACCCTCTACCCGCTGATGCGCACCTTCGTCGCCCAGCTACAGGACAGCCGCGAGCTGGAAGCGCTCTGCCAACTGGCGGTTCGGGAGGTCAAGCGCATCACCGGCTTCGGTCGCGTCAAGGCCTATCGCTTCGATGCCGAAGACAATGGCGTAGTGCTGGCAGAGGTCGCCGACCCCGGCTATCCAAGCTATCTCGGGCTGTGCTTCCCGGCTGCCGACATCCCGCAGCAGGCGCGCCGGCTGTATCGTGAAAACCTGATCCGGGTGATTCAGGACGCCAACTATCAACCCTCGCCCTTGGTGCCGGCGCTCAATCCGGTCTCCGGCGCGCCACTGGACCTGAGCTTCGCCGCATTGCGCAGCGTTTCCCCGGTGCATCTGCAGTACATGCGCAACATGGGCACGCTGGCGTCGATGTCGATCTCCATCGTCATTCGCGACCGCCTCTGGGGGCTGATCTCCTGCCATGATGCCGAACCGCGTGCGGTCAGCTACCAGACCCGCACCGCCTGCGGGCTGCTCGGCCGCATCCTCTCGCTGCAGATCGAGGCGAGGGAAAGCGAGACCCTCGCGCAGCGCAAGCTGGAACTGCGCCACCAGATCGTCCACCTGCTCGCGGCGATGGCCGATCGCGACAGCGTGGTCGAGGGTTTCCGCCACTTCCCCGAGGTGGTGCTGGGGTTCGCCGGTGCCGATGGCGCGGCGATCATTTCCGCCGACAAGTGCGAAACCGCCGGCGCCACACCGGACCATGAACAGATCCTGCAGCTGGCGCAGTGGCTGGGCGAACGGCGCGACGAACTGGTCTTCCACAGTGACTGCATCAGCCGCGACATTCCCGACATGCCGGCGCTCGGCGAGCACTGTGCCGGGGTCATGGCCATCTCCATCTCGCGCCTGCACGCGCACTATCTGATCTGGTTTCGCCACGAGCAGATCAAGACCGTCAACTGGGCCGGTCAGCCGGAAAAACAGATCGACCGTCAGAGCGGTGCGCTCACTCCGCGACACAGCTTCGAACAATGGCAGGAAACCCTGCGCGGCTATGCACAGCCCTGGGATCAGGTGGTGATCGAGGGCGCGCTGGAACTGCGCAATGCGGTGCTCGGGATTGTCTTGCGCAAAGCCGAGGAGATGGCCCAGCTGGCCGGCGAGTTGCGCGCCAGCAACAAGGAGCTGGAGGCCTTCTCCTACAGCGTTTCCCACGACCTGCGCGCTCCGCTGCGGCATATCGCCGGCTACACCGAGCTGCTCAGCGAGATGGAGAGCAAGCAACTGAGCGAACGTGGGATGCGCTTTCTCGACAACATCGCCGACGCCGCACGCTTCGCCGGCACGCTGGTGGACAACCTGCTGAGCTTCTCGCAGATGGGCCGTTCGGCGTTGCGCCTGTCGGATGTCGACCTCGGTGCATTGGTCGCCTCGATTCTCGAGGAGCTGGCGCCTGACTGCGAAGGTCGGCAGATCGAATGGCACCTGCTGCCGATGCCGATCGTAGTCGCCGATGCCGCCTTCATTCACATGGTGCTGCGCAACCTGATCGACAACGCGGTCAAGTACAGCCGCACCCGGGAGGTGGCCGTCATCGAGGTGGGTGCCGAACAGCGCGCCGGCGAAGTGGTCGTCTATGTTCGCGACAACGGCGTCGGCTTCGACATGCAGTACTCGAGCAAGCTGTTCGGCGTGTTCCAGCGCCTGCATCGCATGGAGGAGTTCGAAGGTATCGGCATCGGCCTGGCGAGCGTGCGCCGCATCATCGAGCGCCATGACGGCCAGGTCTGGGCCGAAGGCCAGCTGGACAAGGGCGCCACGTTCTACTTCTCACTCCCAAAACTGTCCTATACATCGTCCCTCCTGGACCGAGACATCTGATGCTGAAACCGATACTGCTGGTCGAAGACAACCCCCACGACCTGGAGCTCACCCTGATCGCGCTGGAGCGCAGTCAGCTGGCCAATGAGGTGGTGATCATGCGTGACGGCGCCGAGGCGCTGAACTACCTGCAGCGCACCGGCGCTTACGCCGATCGCGCCGATCGCGCCGATGGCAATCCGGCAGTGCTGCTGCTGGACCTGAAGCTGCCCAAGGTCGACGGCCTGGAAGTGCTCAAGACCGTACGCGAGACCGCCGAGCTGCGCAGCATTCCAGTGGTCATGCTGACCTCTTCGCGGGAAGAACCCGACCTGATGAAAGCCTACGAGCTCGGGGTGAACGCTTACGTCGTCAAACCGGTCGAATTCAAGGATTTTGTCGCCGCAATCTCCGACCTCGGCATCTTCTGGGCCGTGCTCAACGAGCCGCCACCCGGTTCGCTGCGTCTCAAGCGCGCGCGCAACAAAGACGAAAAGAACTGAACGAGCATTGCCGGCCCGTGCCTGGCGGGCCGTTTCGATGATTCCTGCTTCCTCGACAGGTTGGATATGCCAGCGTCAAAGAACATCAGCGTCCTGTTCATCGAGGACAGCCCGCACGACGCCGAACTCGCCCAGCTGGCGCTGGAGCGCAGTGGCTACACCCTGCACACCGAACTGGTCTACAGCCATGCCGGCGTCGTGGAAGCGCTACAGCGACGCGCCTTCGACCTGATCCTGGCGGACTTCATCCTGCCAGGCTTCTCCGGCAGCCAGGCGTTGCAGGAAGCGCGTCGACTGGCACCGCAAACACCCTTCATCTTCCTTTCCGGCGTGTTCGGCGAGGAGCATGCGGTCAACATGATGCGCTCCGGCGCCGTCGACTACGTGCTCAAGCAGAACCTCGGCTTTCTACCCAAGGCAGTGGAACGGGCCCTGGCCGAAGTCAACGAACGACGCCGCCGCCTGCAGGCCGAGCAGGCTTTGCGCGAGGTCGAGGTACGCGCACGCCTGGCGATCGACGCGGCACGCCTGGGCATGTGGGACTACGAACCGCAGAGCGGCACGTTGATCTGGGACCAGCGTTGCCGGGCCATGCTCGGCATCGGCGCACAGGACCCGGTGGACATGCCGCTGTTCGAACGCCTCTGCCACCCGCAGGACCGCGAGCGGATACGCGAGGAAATCGCCCGTGCCATCGCCGGTGAAGACGGTGGTGAATTCTGCACCACCTATCGCGTGCTTTTCGATGACGGCAGCCTGCGCTGGATGGAAACCCGCGGCCAGGCGTTCTTCGAAGGCGGGCAATGCTCGCGCTTCGTCGGCGTGGTGATGGACATCACCGAACAACAGCTGGCGACCCAGACCCTCAGGCAGATGAACGAAACCCTGGGCGAGCGCGTGCAGGAGCGCACCCGCGAACGTGACCGCACCTGGGAGTTGTCCCGCGACCTGCTGGCCGTTACTCGCCTGGACATGATGCCGGTCGCGCTCAACCCGATCTGGGAAGAGGCTTTCGGCTGGCCGCTGGAACAGCTCATGCAGCACCCACTGACCTGGCTTGTGCATCCGGACGATCTGCAGGCGACCCAGGACGAAAATGCCCGTGTCGGCCAAGGCAAGGTCACCAACCGCTTCGTCAATCGCATGCGTCATCGCGACGGCAGCTATCGCTGGCTGTCCTGGTCGGTGGTCGCCGATGACGGTCGCATCTACTCGGCGGCGCGGGACATCACCAGCGAAATCGCCGCGGTCGACAAACTGGCCGAGGCCAACCGCGAGCTGCGCGCGCAGATCCAGGAGCGCGAACGCGTTGAGGCCACGCTGCAGCAGATGCAGCGCCTCGAAGCCGTCGGCCAGCTGACCGCCGGCGTCGCCCATGACTTCAACAACCTGCTGACGGTCATCCTCACCAGCGCCAGCTTTCTGCAGAGCGATCTGGAGCAGGGCGCCCCGGCAGAACGCAGCCTGCGACGTCTGCAGTACATCCGCGAATCCGGCGAACGCGGTGCCACGCTGACTAGCCAGCTGCTCGCCTTCGCCCGGCGCCAGCAGCTCACGCCCGCGGCGATCGACCTCAACGACACCCTGGTCAGCCTGCTCAGCCTGCTGAAAAGCACCCTCGGCGGCAGCGTCAGCATCGAGACCGACACTCAGGCCAACATCTGGCACGCGCTGGTGGACCCGACCCAAATCGAGATGATCATCCTCAACCTGGCGATCAATGCCCGCGATGCCATGGGTGACAGCGGACGTCTGACGCTGGGCACGCGCAACGTGGTGATCAGCGAACCGGCACTGCGCGCCGAAGATCCCGGCCCAGGCGAGTACGTGGTGCTTTCGGTGACCGATACCGGCACAGGCATGAACGAGGAAGTGCTGAGCAAGGCGTTCGAGCCCTTTTTCACCACCAAGGAAGTCGGCAAGGGCTCAGGCCTCGGCCTGGCGCAGGTTTTCGGTTTCGCCAAGCAATCCGGTGGCGGTGCCCGTATCGAAAGCCGCGAGGGCGTGGGTACCACGGTCAAGGTATTCCTGCCGCGCACCGCGGCACCGCAGCAGCTGGAGCCGATCCTGGCGGTGAGCGCCGGGACGCGCGAGGACAATGCACAGCACAGCATCCTGCTGGTAGACGACGATCCCAGCGTGCGTGAGGTGACCGCGCTGATGCTGCAGGACCTCGGCTTCGCAGTGACCGAGGCGGATAGCGGCGACCATGCCTTGCAGCTGCTGGCCGGTGATATCGAGGTCGATCTGCTGCTGGCCGATTTCGCCATGCCCGGCATGAACGGCGGCGAACTGGCCCGTGCCGTGCGCACGCGCTACCCCGAGCTGCCGGTGATTTTCGTGACCGGCTACGCCGAGCTGTGCGAACTGGGTCTGGCCGGCTACTCGATCATCCAGAAACCGTTCCGCGAGGAACAACTGGCGAGCAAGATTCATCTGGCTTTGAACGAAGGCAGCCTGACCGATGGCTGAGCTGCGCGCACGCCTCAGACAGGCCACGGCGCCACTGCATGAGCAAGTAGATGCCGCCTTCTCGGATTTCAGCCTCGAGCAGCCAGAAGATTATTGTCGCTTCCTGCGTGCCCACAGTCGGGTCCTCAGCGCCACGGAGATCGCGCTGGAGCGCGCCGGTTTCGCCGCTCTGCTCGACGACTGGCCGATGCGGGTGCGCCGTCATGCCTTATGGGCCGATCTGGCCGAACTGGAATGCCCGTCTCCAGCAGCGCTGTCGATACCGTCATTGGACGATTTCGCCAGCTGCTGGGGCGTCGCCTACGTGCTGGAAGGATCACGCCTGGGTGGCCGCGTGCTCGCACGGCGTGTACGTCAGGCCAACCCGACCGTCCCCATTCGTTACCTAGAGCATGGTGAGGTCGCCAGGCTCTGGCCGGCCTTCCTCGCCCGTCTCGAACAGCATGCTGCCAGTTACGCCTGGGAACCGATGCTGCTCGCCGCCGAACAGACCTTCGCGCTGTTCGCCGAAGCTGCCGCACTGGAACACGACTGCGAATACGGCTGAAAGGACAAAGGCCCCGCAGGGCCTTTGCTTTACACAATACGCGCTCTCTGGCGCGCTCGCCGGTCACTCCACCGTGACGGACTTGGCGAGGTTGCGTGGCTGGTCGACATCGGTACCGCGCAGCACGGCAACGTAGTACGACAGCAGTTGCAGCGGCAGGGTATAGAGGATCGGCGCAAGAACATCGTGGATATGCGGCATGTTCACCACGAAGATCCCTTCACCGTTGTCGAACCCGGCTTCACGGTCGGCAAAGACGATCAGCTCACCACCACGGGCGCGCACTTCCTGCAGGTTGGACTTGAGCTTTTCGAGCAACTCGTTGTTCGGCGCCACCGTGACCACCGGCATGTCGGCGTCCACCAGCGCCAGCGGGCCGTGCTTGAGCTCACCGGCCGGGTAGGCCTCGGCATGGATATAGGAGATTTCCTTGAGCTTGAGCGCACCCTCCATCGCCACCGGATACTGAGCGCCGCGGCCGAGGAACAGGGTGTGATGCTTCTCGGCGAAGTGCTCGGAAATCTTCTCCACCGTAGCGTCCATCGCCAGCGCCTCACCCAGGCGGGTCGGCAGCCGGCGCAGCTCGTCAACCAGTTCGGCCTCCAGCGCAGGGGAAAGCGTGCCCCGGACCTGGCCCAGCGACAGCGTCAGCAACAGCAGACCAACCAGCTGGGTGGTGAAGGCCTTGGTCGAAGCCACGCCGATTTCCGGGCCGGCCTGGGTGAGCAGAGTCAGGTCCGATTCGCGCACCAGCGAACTGATGCCGACGTTGCAGATCGCCAGGCTGGCGAGATAGCGCCCTTCCTGCTCGGTGCGCGCCTTGGCGTTACGCAGCGCTGCCAGCGAATCTGCCGTCTCGCCGGACTGGGAGATGGTGACGAACAGGGTGTCCGGCTGCACCACTACCTTGCGGTAGCGGAATTCGCTGGCAACCTCGACCTGACAGGGTATGCCGGCCAGCTCCTCCAGCCAGTAACGCGCGACCATGCCGGCGTGATAGCTGGTGCCACAGGCGACGATCTGCACATTGCGCACTTTGGCGAACAGCTCGGCGGCTTGCGGTCCGAACGCCTGCACCAGCACCTGATGATCGCCTAGCCGGCCTTCCAGAGTGCGCTGCACCACCTTCGGCTGCTCGTGAATCTCCTTGAGCATGAAGTGGCGGTACTCGCCCTTGTCCGCCGCCTCGGCACCTTCGTGGTACTGCACGGCCTCGCGCTGCACCGGCTGGCCGTCGACATCCCAGATCTGCACCGCATCGCGGCGGATTTCGGCGATGTCGCCCTCTTCCAGATACATGAAACGGTCGGTGACCTGACGCAGCGCCAGCTGGTCCGAGGCGAGGAAGTTTTCGCCCAGGCCCAGACCGATCACCAGCGGGCTGCCGCTGCGCGCGGCGAGCAAACGATCGGGCTGCCTGGCGTTGATTACTGCCAGACCATAGGCGCCATGTAGCTCCTTGACCGCTGCCTTCAGGGCAGCGGTGAGGTCGCCGAGCGAATCGAGCTTGTGGTGCAGCAGGTGGACGATGACTTCGGTGTCGGTATCCGAGACGAATACGTAACCCATCTCCTTGAGCTGAGCCCGCAGCGCCTCGTGGTTCTCGATGATGCCGTTGTGCACCACGGCCAGATCATCACCCGAGAAATGCGGATGGGCATTGCGCTCGCAGGGCGCACCATGGGTTGCCCAGCGGGTATGCGCAATGCCCAGGCGGCCGGCCAGCTGCGTGTGTTGCTGAGCCTGCTCCAGTTCGGCGACCTTGCCATTACGGCGCAGACGCTCGAGTGTGCCGTTCTCGTCCAGCACGGCAACGCCGGCACTGTCATAGCCACGGTATTCCAGGCGCTTGAGGCCCTCGAGAAGGATCGCGGTGATGTTGCGTTCGGCGACGGCGCCAACGATGCCACACATGCTCAAGTCTCCAGATTGGTTTCGACGGCCACGCAGATCAGTTTGACGCCGCGGGCCAGGATGCTGCTGCGCGCCTCGTCGCTGAGGCGCTCATCGGTGATCAGGGTGTGCACGCTGCTCCAGGGCAGCTCGAGATTGGGGATGCGCCGACCGATCTTGTCGGCCTCGGCGAGCACGATGACTTCCCGCGCGACGTCGGCCATCACTCGGGACAACCCTAGCAGTTCGTTGAAGGTGGTGGTGCCCCGCTCCAGATCGATGCCATCGGCACCGATGAACAGTTGGTCGAAGTCATAGGACCGCAGCACCTGCTCGGCGACCTGGCCCTGAAAGGACTCCGAATGTGGATCCCAGGTGCCGCCGGTCATCAGCAGCACCGGTTCATGCTCCAGCTCACGCAGGGCATTGGCCACGTTCAGCGAGTTAGTCATCACCACCAGGCCATGTCTGTGGCCCAGTTGCGGAATCATCGCCGCCGTGGTGGTGCCGCTGTCGATGATGACCCGCGCATGCTCGCGAATGCAGCCGACCGCGGCGGCGGCAATTGCCTGCTTCCAGGGCGACACCGGCTGCACGCTGTCGCCGATCAGCTCCTGTGGCAACTGTACCGCCCCGCCGTAACGGCGCAGCAGCAGGCCATTCTTCTCGAGTGCGGCGAGGTCCTTGCGGATGGTGACTTCCGAGGTTTCGAAGCGCCGCGACAGCTCGTCCACACTGACCTCGCCGAGCTCGTTGAGCAAGGCGAGGATCGCGTGGCGACGTTGTGGAGTGTTGCGCTTCGACATAGATATGTTTCGATTCGAAAGATAACGGCGCGAATCAAAACATAAGTGCTTACGGGCTGCAAGCCGCTGGCGATCCGGCGTCACCCACCAACAGCGGGAAGCAGGCCGGCATCCCGCGCCGAACGCGGATCTACGACTGCTTCTTCGGTCGCTGCCAGCCTTCGATATTGCGCTGGCGACCGCGGCCGAGGCCCAGGGTATGGGCCGGCACATCCTCGGTGATCGTCGAACCGGCGCCGGTCGTTGCGCCATCACCGAGATTCAGCGGTGCAACCAGCGAACTGTTGGAGCCGATGAAAACGTCCTCGCCCACCACCGTCCTGAACTTGTTGGCGCCGTCATAGTTGCAAGTGATTGTCCCGGCGCCGATATTGGTCCGCGCGCCGATCTCGGCGTCACCGAGGTAGCTGAGATGCCCGGCCTTGGCACCATCGCCGAGGGTCGCGTTCTTCAGCTCGACGAAGTTGCCGACATGCGCCTTGGCGCCGAGCACGCTGCCTGGACGCAGCCGCGCGAACGGGCCGCAATCGGCACTCTCGCCGACTACTGCACCCTCAAGATGGGAGTTGGCCTTGACGATCGCACCGCGACGCAACGTGCTGTCCTTGATCACGCAGTTCGGTCCGATCTGCACGTCGTCTTCGATGACCACCGTGCCTTCGAGCACCACATTCACGTCGATCAGCACGTCTCGCCCGACCTCCACCTCGCCACGCAGATCGAAACGTGCCGGGTCGCGCAGCGTCACGCCCCGGGCCATCAAACGACGAGCGGCACGCTGCTGGTAATGGCGTTCCAGCTCGGCCAGCTGGATACGGTCGTTGGCGCCTTGCACTTCCATGGCGTCCAGCGGCTGCTCGGTGGCCACGCGCAGACCGTCGGCCACAGCCATGGCGATGACGTCAGTCAGGTAGTACTCGCCCTGGGCATTGCTGTTGGACAGGCGACCCAGCCATTCGCCGATACGGCTGCCTGGTACGGCGAGAATCCCGGTATTGCCCTCGCGGATCGCCTTCTGCTCGTCGCTGGCATCCTTGTGCTCGACGATAGCCTGCACTTCGCCGCGTGCGTCGCGGACGATGCGTCCATAGCCGGTTGGGTCGTCAAGCTTCACCGTCAGCAGCGCGAGCTGCTCCGGCCCGACCTTCTGCAACAGGCGCTGCAGGGTGTCGGCTTCGATCAGTGGTACGTCACCGTAAACGATCAGCACGCGCTCGGCCGACAGATTTGGCAACGCCTGGGCTACAGCATGGCCGGTTCCCAGCTGCTCGGCTTGAACGACGAAGGCGAGATCATCGCCGGCCAGTCGCTGGCGCACCTGCTCGGCACCGTGGCCAATAACCACCTGGATGCTTTTCGGCTGCAATGCGCGCGCGGTGTCGATCACGTGCCCGAGCATGGATTTTCCGGCGACCGGATGCAGAACCTTGGGCAGCGCCGAACGCATGCGCGTGCCCTGGCCAGCGGCGAGAATGACGATATCGAGAGACATGAAGCGGTTCCTGAGCGGTATCGGCCCGTCAGCTCACCCGTACGTCAGAGTGCAGCTGGTATCAGCGCCGACAAATGGCAGAAAAAGAAAAAGGGTAGCCAAGGCTACCCTTTTACTCGTGCGCGATGAAGTCGCTTGCCGATCAGTGTCGGCCGTACTTCTTGCGCATTGCCTCGATGGTTCGCAGCTGGGCTGCGGCCTCGGCCAGGCGAGCGGCGGCGGAGCCGTAATCGAACTCCGCGCCCTTCTCGTGCAGGGCCTTCTCGGCAGCTTTGACGGCAGCCTGAGCGGCAGCTTCGTCGATGTCCTTGGCGCGCGTAGCGGTATCGGCGAGAACCTTCACCATGTTCGGCTGCACTTCGATGAAGCCGCCGGAGATGTAGAAGATCTCCTCGTCACCACCCTGCTTGATCACTCGAACCGGACCCGGCTTGAGATCAGTCAGCAGCGGCGCGTGACCCGGCAGAACGCCGATGTCACCCAGGTTGCCGTGGGCGACGACCATTTCCACCAGCCCCGAGAACAGCTCTTCTTCCGCACTGACGATGTCGCAATGCACTGTCATAGCCATGTTCATGCCTCGGTAATCAGCCTGACCAGCAGCTGCCGGTCAGGCTGGTTGGCGCCCGCGAACGGGCGCGCCAGTTACAGTTTCTTGGCTTTCTCGATAGCTTCGTCGATGCTGCCGACCATGTAGAACGCCTGTTCCGGCAGATGGTCGTAGTCGCCATTGAGGATGCCGGAGAAACCACGGATGGTTTCCTTCAGCGGAACGTACTTGCCTGGCGAGCCAGTGAAGACTTCGGCCACGAAGAACGGCTGGGACAGGAAGCGCTGGATCTTACGAGCGCGGGATACCAGCTGCTTGTCGGTCTCGGACAGTTCGTCCATACCGAGGATCGCAATGATGTCCTTCAGCTCTTTGTAGCGCTGCAGCACGTACTGAACGCCGCGAGCGGTGTCGTAGTGCTCCTGGCCAATCACCAGCGGATCCAGCTGACGCGAAGTCGAGTCGAGCGGATCGACCGCCGGGTAGATACCCAGGGAGGCGATGTCACGCGACAGTACGACGGTGGCGTCGAGGTGGGCGAAGGTGGTCGCCGGGCTCGGGTCGGTCAGGTCGTCCGCAGGTACGTATACGGCCTGTACCGAGGTGATCGAGCCGTTCTTGGTGGAGGTGATACGCTCCTGCAGAACGCCCATCTCTTCGGCCAGAGTCGGCTGATAACCTACCGCGGAAGGCATACGACCCAGCAGCGCGGATACTTCGGTACCGGCCAGGGTGTAGCGGTAGATGTTGTCGACGAAAAGCAGAACGTCACGACCTTCGTCACGGAACTTCTCGGCCATGGTCAGGCCGGTCAGTGCAACGCGCAGACGGTTTCCCGGCGGCTCGTTCATCTGGCCGTAAACCAGGGCAACCTTGTCCAGAACGTTGGAGTCCTTCATCTCGTGATAGAAGTCGTTACCTTCACGAGTACGCTCACCCACACCGGCGAACACGGAGTAACCGCTGTGCTCCATCGCGATGTTACGGATCAGCTCCATCATGTTTACGGTCTTGCCTACACCGGCACCACCGAACAGACCGACCTTACCGCCCTTGGCGAACGGGCAGACCAGGTCGATAACCTTGATGCCGGTTTCCAGCAGCTCGTTGCCGCCAGCCTGCTCTGCGTAGGACGGAGCAGCGCGGTGGATGGTCCAGCGCTCTTCTTCACCGATCGGGCCGGCTTCGTCGATGGGGTTACCCAGGACGTCCATGATGCGGCCCAGGGTCTGCTTGCCGACCGGTACGGAGATACCGGTGCCGGTGTTGACGACGTCCAGGCCACGCTTGAGGCCTTCGGTCGAACCCATGGCGATGGTACGGACAATGCCGTCGCCCAGCTGCTGCTGGACTTCCAGGGTGGTCTCGGCGCCTTGAACTTTCAGCGCGTCATAGACGTTCGGTACCACATCGCGCGGAAATTCCACGTCGATAACGGCGCCGATGATTTGAACGATACGTCCGCTACTCATGTTTGGTTCCTCTGAATATTTGAACCGTTCTTAAACCGCGGCAGCGCCGCCGACGATTTCCGAAATTTCCTGAGTGATCGCAGCCTGACGGGCCTTGTTGTAGACCAGTTGCAGGTCGCCGATCAGCTCACCGGCGTTGTCGGTTGCGTTCTTCATGGCAATCATCCGCGCGGCCTGTTCGGCTGCGCCGTTCTCAACCACCGCCTGATAGGCCTGGGACTCGATGAACCGTACCAGCAGAGCATCCAGCAGCTGCTGGGCGTCCGGCTCGTAGAGGTAGTCCCACTGACCTTTCTTGACCGGCTCGGCGTTCTCGTCTGCGGCCAGCGGCAGCAGTTGGTCGACCGTGGGCTTCTGGGTCATGGTGTTGATGAACTTGTTGGATACCAGGTACAAGCGATCGATACGGCCATTGTGGAAGCCGTCCAGCATGACCTTGACGCTGCCGATCAGATCATTGATCGACGGCTCTTCGCCGAGGTTGCCGATCGCTGCGACGACGTTGCCGCCGAAGCTGCGGAAGAAGCTCGCGCCTTTGTTGCCGATCACGCAGAGGTCGACTTCGACCTTCTGATCGTGCCACTCCTTCATGTTCTTGATCAGGACCTTGAACAGGTTGATGTTCAGGCCACCGCAAAGACCACGATCGGTCGACACGACGATGTAGCCGACACGCTTGACCGGACGCTCTACCATGAACGGATGACGGTATTCCGGGTTGGCAAAGGCCAGATGGCCGATTACCTGCCGGATCCGCTCCGCATAAGGGCGGCTGGCAGCCATGCGCATCTGTGCCTTGCGCATCTTGCTGACCGCCACCTTTTCCATGGCGCTGGTGATCTTCTGCGTGCTTTTGATGCTCGCAATCTTGCTGCGAATCTCTTTTGCGCCTGCCATTTGACACCTATCGGGTTAGCAGGCGGGAGCCTCACGGCTCCCGCTGCGGCTTACCAGCTTTGAGTGGCCTTGAACTTCTCGATACCGGCCTTCAGGCCTGCGTCGATTTCGTCATTGAAGTCACCCTTCACGTTGATCTTCGCCATCAGATCGGCGAACTCGCGGTTGAAGAAGGCGATCAGGGCCTGCTCGAAGGCGCCAACCTTGGCCACTTCCACGTCCGTCAGGAAACCGCGCTCGGCGGCGTACAGGGACAGGGACATGTCGGCGATGGACATCGGCGCGTACTGCTTCTGCTTCATCAGCTCGGTAACGCGCTGACCATGCTCCAGCTGCTTGCGGGTCGCTTCGTCGAGGTCGGAAGCGAACTGCGCGAACGCAGCCAGTTCACGGTACTGAGCCAGAGCGGTACGGATACCACCAGACAGCTTCTTGACGATCTTGGTCTGAGCAGCACCACCAACACGGGATACCGAGATACCGGCGTTGACGGCCGGACGGATACCTGCGTTGAACATGGCCGATTCCAGGAAGATCTGACCGTCGGTGATGGAAATCACGTTGGTCGGAACGAACGCGGAAACGTCGCCCGCCTGGGTTTCGATGATCGGCAGAGCGGTCAGCGAGCCGGTCTTGCCAGTTACGGCACCGTTGGTGAACTTCTCGACATACTCTTCGGAAACGCGCGACGCACGCTCCAGCAGACGGCTGTGGAGATAGAACACGTCGCCCGGATAGGCTTCACGTCCCGGCGGACGACGCAGCAGCAGGGAGATCTGGCGGTATGCCACGGCCTGCTTGGACAGATCGTCATACACGATCAGCGCGTCTTCACCGCGGTCGCGGAAGTACTCGCCCATGGTGCAACCAGCGTAAGGCGCCAGGTACTGCAGGGCAGCGGATTCGGAGGCGGACGCAGCAACAACGATGGTGTTGTGCAGCGCGCCGTGCTCTTCCAGCTTGCGAACCACGTTGGCGATGGTCGACTGCTTCTGACCAATGGCAACGTAAACGCAGCGGATGCCGCTGTTCTTCTGGTTGATGATGGCGTCGATGGCCAGGGCGGTCTTGCCGATCTGACGGTCGCCGATGATCAGCTCACGCTGGCCACGGCCTACCGGGATCATGGCGTCGACCGACTTGTAACCGGTCTGCACCGGCTGGTCGACGGACTTACGCCAGATCACGCCCGGCGCAACCTTCTCGACCGCGTCAGTTGCCTGAGCGTTGATCGGGCCTTTGCCATCAATCGGGTTACCCAGTGCGTCGACAACGCGGCCCAGCAGTTCCGGACCAACCGGAACTTCAAGGATGCGGCCGGTGCACTTGGCGCTCATGCCTTCGGTCAGGCCCAGGTAGTTACCCAGAACCACGGCACCTACGGAGTCCTGCTCCAGGTTCAGTGCCATACCAAAGATGCCGCCAGGGAACTCGATCATTTCGCCGTACATGACGTCGGCCAGACCGTAGATACGTACGATACCGTCAGAAACGCTGACGACGGTGCCCTCATTACGGGCTTGAGCAGCGACATTCGATTTCTCGATGCGCTGCTTGATGATTTCACTAATCTCGGAAGGATTCAGTTGCTGCATGCCATGACCCTCAAATCAGGATTTCAACGATTCGGCCAACTGGCTCAGTTTGCCGCGGACCGAACCGTCGACAACCACATCACCGGCGCGAATCAACACGCCGCCGATCAGCGCAGGATTCACGGCCTGCTGGAGGTTGACGGTGCGATCTAGCCGCTTCGACAGGGCGGCAGCCAAAGTTTGGAGTTGCTCGTTGCTGAGCTCGAAGGCGGTTTCAACTTCTGCCTCGAGCGTTTTCTCGGCTTGCGCCTTGATGTCCTCGTACAGCTCCCACACGGTCGGCAGTACCGACAGGCGATCGTTCTCGCCAAGGGTCTGGACGTAGTTGCGGAAAGCTTCGTCGGCGTCGTCACCGAGTAGACGCACCAGCCCCTGGACCTTGCTTTCGCTGGTCAGGCGGGGGTCGTTCAGCAACGCTGCGACTTCTGGGACTTCAACAGCGATGGCGGCCAGGTTCAGCATTTTCGACCAGGACTCGGTCGTTCCTGCGGCGCTGGCAAACTCGAAAGCGGCTTTCGCGTAAGGCCGAGCAAGCGTCTGGGTATTGATCATCGCTTGCCTCGCTTAGAGTTGGGAGGCCAGTTTTTCGACCAGCTCGTTGTGCACCTTGGCGTCCACCTGGGACTCCAGGATCTTCTCTGCACCGGCGACGGCAAGAGCCGCTACCTGATTGCGCAGTTGGTCCCTGGCACGGTTCACTTCCTGTTCGATCTCGGCGCGGGCGCCGGCGACCAGTCGCTCGCCTTCTACACGTGCCTGCTGCTTGGCTTCCTCGATGATCGCATTGGCGTGCTTGTTCGCCTGCTCGATGATCTGGGCTGCCTGCTCCTTGGTCTCGCGGAGGGTGTTGGACACCTTGTCCTGAGCCAGTTTCAGGTCTTGCTGCGCACGGCCTGCCGCATCCAGTCCTTCAGCGATCTTCTTCTGGCGCGCTGCCATGGCTGCCGTGATTGGCGGCCAGACGAGCTTCATGCAGAACCAGACGAAGATAGCGAAGGCGAGCGTTTGACCGAACAGCGTCAAGTTAATGTTCACAGCGATTTACCTCGTGCTATCTCGTTCAACGCGGGAGTCATTCCACGGCGACGGGGCTCGCCCGGCGAACCCCATCTCAAACCGGAAAGTGATTAACCGGCGACAACGAAGATGAGGTACATCGCGATACCAACGCCGATCATCGGCACGGCGTCGAGCAGGCCGGCCATCAGGAAGGTTTTGGTTTGCAGCTGGGGAGCCAGCTCAGGCTGACGAGCAGTGGATTCCAGCAGCTTGCCGCCCAGCAGCGCGAAGCCAATACCGGTGCCCAGGGCACCCAGACCGATCATGATGGAGGCGGCGATGTAGACGAGTTCCATGTAAAGCTCCTGAAGCTAAGGGGGGTTAAGGTTTTTCGGTTAAAGCGTTAGCGGTTTTCAGTGATGTTCTTCATGGGCAGAGCTCAGGTACACCACCGTCAGTACCATGAAGATGAAGGCCTGAAGCGGGATCACCAGGATATGGAAGATCGCCCAAGGCACATTCAGGGTCCACTGCACGTAGAACGGCAGCAGAGCGATGAGGATGAACACCACCTCACCGGCATACATGTTGCCGAACAGACGCAGCGCGAGGCTGAGCGGCTTGGTCAGCAGGCCGAGAATCTCGAGGAACAGGTTGAACGGCACCAACGACCAGTGGTTAAACGGAGTGAACGCCAGCTCCTTGCTGAAGCCACCGAAACCCTTGACCTTGACGCTGTAGAAGAGGATCAGAATGAACACGCCGAGCGACAGACCGAAGGTGCCGTTCGGGTCGGCGGTTGGCACGATCTTGAACGCCGGAAGGCCCAGCAGGCTGGCCAGCCCAGGGATGTAGTCGACCGGAATCCACTTCAGGCTGTTCATCAGGAACACCCAGACGAAGATGGTCAGCGCCAGCGGAGCGATCAGAGCATTGCGGCCGTGGAAGGTGTCCTTCACCACGCCTTCGACGAACTCGACGCACATCTCGACGAAGTTCTGCAGCTTGCCCGGTACACCGGTCGTGGCGGACTTGGCGGCGCTGCGGAACAGCAGAATGAAGATGGCGCCCATCAGCAGCGACCAGCCGAGGGTATCCAGGTGGAATGCCATGAAGCCCATGTCACGAGCTTCCAGACCCGTCTGAGCGATGGTCCAGGTGGCCTGATCGAGAACGGAG
The DNA here is from genome assembly GCA_007713455.1 of Pseudomonas sp. Lineage (GTDB taxonomy): Bacteria > Pseudomonadota > Gammaproteobacteria > Pseudomonadales > Pseudomonadaceae > Stutzerimonas > Stutzerimonas chloritidismutans. The sequence continues at coordinate 168,342 of VMRT01000013.1, forward strand.
CCATCAGCACGCTCGTAACCTGCCGGCAGCTTGCCGTAGGTGAGGTTTTGCAGGTGGTGCTGGATATATTCAGCGGGGGTACTCGCCATAAACGCCTCAATGCTCAATGCTCAATGCTCAATGCTTCGGATTGTTTTTCATCAGCAGGAGCGCGCTTGCTCCGACACCCAGAACCAGCAGATAGCCGGCAAACAAGGCGATCGGTTCCAGCGGTTTCACTCCCACAAACACCAACGCAAAAAGCGCTGCTGCCAGAATCTGTTTACCCATCTCGCCAGACCAGAACGACTGGATGATCGCCTGAGTCGAACGTGCGCCAAAGTAACGAAAGGCCTTGTACGCGAAATACACGTTCGCTGACAGCGCAATCAAACCACCGCACAGCGCGGAGTAGCCGGCGACCATACCAAAAACCAGGCCACATGAGACAGCGGTCACTACTACGACCATTGCCTGCATCAGCAATACGCGAAATGCCGGAAGGCGATGGAAGGGTGTTCTGTTGCGTATGTTCACCTGAATTCCATCGCTGTAGCAGGCCGCGTAAATAATTGTCCGCAGTCAAAAAAGCGCGGCGAGTATAGGAGCAGGCCAGCCAGGGTTCAACTCTCCGGTAGTATTTTCCGACCGGCACTACAAACAATTTGTATCAGCGGATGTGGGCCAATACACCCTGCAGTTCATCCAGCGAACTGTAGCGGATCACCAGCTGCCCTTTGCCTCTTTGTCCGTGCTTGATCTGCACCGGAGAGCCCAGGCGTTCCGCCAGGCGCTGCTCCAGACGGCTGATGTCCGGGTCGACCTTGACTTCGGCTTTCGGTGTTTCCTTGCTGCTCAACCACTGACGCACCAGGGCTTCGGTCTGGCGGACGGTCAGCCCACGTGCGACAACGTGCCGCGCGCCTTCGACCTGCTGTTCCGCCGGCAGACCTAGCAATGCTCGCGCGTGGCCCATCTCCAGGTCACCGTGTGACAGCAGCGTCTTGATCTCTTCCGGCAGCGCAATCAAGCGCAGCAAATTGCTTATCGAGACACGCGACTTGCCTACCGCGTCGGCAACTTGCTGCTGGGTCAGCTGGAACTCCTGTTGCAAGCGCTGCAGCGCGACGGCTTCCTCGATCGGATTCAGGTCTTCGCGCTGGATGTTCTCGATCAGCGCCATGGCAATGGCCGCCTCGTCCGGCACTTCGCGAACCAGCGCCGGCACCTTCTCCAACCCGGCCTGCTGGCTGGCTCGCCAGCGACGTTCACCGGCGATGATCTCGAAACGGCCACCGCTGACGGGACGCACCACGATCGGCTGCATCACGCCGTGGTTCTTGATCGACTGGGCCAGCTCCTCCAGGGCCTGCGGGTCCATATCGCGGCGCGGCTGGTACTTGCCGCGCTGGATCAGGTCCAGCGGCAGGTGCTGGAGTTCACGGGTATCGACCTTCGCAGCCTCTTCCTGCATTGCCGAAACGCTGGCGCCGCCGAGCAGGGCGTCGAGTCCACGGCCTAGGCCTCTTTTCTTGGTCGCCATGAGTAGTCCTTATGCGGGGGCGCCACGCGCCGACTGGCGCTGGCGTCGCGACAGTTCACCGGCCAGGGCCAGATAGGCCAGAGCGCCCTTGGATTGCTTGTCGTAGACCAGCGCCGGCATGCCGTGGCTGGGGGCCTCGGCGAGCCGGACGTTGCGCGGGATAACGGTGTCGTAGAGTTTGTCGCCGAAATGCGCCTTGAGCTGTTCGGATACATCGTTGGTCAGACTGCTGCGCGGGTCGTACATGGTGCGCAGCAGGCCTTCGATCTTCAGGCTGGGGTTGAGCGCCTGGCCGATACGCTGGATCGAATTGACCAGATCGGTAAGCCCTTCGAGCGCGTAATACTCGCACTGCATGGGAATGATGACGCCGTCCGACGCAGCCAGCGCGTTGATGGTCAGCATCGACAGCGACGGCGGGCAATCGATGAGGATGTAGTCGTAGTTCTCCCGCACCGGTGCCAGTGCTTCACGCAGGCGTTTTTCCTTGGCCGGCAGATTCAGCAGGGCCACTTCCGCCGCGGTCAGGTCGCGATTGGCCGGCAGCAACTGATAGCCGCCGTGCTCGGAGAACTGCATGGCATCCACCAGGCTGCATTCGCCGATCAGTACGTCGTAGATCGAGTACTCCAGTCCGAGCTTGTCCACACCGCTACCAGTGGTGGCGTTGCCCTGGGGGTCGAGATCGATCAGCAGCACGCGACGGCGCGTGGCAACCAGCGAAGCCGCAAGGTTGATGCAGGTGGTGGTCTTGGCGACACCGCCCTTCTGGTTGGCAATGGCGAAAACTTTAGCCATGGTCAGTGTCTGTCCGGGTCATGAAGTGCGGCGCAGTATCAGCAGATGGCGCTGGCCTTGGCAACCGGGAACCTTGAGTACGTGACAGGCATCGAGGCGGAAGTCGGCGGGCAGCCGTTGCAGTTCATCGTCCGGCTGCACGCCCTTCATCGCCAACCAGCGCGTCTGGGTATTGCCCAGATGCCGCGTCCAGCTGGCGAAGTCCTCAAGGGAACTGAAGGCGCGCGAGGTGATGCCGTCGAAGGCTTCCGCCGGCTGGAACTGCTCGACGCGGCTGTGCACGACTTCGAGGTTGGCCAGTTTCAGCTCCAGCTTCACCTGCGTCAGGAATCGCGTTTTTTTCCCATTGGAGTCCAGCAGCGTGAAGCTGCGATCAGGAAACATGATCGCCAGCGGCACGCCAGGCATGCCACCACCGCTGCCGACGTCCAGCCAGGTCTGTCCGGACTCGGCAACGAAGGACACCACGCTCAGGCTGTCGAGCAGGTGTCGCGAAACCATTTCGTCGGGATCGCGCACCGCGGTTAGGTTGTAGGCCTTGTTCCACTTGATCAGCAGTGCCAGGTAGGCCAGCAACTGCTGCTGTTGCCCTTCACTCAGCTCGACGCCTAGCGCCAGGGCGCCGCGCACGAGTTCGGCGGCATGGGATTCGCTGACCAGACTCATCAGGCGCTCTGCTCCAACTGCTGGCCGGCATTGCGCTTCTTCAGATGAATCATCAGCAGCGACACCGCAGCGGGAGTGACTCCCGGAATACGCGAGGCCTGCCCGAGCGTCTCAGGCCTTGCCTGACCGAGCTTGTGCTGAATCTCCTTCGACAAGCCCGGAATCGTCGTGTAGTCGAGATTCTCCGGCAAGGCGATGTTTTCGCTGGCACGCAGTCGTTCGATCTCGTCCTGCTGCCGTTCGATGTAGCCGGCGTACTTGGTTTTGATCTCGACTTGCTCGGCGACCTGAGGATCCTGCGCACCGTCACCGGTCAGTTCGATCAGGCTCTGGTAATCGATTTCCGGACGAGCCAACAGATTGAGCAGATTGTACTCGCGGGCCAGCGGGCTGCCGAAACGCTCGGCGATGGCATCTCCCTGTGGTGTGCCGGGACGAACCCAGCAACTCTTCAGGCGCTGCTCCTCGAGCTCGATACCTTCGCGCTTGGCGCAGAACGCAGCCCAGCGGGCATCGTCCACCAGACCCAGTTCGCGGCCCTTCTCGGTCAGACGAAGATCGGCATTGTCCTCACGCAGGATCAGCCGGTATTCGGCACGCGAGGTGAACATCCGATAGGGCTCCTGGGTACCGAGGGTGATCAGGTCATCGACCAGCACGCCTAGGTAGGCCTCATCGCGGCGCGGACACCAGCTGTCCTTGCCCTGCGCCCGCAGCGCAGCGTTGGCTCCGGCGAGCAGTCCCTGGGCACCAGCTTCTTCGTAACCGGTGGTGCCATTGATCTGGCCGGCGAAGAACAGCCCGCCGATCACCTTGGTCTCCAGGCTGTACTTGAGATCACGCGGGTCGAAGTAGTCGTACTCGATGGCATAGCCCGGCCGCACGATGTGGGCGTTCTCCATGCCACGGATGCTCTGCACGATCTGCAGCTGCACATCGAACGGCAACGAGGTGGAGATGCCGTTGGGATACAGCTCATGAGTGGTCAGGCCTTCGGGCTCGAGGAAGACCTGATGGCTGTCCTTGTCGGCAAAACGATGGATCTTGTCTTCGATCGACGGGCAGTAGCGCGGGCCGACGCCTTCGATCACGCCGGAATACATCGGCGAACGATCGAGGTTGGCGGCAATGATTTCGTGCGTTCGCGCGTTGGTGTGAGTGATCCAGCAGCTGACCTGCGGCGGGTGTTGCTCACGATTGCCCATGAACGACATCACCGGCAGCGGTGTGTCGCCCGGTTGCTCGGTCATAAGAGAAAAATCCACCGAACGACCATCGATACGTGGCGGCGTACCGGTCTTCAGCCGACCGACGCGCAGCGGCAACTCGCGCAGCCGGTGAGCCAGGGCGATCGAAGGCGGATCGCCTGCGCGCCCGCCTGAGTAGTTCTGCAGGCCAATGTGGATAAGTCCACCGAGGAAGGTCCCGGTGGTCAGCACCACGGAATCCGCGAGGAAACGCAGGCCCATCTGGGTCATGACACCCCGGACCTGATCCTGCTCGACGATGAGGTCATCCGCCGCCTGTTGAAATATCCACAGGTTCGGCTGGTTTTCCAGAGTGTCACGAATAGCAGCTTTGTAGAGCACGCGGTCAGCTTGCGCTCGGGTGGCTCGAACGGCTGGCCCCTTGCGGCTGTTGAGCACGCGAAACTGGATGCCGCCCTTGTCGGTGGCCATCGCCATGGCCCCACCCAACGCATCGATTTCCTTGACCAGATGACTCTTGCCGATGCCACCGATGGCCGGGTTGCAGCTCATCTGGCCAAGGGTTTCCACATTGTGGCTGAGCAGCAGGGTCTTCACGCCCATGCGTGCCGCTGCAAGCGCAGCCTCGGTGCCGGCATGGCCGCCGCCGATAACGATCACGTCAAAACGGGAAGGGAAGTCCACCACGCACCTCGTGCCTGTTCAGATGGGAATTCGGGAAGCCGCGAAGTATAGGGATTTAGCCAGTGCTAAAGAAGGGCTCTGAGCAAAAAATGACCAACCATCTGGCGGAGGCGAGTCGGTGGATAAACATTAGAAATAGAGAAGAAATATATAAGAAGCTTATTTATGTGTTTATAAATGGTGAAGCTCATTTCTGTGGATAACCACGTGGAGCCCTCGGCAGGCCTTCCTTGTGGCGAAGGATAAACCTGTGCTGCGGCTGGGCGCTGACGGTGTGAATACCGTCAGCATCCTGTGGATTAAAGTTGATCTTATGCACAGAGGGTTTTTTCACCAGCTTACGCCATGACTTTTCTACTGCCCTTAGGCGGCCTTTTCCACAGGTCTCATGGCGGGAATTTTCGGCAGCCGAATGGCATTGCCACGAATTTTCAGCGTAGCGTTGTGCATGAAAAGGGGGCGGGCGTGGTTAGCGCCCGTGCAGTGTCATTTGCCGATGCAGAAGCTCGAGAAGATTCGCCCGAGCAGGTCGTCTGAGCTGAACGCGCCTGTGATCTCACCGAGTGCCTGTTGTGCCAGGCGCAGATCCTCTGCCAGCAGCTCACCGGCGCCGGCCAGCGTCAGTTGGGCATGGCCATGCTCCAGGTACTGGTCAGCCAGACGCAGTGCGTCCAGATGGCGACGTCGGGCGCTGAAGCTGCTTTCAGCGGTCTGCTCGTAGCCCATGCACTGCTTGAGGTGTTCGCGCAACAACTCGATACCTTCGCCGGATCGTGCGCACAGGCTCAGGGTTGCCTGTCCGTTGTCGTCGAAGCGAATCGAGATCGCCTCACCGCTCAGGTCAGCCTTGTTCCGAATCAGCGTCACTCGGTTCGGCGCAGGGTTGGATTCGAGAAACTCCGGCCAAAGGGCTAGTGGGTCCTGCGCCTCAGGCGCACTGGCATCGACCATCAGGAGTACCCTGTCCGCTTCGCCGATGGCGCTGAGCGCGCGCTGCACACCGATCCGCTCGACCTGATCTTCGGTATCGCGTAGACCCGCGGTATCGACGACATGCAGCGGCATGCCGTCGATCAGGATGTGTTCGCGCAGGACATCGCGGGTGGTGCCGGCAATATCGGTGACAATGGCGGCCTCACGGCCCGCCAGTGCGTTGAGCAGACTGGACTTGCCGGCGTTGGGGCGCCCTGCGATCACCACGGTCATTCCGTCGCGCAGCAAGGCGCCCTGCCCGGCTTCGCGCAGCACTGTGGATAACTCGGCTTTCACGGCATCCAATTGTGCCAAGACATGCCCATCGGCGAGGAAGTCGATCTCTTCTTCGGGAAAATCGATCGCCGCTTCGACATAGATACGCAGCTGAATCAATCTTTCGGTCAACTGATGCACGCGGCGAGAGAATTCGCCCTGTAGCGAACGCACCGCATTGCGCGCGGCCTGCGCCGAACTCGCTTCGATAAGGTCGGCGATCGCCTCGGCCTGGGCCAGATCGAGCTTGTCGTTAAGGAATGCGCGTTCACTGAATTCGCCTGGCCGAGCCAGACGAACGCCGAGCTCGACGCAGCGCTGCAGCAGCATATCCATGACAACCGGACCGCCATGCCCCTGCAGTTCGATTACGTCCTCACCAGTGAACGAATGCGGTCCCGGAAAGAACAGTAGCAGGCCTTCGTCGATCACCTCGCCGTCGTCTGCGTGAAATGCACCGTAATGTGCATGCCGCGGCGTTGGCTCACGGCCGGTTAGGGTAATGGCGATAGCCTTGGACCGTGGCCCTGATACCCGAACGATGCCTACTCCTCCGCGCCCCGGCGCGGTAGCGACGGCGGCAATGGTGTCGCGAACTGGATTCATGTGGCCTCCTTTCTGGACGGCAGATAGCAGAACGCCCCAATCAAGGGGCGTTCTGCATTGGCGGTTGAGGCGTCAGGCGGGCTTCGCCGCGGCCTCGATCTTGCGGGTAATGTACCACTGCTGGGCGATGGACAGGACGTTGTTGACCACCCAGTACAGCACCAGACCGGCAGGGAACCAGAGGAAGAAGAAGGTGAAGATCACCGGCAGCAGCTTCATCACTCGTGCCTGCATCGGATCCGGCGGCGTCGGGTTCAGCTGCTGCTGGATGAACATGGTCACGCCCATGATGATCGGCAGGATGAAGAACGGGTCTTTGATCGAAAGGTCGGTGATCCAGAACATCCAGGGCGCCTGGCGCATCTCGACGCTTTCCAGCAGGACCCAGTACAGGGCCAGGAATACCGGCATCTGCACCAGGATCGGCAGGCAGCCGCCCAGCGGATTGATCTTTTCCTTCTTGTACAGCTCCATCATCGCCTGGGACATCTTCTGGCGGTCGTCGCCATGCTGTTCCTTCAGCGCCTGCATTTTCGGCGACACCGCACGCATGCGCGCCATCGACCGGTAGCTGGCCGCGGAGAGCGGGAAGAAGGCGAGCTTGATGACGATGGTCAGAACGATGATCGACCAGCCCCAGTTGCCCAGCAGCGCGTGGATGTTTTCCAGCAGCCAGAAGATCGGCTGAGCGATGAACCAGAGGATGCCGTAGTCGACGGTCAGACGCAGACCGGGGGACAGTTCTTCCAGCTTGTCTTGGCTCTTCGGGCCGGCATACAGCGTGGCGCCTGTCTCGCCCTGTGCGCCGGCAGGTACGGTAACGGCGGGGCCGGTGAAGCCGATGATGTAGTTGCCCTGGCTATCCTTGCGCGTCTGCACCTGGTTGGTATCGTCCGGCTGAGGAATCCAGGCGGTGACGAAATAATGTTGCAGCCAGGCGATCCAGCCACCCTGCACGCTTTCACGCAGGTTGCTTTCATCCATGTCACCCATGGAGACCTTACGATACGGCTCGTCCTTGGTCCACAGCGCAGCGCCAAGGTAGGTAGCGGTGCCAGTGGCGGTGCTTGAGGAGGGATCGCCGCTGTTGTCGCGCTTGAGCTGACCGAACAGGTAACCGGTCCAGGGTTGACCGCTCTGGTTGTCGATCAGGTAGTTCACCTTCAGCGCATAGTTACCGCGCTCGAGGGTGAAACGCTTGATGTAGTTGACGCCATCAGCATTGTATTTCAGATCGACGACCACCTGATCCTGACCTTCGGCCAGTTGGTACTCGCTTTTCTCACTGCTGTACTGAGGACGCCCGCTGGCCTTGTCCGGGCCGTCGCCGATCAGGCCGCTTTGTGCTTCATAGACTCGCTCACCACTACGCTCGAACAGTTGGAACGGCACATCGGGACGATCCTGACGACGCGGGTACTGCGGCAGATGCAGTTCGACGATGTCGCCACCGCGCGGATCGATCGCCACATCAAGCACGTCGCTGCGCACACGAATCAGCTGGCTGCTCGGCGCATTAGCCGGCAGGGCGCTGGCCTGTTGCTGGCCGGCAACCGCGGGCACATCGCCAGCGGTGCCTTCGCTGTTGGCGGCGGGGCTATCCGGAAGAGCCGGTACGCCCGGCTGGCTTTGCGCGGTTTCGGTCGGCAGGGCTGCCTGACCGTAGTCCTGATTCCATTGAAGAACCATCAGGTAGGCAACGACTGCTAGAGCGACGAGCAGTATCGAGCGTTTGATATCCATGGTTACTCGGCCATCGGAGATGAATTGGAAGTGTTGTGAGAAGGCACGGGATCGTAGCCACCGGGATTCCACGGATGGCAGCGCCCCAACCTGCGCAGGCTCAGCCAGCCACCACGCAACAGGCCATGAGTTTCGATGGCCTCGAGTGCATAGCAGGAGCAGCTTGGATAGAAACGGCAGTGACTGGCCATCATCGGACTGATGGCGTACTGGTAGACCCTGATCGAAGCGATGGCCAATTTACGCATGGGTGCTGTTGGCGGCTCCAGGTTCGACGGAGGTCTTGGATGGGCTGCGTGACAGTCGCTTCCAGAGCTTGGCGAATTGCTTCGCCAGTTCGGGATTGTCCAGATCAGCCAATCCCTTGCGGGCGATGATCACGATGTCCCAGCCCACCAGATCCGACTGGTGATGGCGGAAGGTCTCACGTATCTGCCGCTTGATGCGGTTACGTTCGACCGAGAGCTTGACGCTTTTCTTGCCGATCACCAGCCCAAGGCGGGGGTGTTGCAGATCGTTCTCGCGTGCCAACAGCAGGACGTTCCTGCCAGGCACCTTACCGGAAGGGGAGTCGAAGACTGCCTTGAATTGGCGGGGAGTCAGCAGACGCTTTTCCCGGCCGAAGCCCCGACTCACTACCTGTTCCGATATCAGACGGTCAGACGCTTACGGCCTTTGGCGCGACGACGCGACAGAACCTGACGACCGTTCTTGGTGGCCATACGTGCACGGAAACCGTGAGTACGAGCGCGCTTGATGGTGCTGGGCTGGAAAGTGCGTTTCATGGTGCGTTTACCTGGTGATCCATTGCGGGCCGGAATGGCCCCCTTTTAAGAGACCGGCGATTGTAGAGAAGCTATCGAGCCAGGTCAATTTCCAACCAGCCCTGCATGGATGAAAAATATAAGAGGAAAAGAAATATAAGCTCTTAAGATGTAATGCTTATATATGTGCAGCACCTTTTCTGTGGATAGATGGCTACAGACCTTAGGAGACGGGCACTCCCGCGAATGCAAACCTGGTGCGAAAGCGGTGCTCACCCCGTGCAGAGGCTCTGCGCAAGCTGTGGATTAAAACGCAAGATATCCACAGGTGGTGTTAATCAGTGCTTTTGAACAGGCTTGACCACTGCCCTCAGGGGGGGTTATCAACAGACTTGGTGACAATGCTTTTCCATGCGTTGAGTGGTTGACCAGACCTAGGGTATCCCGTCCTGCGCTTCAGGTTTGTTGTGGATAACCTGAGGGCGCGCCGTTACAATGGCCGCCGTCTTACCTCGACTGAGTCGATAGGAGCTTCCGTGTCGGTGGAACTTTGGCAGCAGTGTGTTGAGCTTTTGCGCGATGAACTGCCTGCTCAGCAATTCAACACATGGATTCGTCCACTACAGGTGGAAGGCGATGGTGATGAGCTGCGCGTCTATGCGCCCAATCGCTTCGTGCTCGACTGGGTCAACGAAAAGTACCTTTCCCGATTGTTGGAACTGCTGTCGGAGCGTTCAAGCGGAATCGCTCCGGCGCTTACTCTCCTTATAGGCAGTAAACGGACGTCATCCGCCGCTCTTCCTTCGGCTGCTGCTGCACGTGCTCAGCCACAGCCAATGGCAGTAAGCGCGCCTGCGCCGGCCATGCAGGCGCCACACTTCGAGCCGTTGTCGGCTGACAACAGTGAACCCGAGCAGCCGCGTGTCGAGCGTACCGTGCAGGTCGAGGGTGGGCTCAAGCACACCAGCTACCTGAACCGGACCTTTACCTTCGAAAATTTCGTCGAGGGCAAATCCAACCAGTTGGCGCGAGCCGCTGCCTGGCAGGTTGCCGACAATCCCAAGCATGGCTACAACCCGCTTTTTCTGTACGGCGGTGTTGGCCTGGGTAAGACCCACCTGATGCATGCAGTGGGTAATCACCTGCTGAAGAAGAACCCCAACGCCAAAGTGGTTTACCTGCACTCCGAGCGTTTCGTGGCCGATATGGTCAAGGCACTGCAGCTCAATGCCATCAACGAGTTCAAGCGCTTTTATCGCTCGGTCGATGCGCTGCTGATCGACGATATCCAGTTCTTCGCCAAAAAAGAGCGTTCGCAAGAAGAGTTCTTTCACACCTTCAACGCGCTGCTCGAAGGTGGCCAGCAGGTCATCCTCACCAGTGACCGCTATCCCAAGGAAATCGACGGCCTTGAGGAACGTCTGAAATCGCGTTTTGGCTGGGGGCTGACCGTTGCCGTTGAGCCGCCCGAGCTTGAGACTCGTGTAGCGATCCTGATGAAGAAGGCGGACCAGGCGAAGGTGGACCTGCCCCACGACGCGGCTTTCTTCATTGCCCAGCGGATCCGTTCGAACGTCCGTGAACTCGAAGGAGCGCTGAAGCGGGTCATCGCCCATGCTCACTTCATGGGGCGCGATATCACGATCGAACTGATTCGCGAATCGCTGAAGGACTTGCTGGCGTTGCAGGATAAACTGGTCAGCGTCGACAATATCCAGCGCACCGTGGCCGAATACTACAAGATCAAGATCTCCGACTTGCTGTCGAAGCGGCGATCGCGATCGGTCGCCCGACCGCGGCAGGTGGCCATGGCCCTGTCCAAGGAGCTGACCAACCACAGCCTCCCTGAGATCGGCGACGCGTTCGGTGGGCGGGATCACACCACGGTTCTGCATGCTTGCCGTAAGATCGCCGAACTACGGGAAACTGACGCGGATATACGTGAAGATTACAAGAATTTGCTGCGAACTTTGACAACCTGAGTGCGACCTAATCTATAGGCAAGGGACCAGACCATGCATTTCTCCATTCAGCGCGAAGCCCTGTTGAAACCCCTGCAGCTGGTTGCTGGCGTCGTTGAGCGCCGTCAGACCTTGCCGGTGCTGTCCAACGTACTGCTTGTGGTGCAAGGACAGCAATTGTCGCTGACCGGTACCGATCTCGAAGTCGAACTGGTCGGCCGTGTTGCCCTTGAAGAGGCCGCCGAGCCAGGCGAGATCACCGTTCCGGCGCGCAAACTCATGGACATTTGCAAGAGCCTGCCGAGCGATGCGCTGATCAATATCCGTCTCGATGATCAGAAGGTTGTTATCAAGTCCGGGCGCAGCCGCTTTACCCTTTCAACTTTGCCGGCCAATGACTTCCCTACGGTCGAAGAAGGCCCAGGTTCGCTTTCCTTCACCGTCGAACAGGGCAAGCTGCGCAAGCTGATCGAGCGCAGCAGCTTTGCCATGGCGCAGCAGGACGTTCGCTACTACCTCAACGGTATGCTCATCGAAGTTTCAAGCGGAATGCTGCGCGCGGTAGCGACGGACGGCCACCGCCTGGCGATGTGCTCGATGCAGGCGGGGATCGAGCAACCCGATCGGCATCAGGTCATCGTGCCGCGTAAGGGTATCCTCGAGCTCGCGCGGCTGCTCAACGATCAGGACGCCGAGGTCAGCATCGTTCTGGGCCAGCACCATATTCGCGCCACCACTGGCGAGTTCACCTTCACCTCCAAGCTGGTGGACGGCAAGTTCCCGGACTATGAGCGCGTACTGCCGCGTGGTGGCGACAAGCTTGTGGTAGGAGATCGTCAGTTGCTGCGTGAAGCGTTCAGTCGCACGGCGATTCTCTCCAACGAAAAGTACCGCGGCATTCGTCTGCAGCTGGAAAGTGGGCTATTGAAGATTCAGGCGAACAACCCCGAACAGGAAGAAGCTGAGGAAGAGGTTGCGGTCGACTACAACGGCAGTTCGTTGGAGATCGGTTTCAACGTCAGCTATCTGCTCGATGTGCTGGGCGTGATGACCACCGAACAGGTGCGTCTGATTCTGTCTGACGCGAACAGCAGTGCTCTGGTTCAGGAATTCGATAACGACGATTCCGCATATGTCGTGATGCCGATGCGTCTGTAAACCAGCTTCATGTCCCTCAGTCGTCTTTCCGTCACCGGGGTCCGCAATCTGCACCCGGTGACGTTATCTCCCTCCTCTCGAATCAACATCCTGTTCGGCGATAACGGTAGCGGAAAAACCAGCCTGCTCGAAGCCATTCACCTGCTCGGGCTGGCGCGCTCGTTTCGTAGCATTCGGCTGAACCCCGTCATCACCTATGAACAATCGGCGTGCACCGTTTTTGGTCAAGTTGAACTGCCAGATCAGCACAGTCGTGCGTTGGGAGTTTCCCGGGATCGTAGCGGTGACGTCCGGATCCGTATCGACGGACAGGGGGTCAGGTCAGCCGCGGAGCTTGCCGATACGCTGCCTTTGCAACTGATCAATCCGGATAGTTTTCGTCTTCTCGAAGGCGCACCGAAATTACGTAGGCAGTTTCTTGATTGGGGCGTGTTCCACGTGGAACATCGGTTCATGCCAGCCTGGCTGCGCATGCAGCAGGCGCTCCGGCAACGGAACTCGTGGCTGCGGCATGGTACACTGGACGGCGCTTCGGATGCGGCGTGGAGCCGGGAACTGACGCTGGCCAGTGATGAAATTGACGGATATCGACGAGCCTATATTCAGGCACTTAAGCCCGTATTTGAATCGACCCTCGCGGCCTTGCTCGACATGGACGGCCTGAAGCTTAGTTATTACAGGGGATGGGATAAAGACCGCTCCTTGGCTGATGTGCTGGCGTCTTCGCTGGAACGGGATAGGTCATTAGGGCATACCCAATCCGGGCCGCAGCGTGCGGATCTGCGATTGAAGGTTGGCAATCACAACGCGGCTGAAGTGCTATCGCGCGGCCAGCAGAAATTGGTGGTGTGTGCATTGCGTATTGCTCAGGGCCATCTGGTTAGCGAAACCAAGCGCGGTCAGTGCATCTATCTTGTCGACGATCTGCCGTCCGAATTGGACGCCCAACATAGGTTGGCGCTGTGCAAGTTGCTTGAGCAACTTAACTGTCAGGTGTTTATCACCTGCGTAGATTCATCCATTTTGCAAGAAGGCTGGCATGAACAGACGCCAGTCTCAATGTTTCACGTGGAACATGGGCAAATTACCCAGATCCACGGCCCCTCGGGAGTGAAGGCATGAGCGAAAACCACACGTACGATTCGTCGAGCATCAAGGTACTCAAAGGCCTTGATGCAGTGCGCAAGCGCCCTGGCATGTACATCGGCGATACCGACGACGGCACCGGTTTGCATCACATGGTCTTCGAGGTCGTCGATAACTCGATCGACGAAGCGCTGGCCGGGCATTGCAGCGATATCTCCATCACCATCCATACCGATGAATCCATCACCGTTCGCGACAACGGTCGCGGCATTCCGGTGGATATCCATGAGGAAGGTGTTTCGGCGGCAGAGGTCATCATGACCGTGCTGCACGCCGGCGGTAAGTTCGATGACAACTCCTACAAGGTATCCGGTGGACTCCACGGCGTAGGTGTTTCGGTGGTCAATGCGCTGTCCGAGGAGTTGATGCTGACCATCCGCCGCGAGGGCAAGGTCTGGGAACAGCTCTACCGTCATGGCGTGCCCCAGGCACCTTTGGCTCCGGTAGGTGAAACTGATACCTCGGGTACACAGATTCACTTCAAGCCGTCGTCCGAAACCTTCCAGAACATCCATTTCAGCTGGGATATTCTGGCCAAGCGTCTGCGCGAACTGTCATTCCTGAACTCGGGGGTCGGTATCGTCCTGCGGGACGAGCGTACCGCCAAGGAAGAGCTGTTCAAGTACGAGGGCGGTCTGAGCGCGTTCGTTGCTTACCTGAACACAAACAAAACCCCCGTCAACGAGGTATTCCATTTCAACGTTCAGCGTGACGACGGCGTTGGTGTCGAGGTGGCGCTGCAGTGGAACGACAGCTTTAACGAAAACATTCTCTGCTTTACCAACAATATTCCTCAGCGTGACGGCGGTACTCACCTGGCCGGCTTCCGCTCCGCGCTGACGCGAAACCTGAACTCCTACATCGAGCAGGAAGGTCTGGCCAAGAAGCACAAGATCGCCACTACCGGCGACGATGCCCGCGAAGGCCTGACTGCGATCATTTCGGTGAAGGTTCCGGATCCTAAGTTCAGCTCGCAGACCAAGGACAAACTGGTTTCCTCGGAAGTGAAAACGGCCGTGGAACAGGAGATGGGCAAGTACTTCGGTGATTTCCTCCTCGAGCATCCGGGCGAGGCCAAGGCCGTGGTCGGCAAGATGATCGATGCCGCCCGTGCTCGCGAGGCTGCGCGCAAGGCCCGGGAAATGACCCGTCGTAAAGGCGCTCTGGATATCGCCGGCCTGCCGGGCAAACTTGCTGACTGCCAGGAAAAGGATCCCGCGCTTTCCGAACTCTACATAGTGGAGGGTGATTCCGCGGGTGGCTCGGCGAAGCAAGGTCGTAACCGCAAGACTCAAGCAATTTTGCCGCTCAAGGGCAAGATCCTTAACGTCGAGAAGGCGCGTTTCGACAAGATGATCTCATCCCAGGAAGTGGGCACCCTGATTACTGCTCTGGGCTGTGGTATCGGGCGTGAAGAGTACAACATCGACAAGCTGCGCTATCACAACATCATCATCATGACCGACGCCGACGTCGACGGTTCGCACATCCGGACGCTGCTGTTGACCTTCTTCTTCCGTCAGCTGCCTGAGCTGATCGAGCGCGGCTATGTATATATCGCCCAGCCGCCGCTCTACAAGGTCAAGCGTGGCAAGCAGGAGCAGTACATCAAGGACGACGAGGCGATGGAGGAATACCTCACCCAGTCGGCCCTGGAAGACGCCAGCCTGCACGTCAATGAGCATGCCCCAGGCCTTTCTGGTGGAGCGCTCGAGAAGCTGGTCAACGATTACCGTACTGTGATGAAAACTCTGCAGCGCCTATCGCGTCTGTATCCACTGGAGTTGACTGAGCACTTCATCTACCTGCCGCGTGTTTCAGTAGAGCAGTTGGCCGATCACGCCGCGATGCAGGCCTGGCTGGAGCAGTACAGCGCGCAACTCAAGGTCGGTGAACGCTCCGGTTTGATCTACAACGTCAGCTTGCGTGAAGACAAAGAGCGCCACCTGTGGCTGCCGGAAGTTGAGATCAGCTCCCACGGCCTGGCCAGCTACATCACCTTCAACCGTGATTTCTTCGCCAGCAACGATTACCGGACCGTAACCGCTCTCGGTGAGAAGCTGAACAGCCTGCTCGAAGAGGGAGCCTATGTTCAGCGCGGCGAGCGCAAAAAGCAGGTATCCACCTTCAAGCAAGCGCTGGAGTGGTTGATGACCGAAGGCACGCGCCGCCACAGCGTTCAGCGATACAAGGGACTGGGCGAGATGAACCCGGATCAACTGTGGGAAACCACCATGGATCCAAACGTACGGCGCATGTTGAAAGTGACGATCGAAGATGCCATTGGTGCAGATCAGATCTTCAATACCCTGATGGGCGATGCCGTTGAACCGCGTCGCGACTTCATCGAAACCAACGCTCTGGCAGTGTCTAATCTGGACTTCTGATCCGCTGTAGGTGGACAAAGTTATTTGCCCATTCGGACAAAGTTAGGGGGTTAGGCCAAAGTTAATGGCCCACTCCCCTCCTGCTGGTAAACCCCGGTTGACTGAAAGGTCTGCCGGGGTTTTGTCATTCAGGGACATTTGATTTTTCGGGCTTCAAGTGGCGTCGACTTGTAGAATCGAGCCACATTTTTCTGATGCGCTCAGGAGTCATGGCAGCAATCGCCAGGTACTGGGCGTCGTGCTTTGTATAGGAATTGATTTACCCATGGCTGACAAGCTGTCACTCGAAACGCTGGAGTCCTGGCTCTGGGAATCCGCCAACATTCTGCGCGGTTCCATCGACTCCTCCGACTTCAAGAACTACATCTTCGGCCTGCTCTTCCTTAAGCGTTACAACGACGTGTTCGACGAGCGTGTCGCAAAGCTGATGAAGGATGAAAGCCTGAACTATAGCGATGCCCAGGAAGAAATCGAGGACAAATGGGGCAAATTTCCGATCAGTGCCCGTTGGTTCGATCTAATCTCACGCACCGAAAATATTGGCGAGGCCCTGGACAAGGCGTTCGCGACCATCGAGGCCAACAACCCTGAGCTGCAACACGTACCGACCGCTACGCAATACGGTGACAAGCGTGTGCTGTCAGATGCCACCTTGCAGCGCCTGCTGCGTCACTTTAACCAGTACAAGCTAGGCAATGACGACCTTTACAAGGCCGACATGCTGGGTGATGCCTACGAGTATCTGATTAAGCAGTTTGCCGATGATGCAGGCAAAAAAGGCGGTGAGTTCTATACGCCCAAGGCTGTGGTGCAACTGGTTGTTGAGTTAATAGACCCGCAGCCAGGCCACAGCGTGTATGACCCCACCTGTGGCAGCGGCGGCATGCTGGTTGAGAGCGCTCACCATGTATCCGGTCTGCCAAATGGCACTCTGATGGGTAAACCCAATGTGTTGCTGTAAGGGCAGGAAAGGAACCTAGGCACCTGGGCTATCGCCAAGCTCAATCTTTACCTGCACAACATGCATGCATCCATTGAGCGCGGAGACACCTTGGTCGAGCCCAGGCACCTCGACGGCGATTATCTGAAGACTTTCGACCGGGTAATTGCCAATCCACCCTTCTCAGCCAAGGCTTGGTGGACTCCGCTAGAGCTCAGTAACGAAAACGAGCAAGACAGCGGTAGAAAGCCCAAGGCGCCTAACTACAAGCAGGTTAGCGACCCGTATGGTCGCTTGGTCTATGGCATCCCGCCACGGGGCTATGCTGATCTTGCCTTTGCCCAGCATATGCTGGCTAGTCTAAAGGCCGATGGGCGCATGGGCATTATCCTGCCGCACGGTGTGCTGTTCCGTAGCGGCGAAGAAGGCAGGATTCGTGAGGGGCTGCTATTCGGCACTGATACGGCGAATGGTAGCCAGCCGGGTGATTTGATTGAAGCCATCATCGGGCTGCCCTCGGCTTTGTTCTACAACACCGGAATCCCGGCTTGCGTGCTGATTCTCAACAAGCAGAAACCCGCTGCCCTCAAGGGCAACGTCATCATCATTGATGCCAGCCGTGACTACCTAGAAGGCAAGGCGCAAAACAGCCTGAGCGCTGAACACATTACCCGCATCGTCAGCACCCACAAGGCTGCATTCGAGCTGCAAGCTGAGGTCGAAACCTATTGTCGGCTGGTGACTCTTGACGAGATCCGCAGCAACGACGGCAATCTTAATATTGCTCGCTATATCGATAACGGTGAGACAGAAGAGGTTGTGGACATAGCCGAGCGATTTATTTCCTTCATACGGTCGCGTTACCAGCCGGGCAGGCATGGTCATCCGACGCAGTGGCCAAAAGATGAGCTCGCCAGCATGTCTAAATGCGGAGGCCGCTGATGCGCGTCATCCTGAGTCGAAAAGGTTTTGATTCCACGGCAGGGGGGTGTCCAAGCCCGATTTTTCCGGATGGGCGCATGCTTTCATTGCCTATTCCGGATAAAGGCTCGCCCATTGCCTATCAAGACCTGTCGTTTGGGGATATGAACGTTGGTGATCTGATTGTAGAGCTCACAGGCGATGCCAAGCGGAGTCGCCATTTCGCTCACTTGGATCCAGATCTGCGCGCTGATTCCCTACCACGGTCGCCTGGTTGGAAACCTTTATTGGGACAGATGGGTAGTGCCCAAGGGCACCTTCGCAAGCAGGGCGTTCAAGCCGGTGATGTTTTTCTGTTCTTTGGATCGTTCAGACCTGTTGAGCAGACGGCAGAAGGCTGGCGCTTCAAAAGAGCGGAACGGGCACGCCATATCATCTGGGGTTGGATGCAGATTGGGCGGATTCACAAGGTTGATGAACTCCCAAGTGATGAAATGCATTGGGCGCGCTATCACCCGCATTTCGCATACTCCCCAGATGCATCCAATACCCTGTATGAGTCAACAGATCAGCTAGTTGTTGGCGGTGCTCACACCCATGCTCTAGGTTCAGGTGTATTCACAAATTTTGATGAGAGATTGGTGCTGACAGCCCCCGAGAGTAATGCCCAAACTAGCTGGAGGCTGCCAAGCTTTTTGAACCGCCCCGGGAATTCCGGAGGCTCTTTGGTGTGAGTCATGCCGCTTGGGCCGACTCGGTAAGTTGCTGATAGTAGATCGCTTCGGCCTCTGCCGGCGGCATGTTCCCGATGGGCTCCAGTAGCCGTCGATGGTTGAA
>VMRT01000024.1 GCA_007713455.1 Pseudomonas sp.
CAGGCAATCCCGCGCAGGCTGAAACCTTGGGCATGACCGATTTGAATGGTGGCGCGCTCTTCAACGCTGAGTTCGGAATAAGACATAGGGACAGCACCGTACCGGAAAGGTCAGGTGTTGCACTCAGTTTTCGCCGCCGCCATGGGTATGCCAGCGATGGCTTCCCGCTCTGCGCGCTTTTCCGAACCCTAACATCTACAAAAGACTCGAAGTTCCGGACGTGACGGACACCGTACTCATTGGCTTTGTCTTTCTTAGCTTTCTCCAAGTTTTCCTTGGTTATCAATACCTTGTGCGCGGAGGTTTCTTTTACACCCGCATCTAGACAACAAAGCTTGCACAGCTCTTGAACAACGCCAACGCTATCGAATGACTCAGCAACTAAGGCCTCTCTAACCTCGGAAAAATCAACATTAAGCAAAACTTCTCCTTTTTCGAGAACGGATAAGAAGTCTGATTTATCCCAGGGTTCAACTGGGACTTCTGTTACTCGATCTAGCAGGTCGCCGTTAAACTGAACGAGTCTATTAGCTTCACGCCATATACCAAGAACAATAAATACATAGTGATGATCTTGAAATATCCGAAGATCGTATGCCAACGACTCTTGCACTTCGTGAGGCAGATAATGGAAATTTTCCAATACAATAAACTTGCAAAAATTTTGCGCATGCAAAACTTCTGATACGTCCTGCGCCAAAGCGAGATTATATTCGATGTGGGTTTGCGTTCTAGATGTTCCATCTTGCACTTTATCGGACAGCTCGGCCTTTACGTCACCGCTTCCGATGAATGGAATCTTCACCTTGAAGCCGCCACCAACCTTACCCCCATGTTCATAGCTTGCTTCGACACTTTCAGACTCGAGAAAGGTAACTCCAATTTGGCGAAGAACGGATTTGTAGATGTCGATCGTGGTAGTTTGCGGGGAGCATTCAACCTTGATGTAGTCCTCCGGCTTTAGGTGCTTCAGAATTAGAGAAGTTTTCCCCTGCTTGGACGATCCGTAGACAATAACTTCATTTCCGCTGCTAAGTGCTTCCCGGAACCGTTGATCGACAGCCTCTCGTTCAATATAAGATTTTATAAGAGTACTCTTCACGCCAAAAACATCGATCGTTTTATGATTCATTCACTATTCTCTCGATAAAGGGGACAGATCCATTTATTTAGCTATGTAACTCGTTCCCACCTACCCAAGCAAATTTCCATTCTTGAGTTAGAGAGCGGAGATACTGCAGCGCGGATGCAGGACGAAGAAGTCGGGATAGCGCGCCTTGAGCCCGACCGGGACGCTTCTCCAGCAGAGGTAATCGCGGTCCGGCAGCTTTTCCAGCTGCTCGGCAGAACGCCGCTCGCCGGGCGTGCCGAACTGGCATTGCGAGCGAACAGTAAAAAAGCGCGTCATCTGTACCTTCCTTGGTAGCGGACCGGTGCAGACCGTAGCGTCGCAGCGGAACCGTGATCGAGTGCGCAGTTGCTGCGCGTGCTGGCACATTAGCCACTGCTTCCGTATGGGTAAAGCAGACGATGGATTAATCCTCGGTTTTCACACTGTCGACTGACGCGCGGTCATTCGCGCCGTTTGCACTTTCCCGCCGCCTACCCTGTCCACCCCTGCAAGGCTCAGTTGCGGAGGTGGTCGTGGAAGGCATGTTTTTCAGTAGCGGAACGACGTTGATACGCACGCTGGTGGTGGGCGTGCTGGCCTATATCAGCCTGGTGCTGTTGTTGCGTCTGTCGGGACGGCGGACGTTGTCGAAGATGAATGCGTTCGATCTGGTGGTGACGGTGGCGCTGGGTTCGACCTTCGCGACGATTCTGCTTAATCGCAATGTGTCGCTGGCCGAAGGGGTGCTGGCGTTCGCGCTCTTGATCGGGCTGCAGTATGTGGTCACCTGGTCCAGCGTGCGGGTGGCGTGGGTGCGGCGTACGGTGACGGGCGAGCCTGCGTTGCTGTTCTATCGCGGGCGTTTTCTCGGCGATGCCTTGCGCGCGGCGCGGGTGACCGAAGACGAAGTGCGGGCCGCCGCGCGCAGCCAGGGGCTGGCCGCGCTGGATGGCATCGAGGCGGTAGTGCTGGAGACCGATGGCAGTTTCAGCGTGATCACCGATGGCGCCGGCGACAGCCGTTCCACGCTGGACGGGGTGAATGTGCCGGGGCCGAATGAAAAGGGCGTTTGAGGGTGGCACCCTTCGCCGGCGGCTGATCGACGCGCCCGCCGCCGGGCGCCCGCGCCGGTCCGGTTGCAGCCGCGCGGTGGTGCCGCCAGACTCGTTGCTTTCCGCCACCCCTTCGATGCGACCTCACCGATGAAAACCAACCTCGACGAAATGCTCGCCTTTGTCAGCGTGGTCGACAGTGGCTCGATCAGCGCCGCGGCCGAGCAGCTGGAACAGACCGCCTCGGGCGTCAGCCGGGCGTTGAGTCGGCTGGAGGACAAGCTGGCGGTAACGCTGTTGCGCCGCACCACACGGCGCCTCGAGCTGACCGAAGAGGGCGAGGTGTTCCTGGCGCAGGCGCGGCGCATTCTGGCCAGCGTGGAGGAGGCCGAGGAGCAGATGGCGCTGCGGCGGCAGACACCGGCGGGGCGTTTGCGGGTCAACACCGCTTCGCCGTTCATGCTGCATGTGATCGCACCGCTGATCGGCGACTTTCGCGCGCGCTACCCGCAGATCGAGCTGGAGCTGTACAGCGACGACCGCATCATCGACCTGCTGGAGCAGCGCACCGATCTGGCCATCCGCATCGGCCCGCTGCCTGATTCCAGCCTGCATGCGCGGCCGCTGTGCCACACCATGCGCCGGGTGCTGGCGAGCCCGGGCTATCTGCAGCGGCACGGCGTGCCGCTGCAGGTCGAGGACCTGGCGGATCACAGCCTGATCGGCTTTACCGAGCCGGATCGGCTCAACGATTGGCCGCTGCGCCATGCGCTGGGGGAGAGCTGGCGGATCACCCCGGCGCTGCGTGTCTCCAGCGGCGATACGGCGCGTGAACTGGCGCTGGCCGGCGAGGGGTTGGTGTGCCTTTCAGATTTCATGACAGACAAGGATCGCCAGCGCGGCGAGCTGGTGGAGGTGCTGGCGGCGCAGCGCGTCGACGTGCGCCAGCCGATCAACGCGGTGTACTACCGCAACAGCGCGCTGGCCTCGCGCATCGCCTGCTTTATCGACTTTCTCAGCGAACGCCTGGGCGCGTAGCCAGCCATGCCTCAGCCGTTGCCGAGAATCTCGCCGACCTTGGTGGCGAAGACATCGATGGCGAAGGGCTTGGTGATCACCGCCATGTCCGGGCCAAGAAAATCGTTGGCAGCGAAGCTTTCGGCATAGCCGGTGGCGAACAGCACTTTCAGGCCGGGGCGTTGCTGGCGGGCGATGTCGGCCAGTTGCCGGCCGTTCATGCCGGGCAGGCCGACGTCGGAGATCAGCAGGTCGATGCGCTGCCCGCTCTCGGTGATACGGAGCGCTTCGCTGGCTTCGCCGGCTTCCAGCGTTTCATAGCCCAGCTCGTTCAGCACTTCGACCACCAGCGAGCGGACCACGGGCTCATCCTCGACCACGAGGATGGTTTCGCCGGCGCCTGTGGGCGTGCGTTCAGGTTCGTGGGCGAGGGCGGTGACTTCGCCCTGATGCACCGGCAGGTAGAGGTGCACCCGCGTGCCGATGTCCGGCTCGGACTCGATCTGGATGTAGCCCTTGGCCTGCTTGATGTAGCCATACACCATCGACAGCCCGAGCCCGGTGCCCTGGCCGATCGGCTTGGTGGTGAAGAATGGCTCGAAGGCTCGCGCCATGACGTTCGGTGCCATGCCGGTGCCGGTGTCGGTGACGCTGAGCAGCACGTACTCGCCGGCGCTCATGCCGCGCTTCTTAGGGTCGGGCGTGTCGCCCATGGTGAAGCTGGCGGTGGACAGGGTGATGCGGCCGCCGTAGGGCATGGCATCGCGCGCATTGATGACGAGGTTGATCAGCGCGCTTTCCAGCTGGTTGACGTCCATGCAGGCGGGCAGCAGCCCGGCGCTGAGGCGTGTCTCGATGGTGATGTTCTCGCCCGTGGTGCGATGCAGCAGATCCTCCAGCGAGGCCACCAGCTGGTTGACGTCGACCGGCTTGAGGTCGAGCGCCTGCTGCCGTGAGAAGGCCAGCAGCCGCTGGGTCAGCGCGGCGGCGCGCTGGGCGGACGTCACGGCGCCGCCGATATAGCGCTCCAGCTCCAGCGGCTCGTTGCGCTGATGGCGTCGCTGCATCAGGTCGAGGCTGCCGATGATGCCGGTCAGCAGGTTGTTGAAGTCGTGGGCGATACCGCCGGTGAGCTGGCCGACGGCCTCCATCTTCTGCGCCTGGCGCAGGGCTTCTTCGGCGCGGCTGCGCTCGGCGACCTCGGTGGCCACCCGCGCTTCGAGGGTCTCGTTGAGCTGGCGCAGGCTGTTCTCGCTGACGCGCAGCGCGTCTTCGGCATACCTGCGTGCACTGATGTCGGTGCAGGCGCCAGCGACATAGGCGAGCGTGCCGTTGGCATCGCGAAAGGCCTTGGCCTTGCAGGCCAGCCAGCATTCCGCACCGGCATTCACCAGGCGAAACTCCGCGGTGAAGTCATCGCCCTTGGCGTAATGGTCGAAGGCCAGGCGCACATGTGCACGGTCATCGGGATGGACCTGCTGGACGAAGCCATCGACGCTGGTGACCTGCTGCCCAAGTGGCAGATGGAAGATCTGCTCCAGCGAGCTGTCCAGGCTGAGGCTGCCATCACTGAGAAACCAGGTGAAGGTGCCGATGCCGGAAGCGAGCAACGCAGCGCGAAAACGCTCCTCGAAGTGGCTGAGACTGTCGCTGTGCTCCCGCTGGACCTCCTCGGTCACGTCTTCGACCTGGTGGATGATGTAGAGCACCTCACCCCGCTGATCGAGCACCGGAACATTCAGCGGCCGCCAGTAGCGCAGCTCGAAACCGCCGCCCAGCGCTGCGGGCCGGGGGATGTCGTAGCGGGTGATCGCCATGCGATCCGGCGCGCGGCTGCGCAGCACACGCTCAAGCGAGTCGCGCAGTACACCGGTGCCGAACTCGGTTGGATCGTCCGGATTCTTGCGGAACACGTCGAATACCGGTCGGCCCACGCTTTCTTCCCTGCGCGTGTGGGTGGCGCGCAGTTGCGCGTCGCTTGCAGCGAGGATGGTGAAATCCTGATCAGGCGCGAGGATCAGATGCAGGTTGGGGACGGCTTCGAATATCGCCTGATAGTTGAGCGTCTGCGTCATCGGACTAGCGGAACCCTTGAATGAAACCTCGGCCGGGCGCTTCCATCTGCCAGAGGTTTAATAGTGTGAATGGGTGTGCGTTCTCTCGGTGCGTCAGAGCGGAATCGGCTATGTCCCGACTCGGCCTTGCGCATTGGTCATATTCAGCAGAGGCGGCAATGGCGACGATGGTTCCAGCAACCGGACGGAGCGCAGGAGAATATCGGAATAGCGTGACGCGATGGGCGATCCGCCCAGGCGTGCGGGCGCGGGTAGATGCAGGTTGCGGCCGCGAGAGGATGAGAGTCAGCGATCGCGTAACCGGGGTTGGGGGTAGGGCGGTTTCAGGGGGTGGGCGTGATTGGAACGTCCGCAAGCGGCCCAAAGCGACACGGCCCTGCCAGCGAGGTGCTGAACAGGGCCGCGGGGTTTTCTGTCACTGCGGACGCATCCGCAGGCTGGCGCTTACTGGCCGAGCAGACCGGCGTTCTGCGCCGAACCGAAGGCGAAGCCGATGAATTCCTGCACGCTCATTTCGCGGCCGTTGAAGGTCACCCGGTTGTCAGCGTAGTGCAGCGAGCTGACCAGGCGTTCGCCTTCCAGGCGCGACCAGCCGGTGTCCAGCGCGATGCCGCTGAACAGCTCGGTGGCGGCGTCGGTTTCCTGCTGCAGTGCCGCCTTATCGAGCTGGCCGTCAGGCTGGTTGTTCTGCGCGACCAGCCCGGCGATGTCGCGCACCAGGTCCTTGTCGATACCGGCTTCGGCCTTGAGCGAGGCGAGCATGCTGGTGATCATCGCATCCGGGGTGAAGGCGTCTGCGCTCGGCGATTGCAGGTCCAGCACGACGGACAGGCGGGCCGAGCCGTGGGCGGTCTCGAAGCCGAACTCGTCGAGGGCCAGGGTGGGTTTGTGTTCCAGCAGCTGCAGGCCATGCGCCTGCAGTTCTTGCTGCTGGGCGGCGGTCATGCCGACGAAGGATTCCTCCGGCGTGGCGCTGCTGTCGAGGATTGCCTTGTAGCTCGCGACCAGCGCCTTGAGGCTGCTTTCCTCGAGGTTGCGCAGGCTGAAGGCGAGGGTGAGGTTGCGCAAGGCCTGGCCTTTGGCGCTGACCTCGCCGATGCGGTAGGCGATGATCTGGTCGAGGCCACGGCTGCCGCGGCTCAGCGCCTCCTCGACCGAGGCCTGCTGAATGACCACGGCGGGTTCGTCGCCGGCCTTGATTTCCATGCGTTCCAGGGTGATGGCAAACGGGCCGAAGCCGAAGCCTGCGTCATAATCCTGCTTGTCGGCGCTCAGGCCGATGCCGCGCAGGCTCACCTGTACCGGCTGGCCGCTGTCGCTGCGCTGCAGGTCGATGTCGACTTCCGCCAGTTCACCGTCCATGCGTACGTCGCTGCCGTCCTTGTTCGCCTCGAAGTTGAGGTTGGCGGGGGCGATGCGCACGCTGCCGTCTTCGTCCTCGATATTCAGCGCGGCGGTGCGCAGATCGCCGGCCTGGCCGCCGTCGTAGCCGATGGTCACGTCACCCACCAACGGCACTTCGCCGGCGGCAGCGTCGAACAGCTTTTGCGTCAGCGGCGTGCGTTCAAGTTCGAAATGGCTCTGCGCGGCGACCGGCATCAGCTGGCCACGGCTCAGGCGCGAGACGGGAAAGGGGCCATGTTCGAGGCGATCGTTCAGCAGCAGGGCGTAGTGCTCGGTGTTGCCTTCGTCATCCGCCACTTCGATGTCGATCTGGTAACGCGCGGTGCTGGAGAGCAGGCCGCGTTCGAAGCTGAGCAGGGTGAGGCCGACCTCGGCACCGGCGCCGACGCCCATCTCGCGCAGCTTGAGGTTGGCCTGGTCGACGGCATCACGGGCGGTCGATTCGACCTGGGTGCTGGTGTAGAAGGTGGCGGCGCCGAAGAGGGCCAGAGGTACGGCAACGGCGAGTGCGAGCTTTTTCATGGAGGCATCCTGTGCGGTGGCTGGGCAGACGTCCTGTCAGCCGATGGTTGGCAAGCGGCGGCACTCTAGCAGCGCGCGGCGGCAGGCTCCAGCGCGCCGGGGCAGAGGATGGGAAGGGTGAGAACGTGGCAGCAGATTCGGGCGGGACGACGCCTGCTGCGCCTTCGCCGCCCTGTCTGCATGGTTATTAATGCATGTTGTCCGATTTCGGCATGGGTATCGCCACACTGCTTTCCACACTGCCGGCCTCGACGTCGCCTTCCTTGTAGAAGGGTTCGATTTCCTCGCGGGCCTGTTGCCAATGCTCGCTTTCCTTGCCTTCCGGCTGGCCTTCGGCCTGCCAGATCTCATAGGCGCGCTGGCGGATTCGTTCGTCGACGTTCATGTGACAACCTCCTGGTCACGGGCTCGCGAACGCGAGCCGCTAAGCAGTGGAAAGGGGGCTGCGGTGGAGGTTCCGGCGGGGCGACGAGCGCGCATGGCCCTGGTTGCGCCGTGGCGTCGCAGGCTGGATAACACCGCGCATGGAACCGCCGGCGCTGATGCGGTCGAAGCTCTGGATAAATGGCGCCGACTGGCGTTTCATTCGCTTCGCGCCACGCCCGCCTGGGCCGGCGTACCGCCTTTTCGCACAGGACTGACCGATGAGTATCGCCGCCAACGCAGGACGCCTGCCCGACCCGCACACCCTGACCCATCTGCCGCGCCTGGTGGCGCGCTACTACAGCGACCGGCCGGACCCGTCCGACCCGGCGCAGCAGGTGGCGTTCGGCACCTCCGGGCACCGCGGCTCCTCGCTCAAGGGCAGCTTCAACGAGTGGCATATCCTCGCCACCACCCAGGCGATCTGCGATTACCGCCGCCAGGAAGGCATCGACGGCCCGCTGTTCATGGGCATGGACACCCACGCGCTATCCGAACCGGCATTCATCTCGGCGCTGGAAGTACTGGCGGCCAACGGCATCGAGACGCGCATCGACGCCGGTTGCCCGGAAACCAGCGGCGAGCCGGGCTACACGCCGACCCCGGCGATCTCCAACGCGATCCTCAGCTACAACCGCGGCCGCACCAGCGGGCTGGCCGACGGCATCGTCATCACGCCTTCGCACAACCCACCGGGCGATGGCGGCTTCAAGTACAACCCCACCAATGGCGGCCCGGCCGACACCGGTGTGACCAAATGGATTCAGGAACGCGCCAATGCGTTGCTGGTCGCCGGTCTCGAGGGCGTCAAGCGCATGGATTACCGCCAGGCGCTGAAGGCCTCGACCACCCAGCGCTTCGATTTCATCGACGCCTATGTCGGCGGGCTGGAGCGGGTGATCGACCTCGACGCCATCCGCGGCTCTGGCCTGAAATTCGCGGTCGACCCGCTGGGCGGCGCCGGCGTGCACTACTGGCCGCGCATCGCCGAGCGCTTCGGGTTGCCGCTGGAGGTGCTGTCCACGGTGGTCGACCCGACCTTTCGCTTCATGCGTCTGGACTGGGACGGCAAGATCCGCATGGACTGCAGCTCGCCACATGCCATGGCCGGGCTGATCGAGAACAAGGACCGCTTCGACGTGGCCTTCGCCTGCGACACCGACCACGACCGCCACGGCATCGTCACCCGCTCCGGCGGCCTGATGAACCCCAACCATTACCTGGCCGTGGCCATCGAATACCTGTTCACCCATCGCCCGGGCTGGAGCGCCGAGGCCGGCATCGGCAAGACGCTGGTGTCCTCGTCGATGATCGACCGTGTTGCCGCCGGCATCGACCGCCGCCTGGTGGAAGTGCCGGTAGGCTTCAAGTGGTTCGTCGACGGCCTGATGGACGGCAGCCTGGGCTTCGGCGGCGAGGAATCGGCCGGTGCTTCGTTCCTCGACAAGCAGGGCGGCGCCTGGTCCACCGACAAGGACGGGCTGATCCTTGGCCTGCTCGCCGCGGAAATCACTGCGGTCACCGGCAAGGACCCGAGCGAGCGTTACCAGGCACTGACCGATCGCTTCGGCGCGCCGGTGTACCAGCGCATCGACGCCGCCGCCAACCGCGAGCAGAAGGCGCGTCTGGGCAAACTCTCGGCTTCGCAGGTCAGCGCCAAGGAGCTGGCCGGCCAGCCGATCACTCGCATCCTCACCGAGGCGCCGGGCAACGGCGCGGCCATCGGCGGGCTGAAGGTGGAAACGGCGAACGGCTGGTTCGCCGCACGGCCGTCCGGCACCGAGGACGTCTACAAGATCTACGCCGAGAGCTTCGAAGGCGAAGCGCACCTGGCGCGCATCCAGGCCGAGGCCAAGGCGCTGGTGGATTCGGTGCTGGCCGGCTGAGGACCAAGGCCCGGCGTCAGGCGTCGGGCTTCAGCTGCTGGCGGTCGCTGATGCTGACCGCCAGCTGCGCGGCTTCGACGTCGTCGGTCAGGTAGCGGCTGTTGCCATTGGCATCGGTGACCCGATAGACCATGGCGATATCCGGGTCGCGCAGATGCTCGGGGATGTCGTCGCCTTTGAGCTTGGTCACGGTCACACTCATGGCTCGGCTCCTGTTGGCGGTGTCTGTCTGGCATGTGACTGCGCCGTGGCCGATGCGATCCGCTGAAACCGGGCGCCGAGCATCCGCTGCGACGCGAGCGACCGCTCAGGGTCGCGCATCCAGCGCCTTTTCCACCTCGATTTCCAGCGAATAGGCCGGCTGTTCCACGGCGCGATGATCCAGCGTGTAGCGTCGGGCGAACTCGGCGACGCCCCAATCCAGATACTGTTCGACGTGCTTGAGCTCATGGGCCCAGAGCGCGACGTTGTCCTGCGCATCGCTGGCGTGGCGGAAGACGATGACGTCGATCAGGGTCACAGCGTTGACGTCCGGATTGCGCAGCAGCGTGTTACCGGCATTCAGCGCCACCTCGTCGCCGACGCGGTAGTGCGCGCTTTCCAGCACGGCCAACTCGAAGAAGGGTTCGAGCTGCGAGCGGATATGCAGCGGCATCGGCTCGACGCCGCCGGCCACCAGGCGATCCCGCGACTGCTGAATCCAGTTCTGCAGCGCCAGCGCGGCCATGCGCTGCACGCGGTCGTACACGGCTTGGGTGTCGCTTGCCGAGCCGGGCACGCAGACGCAGCTGCCACTCAGGCAGATCGGCTGCTGGCCGGGCGGGCAGGCCGTCTGTGCCAGAGCCGGAATGCCGTCCCACACCACGCATGCGAGCAGCAGGGAAAGGCGGCGAAGAAGCGGGGTGAACGACACGCGAAGTCCTCGAAGGCGAGGGCGAGCCCCGGGCCGGTGCGCACTATAGCCGTGCGCCCGGGGCTCGCGAAGAGGGCCTTCAGATCACCGGCGATGCCGCGCTCACCACCCGCAGGGCCAGGCCTTCGTAGGGGTCGAGGTTGAAGGTCAGCTCGCAGTTCTCGGTGAGGTCACCTTCCACGCGCTCGTGGATGATGTCCACCACCGGGCCGGGCGCCACGCCGGGCAGGCAGACGGTTTCGCTGATGGTCTCGGCGCTGAAGTTCAGTGCGGTGATCTGTACGCCTTTGCCGGCCGGCAGCTCGTGAACCATGATCAGCAGCCCCGGCGCCTGCACATCGGGAATCAGGATCTGCTTGCTCGCGGCGATGTCGTAGGCCTGACGCACGCTAAGGATGCGTTTGAGCTGGCAGGCGAAGGAACCGGTGCTCTGCAGCTGCTCGGCCAGGCTGCCATACAAGGCGCGGGCTTTCGGCAAGCCTTCGGCGGACGTCGATGCCTCGGGTGCCAGGTCCGCCAGGTCATAGCCGCCGCGGTTGATCCAGCGCGTGTCGCCGTCGCCCATCAGGTGCTCGACCTGCTCCGGCGCCAGCGGCAGGGCACCAACCAGATCCCAGCCGGAGAGGGCGAACACGCCGGGCTGCATGGCATTGAACATCACCAGCAGGATATGCAGGCGCTGGATCTGCTCGACCTCGGCCGGGCCGATGGCGTCCAGATCGCGGATGTTCAGCGCCGCCGCGATCACGCTGGCGGTGGTGCAGGCCACGCCGTTGGTGACGAACTTGAGGTTGTAGGGCGCATGCTCGCCGGTCAGCCGTTCGTACAGCTCCTCGCGGATCAGCTCGCGCAGGTGCCCGCCGGGCAGCGTCTGACCCTTGTAGTGGTAGTGGTCGTAGGCGTGCAGCGTCCAGAAATGCACCAGTTCCAGGGTCAGCTCGTCGTGGTTCTGCAGTGCATGGATCAGCGAGGCCGGGTCGATGCCGAAGGCGTGCACCTCGCGCAGCATCATGCGCAGGAACTCGGTGTCGCCGGTCACCAGCGCGTGGTGGTAGGCCGGACGGGTGATGAAGTCGTAGGACAGGTCGGCACCGCCGTGGGACATGGCGGCGATGTCGTCGATGGTCAGGTTCAGTTCCTGGAAGCTGAAGCCCCCGGCCTTGCGGATCGCGCCGGCGAGCAGCTGATTGCCGGTGACCGACAGCGGATGGCCCTCGGACCAGGCGGTGCCCTCGGCCCTTCGCTCGACACCGAGAAAGCCGTTGGCATCCAGACGCAGCATGCGGGCGCCGGCCACATCAATGGCATGCAGGGCATCGCCAATGATCAGCTGCTGGGCGGCGAACGTCGGATCGAGCCAGTTCAGCGACGGCTGACCTTCCTTGAAATAGTGCAGGTAGACCCAGCGCCTGACCTTGCCGTCGACCCCGGTGACTTCCCCGGTGGCGCTCCAGTCGGTGTCCTTGATGCCGGGCTCGAAGAAGATCACCCGCTGCAACTGGCCGACGATGTAGTGCTTTTCATGCAGGCGATCAACGACCGGCGGTTCGAGATTGACCGAATCGCGTCCCGGCGGCACCTCGGGCAGCAATTCCCAGTCCTCCTCGCGGATCTCCACCATGTGGTACAGCCCCGGGTAGTCGCCGTAGGCCATTTCCGCGAGGCGGAAGTCGGCGCCCTTGCCGGTGTGCGCCGGGACGATGTCGTCGATGACGATGGCGTTGTGCGCGGCGGCGACCCGGCTGAGCTGCAGCATCTGCTCTTCGGTGCCCAGCTTCGGGTCGATATCGAAGCTGATGCGGTCGAAGTTGCCATCGATGGTCGGCGTGAACTCGCGTCCGCTCAAACCACCAGAGCGCTTCATCGGACCGTTGTGGATGCCCTGCACACCCAGCTCGGAGAGCGCGCTCCACAGGCGATCGTCACCCAGCGCTTCGAGCACCGTACCGCCCTCGGGGGTGATGATGGCTGCCGGGTAGGCGGTGAACCACACCGAGCCGATGGCGCTGGCATCGCGCGGCCGCGCCTGGGCGTAGGGCCGCTGCCAGAGCCGCGCCTGGCCGACATAGAGGCGCGACCGCTCGCGCGCCGCGTGCAACATGGACTGGTCCACCAGCCACTGGATATAGCTATCGTCTGGGGTGCTCATTCGACGTCGGTTCCCGCTGGGCTAAGGGAAATGTAGTCGTTTGAGTCGGGTGCTCCGTCATCGTTGCATCGAATCGTCCGCCGAAGTTGTCCCGGCCAGCCGCGACGGCCGGGCATCCGGCGCGGCCCGTGGCCTGACGCGCCGTGGCCGACCACGCAGGCGACGCCAGCCCAGCAGCACGCCACTGATGGCGATCGCCAGCATGCCGGCGCTGAACGCCAGCAGCAGGCCGTCACGCAGCAGCGGCCGTTGCAGCAAGGGCAGCCAGTCCCAGCTGTGCAGCAGCTTGAACACCCAGCGCACGGCCCGCCGGCGCTGGTCGAGTTGTTCGATAACGGTGCCGCTGTAAGGATCGATGTGCAGCCAGGTCGCGGCCGGATCGTCGAAACGCACCCGCAGCATCGGCAGCCGTCGCGGTAGATGGCTGTAGAGGCTCGGTTCACTGCGGGCGTAGTAGTGGAAGTCTTCCTGTTCCAGCCATTCGAAGCGCAGCTGCTGTTCGGGCCAGGCCTGGCGGACCTCGCGTTCCAGCAGGGCGCGCTCAAGGCGTTCCTGTGCCGGCTCGGAATGGGTGGCGGGCAGAATGCGTGTTTCACCCCTGGCATTGATACCGAGCAGATAGGGCTGATCGCCGAGCACCTGCCACTGCAGCTCCACCGGTTCGATACCAGCCTCGCGGAATCGGGCCAGCGCGGAGGCCCGATCCGTATCCAGCGCCTCGGTGTTTAGCGGCGCTTGCCGCAGCGCGGCGGCATCGATGGTCGAGCGCTTCTCGAACAGCCCCCAGGGCTCCATCGACAGCATGCCGCTGACCAGCCAGACCAGCAGCGCCACGCCGGCCAACATCCCGCCAACGTGGTGCACGCGGCCAGCGCCAGCCGGGTAGGGCGAGTGCGAGCCGTTGCGGTAGCGACCGGCGAAGCGCCAGCGCAGCAGCCCGATCAGCATGCCCAGCAGCACCAGCACCGCGGCCAGCAGCGCACCGTAGACCAGCGCCACCGACCAGATCGCCTTCGGCATGACTTCACGCAACGGGTAGAGCCAGTGCAGCCAGGCGCCCAGCAGGTTCCAGGCGCGTTCGTGGGCAGTGGCGTCGCGCACCACCAGCCCGCTGTGGCTGGAGACGTAGAGCAGGTGCCGTTCGGCATCGTCGGCCTGGACCCGATACAGCGGTCGCTCGCGGGCCAGCGCATGATTGCGCGTCCAGGCGTCCTCTTCGACCTGATCGAGCAGGCGCACTTCAGCCCCGTGGGCGAACTGCCGCGCGCTGGCCAGCGCCTCGGCAGGGCCGATGCGCTCGATGCGTCGACCGCTGCGCGCGTCCACCGCCAGCAGCGGTCCGTCGCCGTAGTCCAGCAGGTAGCGCGGCGAGCCTCCGGCACCCGTCAGACGCAGACTGAGCGGCGTGCGCGGGTCTGCGCTGACGGCAAGCGCTGCGCCCGGTGCGATGCAGCAATCGGCACTCAGCGGCCGCAAGCGCGACAGGTGCTCCTCTGGCGTCAACTTGGGGTAGCCGACGAAGAGCATCACCACGCCGCTGACGATCCAGAGCAGAACGAACAGGCCCAGTCCGATGCCCAGCCAGCGGTGCGCGAGGTACAGATAGCGCTTCATGCAGCTCAGAAGTCCAGGGTCACGGCGGCATACAGCGCGCGGCCATCGCCCGGCGCATGCAGCGACTGGACACCGTCGTACCAGACGTACTCGTAGTAGCGGTCGGTGAGGTTCTTCAGCTGCAGGTCGACGGCCAGCTGCTCGGTCAGCTGGTAGCTGGCGCCCAGGTTGAACAGCACGTAGCCGCCGTACTTGCCCTGGGTGTTCTCACGTTCGAGGTAGTAGTCGGTCTGACCGTTGAGCCAGGCGCTGAGCTGCAGGTCCGACGTCGCCTGGTAGGTGCTGCCGGCCGAGTACAGCCGCTGCGGCACGTGGTCGATTTGCTGGCCCTGGCTGGCTGGCAGGCTCGGGTCGGCCTTCTCGATTTCCGAGAACTGCCAGGAGTGCGCCAGCCACAGATTCAGATCGCTGGCGGGGTAGAGGTTGAGCTGGGCGTCGTAGCCCCAGCGGCGAGTCTGGCCAAGGTTTTCCGATTCGCCGCTGGGGTCGTTGAGCCGGCGGCGCACCTCGTCCGTGGCCACCTGCTCCCAGTAGGCGATGCGCCCATCGATCCAGTGCGCCGGGCTGAACTTGATGCCGGTCTCCCAGCCGTCGTTGATCGACGGCGAGAGATCGCTGGTGCGCGGCGGCACCTTGTAGGCGGCGGCGCCGGTGCCGATCTGGAAGGTCCGACCCCAGTTGCCATACAGGCTCAGCTGCTCGATGGGGGTGTAGATCAGGCTGATTTTCGGCTGCTCGATGCTGCCGTAGTCGTTGATGGCGTAATCGTTGCCGCTCAGCTCATCGGTGAAGTCGCCCTCGATGCGGTCGACGCGAAACGCCGGGATGATCTTCAGCAATTCGACCGGCTGGATCACCGCCTGCAGGTAGGCGCCGTAGCTGTCGTAGTCGAAGCGCTGGTCGCGGGTCTGGGTCACGACCTGGCGCTCGACGGCGGTGTAGCGCTCGCTGCGGTTGCGCTGCTGCTCGGTGTCGAGCCCGCCTTCAATGGCCAGGTCATGCAGCCAGGACACGTCCGGGCGATAGGTCAGCGAGGTACGCGCGCCGTAGTGCTTTTCCTCACTGGTACGCCGCTGCTGTGGCGCCGATTGCGAGAAACGCACCCAGCGGTCGTCGTCCAGGGTGTTGAGCCAGACCTTGGTCGCCCAGCTGAGATCGCTGGCCAGTTGGCTGTCCAGATGCAGGCTGAGCTGATTCATGCGCCGCTCGCCCATGTCGCTGGATGACAGCGCGTAGGACTGACGGGGCGAGTGCCGTGCGTCCTCGCGGGACAGGTAACCCGGCTCGTCCGCCTCGGCCTCGTAGTGCCGGGCGATCAGGCCGAGGCGCCAGTTGCCGGCATCCGGCGTGTAGAACCATTTACCGGACAGGCTGGTGCGCTCGCTGCCGGCATGGTCGCGGTAGCCATCGCTCTTCTGCTGGCCGATGAAGTAGTTCTGCGTCCAGCTGCCGCTTTCGATGCCCTTGGCCAGCTGCAGCTCCTGGGTGTCGTAGCTGCCGTAGCGCAGCCGCGCCTTGCCGTAATCGCCGCCGATGCGCGACTGCACGGCGACGTTGCCGGCGATGTTGTACAGGCCGTAGCGCGGGTCGTTGGTGCCGCGCACCACCTCGATGCCGTCGATCTCCAGCGGAAACAGCATGTCCAGATAGGGCATGTTGCCGTCGTTGCTGTTGCTCGGGATGCCGTCGATCAGCAGCTTGACCGCATTGACCTCGCCCTCGCCGTTGAAGCCACGAAAGGACAGCTTGCCGGAGCTGGTGCCCTGGCCGAATTCGGTGAGCATCACCCCCGGTGCGCGACGAAACAGCTCCCAGCTGTAGAGCACCGGCTGCTGTTCGAGGATGTCGCCGCCGAGCAGATCGACCGAGCTGATCACGCTGCTGGTCGGCAGGCCACCACCCGACTGGGTCGCGGTGACGGTGCTGCTGCCCAGCGAAAGAGCGGAGGCAGCGGTATCGGCAAGGCTTGCCGGCAGATAAGCAGCAGCCAGGGCCGCAATAACAAGACGAGGCAGCGCAGGGCGCCGCGACGGGTGCGCAGGATGGTCGAGCATCTCGCATGTTCCTTGTGCAACAGACAGGGCCGTACGGCGAATGGCCGCAGGCAAACGCCAGCACCACCGTGGTCGGTGCAGGCAATTCAGGCGAAGCAACGAAGGGTGACGCCAGCGGCGTCAGGCGAGGGGGGAGGCGCGCGGGTTAAGGGCTGGCCATTGTTGCCGTGGCGACGGCCGATGGGCGCCTGCTTCGACAGCGAGGACCGGGCCGCCACGAATTTCCTGCGGTAGCAGCGGTGCGGCGCCGGGCAGCGCTGCCAGGCCCATCGAGCCGGCGCAGCAGCAGCACAGCGGCATCCCGCCATGGGTTGCCGGTTCATGCTCGCCATGCTCCGCCGACCCGTGCAGTGCGTGCGACTGCTGCAGCTGTGCCTGCATCAGCGGGCAATGGCCGCTCCAGCCGAGCAGCCGCTTGCTCTCCGCCGGCAACAGGCCCGACAGCGGCATGCTCAGCAGATGGATCAGCAGGGCCAGGCTGGCGAGCCAGGCGGGAAGGCGGCGGCGTGTCATCGGCGATCCGATCAGGCGCGGGTGCGAATGGCGTTCATGATAGGAACGACTCTCAGCAAAAAGAGTTGAGCAAACTCAAGAATGTTCGCTGATCGTCAGGCCTGCCGGTCAGGTTCGCTGCGCGACGCCATCGTTACGCAGCAAACGGCAGACCTCAGCGGGCGTCGAGCAGTGCCTGCGCCGCGTCGGCGGGTTGCCCGGCCAGCTGCTGGCGCTGCGCCTGCTTCTGCTGCTTGTAGGCCAGTGCCGCGGCGGGTACCGGGGTGACGGTGCCGGTTTCCATCCACTTCTTCAGCCGGTTGGCGTCGGCCATGTGGGTGTACTTGCCGAACGCATCGAGCACCACGAAGGCCACCGGCCGCTGTTTCATGGTGGTGCTCATCACCAGGCAATGCCCGGCGGCATTGGTGAAACCGGTCTTGCTCAGCTGGATGTCCCAGTTGTTCTTGCGCACCAGGGCGTTGGTGTTGCGAAAGCCGAGGGTGTAGTTGGGTTTGCGGAAGGCGACGGTCTTCTCGTCGGTGGTGCTGAACTGCTGTATCAGCGCGTACTGGCGGCTGGCGCGGATCAGCTTGACCAGGTCATTGGCACTGGAGACGTTGCGTTCGGACAGCCCGGTGGGCTCGACGTAGTGCGTGCGGGTCATGCCCAGCGCCCGCGCCTTGGCGTTCATCGCCTGGATGAAGGCCGAGTAGCCACCCGGATAGTGGTGGGCAAGACTGGCGGCGGCGCGGTTCTCGGAAGACATCAGGGTCAGCAGCAGCATCTCGCGGCGGCTGATTTCGCTGCCGATGCGCACGCGGGAGAACACGCCCTGCATCTCCCTGGCATCGCGGATGGTCACCGGCAGCGCCTGATCCAGCGGCAGCTTGGCGTCCAGCACGACCATGGCGGTCATCAGTTTGGTCACCGAGGCGATCGGCACCACCATGTCTGGATTGCTGGAGTAGAGCACTTCGTTGGTCTTCAGATCGACCAGCAGGGCGCTGCCGGAGGCGAGTTCCTGAACGGCCGGCTTGGCGGCCTGGGCGTGGATGGCCGGCAACGAGGCCAGGCAGGCGAACAGCAGACTGGCGAGGGTACGACGAAAGTTCACGATGGGTGTTTCCCCGCGATGGAAGGGCGAAATGCGCTGAATGCGACGTGGTAGACGTTTCGCCAGTATAGGGAATCGCCCGCAGGCTCGCCTCTTTCCGATGAGCGGTTCGTCGGAAGAGCAGCGCCAGAGCGGCCGCGTGACGATCCGGCCGATGTTGCGCGCAAAGATCGGGCCGCACCTCTGCCTGTTTTCGGAGTCAAACAACCACACTTACCGAGGGGAGGTCCCACCATGTCCCGTTTCAGCAAAGCCACCACCCGCGAAGAAGTCCAACACGAGATCGACAGCCTGATGCGCGCGCTCGATGAGCTCAAGCACGATGCCGCCCACGACTCGCGCAAGCGTCTGGACGCACTGCGTTCGCGTGCCGAGTCACTCTGGCACGACAACGACTGGGATGAGCACTATGCCGATATCTCCCGACGCACCCGCGAAGCCAGCCGTGCTGCGCGCGAATGCGCCAAGGAGCATCCGCTGGGAACCTTGGCTCTGGCCGCGGGCGCCTTTGCCGTGATCGGCTATCTGATCACCCGTCGCTGATCGGCAGCCGTCATGCTCAATGCCGAAACGCCGCGGTTGAAGTTCGCCCTTTACGGCGCTCACGACGACCTTGGCAGCGCGCTGCTGGTGGAGCTGCTCAGCCGCCAGCATGAGGCCGTGGCATTGCTCGACGACCTCAATTCGATAGCCGCCCGGCCAGGTCTGCGGACCAAGCCGGGCGATCCGTTCGATGCAGTGAGCGTCAGCGAGAGCGTGGCCGGGATGGATGCGGTGGTCTGTCTGTTTCAGACGCCGCGTCTGCCGGGTGCCGATACGGTTACCGGGGAGTCGCCCCAGCGTGATTTCTACCAGGCGGTCGAGGCGCTGTTGCTCGGCCTGGAGCGCGCCAAGGTCGAGCGCCTGCTGCTGATTGCCGATTTTCCGGCGATCGAGCTGCAACCAGAGGTCGAGGCTGCACTGCAACGACTGGTCAGCCATCCGCTGCGCTGGACGCTGGTAGACGCGCCGTCAGCCGGTAACCAGCTGACCATCGAGGCGCTGGCCGAAGCGGCTGGCAAGGGTGACGCCAATCCCTATAGGGATCTGCAGCGCATCGCCGCCGGCATCGTCGATGAACTGGAAACCCCCCAGCACATTCATCAGCGCATTCACTTCAGCGGCTAGCTAAGCTGCCGACGCAGTTCGGCGAGCACCGGCGCCGTGTCCGGGCGTACGCCGCGCCACAGTTCGAACGCCTCCGCCGCCTGCTCCACCAGCATGCCGAGCCCGTCCCGGGTGTCCGCACCCAGCGCTGCCGCCCACTGGCAGAACGCCGTGGGCCTGGCGGCGTACATCATGTCGTAGCAGAAGCTCTGACCTGGCCGGATCAGGCTGTCGGCCAGCGGTGGCAGTTCGCCGCCGAGGCTGGCCGAGGTGCCATTGATGATCAGGTCAAGCGGTTCGGCAAGATCGGCGAACGTGCTGGCGGACAGCGGCCCCAGTTCGGCAAATTCCTGCACCAGCTGTTCGGCCTTGCTCGGCGTGCGGTTGGCGATGATCAGCGCCGCCGGCTTTTGCGCCAGCAACGGCTCGAGTACGCCACGCACGGCCCCGCCAGCTCCGAGCAGCAAAATGCGCTGGCCCGCCAGCGCTACACCGGCGTTCAGCAGATCGCTCACCAGCCCGGCACCGTCGGTGTTGTCACCGAGCAGGCGGCCGTCTTCGAGCTTCTTCAGGGTATTCACCGCGCCGGCACGGCGAGCGCGCTCGGTGAGTTGATCGGCCATCCCATAGGCCTGTTCCTTGAACGGCACGGTGACGTTGGCGCCCTGGCCGTCCCGGAAAAATGCCCGGGCGAACCCCGGAAAGTCGTCCAGCGGCGCCAGCAGTGCCTCGTAGCAAAGCGCATGGCCGGTCTGCGCGGCGAACAGGGCGTGAATCTGCGGTGACTTGCTGTGGCCGATGGGG
Source organism: Pseudomonas sp. (assembly GCA_007713455.1). Taxonomy (GTDB): domain Bacteria; phylum Pseudomonadota; class Gammaproteobacteria; order Pseudomonadales; family Pseudomonadaceae; genus Stutzerimonas; species Stutzerimonas chloritidismutans. The sequence continues at coordinate 19,780 of VMRT01000024.1, forward strand.
TTGCCGAAGACGCCGTAGCGATCCATGGGTGAATCCTTGCGGTGTGGGGTGCAGATAGCAGTCGAAGGTCAGGGCTGCTCGGCGAGCCAGTCGCGGTCCTGCAGGAAGTATTCGGTCAGGCGCGCTTCCGGTGTGCCTGGCTCGGGATGCTTGTCATAACCCCAGGCCACTTGCGGCGGCAGCGACATCAGGATGGATTCGGTACGCCCGCCCGATTGCAGGCCGAACAGCGTGCCGCGGTCATAGACCAGGTTGTATTCGACGTAGCGGCCGCGGCGCAGCAGCTGGAACTGCCGCTCGCGCTCGCCGAACGGCGTGGCCTTGCGCCGCTGAACGATGGGCAGATAGGCGTCGAGGTAGGCATCGCCGACCGCACGCATGAAGGCGAAACTGGTGTCGAAATCCCACTGGTTCAGGTCGTCGAAGAACAGCCCGCCGACGCCGCGCGGCTCGTGGCGGTGCTTGATGTGGAAATAGCGATCGCACCATTCCTTGTAGCGCGGGTAGACATCCGCACCGAACGGCGCGCAGGCGTCCCGCGCGACCCGGTGCCAGTGCACGCAGTCTTCTTCGGCGCCGTAGTAGGGCGTCAGGTCGAAGCCGCCGCCAAACCACCAGACCGGTTCCTCGCCTTCCTTCTCGGCGATGAAGAAGCGCACGTTGGCATGGGACGTGGGCACATACGGATTGTGCGGGTGGATCACCAGCGACACACCAAGCGCCTCGAAGCCGCGCCCGGCCAGCTCCGGGCGATGAGCGCTGGCCGACGGCGGCAGGCTGTCGCCATGCACGTGGGAGAAGTTCACCCCGCCCTTTTCGATCAGTGCGCCGTTCTCGATCACCCGCGTCCGGCCACCGCCGCCACCGGGCCGCGTCCAGGCGTCCTCGACGAAGCGCGCGCCGCCGTCTTCGGCCTCCAGCGCAGCGCAGATGCGGTCCTGCAGATCGAGCAGATAGGCTTTGACGGCTTCGGTCCTGTGGTTCACGAAATCACCTTGCGAATGACCGCACGCAGCCCTTGAGGCGTGGCTGGGCGGTGCTTGAAACGGGGTCGGCCGGCAAGCATAGCATTCAGCCGATTGACGAACGCAGCCCCGGCGGGTTGGATAGACGCTCTTTCAATGACCAGGAGCCAGACATGTCCCAGCGCATCCAATTCAGCCAGCACGGCGGTCCCGAAGTCCTGGAACAGGTCGATATGCCGCTCAGCGCGCCGGCTGCAGGCGAAGTGCGGGTGCGCAACCATGCCATCGGCCTGAACTTCATCGACACCTATTTCCGCGGCGGTCTGTATCAGCCGCCGAGCCTCCCATCCGGGCTGGGCACCGAGGGTGCCGGTGTGGTCGATGCGGTGGGTGAGGGTGTGCAGCACCTGAAGCCGGGCGACCGGGTCGCCTATGCCACCGGCCCGCTCGGCGCCTACGCCGACTATCACACGCTGCCGGCACGGCATCTGGTCAAACTGCCGGACTCCATCAGCTTCGAGCAGGCTGCCGCGGTGATGCTCAAGGGCCTCACCTGCCAGTACCTGCTGCGCCAGACCCACTCGCTGCAGGCCGGCGAGACGGTGCTGTTCCATGCCGCCGCCGGCGGTGTCGGATTGATCGCCTGTCAGTGGGCGCGCGCACTCGGCGCGCAGTTGATCGGGGTGGTGGGCTCGGCGGAAAAGGCCGAGCGAGCCAAGGCCCTGGGCGCCTGGGCCACCATCGATCGTACTCGCGAGGACGTGGTGCAGCGCGTGCTGGAGCTGACCGAAGGCAGGAAGTGCCCGGTGGTCTACGACTCGGTGGGCAAAAGCAGCTGGGAAATCTCGCTGGACTGCGTCGCCCCGCGCGGCCTGCTGGTCAGTTTCGGCAACGCCTCCGGGGCCGTCACCGGGGTGAACCTGGGTGTGCTGGCGCAGAAGGGCTCTCTGTTCGTCACTCGGCCAACTCTGGCCGGCTACGCTGACACGCCGGAACGTCTGCAGGCCATGGCCGATGAACTGTTCGAGATGATCGGCAGCGGCAGGATTCAGGTCGAGATCGGCCAGCGCTACCCGCTCAGCGAAGCCGCCGAAGCCCAGCGCAAACTGGCGGCAGGGGAAACCACCGGATCGACTATTCTGCTGCCCTGACGCCGCGGCGGCTGCCTTTATAGGGACAGCCGCACAGCGGGTTTTCACCGCCGACTCAGGCCGGACGAATCACTTCGCCCGTGCGCAGATCGCGAATAACGCTTGGGTTACGTCGCCCACCCAGCGGGCCGGTGAACACGGCGTCGAGCTGACGCGGGAAATACTGCTCGACCCGCAGCCTCGAGCGCGCTGCTGGACGGCCGGCAGGGTTGGCGGACGTCGAGACCAGCGGGCCGGTCAACGCACACAGCCGCGTGACCAGTGGATGACCGGTCACCCGCAGCGCGACGCTGTCGTGCCGCCCGGTGATCCACTCCGGCAAGCGACCGCGATGCGGCACCAACCAGGTATTCGGCCCCGGCCAGGTAGCAGCCAGGCGGTCGAGCCAGCGCTCGGGCACATCGTCCAGCAGGAAGTCGAACTGCTCGATGCTGTCGGCGATCAGGATCAGGCCCTTCTCCACCGGCCGCTCCTTGAGCGCCAGCAGACGCAGCACCGCCTCTTCGTCCCATGGGTCGCAACCCACGCCCCAGACCGCTTCGGTCGGGTAGGCGATCACTCCGCCGGCGCGAACCACCCGCGCCACTTGCTGCACACGCCAATCGCCGATCATGCCGACCTCTGCCTGACTGAAAAGCCGGCAGTTTACCCAAGGCATCTGCCGTCGAGCAGGGGGCTGGGCGGCCGATTCGCAACAGCCTGCAACAGACCCTCCGCATTTCGAGCGCGCAAACAACAGGGCGTGGATCGGCAGGCGCACGACAGATCTGCTGTGCGACTCAGCTCCGCCTAGCGCGAGATCACCGTCCAGAAGCCGTTGTCGCAGGCCACCAGCCCGTCGACTTCCAGTTCGGTCAGCTGCGCCAGCACCTGCCCCAGCGGCTGATCGAGCGCCATGGCCAGTGCCTCACTGCTGCGCGGCGCGGCCAGCAGTTCGCGTAGCAGCGGATTGTCCGGCTGCGTCGGCGCCGGGCCTTCGCCGTCGGGCAAGTCGACGCGCTGCCAGCCACGCAGGGCTTCGAGCACATCCTCGACCGACTCCACCAGCGCTGCGCCCTGACGAATCAGCTGATGGCAGCCTCGGGCGCCGGGATGATGGATCGAACCGGGGATCGCGTAGACCTCGCGGCCCTGCTCGGCAGCGAGTCGCGCGGTGATCAGCGAACCGCTCGACGGGCTTGCCTCGACCACCAGCACGCCCAGCGACAGGCCGCTGATAATCCGGTGGTATATTTCTCCGAGGAAAACTCAGAGCCACCCGAGATGCCAGCCGCCTACGCCTATATCCGCTACTCCAGAGCCGTTCAGCAGACCGGAGACAGCGAGAATCGCCAATACACAGCCCTAGAACTCTTCGAGTACACCACAGGCATAGCCATTGCCGAAATCGTCTACGACCGAGGCAAATCCGCCTTTCGAGGCGATAACGCCAAGACCGGAAAATTTAAAGAGATTCTTGATCGTATCGAGCAGGGGAGCATCCGCAAGGGTGATTTTTTGGTGGTTGAGTCAATCGACCGGATCACCCGCCAGAGGGTGCTAGACGGCGTGGAATTGCTTCAAGGCATCTTGAAGAAAGGGATCAACATCTACACCACGACCGACCAAAAAACCTATTCCTATAACGATCCAGCGAGAGACTTTGAAAACCTCTTGATGATTAGCCTAATCGCAAAGCGGGCGAACGAAGAGAGCGAAATAAAATCGAAACGCCTCTTGTCATCGTGGAACAAGCGGCGAGAGAAAGCCCAAAGCGGCGAGATAATCATTAAAAAGGGAAATTCTATCCCCTACGGGCTTCGCGTTGTAAACGGCCAATTCACCATAGACGAAGAGGAACAGAAAGAGATCCAAACGCTTTTTGAATTTCTCCTAACCTATGGAATCAATACGGCAATCAAGAAAATCAACCAAACTTCCAAAAAAGTTTGGAATAACGGCACCTTAAACAAAATTATCGCCAGTAAAAGCGTAATTGGATGCCTAGCCACTCACCGAATGAGCTACGAGAATGGAAAGGCTAATAAGATTCCAACCGGATTCATCGAGAATTATTACCCTAACTTGATATCCCCATCCCTCTTTTATCAGACTATGGACAAGATGAAAGAGCGGAAGATCAAGAATTACAACGGACGGCGAACCGAGCAAGATTTTAACATCTTCAAAAACCAGATTCATTGCTTGAGTTGTGGCGGAAAGCTCTACTACGACCATAGGGGAAGCCGCTACAAGGGTAAAATCTATCCCCATTTTAAATGCGACACCAAGCGAGTAAACCCAAGACAATGCGGAACCGACAACATACGCTTTGAGTATGTTTTTGGCCTTCTACTTAAAAGCCTCGAAAAACTCAAAAAAACCACAGACGTTTGGCGGCTCTTAGAAATCGACGAAGGCGAAGCAGGGAAGAACAACCTTTTAAACGCTCAATTTAATAGTTTATTGGCTCGAAAACCGTCCGTTGATACAAATACACTAATCAACGAAAAGTCGGCCAAATTGGGCCAATATAGAACCACCTACGATAATCTATCGATCAGCATTAGAGACTTTGGCGGAAGGATTCCGCTTCCAGTGATGCAGCAGCTAGCCGAAACAGAAGCCCGAATTGAAGAGCTTACGGCGGAAATCGAAGCCCTAGAGGCTTCTAGCCCAACAGGCATAGAGATTGATGATTATCAGACCATTATCAATCTTTTTATGACGGAAGAAGGCAGAGCCAAGATCAATTCCTTCTTCAAAGAAAATGACATTGTTTTCTATGCCGAACACGATAAGCAATCAACGCTCAGCCAATTGAGAATTACCAGACGCAGCAGCGATGCCGAAGAAGAGTTGATCCATACCAGTGCTTTCCTTCCAAAAAAACAAATTTTGAAGGAGTGGAATCTTACCGATCTTCAAGAGATGTTTGATCTAACGGTTTGAAGCTCTCCAACACTCCAAAATTTTATTTTTTTGGGGCGTTACACGTTAGCTTTTTGCTCTTATCATTCCAGCGGAGCTTTTAAAGCCCTTCCTTCGCGTGCATACACACGCTCGCTCGCGTGTATTGCCATCAATATATATAGATCTCAGTATATGCGAGTTCTTTTTTATTTGGTGGCTTATACGCACACGCGAGCACACACCTACGCATCACACAAGCCAAGCACTAACCCAGCAGTATTATCGTACTTGATATCTCCATTTATTATGGTTAAATGTAAGTATATAGTACAGTTTTTAAAATTGGGACTAATAGACATACCTGCTATATTAACAGTCCCACTTTTTCTTCGAAAAAGATGTGACGGTTAATGCAGGTGCCTAGTCGGCAGGACAGAAGCAAAAAGCAAAGCAAAAGAATAACCACCATTGAGGACTAAATGAATGCCACGAACTTGCAGGAAATTACACTAACAAAAAGAGACCGAAATTACTCCAACCTGAAAGGGTTAGAAAGCTCGCTAAGGCACTCGCTTAGGCTGAAACAGAACGAATATGACGAGTTCGAATTTAACCCCAATCCACCCCACCACAATATCGCTATTGTGGACGGAGTGGAGCAAGAGCTAACGAAAGAACTAGCCGAAAAATTGCTGGCCGAATTCACTGAAAAGATTCAAGCCAAGGTCAAAGAGACCGAGGCGTCTGATGAAATAGCAGAAGAAAAGGAGAAGCTAAGAAAGCTCAAATCCAAGCTAAACAAGTTTATCAACGCAACGGATGCGATAGAGGTAAAAGAATACGTTGTAGACGTTATGGAGGGAGATAAGCCGCTATCCGTTGAGGAATATGCCACCTTACTCAATACCCATAAAGTCAGCCGTATAGCCCAAAGGATTGACCTGCTAGAGAACTACACCAACAAGAAAAAAGAAGTCGAGCAAAACGCCCCAGATCGAGCCATATCAAGGACGGTTAACAGGGTTAAGGAAATGATCCTTGTTATCCCAGAGCCGAACGGTCTGGAGATAACGAAGGAATACACCGACCTTCTGCAAAGGTCGCTTCTCCAGTTCTATGAGAAGAATTTTCCAAACAATAAGATGGTTTTTTCATTCAGCCACCTGGACGAAACAACTAACCACGTCCACGCATTCCTAGATCTTCAGAACGAGAAAACCGGAAAATATGATTTTTCGGCTCAAGAATTTGACTTTGCAATCAAATACTATGCCGCAAATAAATCAAGTCTAAACATATCCGAACCGCCAAAATTAGAAGACTTCAAACTTCCAAACCGTAGCGAAGAGAAGCAGAACCATAGATTCATCACCGAACGAGAATCGTGGAAATCAATGGTAATGCAAGCGGCTTTCTATGACCATTTTAACGACTTGGCTAGTCAATATAGCCTACAGGCCAAGTTCCTAGAAAAAAACAGGAAGAATAAGAAGCACTTAAAATTCATTGAGCAAGAAGCCAAAAAGCCTAAGAGCGAGCGTAGCCATAACTTCTATACGAAAAGAATAGAAGACCTTCAAAAACAAGTATTAGAAACTAAGGCAGAACTAGCCGCACATAAGGCGTCAGCCGTTGCCCTAAGCACCACAGTAAACGACCTTCAAACCAAGGCAAGCACCTACACCAATACCATTCAAACATTGGAGATCAAAGCAACAGAGCAGCAGAAGAAAAACGCTCTGCTAGACAACCAAGGGCAGGAACTGGCCGAAGAGATAATCAAGAAAGAGAACAAGACTCAAAAGCTTGAAGCGAACTTCAAAGAAACCAAGAAAAGAATGGCAAAGGAACTGAATAATCTAAAAAAGGAGATACAAGGAAATGCAGAAAGGAAAGCGGAACTAGAGAACGCCATAAGGGTATTTGAAGAGAAATTAGAACCACTTATCAAGCGTTTTGATATTTTGGTGGACAAGATTCTAGAGGCTAAAACCTTAGACGAAGACCCAGATCAATACTATAAGCGACTAAGAGAAAACACCTACGAAACGGCAAGCAGGCTAGGGCCAGAGAAGCGGAAAGACTACCTATTCAATGTGCAAGAGCATATGAAGGAAAAGGGGCTTGATCACAATAAAGCCGGTCTAGGCGTAAAAGAAAAAGTTAAATTGTGGGCTACTGACACCTTCAACAATCAGCAGGTTGTAGAGTTCGATAAGGAAGAAGTCAAACACGCCGCAGAGGCTAGGAAGAGAAGGATGCTAAAGCTAAAACCGCCCAGCCCATACAAAGACCCTTATGACCCGTACCAATAAAAAAGCCCCATTTACGGGGCTTTTCTTTATCCCTTCTTTGCGAGTATCAAGGACTCTTCAACAGCTCTTGTCCTATCCTTCTTCCTACCCATAGTCATATGGTCGTGGTCTGTATTCTCTACCCAAACCTTGTAGGACTGGCCAAGCTCCTGATGAGCCAGGGCAATCAAGTCTTCAATCTCAATCATTCCGGTATTTGAATAGCTCAACAGCAGATCGCTGCCGGAATCTTTCACACCATCGAAAAGGGCAGTAAAAGCTCCCTTAACCTGTGTCCTGATGCAGAACGGCGATTGGTGCCTATCTTCTCTATAGCGGCCCTTTACCAGCTTTCCAGCCTTAATCTGTAGTTCTGGATAGTCATATTTAACCATCGTTTCAATCGCGTGGTAAAAACGGCTGTAATGGACGAAGGCGTAAGGCGGATCAGCATAGACAACAGACGGAGGGATCGAGGCGAGACAGTCCCTGTAGTCCTGTGCCCGTAGCTCGCTGCCACGGTCAAAGACGTTGAACCTATTCCATTGCAGCAACTGAGCCATTTTTCGGTTGAAATACTGCACGACAGAGGCTTGGCGATACTTTCCAATGTCTTTCATCGAAGACGCATCCTTAGCGTCCCGATATTGGGCATAGTGCCCCGTTCCTTGGCTTGTGTAGGCCATAGCGTGCATCAAGCAGGTCAAGCCCAGGTTGAAATCTGGCATATCAATGTCGCCACGCTTCAACAGGCGATCCAGCACCTGCCGGATCGAATCAAACCAGACGCATTGCTCAGCACTCCACCACGTTCCCGAATAAAACTTGGTGAATAGGTGATATTTGGAGGTAAAAACCTGATCAATCAGCGAACGGTTAAGCCGCTCAATATGGTTGAACTCCGCCAAGGTGCATTCTTTTGGATAAGCCACGCCGGTAGGTAGCTCCGCCATTTTTTGGCGAACGATTGGCCTAGCCAGCTCGATCACATCGAAACCGCCTAGCTTCTCAGCCCTGAACAGGTAAACGGATGCAATCGTTGCGGAATAGCTCTGTATGTCGTTGGAGATCACCCGGTCAACGTGGCCAAAGCCGCCAGAGATAGCACAGGCACCAGCAAACAGATCAACGATAGGCCGATCCGGCTTGTGAACCTTGTTAAACCCCTGCCAGATGAAATCGAGGATCGCGGCCTTAGACCCCATATATTTGATGACTTGGGGATAAGCCCGAGGGATCGAGGGAGTGACATAGGTGCTGCCAGCTAGGCCACTGCTATGACTGTTCAAGTCAAGGCTAAGGTCGTTCATTGGTCAAAACCCACTCAATCCGCTTAAAAAATAACCAGAACACGGATGGCTCTGGTCTGCTAGGGCCACATTCTACCCTAGAGGCTAGCCCTACGGATCAAAAGATGCTATAGAAAGCTGATCGTTTTTATAACCTAAAGTGTTAAGAAATCAGGACAAACGATCCAATGGCTATCGACGCATTGCCGCAGTTTATCAAGGACAATTACCAGTGTTTGGAAACCAACCACGCTACGGCAATTCTCCAAAATGACTTCCCTAACGAATGGAACGACTTGGTTGATGTTCTTTCAAACTTCCGCTTGTATAAAACTGGAATTGTCGCCCCCGGTGGCCGTAAATCAACCATAGCGGATTCGCTCGATGCTTATCTATATGCCCGAGGATGGGAAGAAAAGCAGTTCAAGACAAGCATTATTGTCGATGAAGAAACCCGCCACACTCCGACCCATAAAGTAGATTGCTACAAAAATCGCATCGCGATTGAAATTGAATGGAACAACAAAGATCCATTCTATGACCGCGACTTGAACAACTTTCGCTTGTTGTTTGAACGGGACGCTATCAGCGTTGGCGTGATTATCACTCGGTCAACTGAGCTTCAACAGATTTTTAACGACCTCGGAAAAGGGGCGTCTTATGGGTCTTCAACTACACATTGGCAACGGCTTATTCCACGAATTCACGGTGGTGGAGCTGGTGGTTGTCCTGTTATAGCCTTTGGGATAACCAAGAACCTATACATCGAAGACTAGAAACATAAAAGAAGAAGCCCGCAATTAAGCGGGCTTTTTTAGATTGAACTAGATTCGCCATAAACAAACTCGACGTCAATATAATCATCATTTCCATTACAGTCAGTTACTAGGTCGCTATTTTTTAGCTTGCTGTAATCGCTTCCGCCTTTATCAGTCTTGTAAGCATCCCATCCTACTTTCCTTTGATTTCTAATCATATCTACGCAGACGCTTCCGCTCGGAACCTTCTTGTAAGTCAAAAGAAATCCATTGCTTCCATTTGGCTTTATATCTACTCGACCGCCCCAGCTATTGAATACATCTTCGCCATTTGAAATCTTCATCTTTTTTGGAATAATCCCGGCTTGTACTGCAAGTTCATTGCCTATATCTGAAGTCTCTTCGTCGCTAAAAAGGTCTACGGTTTGGGAGAAAATGAAGGAGATATTTTCCGATTCGTTTTTTACGTTCAACCTATCTCTAACCGTGCCGTATAATGTAAGTGCGATAGCTACAATTCCAAGCAGAATGCCCACTACAACAAGCGATTCTATTAATGTTAGTCCTTGGTTCTTCTCCATCTTATTTGTTATCATTGTAATTCCCTTTCAAGTTATCTTATAACTTAATATATAACTTAAAAAGCAAATTGGAAGAGTCGGGACGAAAAAATACCAGCATAAGCTGGTACTCTCTCCAAGAAACGGCGTTATTCACGGGCCTTGGAATTACAAAGCATAACGCACAATTACAAATTAACCCGCCATTTATTAAAGTCAATAGCTATTAATAATTTATTTCACAATTGACTAATGATTAATAAATGGTAGGTTATAAAAAGATGAAGCCCAAACGCATTACCGTTTGAGCTTCGGGTTGATACTGTGGCAGCAGGAATCAACTTGTAATTAAAGTTATAACATTTATAAATCTAATTTCAAGTCCTCCGCTGTAAAAATCCATAATCATAAGAAAAACAGTATTAGCCCTTCCGTAGTTTTGGAATAGGCCGACCCAGCCATATTCGGAGATTTTTGGGCTATAGGAAGTCGAGGCAATACAAAGGGGAACCCGGCAATTAATTGGTTGCCAGCCCGCAAGCCACTGGAAACAGTGTTGAACAGGGAGCCGGGATGCCGCAGATACAGGCATTAAGTGTTCAAAGTTTAAGCAATAGTATCGTTGACTTAAACCCTGAGCTAATAGCTCTTGGCAAGGCTGTCTTCCGAGACTCAATAAAGGCGATTAACCTTCGTTTTTTATTAGAGTGCTAGGAAAGCGCAGCTTTTCCTGAGCTTCGACTGGAAGGAGAAGCGAAAGGAAAGGCTGCAATTTAGTTATATATAAAAGATCTATATCTATATAACTATACGTGTGCACACGCGAGAGAAGTTCAATCCATCCCCCATCCCTTGTTCGGCCCCCAATCAGTCAGATGCGGAGCCTCTGCCCGTTTGGAGACCTTGATCCATTCACACGGAGAACCGTTTACCCGATCATGATGCGATTGCGCCGCGGAAAGTTGCTCGCTTGCGGTGGGCAGGCCAGTGGCAGCTCGGACACCAGCGCACCGCCTCCGTCGACGATCTGCTGGGCGAGGCCGACGTGACGCTGCGGATACAGCCGTTCGAGACCGGTACCGAGCACCGCGACGGTCTTGCCGCCGGCGTCCAGCGCGCCCTGATGCGCCGCACCATCAATGCCCAATGCCAGCCCGCTGGTGATGACGAAGCCGGCACCAGCCAGGCTGCGGGAGAACGCTCGGGCATTGTCCAGACCATTGCGCGATGCGCGGCGGCTGCCGACCATCGCCAGCTGCGGTCGCTCGAGCAAGCCGGGATCGCCGGAAATGAATAGTAGCGGTGGCGCATCCGGCAGTTCAGCCAGCAAGGCGGGGTAGTTCGGGTCGTCCCAGCAGAGCAGATGCCGGTCCGGCTGTTCCAGCCAGCCGAGGGCGGCACTGGCACGCTCGCGGATGTCGGCGCTGCGTCGTGGCTCGGCACAACTGGCCGGCAATCCCAGCGACCGCCAGGCACTGGCCGGCGCGCTCAACGCCGACGCGGCATCGGGAAAGGCGCTCAGCAACTTGCGCAGGCGGCGTGGGCCGAGTTCGGGCAATAGATGCAGACGCAGCCGGGCTTCCAGCTCGGCAGGGGAAATGGCAGGCATGGCGAACACTCCTTGTCTCTTTGCACCGCATCCGTGCGGTGCTGTCGCAGCATGAAAAAGCCCCGCATTCGCGGGGCTCTCTTGTTTCAGGGGTTACGGACCTTGTCGCTCACCGCCAGTGAGCGGGTGGCCTGCAGTATCAGGCCGTAGCTGAGCTTGTCGTAGGTGCGGAACACCATCAGCAGGCCGGAACGCTCGTCCGGAATCTTCACGTTCTCACCCGTCACGCGGTCACGTACGGTTTCGCCGGTCTTGTAGACTGCCAGCACGTTGCCGTCCTTCAGACCGTCGCGAGCGCCCTTGTTCAGGGTGACCACGTCAAACTGGCCGATCTGGGTAACGCCGCGCGGTACATCGAGAATCACACCGTCCACCTCCGTCTCAGGCGAGCTGGGCATGAACGTCGAGTTGACCGCACGCTCCTCGCTGGGGAACAGACGATCGCCGATGCGGGCTTCCTGGGTGGTACGGGTCAGGTGCATGGTGGCGATATCGCCTTCGACTTCGATGATGTCCACGGTGCCGATGTCATCGGCGTTGATACCGAGAAATTCGCCGGTTTCCGGATCGACGTAGGTCTTGCCCTGGCGGAAGATGCCGTACGCCGGCATGTCTTCTTCGAAGCTGCCGCGGCCGTAGATGCGGTCGCCCGCGCCGCTGACCACCCGCTCGGCGTTGCCGGCGACGATGTAGGGCGCACCCTGAAACTGCTCGGCGGTGTCGACGATGCGGTTGCTCAGCAGGAAGCTGTTGATCGCTTCCAGCGGAATGGTCGGGATGGCTTCGGCCATCGGCGTGGTGCGAACGGTCGGCGACAGTTTGATGGTGCCGCGCGAGGCACCGCGGTCGAGCACCAGGCGCGGCTGGCCGTCGACGTAGACCAGGCTCAGGGTATCACCGGGATAGATCAGATGAGGGTTGGCAATCTGCGGGTTGGCATGCCACAGCTCCGGCCATTTCCACGGCTCGCGGAGGAAGCGGCCGGAAATGTCCCAGAGTGTGTCGCCCTTCACCACCGTATAACGCTCCGGATGGTTGTCCTTGAGCTGCACCGCGGCCTGGGCGAGCCCGCCGACGGCCACCAGCAGCAGGGCGAGTAGTGATTTCCTCATGTGGTGAATCCCTTTATTATGTGCCTTCACGTAAAGCGCCCTAGCGCCGCGGAACCCTTTTGGATCGCGGCATTAAGCCGTTTTCCATGCTGCTCGGCATCTTAGCAGCGGCTTTTGACTTTATTCCATAAGTGCATCACAAACGCATATGGCCATTCTGAACATCCTTGAATTTCCCGATCCGCGGCTGCGCACCATCGCCAAACCGGTGGATGTGGTCGATGACGAGATCCGTCAGCTGATCGACGACATGTTCGAGACCATGTACGAGGCTCCGGGCATCGGCCTGGCCGCGACGCAGGTCAATGTGCACAAGCGCGTGGTGGTGATGGACCTGTCCGAAGACCGGTCCGAGCCGCGAGTCTTCATCAATCCCGAATTCGAATCGCTGACCGACGAGATGGACCAGTACCAGGAAGGCTGCCTGTCGGTACCGGGCTTCTACGAGAACGTCGACCGTCCGCAGAAAGTGCGGATCAAGGCGCTGGATCGTGACGGCAAACCCTACGAGATGGTCGCCGAAGGCCTGCTCGCGGTGTGCATCCAGCACGAATGCGATCACCTCAACGGCAAACTGTTTGTCGACTATCTCTCCAGCCTCAAGCGCGACCGGATCAAAAAGAAGCTGGAAAAGATCCATCGCCAGCAGGCTTGATCATTCCCGAATCCCGAAGGCTTGCTACGCAAGCCTTTTTTGTTAGCGAGCCCTCATGACCCAGCCCTTGCGCATCGTTTTCGCCGGCACCCCGGAATTCGCCGCTCAGCATCTGCAAGCCCTGCTCGACGCGGGCAAATCGATCGTTGCCGTCTACACCCAGCCGGATCGCCCCGCAGGCCGCGGCCAGAAGCTGATGCCCAGCCCGGTCAAGCAGCTCGCCGTGCAGCACGACATTCCGGTATTCCAGCCGCAGACGCTGCGTGACCCGGCGGCGCAGACGGAATTGGCGGACCTGCAGGCGGACCTGATGGTGGTGGTCGCCTACGGCCTGATCCTGCCGCAGGCGGTGCTCGACCTGCCGCGCCTGGGCTGCATCAACAGCCATGCCTCGCTGTTGCCGCGCTGGCGTGGTGCCGCGCCGATCCAGCGAGCGATCGAAGCCGGTGACAGCGAATCCGGCGTCACCGTGATGCAGATGGAAGCGGGCCTGGACACCGGTCCGATGCTGCTCAAGGTCAGCACGCCGATCACTGACGACGACACCGGCGGCACGCTGCACGACCGTCTCGCCATTCTCGGCGCGCAGGCGGTGGTGCAGGCGATCGACGCCCTGGCCGACGGCGCGCTGACAGGGGAAGTGCAGGACGATAGCCTCGCCACCTATGCACACAAGCTGAGCAAGGACGAGGCGCGCATCGACTGGACTCGCCCAGCGCTCGAGCTGGAGCGTCTGATCCGTGCCTTCAACCCCTGGCCGATCTGCCACAGCACGCTGAATGGCGAAACGCTGAAGATTCACGCGGCACGCCTCGGCGAAGGCCAGGGCGAGCCCGGACGCGTTCTCGAAGCGAGCAAGGAAGGGCTGACCGTTGCCTGCGGTGAAGGCGCATTGTCGCTGACTCGTCTGCAACTGCCCGGCGGCAAGTCGCTTGGCTTCGGCGACCTGTACAACAGCCGCCGCGAGCAGTTCGCCCCTGGCCTGGTGCTCGGTCAATGAACCCGCGCCTGGCCGCAGCCCGTGCGCTGAGTGTCGTGCTCTCGGGCAAGGCCTCGCTGGGCAGCAGCCTGCCCGAGGTACTCGGCAAGGTGGACGCGCGCGACCGCGGCCTGACCCAGGACCTGGCCTTCGGCACCGCGCGCTGGCATCCGCGCCTGGCAGGTTTGGCCGACAAGCTGCTGCAGAAGCCATTCAAGGCTGCCGATCGCGATGTCGAAGCCCTTCTGCTGGTCGGTCTGTATCAGCTGTTCCATACCCGCATCCCGGCCCATGCCGCCATCGGCGAAACCGTCGGCTGTGTCGACAAGCTGAAGAAGCCCTGGGCCAAGGGCCTGCTCAACGCCGTGCTGCGCCGCGCCCAGCGTGAGGGCGAAGCGATGCTAGCGGAGCTGGAACACGACCCGGTGATTCGCGTTGCCCATCCGCGCTGGCTGCAGAAGGCGCTCAAGGCGCATTGGCCCGAACATTGGGAAGCCATCTGCGCGGCCAATAATGCCCATCCGCCGATGATGTTGCGGGTCAATCGCCGTCAGGTCAGCCGCGACGCCTATCTGGCTGAGTTGCAGGCCGCTGGAATCGACGCCCATCCGTGCGAGTTCAGTGAGGACGGCATTCGCCTGGTTGCGCCGTGCGACGTGCATCAGCTGCCGGGCTTTGCCGAAGGGCGGGTCAGCGTGCAGGACGAGGCCGCACAGCTGGCCGCCTCGCTGCTCGACCTGGCGCCGGGCCAACGCGTGCTGGACGCCTGTTGCGCACCGGGTGGCAAGACCTGTCACCTGCTCGAACGCGAGCCGCAATTGGCCGGGCTGATTGCGCTGGATCTGGAACCCAAGCGTCTGGTGCGCGTTCGGGAAAACCTTGAGCGTCTGCATTTACAGGCCGAACTGGTCGCCGACGACGCCCGCGCCACCGAGCGCTGGTGGGACGGCAAGCCGTTCCAGCGCATCCTGCTCGACGCACCCTGTTCGGCCACCGGCGTGATCCGCCGCCATCCGGACATCAAGCTGACGCGCCAGGCCGATGACATCGCCCCCCTTGCCGCGCTGCAGGGCGAGATGCTCGATGCGCTGTGGCCGACCCTGGACGTCGGCGGCATCCTGCTCTATGCCACCTGCTCGGTGCTGCCGACCGAGAACCGCGAGGTGATCGGCGCCTTCCTCGAACGCACGCCCGGCGCGCGCGAATTGGACCTCCCGGGCGGCTTCGGCCTGCAGCAGCCGCATGGTCGCCAGCTGCTGCCGCAGGAGAGCGGCCACGACGGCTTCTACTATGCCAAGCTGATCAAGATCGCGGCGCAGCCACGTGGTGTCAGTGGGTGAGTCGAAACCCCGGCGCAGTGCGCGCGGGCCCAACATGGAAGCGGCGGCAAACATCCGCCTTTCAGGAGTGATCGCGTGAAGATCATCATTCTCGGCGCCGGCCAGGTCGGCGGTACCCTCGCCGAACACCTCGCCAGCGAAGCCAACGACATCACCGTGGTCGACACCGACGGCGACCGCCTGCGCGATCTCGGTGATCGCCTGGACATCCGCACCATTCAGGGCCGCGGCTCGTTTCCCACGGTGCTGCGCCAGGCTGGGGCTGACGACGCCGACATGCTGGTGGCGGTGACCAACAGCGACGAGACCAACATGGTCGCCTGCCAGGTCGCCTACACCCTGTTCCATACGCCGACCAAGATCGCCCGCGTGCGCGAAGCGGCCTACCTGGTGCGCTCCGGTCTGTTCGCCAACGAGGCGATCCCGGTCGACGTGCTGATCAGCCCGGAACAGGTGGTCACCAACTACATCAAGCGCCTGATCGAACATCCCGGCTCGCTGCAGGTAATCGACTTCGCCGAAGGCAAGGCACAGCTGGTGGCGGTGCGCGCCTACTACGGCGGTCCGCTGGTCGGCCAGGAGCTGCGCCAGCTGCGCCGCCACATGCCCAACGTCGATACCCGCGTGGCCGCCATCTTCCGTCGCAACCAGGCCATCCTGCCCCGTGGCGACACGGTGATCGAGGCCGATGACGAGGTGTTCTTCATCGCCGCCCGCGGCCATATCCGCGCGGTGATGAGCGAAATGCGCCGGCTCGACGAGAACTACAAGCGCATCGTCATCGCTGGTGGCGGCCACATCGGCGAGCGGCTGGCCGAAGCGATCGAGAGCCGTTACCAGGTGAAGATCATCGAGATGAACCCGGCGCGCTGTCGCTACCTGTCGGACACGCTGGACAGCACGATCATCCTGCAGGGCAGCGCTTCCGACCGCGACCTGCTGGTCGAGGAGAACATCAGCGAGGCGGACGTGTTCCTCGCGCTGACCAACGACGACGAGGCCAACATCATGTCGTCGCTGCTGGCCAAGCGGCTGGGCGCGCGCAAGGTGATGTGCATCATCAACAACCCGGCCTACGTCGATCTGGTTCAGGGTGGCGAGATCGACATCGCCATCAGCCCGCAGCTCGCCACCATCGGTACCCTGCTGACCCACGTACGCCGCGGCGACATCGTCAGCGCCCACTCGCTGCGCCGTGGCGCGGCCGAAGCCATCGAGGTGATCGCCCACGGCGATCCGCGTTCGAGCAAGGTGATCGGGCGCCCCATCGAGCAGATCGCGCTGCCCCCGGGTACCACCATCGGCGCGGTGATTCGCGACGACCAGGTGCTGATCGCCCATGACGACACGCGGATCGAGTCCGGCGATCACGTCATCCTGTTCCTCGTCGACAAGAAGCACATTCGCGACGTCGAGCGCCTGTTCCAGGCCGGCCTGACCTTCTTCTAGCGATCATTGCGACTGCATGGACGGCCCGCCACTCGGCGGGCCGTTTCGTTTTTTCAATTACCTACGACTCCCGGCCCGATCAGCTGAAATAGACGGCATTCCCACCGATCGGCTCCATTCGATCCCGATGCCCTCCGATTTCCATTTTATGGCCAGCTTTTGTACCCTCCCGGCTTGCCGCCTGTGCGGCCTGACGATTGAGCCAAGCTATCGTCGCTCGGTTTCACCGCACCATTCGTCGTCAGAAGAGTCCCTAAATGAGCTCGAGCAATTGCCCCTCCTAGACAAATAACGATCCGATTCCTCGGGTCTCTACAAGGAACAGGAGAAACTCCATGAGGAACAGCACCATCCCGACACGCTCCCGCCGGCTGCTGATCGGCTGCGCCGCCCTGGCCAGCATCGGTTTCGCCAGCCTGACCCAGGCCGATACCCTGGAAGACATCAAGGACAGCAGCAGCGTCCGCATCGGCTACGCCAATGAAACCCCCTTCGCCTACACCGCTCTCGACGGCAGCGTCACTGGCGAATCGCCAGAGATCGTGCGCAAGGTGTTCGAGCGCATGGACATCGACACCATCAAACCGGTACTGACCGAATGGGGCTCGCTGATCCCCGGCCTGCGCGCCGGACGCTTCGACCTCATCGCAGCGGGCATGTACATCACCCCTGAACGCTGCAAGCAGGTGCTGTTCACCGATCCGCACTACCGCCTGCTCGACACCCTGCTGGTGGCCGAAGGCAACCCGAAGAACCTGCGCAGCTACGAAGACATCGCCAACAACCCAGACGTGAAGATCGCCATCATGTCCGGCACGGTGAACCTCGGTTATGCGCGCAAGGCCGGCATCAAGGATTCGCAGATTCTGCAGGTCCCGGATACCACCTCGCAGCTGCAGGCCGTGCGCGGTGGTCGCGCCGATGCCGCCATCGGTACCCAGCTGACCATGAAGGGGCTGGCGGACAAGGCCGGTGACGATGTCGAGGCCATCGCTGACTTCAAGGACGATCCAGCCCGTGCCGGTTACGGCGCGCTGGCCTTCCGTCCGCAGGACAAGGCGCTGCGTGACGCGGTCAATGCCGAGCTCAAGCAGTGGCTGGGCAGCGAGGAGCATCTGAAGACCATCGAGCCATTCGGCTTCGATCGCTCCAACATCACCGACAAGACTGCCGCCGAGCTCTGCGGCGCCTGAAGCCCGTCGGGGCGGCTGGTTGGCGCCGCCGACCGCTGTCCCGCCTGTGAACGCTGACCAAGGCTGCGCCGCTGTTTGCGCAGCCTCGCTCAGCGCTCCGGAAAACCGGATAGCGCCATCATGATCGAACTGCTTCCTCTGCTGCTGCAGGGTGCCTGGGTCACCGTGAAGGTGACCTTCTTCGGCTCACTGCTGGCCATCGCCTACGCGCTGATCGCCGCGCTGGCGCGGCTTTCGCCGGTGGCGCCATTGCGCTGGCTGGCCATCACCTACATCGAGGTCTTCCGCGGCTCGTCGCTGCTGGTGCAGCTGTTCTGGCTGTACTTCGTGCTGCCGATGCCACCGTTCAATGTCGAAATGAGTGCCTTCGCCGTGGCAGTGGTCGGCCTGGGCCTGAACATCGGCGCCTATGGGGCCGAGGTACTGCGCGGCGCTATCCGCTCGGTACACCAGGGCCAGCACGAAGCCTGTCAGGCGCTGAACATGACGCCGCTGACACGCATGCGTCGAATCATCCTGCCGCAGGCGTTGCTCGCGGCAATTCCGCCCGGCACCAACCTGCTGATCGAGTTGCTGAAGAACACTTCGCTGGTGTCGCTGATCACCCTGTCGGATCTGGCCTTCCGCGCCCGCCAGCTGGATCAGGCGACGCTGATGACCATGGAGATCTTCGGCCTGGCGCTGGTGATCTACTTCGTCCTGGCCCAGGCGATCAACTTCGGCATGCGCCAGCTGGAACGCCGGCTGGCCCGCGGGCGGATGCGCGGAGGCCTGTCATGAATTTCTTCGACTGGCAGTTCGCCCGCGAGATCCTGCCGCGCCTGCTGGATGCCTCGCTGACCACCATCGGCATCGCCCTGGCCGGTTTCGCCATTGCCGTGGTGCTAGGTTTGTTCCTCGCCATTGGCCGCCGCAGCCGCCTGCGCTGGCTATCCTGGCCGATCACCGGGCTGATCGAGTTCATCCGCAGCACACCGCTGCTGATTCAGGTGTACTTCCTGTTCTACGTGTTCCCCAACTACGGCCTCAACCTCAGCGCGATGCAGGCGGGCATCATCGGTATCGCCCTGCACTACGCCTGCTACACCGCCGAGGTGTACCGCGCCGGCCTGGATGCGGTGCCCCGTTCGCAATGGGAAGCCGTCACCGCGCTGAACATGAAGCCCTGGACCGCCTACCGCGACGTGATCCTGCCGCAGGCGTTGCGTCCGGTGCTGCCGGCGCTGGGCAACTACCTGATCTCGATCCTCAAGGACACGCCAGTGCTGTCGGCGATCACCGTGGTGGAAATCATGCAGCGGGCCAAGAACATCGGCTCCGAGAGTTTCCGCTATCTGGAGCCGATCACCATGGTCGGCCTGTTCTTTCTCATTCTCAGCCTCGGCCTCGCCTGGTGCGTGCGCCGTCTGGAAAACCGCATGGAGCTGGCCCGATGAATACGCCGATGCAGTCCACGGACACCCTGAACCCGACGCCGCAACAACCGGAGCAGGCGCAACCTTTGGTGCGCTTCGCCGGCGTGACCAAGCGCTACGGTGAACTGACCGTGCTCGACGGGCTCGACCTGCAGATCGAGGAAGGCGAGAAGGTCGCGATCATCGGCCCCAGCGGCTCGGGCAAATCCACCCTGTTGCGGGTGCTGATGACCCTGGAAGGCATTGACGAGGGCGTGATCGAGGTCGACGGCGAGCCGCTGACGCACATGCCCGACGCCAGCGGCCAGTTGGTCCCGGCCAATGCCCGTCACCTGCGACGTGTGCGTGGCAAGGTCGGCATGGTGTTCCAGAGCTTCAACCTGTTCCCGCACATGAACGCCCTGCAGAACGTCATGGAAGCGCCGGTGCAGGTGCTCGGGCTGAGCAAGCGCGAGGCCCGCGAGCGGGCAGAGGAGCTGCTGGCCATGGTCGGTCTGGAGGACAAGCTGGAGCACTTCCCGGCGCAACTCTCCGGCGGTCAGCAACAGCGCGTGGCGATTGCCCGCGCACTGGCGATGCGGCCGAAGGTGATGCTGTTCGACGAAGTGACCTCGGCACTGGATCCGGAGCTCTGCGGCGAAGTGCTCAATGTCATCCGCCGCCTCGGCGAGGCGCACAACCTGACGATGCTGATGGTGACCCACCAGATGGGCTTTGCCCGTGAGTTCGCCGATCGCGTGTGCTTCTTCCATCAGGGCCGGATTCACGAACAGGGCAGCCCGGACGAGCTGTTCAACAACCCGCGCGAGGAACGCACCCGGGAGTTTCTCAGCGCGGTCAACGAGGCCCACTGAGCCGCTTGCAGCCCAGCCCACACGAAGACGGCGAAAGCCCCGCAGCAGCTAAGACCAATGGCGTATGCTGCCGCTATTGCCCGGCGGCGGCGATGCACTAAAGTGAGGAAACGCCCCGGAGCGCTGCACCGAAAAGGTCTTCAAGATGCTCGAATCGCTGGAAAAGATGCTTTCCCAAGGCATGGACAATCCGATGCTGCGTTTCGGCCTCGGCAAGGGCTACATGGATGCCGGGCAGCCGGGGCGGGCGGCAGAGCACCTGCGCCGCTGCGTCGAACTCGATCCGAAATACTCCGCTGCCTGGAAACTGCTGGGCAAGGCGCTGCAGGCCGACGGCGACAAGCCCGGCGCCCATCAGGCGTGGGAGCGCGGAATCGCCGCGGCGAACGCCCAGGGCGACAAGCAGGCGGAAAAGGAAATGACCGTATTCCTGCGCCGGCTCGACCGGCTGACGCCCGACTGAACCGGCGCGCCGCGGCCAGCGGTCAGGTTTCGTGCACGAACTGCAGGCCGACCCCTTCGGCATCCACCCGCATCACCACCATTCGCAGTTCCGGCGCCGGAATCGGCAGGTCCTGGACCTGGCCGGTCACCTCGTCGCCGGGATGCAGCACCACCAGCTCCGGATGCCGGACGTAGACGCCACCATCGGATAGATCACGGGTCTGCGCGAAGACCTCGCCAAAGGCCGGATGCGCAATGCGGATGCGGCACTTCATGTTGGTACGCGGATGCTGTCTCTGGTTTTGCATGCGCTCGTCCCTGTTGTTGTTGTTTGAGCCTGATCAGTACCAGCGCTTCTCGCCGGCGGGGCGTTTCTTGAAGCGCTTCATGGTCCACATGTACTGGCTGGGATAGGCGCGCACATACTTCTCGATCATTGCGCTCATCGCCGCTACGCCAGTTTCCGCATCTTCGCTGTACATCCCTTCGGGCGCGGCCTCGAGGACGACCTTGTAGCCCGAACCGTCCTCCAGACGCAACGCATGAAGGAACACCCCAACCGCCTTGCCACCGGCGAGCATACCGGGCACGAACTTGCTGGTCAGCGCCTGGGTGGCGAAGAAGGGCACGAAGATGCCACTGCCTTCGCTCGGCTCGGGGTCCGCCGGAATACCGACCGCACCACCACGCCGAACCTCCTTGATGACGCTGAGAATGCCTTCCTTGGTCGAGGGCGCGACGCGATTGCCCAGCTGCACACGCTGCTGGCGCAGCAGATCGTCCACCGCCTTCAGTTTCGGCGGTCGGTAGAAGATGATCGGCTTGCATTGCGCGCAGTAGAAATGATTGAGCACTTCCCAATTGCCCAGGTGACTGGTGATGCCGACCACACCCTTGCCCGAGGCCAGCGCCGCTTGCAGCACGTCCAGGCCTTCGACTTCGCGGACCAGTTTCAGGGTCTTTTCCGCCGGCCAGATCCAGGCGCAGGCGCTTTCGGTGAAGGTCATGCCGGTTTCACGCAGGGTGCGGCCGAGCAGGGCGTCGAGTTCCGCCGGGCTCAGCTCGGGGAAGCACTTGTGGAGGTTAATTCGCGCGACGTCCCGCGAGCGGTTCGGCAGCTTCCACATCAGCCAGCCGATCACCGAGCCCAGGCCTTGGACCATGCGCCAGGGCAGTTGAGCGAACAGTCGCAGGGAGCCGACGACGATGGCACCTTTGAGCTTTTCCACACCGCACTCCGAAATTTTCAGGTTGCCTAGTCTACCTGCAACCGTCGCCAGCTTTCAGGCGCAGCGGCGGCAACGACACACATCCTGGCAGCTCAGGCGTGCAGTGTTTCAAGCATCCCGGCCAGCTCAGCGTGGCGCTCGCAATCGGTCAGGTGGTCCATGACCATGCCGCAGGCCTGCATGTAGGCGTAGCAGATGGTCGGGCCGACGAAGCTGAAGCCGGCCTTCTTAAGCGCGCGGCTCATCGCCTCGGCCTCGGGGGAGACCGCCGGCACCTGATCGATGCGCTCGAAGCGGTTGATCTTCGGCTCGCCGCCGACGAACGACCAGACGAAACCCACCGGATCCTCCAGCTGCAACCAGGCGCGGGCATTCTGCCGCGCCGCCTTGAGCTTGAGACGGTTGCGGATGATGCCGGGGTCCTGCATGCGCTCGTCGATCTCGGCGTCGCTCATGCGCGCCAGGCGCTCGGCGTTGAAGCCGAACAACACCTGCCGGTAGCGCTCGCGCTTGCGCAGCACGGTGATCCACGAAAGCCCGGCCTGGAAAGCTTCGAGCAGAAGAAACTCGAACAGCACCTGCGGATCGCGCGCCGGTACACCCCATTCGCGATCGTGGTAGTCGATATACAGCGGATCCGTGCCGCACCAGGCGCAACGTGGCATGTGGTCTCCTTGCGCAGGCCTCGCCCCGATGGCCGAAACCATCGCAAGCGCGACCATGCGGGGGGTATACTTCGAGGCTTTCTGTCGAAGCCCAGCACAGGTGAAATTTTGAGCCAGACTACGCCTGCCGTGCGCACCTTCCAAGACCTGATCCTCGCCCTGCAAAGCTACTGGGCCGAGCAGGGTTGCGTGGTCCTGCAGCCCTATGACATGGAAATGGGCGCCGGTACATTCCACACCGCCACCTTCCTGCGCGCCATTGGTCCCGAGACCTGGAACGCCGCCTATGTTCAGCCTTCGCGCCGCCCGGCCGATGGCCGCTACGGCGAGAACCCCAACCGCCTGCAGCACTATTACCAATTCCAGGTGGTGCTCAAGCCCAACCCGGACAACATCCAGGACCTGTACCTGGAGTCGCTGCGCCGCATCGGCGTCGACACCTCGGTGCACGACGTACGCTTCGTCGAGGACAACTGGGAATCGCCGACCCTCGGTGCCTGGGGCCTGGGCTGGGAAGTCTGGCTCAACGGCATGGAAGTCACTCAGTTCACCTACTTCCAGCAGGTCGGCGGCGTCGAGTGCTATCCGGTCACCGGCGAGATCACCTACGGTCTCGAGCGCCTGGCCATGTATCTACAGGGCGTCGACTCGGTCTACGACCTGATCTGGGCCGATGGCCCGTTCGGCACCGTGACCTACGGCGATGTGTTCCACCAGAACGAGGTGGAGCAGTCGACCTACAACTTCGAGCACGCCAATGTGCCGAAGCTGTTCGAACTCTTCGATTTCTACGAGAGCGAGGCCAACCGTCTGATGGCTGCCGAGCTGCCGCTGCCGGCCTACGAAATGGTGGTCAAGGCGTCGCACACCTTCAACCTGCTCGATGCCCGCCGTGCCATTTCGGTCACCGCGCGCCAACAGTACATCCTGCGCGTGCGCAGCCTGGCCCGCTCGATCGCCCAGAGCTACCTGCTGGCCCGTGCCAAACTCGGCTTCCCCATGGCCACCCCCGAACTGCGTGACGAAGTGCTGGCCAAGCTGGAGGCTGCAGAATGAGTGCACTGGATTTTCTCGTCGAACTGGGTACCGAAGAACTGCCACCGAAGGCGCTCGCCAAGCTGGCCGAAGCTTTCTGCGCCGGTATCGAGAAGGGCCTGAAGGACGCCGGCCTGGACTTCGTGAAAGCCCAGGCCTACGCCGCGCCGCGCCGCCTGGCAGTGCTGGTCGAGCAGCTGGCGACTCAGCAGCCTGATCGCAGCATCAACCTCGACGGCCCGCCGATGCAGGCCGCCTTCGACGCCGACGGTGAGCCGACCCAGGCTGCCCTGGGCTTTGCCCGCAAGTGTGGCGTCGACCTTGCCGAGATCGATCGCAGCGGGCCGAAGCTCAAGTTCAGCCGTACCATCGAGGGCCAGCCGGCCACCCAGCTGCTGCCAGGCATCGTCGAGGCCTCGCTGAACGATCTGCCGATCCCCAAGCGCATGCGCTGGGCTGCACGCAAGGAAGAATTCGTCCGTCCGACCCAATGGCTGGTGATGCTCTTCGGCGAGCAGGTGATCGATTGCGAGATACTCGCCCAGCGTGCCGGGCGCGAATCCCGCGGCCACCGCTTCCACAGCCCGGGCCAGGTGCATATTTCCAAGCCTTCCAGCTATCTGGAAGACCTGCGTGGCGCCCATGTGATCGCCGACTTCGCCGAGCGCCGCGAGCTGATCGCCAAGCGCGTCGAGCAGCTGGCTGCCGAGCAGAACGGTACGGCCATCGTGCCGCCGGCGCTGCTCGATGAAGTGACCGCGCTGGTCGAGTGGCCGGTGCCGCTGGTTTGCTCGTTCGAGGAACGCTTCCTCGAAGTGCCGCAGGAAGCGCTGATCACCACCATGCAGGACAACCAGAAGTACTTCTGCCTGCTGGACGCCAACGGCAGGCTGCTGCCGCGCTTCATCACCGTGGCGAACATCGAATCGAAGGACCCGGCGCAGATCGTTTCCGGCAACGAGAAAGTCGTACGCCCGCGCCTGACGGACGCCGAGTTCTTCTTCAAGCAGGACAAGAAGCAGAAGCTCGACAGCTTCAACGAACGCCTGAAAAACGTGGTATTCCAGGCCCAGCTCGGCACCGTGTACGACAAGGCCGAGCGCGTCTCGCGCCTGGCCGGGCTGATCGCCGAGCGTACCGGCGGCGACAAGCAGCGCGCCGCGCGCGCCGGCCTGCTCTGTAAGTGCGACCTGGCCACCGAGATGGTTGGCGAGTTTCCGGAAATGCAGGGCGTTGCCGGTTACTACTACGCGCTCAACGACGGCGAGCCGGAAGATGTGGCGCTGGCGCTGAACGAGCAGTACATGCCGCGCGGTGCCGGCGGCGAGCTGCCGAGCACACTCACTGGCGCAGCTGTGGCCGTGGCGGACAAGCTCGACACCCTGGTCGGGATCTTCGGCATCGGCATGCTGCCGACCGGCTCCAAGGATCCCTACGCCCTGCGCCGCGCCGCCCTTGGCGTGCTGCGCATCCTCATCGAGAAGCAGTTGGACCTGAATCTGGTCGAGGCAGTGAACTTCGCCATCGCCCAGTTCGGTACGCAGGTCAAGTCGGCCGGCCTCGCCGATCAGGTCCTGGAGTTCATATTCGATCGCCTGCGTGCGCGCTACGAGGACGAAGGCGTCGACGTCGCTGCCTACCTGTCGGTGCGTGCCGTGCAGCCTGGTTCGGCGCTGGACTTCGACCAGCGCGTGCAGGCCGTGCAGGCGTTCCGCACATTGCCGGAAGCGGCGTCCCTGGCTGCCGCCAACAAGCGCGTCTCCAACCTGCTGAGCAAGTTCGATGCGAAGCTGCCGGAAGCGGTCGAGCCACGCTGGTTCGACAACGCCACCGAGTTCTCGCTGTACTCGGCGATTCAGCAGGCCGAGCAGGCGGTACAACCGTTGGCCGCCGCGCGTCAGTACCGCGAAGCGCTGGAGCGTTTGGCGCACCTGCGTGGCCCGGTGGATGCCTTCTTCGAGGCGGTGCTGGTAAATGCCGAAGACGCTTCGGTACGTGCCAACCGTTATGCCTTGCTGGCCCGGCTGAGAGGACTGTTCCTTGGCGTTGCCGATATTTCCGCACTTGGCTAAGCCCGTGAAGCTGATCGTGCTGGACCGCGACGGGGTAATCAACGAGGACTCCGACGAGTACGTGAAGTCGCTGGAGGAGTGGATCCCCATTCCCGGGTCGCTCGAAGCCATCGCGCGGCTGTGCAAAGCCGGCTGGACGGTGGCGGTGGCCACCAACCAGTCCGGTGTCGCGCGCGGCAAGTTCGATCTGAGCACCCTCGGCGACATGCATTTCAAGATGCAGCAGCTGGTGATGGAGCAGGGCGGGCGCATCGACCTGATCGTGCACTGCCCACACGGCCCGGACGACGGCTGCAACTGCCGCAAGCCGAAGCCTGGAATGTTCCGCAGCATCGCCGAGCATTTCGGCCTGGCGGACCTGAAGGGTGTACCGGTGGTAGGCGACAGTCACCGCGATCTACACGCCGGCATGCTGCTCGGCGGCGTGCCTTATCTGGTCAGGACCGGCAAAGGCCTGCGCACCCTGGAGGGCACTCTGCCGCCGGACACTCAGGTCTTCGATGACCTTGCCGCCGTTGTCGATCATCTACTCGAGAGTTCTCGATGAGCCTCCTGTTACCCGTTCGTATCGCCCTGTTCTACTTCATGTTGGCGTTCACCGCGTTCGCCTGGTGCCTGGTGAGCCTGGTGTTCGCCCCGTTCATGGCGTTCCGCGCGCGCTATCGCTTCGTGGTACAGAACTGGTGTCGCTGCGCCGTGTGGCTGGGCAAGACGCTGGTTGGCCTGCGCTACGAGGTGCATGGCGCGGAGAATGTGCCGGCGCGTCCCTGCGTGATCCTGGCCAAGCACCAGAGCACCTGGGAAACCTTCTTTCTCTCGGCCTATTTCGAGCCGCTGACTCAGGTGCTCAAGCGTGAGTTGTTGCGGGTGCCGTTCTTCGGCTGGGCGATCATGCTGCTCAAGCCGATCGCCATTGATCGCGACAACCCCAAGGCGGCGCTGCGCCAGGTCGCCAAGCAGGGTCACGAGCGTCTGGAGCAGGGCGCCTGGGTGCTGATATTCCCGGAAGGCACCCGCGTACCAGTGGGTGAGCAGGGCAAGTTCTCCCGCAGCGGCGCGGCCCTGGCAGTCAACGCCGGTCTGCCAGTGCTGCCCATCGCGCACAACGCCGGCATGTTCTGGCCGAAGGCCGGTTGGGGCAAGCGTCCCGGCACTATCCAGGTGGTGATCGGCCCAGCCATGTTCGCCGACAGCGAGAGCCCGCGGGCCATCGCCGAGCTCAATCAACGCGCCGAAGATTGGATCAACGCGCAAGTCAGCCAGCTCGAAGCTCAGGGTCGCCCGACCCTCTGATCACTACGCTGAGGCAGGGCAGGGACGCGCGCCTCAGCTTCACGAGTCCCCCTATGCAGCAAATACCCAACCACCAGCTGGTCGCAGAATGGCTGCGCCTGCTGGACGGCTATCCTGCCGAAGCGGCTATCGCACTGCAGGCCGTTGCCGAAGAAAAGAGCGCCGAGCTGGCCGAGCATTTCTATTCCCAGATGCTTGCCGATCCCCATTCGGCCAGCTTCCTGTCCCACGATCAGGTGAAGAACCGCCTCGGCAAATCGATGCAGAAGTGGATCGTCACGGTATGTTCGTCGACGGCCCATAGCGACCTCGACGCCGTCATCGACCTGCAGCGAAAGGTCGGCGACATCCACGCCCGCATCGAGATTCCGGTCAGCCTGGTGCTGCGCGGCTCCCGCTCGCTCAAGGGCCGCCTGCGCCAGTTGCTGGAACAGCGAGATCTCGCCGAGCCAGTGCGACGCAAAGCGGCCCGCATGGGTTCCGACCTGATCGACCTGGCGGTGGAGATCATCTGCTTCGCCTATTCCCAGTCTCACGATCGCAACTCCCGCGCCGAGGAGGCCTATCGGCTGTTCTCCGTCTCGCAGAACATCGGCGTCGAAAAAGAGCGACAGCGCGCGGCACTGCTCGATTGGGAGAATCAGCTGATGTTCGACCTGGCGATCGGCAACCTGACCGGCGCGCTGCCGCAGCTGGCGGGTTCCGAGTTCGGCCTGTGGTTCCGCCACAAGGCCTCCCACGCGTTCCAGGGTTCGCCGGAAAGCACCAGTATCCTCGACTATATCGAGCGCATCGATCTGGAGCTCAAAGCCATTGGCGGGCTGCAGGACGCCAGTGCGCGGCTGGGCAAGCTGCATCAGATCCGCGAGCAGACCCGCTCGATCAAGTTTCTGCTCGACAGCCTGTTCGAACAGGCCAACGACCTGGAGGCCGGCCGCGACGTGCTGACGCGGCTACTCAACCGCAAGTTCCTGCCGGTGGTGATGGCCAAGGAAGTGCTTTACGCGCGCCAGTCGAACAACACCTTCGGCGTGCTGGCCATCGATGTCGACCACTTCAAGCGCATCAACGACACCCACGGCCATGACGGCGGTGACCAGATTCTGCAGCAGGTCGGTGCGCTGCTGGCCAGCAACACTCGCGGGGGCGACTATGCGTTCCGCCTGGGCGGCGAAGAGTTCCTGCTGGTACTAGTGGACATAGATGCCAACAAGGCGTTTGCCGCGGCAGAGAAGCTGCGCGAGCGCATCGCCCGTGAGCAGTTCCGTCTATCCAATGGAGCAGTTCTGCAGGTCACCGTCAGCATCGGTATGGCAGTGCATGACGGCCATCCGGATTACGAACGTCTGCTGCAACAAGCCGATCAGGCGCTGTATCAGGCAAAACACGAAGGGCGCAATCGCTGCGTGCTTCACAGTCCGGCGCTCGCCTAGCAAACGGCACGCAATGAAAAAGGGGAGCAACCTCGCGGCTGCTCCCCTTCTTTTTGCGCTTCGATTCAGGCCGGCGCAGACGACCGGATCAGATGATCGAAGGCGCTCAGCGAGGCCTTGGCGCCTTCACCCACGGCGATCACGATCTGCTTGTACGGCACCGTGGTCACGTCACCGGCGGCGAACACGCCGGGGATGCTGGTCTGGCCCTTGGCGTCGACGATGATCTCGCCGAAGCGTGACAGCTCCAGGGTGCCCTTGAGCCATTCGCTGTTGGGCAGCAGGCCGATCTGCACGAAGATGCCTTCCAGCTCGACGCTGTGCATTTCTTCGCTGCTGCGGTCCTTGTAGACCAGGCCGGTGACCTTCTGGCCGTCGCCCTTGACCTCGGTGGTCTGCGCCATCTTCAGCACGCGAACGTTGGACAGGCTGTTGAGCTTGCGCTGCAGCACGGCGTCGGCACGCAGGTCTTCGCCGAATTCCAGCAGGGTCACGTGGGCGACGATGCCGGCCAGGTCGATGGCCGCCTCCACGCCGGAGTTGCCACCGCCGATCACCGCCACGCGCTTGCCCTTGAACAGCGGGCCGTCGCAGTGCGGGCAGTAGGCGACGCCACGGCCGCGGTATTCCTGCTCGCCGGGCACGTTCATTTCGCGCCAGCGCGCGCCGGTGGCGAGGATCAGGGTTTTGGCCTTGAGCTCGCCGCCGTTCTCGAACTGCACGCGGTGCAGGCCGTCGTCGCCAGCCGGAATCAGCTGGCTGGCGCGCTGCAGGTTCATGATGTCGACCTCGTACTCGCGCACGTGCTCTTCCAGCGCGCGGGCCAGTTTCGGGCCTTCGGTTTCCTTCACCGAGATGAAGTTCTCGATAGCCATGGTGTCGAGCACCTGACCGCCGAAGCGCTCGGCCGCGACACCGGTGCGGATGCCCTTGCGCGCCGCGTAGATGGCCGCTGCGGCGCCGGCCGGGCCACCGCCGACCACCAACACGTCGAAGGCGTCCTTGGCCTTGAGCTTCTCGGCGTCACGGGCGCTGGAGCCGGTATCGAGCTTGGCGAGGATCTCTTCCTCACTCATGCGACCCTGGGTGAACAGCTCCCCGTTGAGGTAGATGCTCGGCACCGACATGATCTGGCGGGCTTCGACCTCGTCCTGGAACAGTGCGCCGTCGATGGCGACGTGCTTGATGTTCGGGTTGAGCACGGCCATCAGGTTCAGCGCCTGGACCACGTCCGGGCAGTTCTGGCAGGACAGCGAGAAGTAGGTTTCAAAGCTGTAGTCGCCATCCAGCGCCCTGATCTGC
>VMRT01000005.1 GCA_007713455.1 Pseudomonas sp.
AAAATGGCTGCTGCGAGGTGCTCGCGGCGGCCAAAAACGGAGAACTGAGCGGGTTACCTGGTCGATTTTGATCGGCGGCCCGCTTTCAAAAGCAGCGAGGGCTGAAGTCGACCGGAAATACAGGGTTACTTCAGACCTTCCCTAGAGGCCCAGCGAGACATCAGCCACTACCTAATGCACCGCTACAACTGGATCAGACCGCATCAATTTAACGACGGGCTACCACCTGCGGTGGCCGAGGAAAACTTAACCCACTATCCGGGATGGATTGACCACTACAGACCTAGTAAGGCTCTCGCAAATCGAGACCATTCTTTCCCGCCGAAGCCAGCTCAAGCCAATGCGCTACTCGTCCCCCTTCTAGCCGCGTTGGACGTACCGGGAATTAGGTTCGTTTACAGCAGACGAACCGTAGTGTGGCATTCAAATGTCTCGATACCGCTCACATATAACCATACGCAAACTATAGAAATAGCGATCATAGGGAACGTAGCGGAGAAAGCGCTTCATCTCATCCTTGAATGGAGAAGAGCGTGCCTTATGGCGCATCGTGTTTCCATCGAAACCGTCACTCGCAGCTACGCCGTGTTTCCATGGAAACAGCTATCACTGCACCGTTGTCGCCTTTGCGAATGATTCTTGCATCCGCAGCGATTCTATTTGCGCCTCAGCCAAGAGCCGATCCCAGTCGTCAGGCGGGTGCCCGCTTTCGAGCATTTTTCGAAACACGCGATAGGCGTCATCGCTACTTTGATAGGCGCGTTTTGTGTCTTCATCATTCACCCAAGCGAAGACGATAACCTTGCTCGGGGCGTGGTAGCGAAAAAATAGTCGGTACTGCTGAAAGAACTTAGCGCGAAACCAGTGCTTGTGATCGTCACCGAGCGTCCCGCCCTGGCGGTATTCCGATCGAGTCGGATCTTGTGGAATAACATCAAACGCCAGCTTGATGATCGCGGCCAGTCGTTTACTGGCATTCTTCTTCACATACCCGACGGGGTCTTTTTGCTTAAGGGTCTCGACTTGCCGCGCCAGCGCTTCCATCTGTGCGAGGAATAGTGGATGAGCAAAAACCGTCCAACCATGAATAACAAGAGGCTCGGGCTTCCCTGCGCTCATTCATCGTCCGCCGACAGGACAGTATCAAGATCGACATCGACGCCGGCTACCAATGATTGGAGCCGTTGGACGAGCCCGGCATCCACAGATTGCAGCCGCTCGGGATGGCGTGTGATGTCAGCAGCTAGAAAGCCGAGGAACTGACCGAGCACTGGGTCGTCGCTGTCGGATGCTTCGACGCGCGTTAGCACCACTTCTCCGCTGGGGCGAATGGTGTAGTGAATCTTGTCGCGCCTGCCCAGCTTGAGAGCACGACGGACGGTCTCCGGCACCGTGGTCTGGTAGCGATCGGTAAGGGTGGATTCGACTTCGAAGGTCGCGGCCATGGCAGTCTCCTGCGGATCTGGATTGACGTCCGCATGGTAATGCAATCGCATTGCCTAAGCAATACGAAGCATTGCCTTCCGAGAGGGCTCGGGTGCAAGGGGCTAGATGGTCGCCTCGACAAACAGCCGCTGAAATCACCTTTTTGTCATGAACAAACAGCACGAGATTGGTTAAGCGATAGCCGCCACTGGAAAAGCTCAGCCATAGACCTAGTCAGCCATCACCGCAGCTTTGGGCTGAAGCCAGACTGCGGTCCATCTTGACCAGACGAACCCTAGTCTGCCATTGAAATGGCTCGATTCTGCTCACATATAACCATACGAAAACCAGGGGATAGGTTACAGGAAACGTAGAAGAAGGAGGACTTGATCTCATCTGAACGGCGAAGGGTGTGCTTTATAGCGCATCGTGTTTCCATGGAAACACCCATTCATAGCTGCAACTGGTCCACGTGGAAGCCGCTTCTTGCAGCTACCCTTGTTTCCATGGAAACAACCATTTCGCAGTCACAACACTTTTCCGTGGGAACCGTCACTCGCAGCTACCCATGTTTCCATGGAAACAACCATTCACAGTCACAACACTTTTC
The DNA here is from genome assembly GCA_007713455.1 of Pseudomonas sp. GTDB lineage: Bacteria > Pseudomonadota > Gammaproteobacteria > Pseudomonadales > Pseudomonadaceae > Stutzerimonas > Stutzerimonas chloritidismutans. The sequence continues at coordinate 2,036 of VMRT01000005.1, forward strand.
CGCGGCACCCGTCACTCGCAGCAACCCCGTGTTTCCATGGAACAGCCATTCATAGTCCCAACACTTTTCCGCGGAACCCGCCCCTCGAAGCTACCCCTTGTTTCCATGGAAACAACCATTCACAGTCACAACACTTTTCCGCGAAACAGTCGCTCGCAGCTACCCCATGTTTCCATGGAAACAATCATCCACAGTCACAACACGTTTCCGTGGAAACCACCACTCGCATCTGCACCGTTCTGCATGGAAACACCCTTTGATAGACACAATCCGTTTCCATGGAACAGCTGTTACTGCACCATCGTCGCCCTTCGCAATGGTCAGTCCATTCCGTAACGCCCGTGTCGCTCGGCGTCACTACTTAGCAGCAGCTGTGCTAACCGTGCCAGATTGCGCGCATCGTCGATGGCGCTGTGATGCTTGCCCTCCCAAGAGAGGCCTATGCTTTCCACTGCACACTTCAGCCCTAGCGCACGGCAAGCGAAAATCTTCCAAAAGCATTTCTTTAGATTGATATGACGCGCCGGATCCAGCAATACATCTACTTCTGCTCTGATAGCGTCCTCCTTCAGCTGCTTCCGGTCGTAATCTCCCCAAGAGCACCAGCGCCAGCCTTCTGTATCTCGTGGCGCCAGCCAGTCACCAAGCTGATCTTGTACCACTGCGAAACGCTCCGCAGTGTCGACGTCAGATTGAGATATGCCGGTCAGCCCCGTGCAAAACTCAGTTAACTTGGGGCGAAGCAGCGGCCGGACAAACTGTCCGAAATGATCAACAATCCTGTACTCCAACTGAACATCCAACAGCGCGATACCAATTTCAATTGTCTCCATATCATGGCGCTGGACTTCCAACACATGGGCGTTCCGGGCCGCCTCGTCTAGGCCGGCTGGGTAGTCATCACAGGTCGCTTCAAGATCGACGCAAAGCAACCAGCGACTTTCACCAAGTTGTTGACGAAGGGCATCAAGCTGCCCCCAACGCTTTACCTGCATGACACCCACCCCTCTTTATTAGTAATTGCATTGCGCACACCCTATGTACTCATTTCATAGGCACTACTCGTTCCTGTGGAAACCACCACTCACGGATATAACAACCGGGGATGCGCCTATTCACGCTAACTTTCCGAATTTCAAGAACCTAATCATCAGCATCATCTGTTTCAGGTCCCCAAGCATCACAAACAACATCTTTGATAGCTTCCGGCATAGCCAACCACATACGCACTAAAAAAAAGTCGCTTTTTGTCAATAAGCATAAATGAGAAATATTGCTAAGCACCAGCTTAAGAATAATAATTGGAGTGGTCAACAAGCCTCTCAATGTAAGCACATTTTAAAAGGACTGGAAAATGAGGCAAAACACAGATTCTCGAATCTACAAAATCGCCAACATCGTCCATTACATAATTCATTTCGGAGCGGTGCTATTGGCTACGCTCTATATCCTGCAGGATTATTCGGTATCAATATCAATTGATACTGGCACCGATGCGTCACACAGTAACCCAGGCGTTGGCAAGCAGACGAATACCGACAAATGCGTAGATTATTGTGACTGTTCTTTACCAAGCACAAGTCAATAGACAGATCCGCATAACAACGAATCCGCGCTGCCCCGCCGATCAATAGCTACAGAGTAACAGGCAGCCTTGCGATGCCTCACAATCTTGCCTACGTACCGGCCAAGCAAAAGCACTTGGCCGGTGGAGCGAGCCATTTCTAAAGCGACCATAAAGGTACCTATTTTAGAAGTGCGATAACTTGCGGAACTCTAAAATACGTCTGACAAAGGGTTACTCAAATGAAATAGGAGCGCGGTTGGTTTGAGCACGACGAACCTATGTCCGCTTCTTCGATATTATCAGCAGACCCATGCGCCTTACCCTTCCCCATGCTTGCCAGGTCAGTTTGCAGCCGGGATGCAGTATTGGAAACTAGCGGTGCTAGCGATTAGTTACGCTTACGTTTCGCTGTTCGACTAACTTTTTTAACGCACCGGAAATCACCGCACCTTTGCAAGGCACCTATCCGACCTTGGTATATAGTAGAGCCATTTATTATACTCTAGACTTCCGACCAAAGATCAAAAATTAGAGTCTTTTTTTCCGTAGCAAATACTAAAATAATGCCCTTTCAGCTTATGAAATCAGCACTTCTTAAATATATGAATCACGGCCACACTTTTATAGGAATTATGTGAGATTCGTCTCATCCCAGACGGTTCACTGAATTCTTGCAGGGGTGGCGTGCATGCCTTTCGCTCTTTGCTCCAGCAGCACATCCAGCGACTGGCGCCCGCTGCCTTCTATGAAAGTTACAATTACGTACAGGCTTCCCGTGGCGGTATACAGCGCCCAAAACCCACCCTGTTCATGAGCTTTCAATACGTCGGAGGTGCGAACCCGGTGACCGTCCTGGAACCTCCCATACACATCCGCTCGCACGTGACGATGAACCACGCCGACACAACAGCCTGCGACTAAATAAGCATCCGTTAGGTAGGCCGTAACTTCCCTACCGAAAGACGTGCCCATCGCTCGCGCCAAAGCTTCTGCCACATTGCGCGTTTGTTCGACAATCCGCTTAGTTGAGCTCATACCATCAGCACCAAATTCGGAATAAAACCCGTTTCTTCAGATGGATAACCACGCGGGTTGCATACCACCCCTGTTCCGCGAATCTCGTAATCCACAGCAGAATGTGAATGGCCATGGAGCCAGAGCGCAACGCGCTCCCCACCCATAAGATGTTCACAGTCATTGACGTAAGCTGCATCGAGCAATGTTCCCGCATCGGGACTATCTATCAGCGAGCGAATCGATGGCGCGTGATGAGTGATCACCACCGTTTTTCCATCGAACGGCTCGTCTAGTTTCGAGCGCAGCCAGGAACGCGCTTTAACTGATTCCTGCACCAAATCGTTCGGTACGATCCGCCGGAACGACTCGGTGCGGATGTACCGAAAATCGTTCATGCACGAACGCGCATACAAGCCGGCCTGATGGGCGTTGCCGGCGGCCGCATAGTCCGTCCACATTGTGCATCCAAGAAAGCGAACCCCTTCAATCTCAGCTTCCTGCATATTCATGACCTGTACACGACCGTCCCGAGCGGCGGAACGCATCGTCACCAATGTGTGGGTCAGGTGGCCGGAGTAGAACTCGTGATTACCTGGCACGTAGAGAACCGTTCCGCTAAAGCTATCTAAAGCCCATCGAACGCCACGGGCTTTGGTGTGAATGTCACCCGCGAAAATTACGACATCAGCGTCCGTAGCAGCCGGCACATAAGGGCTCACTTCAAGATGCAAATCTGACAAGAGATGAATACGCATGACGAGACCCTGTTGTGCATGAAAGAAAGGTCGAGAACGCCGCTATTCGGCTTGGATACACGGCTAGCTGTCGGCCCAATAGTCATCGCGAGCGATACGCCCAAAGTCATGGTCGTCATCTTGTACTGCGTCATCAAACAAGTGATGTACGCGTCGCTCCTGCCGGAGGTACGCCAAAGCCATGAAGAAGCAGGACTCACACAGTCGGACGCGGTAACGCTCACCGTCATGCCGCGCGCCGTACCCCCAGCTCGCTTGCAACGCGCCGAATTGCTCGCCGTAACCAGGTACCCGAGTGGAGGTATCACAGACGTCGCAATGCACATCGTTATCACGATTAGCTAGAACTGCCATGTCCACCCTCCGCCATACCGAGCCGCCTACCATAAGATACTGAAGACAGTAGAGAGCTCAGCGCTCTTGCGAACGCCCGGCCCAACAAGCACATATCGCGTATTGTGCGTTCTAAAAATGCACTCGTCAGCGAACTCAACAAGTTGCGTCGTCCGCACCCAGTCACCCGCTTCGAAACGGCGAGCGCTGTCATACAACACGTGGCCTGCATACACCATCACGGGCTGTTGACCGGATGCTTGTAACGTTTCTCGTATTGATTCAGGAACGATCAGATCAATCCAAACCCAATCACGCACAGCACAAAATGGCATAGCATCAAACAAAGCAGCCGCAGCACCCCGCGCGCACGCCTCCTCCAACGACATTTCGATGCCAGGCATTACCTCACCCGGAGCATACAATAAATTGGATATTTTCTTTAAATCGTCCATACCCTCTTCCTTAATTTAACTGTCAACATCTCAATAGGTATAATTTAGGCGATACTTCTCTGCCCCGGCGAATCTGCCCCAAGGATGAACAATATGCGCTCCAATTACTTTCGGTTCCGACTATCGCCTATTTAGCTTGACGGTCGAATAGACGGCCTACAGTTATTAACTCAAATCGAGCTTGCGACGATCAGCATAGAATCCACATCAGTCATAACTATTAAAAACACGGCACTTCCTTATCTGTTCGATGCAGGGGTAACGACCCACTACGCTCAGCTATAGAAAGATCTAACATGTCAAGACGAGAAGATAATCCAACCCTCAACACTCTACGTCAAGCACTTTTAGAAGACCAAAATGCAACCATCGACCATCGGTATATCTGATACGTATATATTGACAAGATCGCCTTACTTACCCACCCGAGCAGTACAAAAACAACTAACAATCGGACGTAGTTCTTGGGCACGATGAATAACCAATTGAGATCGAGCCCTCTCGTCGCGGTCGATGCGATGCTGACCCAACCGGCCCGGAGTCGCCCTTTCGAATTTAGAATTGCTCACAAGCATGGGTTGTGACGAGAAGCGAGGCGCGTCTGTGACGCGGAAGGGAACAGGCGCGATCCCTCGCGACTGTTTAAAACAAGTGAAAGCGGATGATCTGAGTGATCCTAGCGAAGGGCCGGTTTAAGCGCTGAGGCCTGCCACAAACATCCAGCTACGTTCGACCATCCTCAATCATTACCGCTGGCGCTGCGGCCTTGAGAATTGCAGTTTCCATTTCACTGAGCACAACGTATCCGTGAACAGGCACAGCGAGTGGCCGACGTTAAACCCTAGCTCTTGGAGTGCTTCATCGGGAATGCGAATGCCACGGTCGCCATTCCAGTCTTCGCGTTATCTACGGCGGCGCCACGAATTATTGGGAGTTATGGCTCAGCGATAATTATGGATCGTTCATAATTTCAGATACAAACACGACAGATCATCTGAGAGCCATAACAGCCCGCAGCTGACGAAACTCGACAGTTGCCCCATCGCCCCAGCAAGAATAGACTAATCAGGTTAGCTAACCTGAGGTGACAAGCAATGAAATCTGAAAGCGATCTCGGCAACGCGCCTAAAACCGTCAACATCCACGACGCCAAAACTCACCTGTCTCAGCTGATCCTAGAGGCGAGCCAAGGCAACCCGTTCGTTATCGCGAAAGCCGGCAAGCCTATGGTCCGTGTTGTGGCGATTGACCAAGAAGCCAAACCGCGACTGGGCATGCTTGGAGGTGCCTTTGCGGTACCAGACGATATCGATGCGGCTTTTCGAGACGAAATCGAAGCGATGTTTGGCGCATGAAGTTATTACTCGACACTCACATCCTACTCTGGGCCTGCGCAGCTCCGTCATCCCTCCCTCGGGAGGCTGTAGAGATGATCGAGAATCGCGCGAATGACCTATTCTTCAGCGCCGCTAGCATTTGGGAAGTCGGCATCAAAAACGCAATGGGCAAAGCCAGCTTTCAGTTCGATCCAGGAGTGCTAAGAAGGGCTCTTCTGGACGGCGACTACACGGAACTGACCATGACCAGCCAACACGCCATTACGGCCGCGGCCTTGCCTCTTCTTCACAGTGACCCATTTGACCGGATGCTCATCGGACAAGCAGCTACGGAAGGCTTCATCCTCGTAACCAGTGATCACGCTATAGCGAAGTACTCAGGGCCAATCAAACACGTCGGTTGAATGCGCCGGCCTACGAATACCCTGTCGTAACGGGATGAGTAATGACCATACAAGCCGTTATTTTTGATGCTTTCGGGACTCTGATGAAGATTCAAGATGGCTCGCATCCCTATCGGCAATTGATGAAGATCGGAAAGGCGCATGGTCGGCGCTCCCGTCCGGACGACGCGTCTGTCCTGATGAAATCTCCGATTACTTTGACGCAAGCCGCAGCGCATTTAGGGATTACTGCAAGCCCTGAACAATTGAGCGCTCTGGAAACTGTCCTGGCGGATGAGATTGCAGCCGTTGAGGCATATCCGGACGGACTCGAAGCAGTGAAACTGCTCCAAGAACAAGGCATTCGAATCGGTGTTTGCTCGAACCTGGCTTTCCCGTACCGGCAAGCTGTCCTGCGTTGTTACCCCACGTTAGACGCGTATGCATTTAGCTGTGACTTAGCCGTAATGAAGCCGGAACCCGCTATCTACAGTTGGGTTTGCGATCAGCTTGGAGCATCCCCAACCGCATCATGGATGGTCGGTGACTCCCAACGTTGCGACCGAGATGGGCCAACGGCGGTAGGCATCCGAGGCTTTTTTGTCGACCGAACCAGCAACAATGGTGACTGCCCTGAGCTGGTTACCTTCGCCCATAAGGTACTGCCAACCACGCCTTGAGCGAACGCTGTCAGCCCCATCCTTTTTCACGCCGCTTCGCAGCTCGCGATTGAAACCTAGAATTAGGCTCGCCCGCGATACAAGCTGACCGACGCTTTCAGTCCCTCCAAGCAAGCCCACTCCATGAACCTCGAACCGCAGTCGAGATAAGACCGAGAGTTGAGTTGATCATGATCGGGTGCACATGGGAACACCTTCGAAACCCAAGACGCCTCGCTAGATCATTGGTAACTTCAAACCCAGGGAACGTTTGGCTTCAACGCAGCCTAAACCCAACCGACGTCGGATCGCTCTACTCGCCAATGCATGCAAAAACCGCTTTCACAGATAGGTGAATGCCATGCTTGACAAGACTCGAAAGGTTCATATACTCGCGCTCACTGTGAGCAATCCAACAAATCAAGGTTTCTTGCACAATGCGCTGAAGCCTTGATTTGGCCGGGATATTGAAGTTTGGGATTCAAATCCCCCCGGCAAATACAAAGCCCCGAGAATCTCAAGATTCTCGGGGCTTTTTTTCGTGTATCGGAAAATACTGGAGGCCTCGGCACGCTTCCCCTTGCACGTTCACGCTCTCGTGCAAGGCTTTGGTAGCGACTCGGCCACTCCACTGGGTCACCCCACCGCTAGCCCCGTCCTAGAAGTGAACGCCGATCAGAATCAGCTGCTGCACTGACGATCACTTAAGAGAGCGCCCAGAAGTTCAGGCAGCCACGTGGGCTTGAATAGGGATGCGGCTTGGTCCTGCATTTCGTTCAAGCTCCACCACTTCCATTTCTGAATGGTGCTCTTTTCTTCTTCGGTCCATTCTGCCGCGAACACGCTCGTGTCCGCTGGGCATTCCACGAGGAAGTACTTCTCCAGCCAGCGCGCCGGTGTCGAGCGTGCTACGGCATATACCTCATCTCGTTCTTTGAGCAGCTTTCCGACGTGAAGCGTTAGGCCGGTCTCCTCATACAGCTCCCTTGCTGCTGCATCGGCGTAGCTTTCGCCAGGTTGTAGCTCGCCCCCGGCGGTCGCCCAGAAGGGCGCTTCATGCTCGTCTTTGTACAAGAAAAGTAAAAGGCGTCCATCAGCATCCACGATGAACAATCGAGAGGATTTTCTGACCTGCATTCGTACCTCACTGTGGCTCCGAGCGAATGCGCCATAACCGACGCGAAGCGCCAGACTACCGCGGTTGACTCTCGCGGGGCAGACGGGGTCCAGCGCTCAGGTCTCGAGGCTTTCGCGGCAGCGGCCTTCGACGAACCATGCGATGCGATATGCGCCGGTTGGGGCGGCGCCCGTCCATGCTCTATGCTGGTTCAGTCGATCAGCCCCTTATCAAGGAGCCCAAATGCCCAGCCTCGAATATCTGATTACCTGCCTGGTCGTCGTGCTGATACCCGGCGCGGGGGTGATTTATACGGTTTCGACGGCGCTAATGCACGGCCGTCGCGCCGGTATTCTGGCCGCGACGGCCTGTACGCTCGGGATTCTGCCGCATCTGCTGGCGACCATTCTCGGTGTCGCGGCGATCCTGCATTCCAGTGCGCTGGTCTTCGAGACTCTGCGCTATGCAGGTGCCGCCTACCTGCTCTATCTCGCCTATGCGACCTGGCGTGACCGCTCTGCGCTGGCGGTGGGCGGCGATGGTGAACCACTCATGGTTCGATCGCTGGTTGCGAAGGCGCTGCTGGTCAATCTGCTGAACCCGAAACTGACCATTTTCTTCCTGGCCTTCCTGCCGCAATTCATCCGGCCGGGCGCAGGTGACGAGCTTGGGCAGCTGCTCGTTCTCAGCGCGACTTTCATGCTGATGACATTCGCCATCTTTACTGTCTACGGCCTGCTGGCGCACGCCTTTCGCAAGGCGGTTATCGAATCGCAGCGCGTTCAGGCCTGGTTGCGCCGCGGCTTCGCGGCATCATTTGCCGGTCTCGGTGTGAACCTGGCCTTGGCCGACAGATGAGCCCCCAGGCCTTTGACGCGACCAAGCAAACGCCACGGCAACGGTTCTAGCTTCACCGATCAGGCGGACCGTGCCTTTCTGTATGACGTCGGCACTGAGCAGCCTGAAGGAGCCGTTTTACCGCAGTCGATCAGGCGCAATTAGAGCTGGCCTAGCTAAACCCTGCCGCCAGTCCAGCGGGGCGGATTCAGTCATCCATAAATCGCCGGCTCGCGATAATGCCGGGTGCAGGCCTCGCCGTTCTCGCGGAACAGGTGGCACTTGTCAGCCTTGAGCCCGGCGGCGAAGGTTTCGCCTTCGGTGACGCGCAGGTTGCCGTCGACGCAGAGGGTGATGACGTCCTGCAGGCGCTCCAGGGTGAGGTAGAGCAGGTTGTACTGGCCCAGACGCTCGGCCACGGTGATCTCGCCGTGGAAGGTGAAGTCGGCTTCTGCCGGCATGACGAAGTGTTCGGGGCGGATGCCGAGGGTGAGCGGGTCGCCAGCGCTGACGGCGCTGCCATCCACCGGCAGGGTCAGTGGATAGCCGCTGGGCAGTTCCACGGTGACGGCTTCCGGGCTGGCGGAGATGGCGCGCACCTCGACGAAGTTCATCTGCGGCGAGCCGAGGAAGCCGGCGACGAAACGGTTCTTCGGGTAGTGGTACAGGTGCAGCGGTTGGCCGACCTGGGCGATTTCGCCGGCGTTGAGCACGACGATCTTGTCGGCCAGGGTCATGGCTTCGACTTGGTCGTGGGTCACGTAGATCATGGTGGAGCGGATGCGCTGGTGCAGACGGGCGATCTCGATGCGCATCTGCACACGGAGGAAGGCGTCGAGGTTCGACAGGGGTTCGTCGAACAGAAACACCTTCGGCTCGCGGACCATGGTGCGGCCGATGGCGACGCGCTGGCGCTGGCCACCGGAAAGGTCCTTGGGTTTGCGTTCGAGCAGTTTGTCGAGCTGCAGGATTTCCGCGACCGCTTCCACGCGACGGGCGATCTCGCGCTTATCGACGCTGGCGAGCTTGAGGCCGAAGGCCATGTTCTCTGCCACGGTCATGTGCGGATAGAGGGCGTAGGACTGGAAGACCATGCCCACCGAACGATCCTTGGGCGGCAGGTCGTTGACCCGCTGGTCACCGATCAGCAGATCGCCCGAGGTGATGTCCTCCAGCCCGGCGATCAGTCGCAGCAGGGTGGATTTGCCGCAACCGGATGGACCGACGAAGACGACGAACTCACCGTCCTCGATTTCCAGGTCGATATGCCGGGTGATCGGCGTACCGTCGTAACTCTTGCAGATGTCGCGCAGCGTGACACTGGCCATCGTTGTTGTTCTCCGTTGGATGCCGCCAAGCTCTCGTTATCTGGTGCAGCGGCGGGCCAACCCCACCGCTGCCGGTTCTCCCTCAACCCGCGAGACGCACATAGCCGAAACCATGGGCCGGCAGGCGCGCCCATTGCCCATCGTATTCGGCGAAGCTCGCCGGCACGTCCACCAGCGGCACCGCCTGCCCGGGCAGCTCATAGCTGCGCGGCAGATCGCCGAGGTTGAACAGGCACAGCCAGACCTCCCCCCCGAGCCGGCGCTCGAACACCAGCAAGGCGTCGTCATGGTAGACCATGCGGATGTCACCCTCGATCAGCAGACGCTGCTCGCGCCGCCAGCCGAGGAAGCGCCGGTAGCAGTTGAGCATCGAGTGCGGATCGGCTTCCTGCGCCGCCACCGACAGCGAGCGGTGCGAGTCGTCCACCGGCAACCACGGCTGGCTGCCGGTGAAGCCGGCATGATGCGCCTCGCTCTGCCAGGGCATCGGCGTGCGGCAGCCGTCGCGGCCCTTGAATTCCGGCCAGAAGGTAATGCCGTACGGATCGACCAGATCCTCGTAGCGCAGTTCCGCTTCCGGCAGGCCCAGTTCCTCGCCCTGATAGAGGCAGACACTGCCGCGCAGGGACAACAGCAGTGCCATCAGCAGCCGGCCGCGCTCCGGGTCGGGCCGACCATTGAGGGCCCAGCGCGTCATCACCCGCACCACGTCGTGATTGCCCATGGACCAGCAGGACCAGCCATCGGCCAGCTCGCGCTCGATGCCCTCCACCGTGCGGCGGATGTAGGCCGGGCTGCACTGCTCGGTAAGCAGGTCGAAGGAATAGGCCATGTGCAGGGTGTCGCCGCCGCTGGTGTAGGCGGCCATGGTGCGCAGCGATTCGTCGCAGCCGATCTCGGCCACCGAGGAGGCACCGGGATAGCGCTGCAGCAGCGCACGCAAACGACGGAGGAATTCCAGGTTCTCCGGCCGCGTCTTGTCGTAGATGTGCCGCTGGTAGGCGTAGGGGTTGTCGATGCGCACGCCGATGCTGCCCTCGCGAATCTCCAGATTCGGCGGGTTGTCGCGCAGCTCGGCGTCATGGAAGTAGAAGTTCGCCGCGTCCAGGCGGAAACCGTCCACCCCGAGCTTGAGCCAGAACTCCATGTCGTCGAGCAGCTGTTCCTGTACGGCCGGGCAATGGAAATTCAGGTCCGGCTGGCTGGACAGGAAGTTGTGCAGGTAGTACTGCCGGCGCCGGCTGTCCCAGCTCCAGGCCGGGCCACCGAATACCGAGAGCCAGTTGTTCGGCACGCTGCCGTCGGGCTTGGGATCGGCCCAGACGTACCAGTCGGCCTTGTCGTTGTCGCGGCTGGAGCGGCTCTCCGTGAACCAGGGGTGCTGGTCCGAGGAATGATTGAGCACCTGGTCGATCAGCACGCGCATGCCGCGCTCGTGGCAGGCCTCGACCAGGCGGACGAAGTCGTCCAGCGTGCCGAACAGCGGGTCGACGCCGCGGTAGTCGGCCACGTCGTAGCCGAAATCCTTCATCGGCGAGGTGAAGAAGGGCGACAGCCAGATGGCGTCGACGTTGAGGCTGGCGATGTAGTCCAGCTTGTGCAGCACGCCGGGCAGGTCGCCTACGCCATCGCCGTTGCTGTCGAAGAAGCTGCGCGGGTAGACCTGATAGATCACCCCGCCGCGCCACCAGTTCTGAAGTTGCTCGGACATACCACGTACCTTGAGTGAGCGTGAAGACGGGGTCACTCTAGGTGCGGCAAGCGGTCGCAACATCCTCCGGCGGCCGGAGGGCGCAGGCGTAACAGGCGGGCGTAGCTGGCCTGCCGAGCGAGGGCGTAGAGCGGTCCAGCGAGTCGGTCAGCGCACCCGTGCCGGGTTGCCTAGCACGGTGGCGCCGGCCGGCACGTCGCGGGTGACCACGCTGCCGGCACCGATCAGCGCATCGTCGCCTACCGTCACACCCGGGAGGATGATCGCCCCGCCACCGACCCAGACGTTGCTACCGATATGGATCGGCCGGCCGAACTCCACGCCCGAACGACGCGCCTCTGGATCACGCGGATGGTCGGCGGTGTAGAGCTGCACCGCCGGCCCGATCTGCGTACCGGCGCCGATATGCACCTCGACCACATCGAGAATCACGCAGTTGAAGTTGAGGAAAGCCCCCTCGCCCAGATGGATGTTGTAGCCGTAGTCGCAGTGGAACGGCGGCCGGATCACCGCACCGGCACCGACCGAGGCCAGCCGCTCGGCCAGCAGCGCCCGGCGCTCGTCCGGCGAGGCTGCCAGCGCTGCGTTGTAGCGCACCATCCAGGCCTTGGCCGCGGCCTGGTCGGCGAGGATTTCCGGGTCGCCGGGGTGGTACAGCTCGCCGGCCAGCATTTTCTGTTTCTCGCTCATCGTCATAGTGGAGCCTCCTTCGCTAAAGCACCGAGGGTGCCATAGCGCACGCCTCACCTTGCTCCTCCACGGTAGTCGCGAGCGGACGAGGCGATCGGCGGCCGCGCCTTCGCATTAACCGACCGGCTCGGCTAGGGTTGTTGCTCCCCTACCCCGTCCGGAGCACTGCCTGTGAAACTGATCGGTCGCTACATGTCGCCATTCGTCCGCCGCGTCGGCGTCAGCCTGCATCTGTTGGACATACCGTTCACCAACGAGCCCCTCAGCGTTCTGACGGATAGTCTGAAGATCCGCGAATACTCGCCGCTGGGTCGAGTGCCCGCCTTGGTGCTGGACGATGGCCGGGTGCTGATCGACAGCAACGCCATCCTCGACCATTTCGATCAGCAGGCGGGCGCCGAGCGAGCGCTGCTGCCGCTGTCCGGCGCCCAGCGTAGCGAGGCGATGAGCCTGCTGGCCTTCGCCGTCGGTGCCTGCGAGAAAACCGTGGCGGCGTACTACGAACGCGATCGTAGGCCGGAAGGACTGGTGTGGGACGATTGGTACCGCCATTGCGAAGACCAGGCACGTGGCGCGCTGGCCTTGCTTGACGCACTCCAGGCCGAGCGCGGCGAGCGGCCCTTGCTGGGCGAACGCATGAGCCAGGTGGATATCAGCGCGGTGGTCGCCTATGACTTCGCCCGCCTCACCCTGCCCGACACGCTGGCGCCGGACGGTGCATTTCCCCACCTGGCCTCAGCGTCTCGGCGCGCCAACGCCCTGCCCGCCTTCGCCCAGACGCAGTGGAAGGGCTGAGCGGAGTCCTGACGCAGCACAGCCCGGTCGCCACCCGCTCAGCGCGGCGCGCGTACCTGGGCCACCACCTCGTCCAGGGTCGGGTTGGCCTTGCCCATGCCATTGAAGAACACCGCCGGAATGCCACCGTTTAGCACCGCGACGGTGCGCTGGAGCTGGGCCTGCTGTTCGGCGTCGGGGTTGGTGGCCTCGGTAGTGAAATGACTGGAACGCTGCACTGCGATGCCCAGGCGCGACAGCCCGGCCGCCAGCTCGTCGGCGCGCCGCGCTGCGTCGGAAGGGCAATTGACCGGTGCGAAGACCATCACCACACCCGGGCGCGCGCCACCGGGCATCGCCACCGAGATGAACCCCGAGGGGCTACTTGTCGTGCCTGCCTGGAGCAGCATCTCCTGCTGATGGCCGCTCCACAGCTTGTAGCCGAGGCCCAGGACGGCGGCGATAAACAGCACGCGGGTCAGGCTCATGGGCGGCCTCCGTCGTGCTGTACTGCGCCCGGCGCGCGCCGGGCGGTTCGATGAGCTGTCGTCATCATCCGCCACATCCCTGTTGTGCTGTACGGCCCGCGAGCATAGCCGGTCGCCTCGGCGGCGGCGAGCGGCGCTAGTCGCCCTGAATCTTGCTCAACAGGTCGCGCGCCAGCTGCACCGCTTCGCTGCGGTGGGTGATGTTGAGCTTCTGGTAGAGGCTGCGGATGTGCGTCTTGATGGTGGTGGGCGCAACGTTGAGGTGATCGGCGATCTGCTCGTTGGACTGCCCGGCGTGGATCAGGCTCAGCACCTGCCATTCGCGCCGGGTAAGCGGTGAGCGGCGGATCAGCTCCGGCACGTCGGGGCGATTGATGATGTCCTGGATCACCGCCTCGTCGAGGGTGATGCGGATGGCGCGGCTGAAGTCGCGCTGCTGCTGCGCCAGCTGGATCAGCCGCGTGGCGCGCTGGGCTTCCGGTTCGTCGAGGGTGCGCTCGTGCAGCAGGCACTTGAGCATGCCGATGATCGGCTTGCCGACCCGCAGGAAGCTGCCAACGGCGCCGCTGCCACTGGCCAGGGTCATGGCCCGTTGCAGGTGATCCAGCGCCTGCTGGCGTTCTTCACGCAGCCAGTGCAGCTGCGCCAGAAGGATGTGGTTGCGGTTGCGATCCATCACCAGGCCGTGGCGCTCGGCGTCGGTCAGCAACTGGCGCAGGATCGGCAACGCGCTGTCCAGCTGCCCCAGCGCCACGTGGGCACGGGCATGGTTGCGCGCGTTGAGCTGGGAGAAGTGGTTGGCGCCGGCGCTGACCGGCGGCGCGCTGATCAGCCATTGGCGAATCGCCTCACGATCCTGGCTGGAATCCCAATAGGCAAGCATCACCGCATGGGCATTGGCCAACCAGTCGATGTGGTAGCGGTCGTCGGCAAGCATCGTCTGCATCTGGCTGATGTAGTCGGCACAGGCGTTCTGCTGGCCGCGGGCGTAGGCGACGCCGGCCAGCAGTGCGTGGCTCTGCAGGCGCCAGCGCTGGTCGCCGAGTTCGTCGAGAATCTGGATGCCCTGCAGCGCGCACTGCTCGGCAGCATCGAGCTGGTGCCATTCCAGCAGCACCTGGCCGCGCACCCGGTAGATGAACTCGACGATCGGCGTGGCCTGCAGGTTCTGCTGCTCGATGTACTGGATGGCCCGTTCCTGCAGGGTGTAGGCCTTCTGCAGGTGGCCCTGGGCGATGGCGATCTCCGACAGCTGACCGAGGCTCCAGACCACCAGATGCGAGGCGTTGATCTCGCGGGCTCGGCGTTCGGCTTCCTCGTACTGCTTCTGCGCCTGCGGCAATGCGCCCTGGACGAAATGCACCTCGGCCAGGCCGGACATCGCCGCCACGCGCGAGGTGCGCATGATCAGCGGCTCGCAGGTCAGCGCCTCCTGGGCCAGGGCGATGGCGCGCTGCTCGTCGCCCTGGTTCATCGCCACCTGCGCGCGCACTGCGTTGAACTCGCAGACGATGCGCGCCCAGTCCTGCTCCGAGCAGCTGCGCTGCAGGGCCAGTTCGGCGGCCTTGAACCAGCGCTCGACGTGATCGAACTGGTAGGAGTTCTGCGACACCCAGGCCTGCAGGAGCGTGAGCAGCGGCGACCCGACGATCACCGGCTCCGGCAGGGTTTCCAGGCACTGCTGCAGCAACCCGAGACGGCCTTGACGATAGAAGGCACGCCCATGGCGCTGCAGGATTTCCGCGACCTGTTGCGGGTCGCCAGCCTGCACTGCGTGCCGCGCGGCTTCCTCGGGCATACCCTCGGCCAGCAACGCCTCGGCGGCGCGCAGATGCAACTGGTTGACCCGCTGCGGCTGGTGGGTGCGCAGCTCGCCCTGCAGGAACACGGCGAACAACGGGTGATAGCTGTACCAGCGGCGCAGGCTGTCCAGCGGCTGGATGAACAGGCCGCCGCGTTCGAGCCGTTCGAGCATCTCGCGGCCGTGGCAGGCTTCGGTCAGGCGGTCGGCCAGCGCCGCATCGAAGCGGTCGAGCAGGCAGGTCGCCTCGAGAAAGCCGCGCAGGTCTTGCGGCAGGCCGTCGATCACCTGTTCGCGCATGTAGTCGCGGATATCCGGGTGGCCGAGCAGCAGGTTTTCCAGGAACAGGTCCATGCCACGGCTGGTCTGCACTTCCTGCAGCGCCAGCTGCAATGCGCAGGGCCAGCCACCGATGCGGCGGTTGAGCCGCTCGACCTGCTCGCGGTTGATGCTCACCGGCACGCCCAGCTCCAGCAGGGCCTGCACCTCGTCGTCCTCGAAGGCCAGCTGGCGGGCATCGAGCAGCAGCAGCTGATGCTTGACCCGCAGCTCGGCCACGCCCAGCTCCGGCAGCCGGCGGCTGCACACCAGCAGGGTCATCCAGCTCGGCATATGCCGCAGGAAGAAACGCAGCCCGGCGATCAGCTCACGCTCGTGCAGGACTTCGAACTCATCAAGCACGATCAGGATCGCTTCATGCTCACCCGGCAGTTCGGCCAGCAGCTGGGTGAACAGCGCGTCCAGCGAGACCTGGCCCTGCTCGGCGAGTGCAGCGGACAGCGGGCAGCCGGCATCGAGCTGGCGGTCCAGCGCCTGGGTGAGGTAGCGGCCGAACTGCAGCGCCAGGTTGTCGCTGGCATGCAGCTGCAGCCAGGCGACGCGTCCATCGAAGGCCCGCGCCCATTGCGCTGCCAGGGTGGTCTTGCCGAAGCCGCTGGCGGCGTGCAGCACCGCCAGGCGTACCTGCGGCAGGCGCAGCTGCCACTCGTCCAGTCGCGGGCGTTCGAGCAGGCCGGGCGGCAGCATGGGGATCGCCAGCTTGGTGGGGATCAGCGGCAGCAAGGCTGGCATCGAGGCATTCATGGACGGCTCCCTGTTCTCGTTATTGTTCTCGTCGTGGCCTGGCGCACCGGCTCGCATGGCGTCTGCTCCCCGGTCTGGCGCTCTGTTTCGCTACATCCTTCAGCCCTTCACGCCGCCTGCGGTGAGACCGCCGACGATCCACTTCTGGCAGTAGAGGAACACCGCGGTGATGGGTATCCCGGAAAGCACCGCCGCCGCGGCGAAATCGCCCCACAGGTAGTTCTGCGGATACAGGTACTGCTGGGCGCCCACCGACAGAGTGAGTTTGTCGACGTCCATCAGCAGCACCGAGGCGATGGGGTACTCGGTGACGCTGGTGATGAAGGCGAGGATGAACACCACCGCCAGGATCGGCACGCTCATCGGCAGCAGAATATGGAAGAACGCCTGCCAGGTGGTCGCGCCATCGACGATAGCGGCCTCCTCCAGCGAGGCATCGATGCTCTCGAAGTAACCCTTGATGGTCCAGATATGCAGCGCCATGCCGCCCAGCGAGGCGACGATCACCGCGCCGTGGCTGTTCACCCCGAGCCAGCTGACGTGCTGGCCGAGCTGGTCGAACAGCGCGTAGATGGCCACCAGCGAGAGCACCGGCGGGAACATCTGGAAGATCAGCATGCTCTTCAGGATCGGCGCCTTGCCGCCGAAACGCATGCGCGCGAAAGCGTAGGCGCTGGTGGTCGACAGGAGCAGGATCAGCACCGAGCTGGCCAGGGCGATTTTTACCGAATTCCACAGCCACAACAGCACCGGGAATGGCGGCTGGGTGACGCTGCCGTCGTCATGGGTGTAGGGGATGCCGAGAGCCAGCGACCAGTGCTCCAGGGTCGGATTGTCCGGAAACAGGCTGCCGGTGGCGAAGTTGCCTTCGCGGAAGGAAATCGAGATCACCATCAGCAGCGGAAAGAGGATCACCGCCACGAACGCCAGCAGCGCCGCGTGGGTTGCCCACAGCCGGTAACGGGCGGATCTGGGTTGCACCATGGCCATGTGGGTCTCCTTATACCTTCACTTTCGAGAGTTTGAGGTTGAGCAGCGCCATGGCGCCCACCAGCAGGAAGATCATAGTGGCAATCGCCGCGGCCAGGGCAAAGTCCTGCCCGGAATCCTGGAAGGCGATGCGGTAGGTGTAGCTCACCAGCAGGTCCGTGGTGCCGGCCGGCGTGGTCGCACCGATGATGTCCGGGCCACCGCGGGTCAACAGGGTGATGAGCACGAAGTTGTTGAAGTTGAAGGCGAAGCTTGCGATCAGCAGCGGCATCAGCGGCTTGATCAGCTGCGGCAGGGTGATGCGCAGCAGGTTGTCCAGCGGACTGGCGCCGTCGATGGCTGAAGCCTCGTACTGATCCCGCGGGATGGCCTGCAGGAGACCCATGCACAGCAACAGCATGTAGGGGTAGCCGAGCCAGGTATTGACGATGAGGATCATCGTGCGCGCCAGGGCCGGGTCGCTGAACCAGTCCGGGCGCATGCCGAACAGACTGTCGAGCAGCAGGTTGATCTCGCCGAAGTTCTGGTTGAACAGGCCGCGGAACACCAGGATGGAAATGAATGCTGGCACCGCATACGGCAGGATCAGCATCAGCCGGTAGAACGCCTTGCCGCGCACCAGCTCCCATTGCAGCAGGCTGGCCAGCACCAGGCCAACGGCGAGGGTGAAGACCACCGTGAGGCCGGCGAAGGCGAAGGTCCAGGCGAATATCTGCATGAAAGGTTCGCGGATGCTCGGTTCGGTCAGCACCCGGGAAAAGTTGGCGAAGCCGGTGAACACGGTAAAGCCCGGTGGCACCGCCTTGCCCGCCTCGTCGACATAGAAGCCGCGCTCCATGTCGGCGGTCAGCCGCGCGCCGCTGCGGGTGTCGACCAGTACGCCGGGGCCATCCTGACGATAGACGGGTTGCACGGCGGCGACTTCACGCAATCCGTACAGCCGCAGCAGGCTGCCATCCGGCACCTGCATCACCCATTGCTCCAGGGCCTTGCGCCGCTGAATCACCTCGCGCAACGCCAGCGCATCGCCCAGCCCCTCGACGCTTTCGGCCGGCTGGAGGAGCAGCGGCGCTTCGGCGTCAGGCTCGCCGGTCAACGGCGGGCTGACGAACACGCCCTGCTCGCCCTTGTCGATGCGCAGGCGCTCGCCCTCCGGGCTCGGGTGCAGACTGAAGCGGAAGCGCTCACCGGCGAGGTAGGTCTGGCTCAGGTGATACTGCTCGACCTGGGCCTGACTCAGCAGATTGGTGCCACTGTAGTTGGTGAAGCCGATGCCCACCGTATAGAGCAGTGGAAAGATCACGAAAACCAGCATGCCCGCCACCGACGGGAAGATGTAGCGCTGCGCGTACATGCGCCGGTTGATGAACAGATAGCTGGCGATGCCGGTGACCACCAGCCCGAGCAGAGCGAAGGCCATCTGCTTCTGGACGTAGAGCGCGACCACCAGATACAGCGCGAAGGCGTTGAAGGCCAGCCAAAGCAGCCAGCGCAGGCCGGTGGTCAGGGAGCGGGGCAGGCCCCGGGGAGTCGAACGGGTCATGGCAGGGCTGGGCAACTCGGCACGGGCATTCACGGGAGAAGAACCTTTATGAACGGAGCTTAGTCTGCCGGCGCGCCTGTGCAGGCGGCCGGCGAGCGGTTCAACGGGTGATGCGCTTGGCGGCATCGTCCAGGGCTGCGTCGACATCCTGTCGACCGGAAGAGATGTTGGTCAGCGCGGCGGCCATGGCCGACCAGAACGCCCCCATCTCCGGCACGTTGGGCATCGGCTCGCCCATCTGGGCGTTCTCGAAGGTCGCCTTGATGTGCGGGTTGGCGGACAGCTCTTCCATGTAGGCGGTATTGGCCACGGCGCCCAGCGGCACGTCGGCATTCACCGTCTTCAGACCCTCGACCTGCAGCAGGTAGTTCTCGAGGAATTCCACGGCCAGGTCCTTGTTCGGGCTGGCCGCATTGAGCAGCGCCGCGGCGACACCGACAAAGGGCTTGCTCGGCTCGCCATCGACCGCAGGGATCGGTGCCACGCCGAAGTCGATGCCGCTCTTCTCGATGTTCGACCAGGCCCAGGGGCCGCTGATCATCATCGCCGAGTCACCCTTGTTGAAGGCCGCTTCGGCCACGCTGTAATCCGCGCCCTTGGGCATCACGCCCTTGTCGATCAGATCGCGCAGCACCTGCGCGCCGGCCTTGGCGCCGGCGTTGTTCACCCCGGTGGATTTGACGTCGTAGCCGCCGTCGGTCTGCTCGAACACGTAGCCACCCTTGGCCGACAGCAGCGGCCAGGTGAAGTAGGTGTTGTTGTAGTCCCAGAGGATGGCGCGCTTGCCTTGCGCGGAGAGCTTCTCGTTGAGCGCGAGGACGTCATCGAAGCTCTTCGGCGGGGTGTCCACCAGCGCCTTGTTGTAGATCAGGCCGATGGTTTCCACCGAAATCGGGTAGCCCCACAGCTTGTTGTCGTAGGTCACCGCCTGCCAGGAGAAGTCGGCAATGCCCGACTTGGTGTCCGCGCTGGGGGTGACGGGGGTGAGCAGGCCGCTCTTGGCCCATTCGCCGATGCGGTCGTGGGCCCAGATGAAGATGTCCGGGCCGTTGCCGGTGGCGGCTGCCTGCTGGAACTTGTCGGTGGCGCTGTCGGGGTGGGCCACTTCGACGGGAATGCCGGTTTCGGCGGTGAACTTCTTGCCGACTTCGGCCAGGCCTTTATAGCCCTTGTCGCCGTTGATCCAGACGACCAGCTTGCCTTCCTCGATCGCCGCCAGCGCCGGTAGCGGCAGGCTGAAGGTCGCCGCCAGGCCGACGGTGGCGATACACCAGAATTTCTTGTTCATGCTTCGCTTTCCTCGTGGCTTCTTATTTGTTGTTCCACCTGCTGCCGGCCTGAGGCTCTGACAGTCGTTCCATCCTCGGCGCGTCCCGTGCCATGTGCATCCTCCTCCCCGAGGGGGCGGAGGGCGTAGAAGCGGGGCGTAGATCAGCCGTCGCAACGGCACAAAATACGCCATCAGCCTGGCGTTTACGCCTATACCCGGCTGCCAACGCGCGGTCAAATGTAGCGAAAAAGCATAATGGAGCCACATTTGATGCGAGCCCACTGGTTATCCGCCCTGCCGCTACTGTTCGGCCTCGCCCTGCCCTTGTCCAGCCTCGCCGCTCCCGAGCTGAGCGTTCGCCTGAACGACCAGCCGCTGCCACTGAACTGGAATGCCCTGGCTGCCGATCGCTATGACACGGTGCTAGAACTCGAACCCGGTCGGCTGCATCTGGTGATGCCGCAATCAGGCGTCGAAAACACCGCGCTTGCGCCGTTCCGTCGTCAGCCGCTTGGCAAAGACAGCGCCTACCGCTACGAAGTGCCCGAGGCCGGACGCTATCGCTTGATCGTCGAGACCGGCGCCTCAGCGGCGCTGCGTCTGCTGCCAGTCAAGGCCGCCGAGCCGAAGGCGGCTGCACCGGTCTGCCGGGCCTGGGACGGCGGCGCGGTGGAGGTGGCCGTTGGCGACGTGTTCCGCGATGGCCAGACCCTGCGCGACGCGCTGTCCGGCGCCACGGCGGTCGTGCGCAACGGCCAGGTGACACTGCAACCCGCCGCCGGCAGCGACGGCCTCTTGCTGCTCGAAGCTGCCGAGCCCGCCAAACCGGCACCGCGCGACTGGCGCAACGCGATCGTCTACTTCGTGCTCACCGACCGTTTCGCCAATGGCGACCCAAGCAACGACCGCAGCTATGGCCGCGAGCCGGACGGGGCCGACGAAATCGGCACCTTCCACGGCGGCGACCTCAAGGGGCTGACCGAACGGCTCGACCATATCGCCAGCCTCGGCGTCGATGCGCTGTGGATCAGTGCGCCCTACGAGCAGATCCACGGCTGGGTTGGCGGCGGCGATAGCGGCGACTTCCGCCACTACGGCTACCACGGTTATTACGCGCTGGATTTCACCCAACTCGACGCCAACATGGGCAGCGAGGATGACCTGCGCACCCTCATCAGCGCGGCCCATGCGCGCGGCATTCGGGTGCTCTTCGATGTGGTGATGAACCATCCCGGCTATTCGACCCTGCAGGACATGCAGCAACAGGGCTTCGGCGCCTTGCGCGACGGCATGGCCGACTACCTGCCCGAGCAATGGAGCGCCTGGGAGCCGGAGCTGCACGAGAATCTGCACGCCTACCACAACCTGGTGGACTACGAGCACCCGAGCTGGGCCGCCTGGTGGGGCCGTGACTGGGTGCGGGCCGGCATCGCCGATTACGACACACCGCCCAGTAGCACGGTCGATCCGCTCAAGGGCTCGCTGGCCTTTCTGCCGGATTTCCGCACCGAGTCGGAGGCGGTCGTCGCGCTGCCCGAGTTTCTCGCGCGCAAGGCGCAGACCCGTGCCGAGCCGCGCGAGGGCTACCGGGTGCGCGACTACCTGATCGAATGGCTGACACTCTGGGTCCGCGAATTCGGCGTCGACGGCTTCCGCGCCGACACCGTCAAGCACGTCGAGCCATCGACCTGGGCCGAGCTGCGCGTGGCGGCCGAGCGCGCCCGCGCCGACTGGGCCCGCGCCAACCCGGACGATCCCATGGCCGACGAGCCGTTCTGGATGGTCGGCGAAGTGTTTGGCCATGGACCGCAGGCCAGCGACTATCTGGATCAGGGTTTTGACGCGCTGATCAACTTCAACTTTCAGGAGCAGGCCGTGGCCGCCAGCGATTGCCTGGCCGCCGCCGAGCCCAGCTACGCCGACTATGCCCGGCGCCTGGCCGAGACGCCGAGGCACAACCTGCTGAGCTACGCCTCGTCCCACGACACGGCGCTGTTCAATCAACTGGCCAAGGGCGATCTGACCCGCCAGCGCGGCCTCGCCGCCGCGCTGCTGCTGGCGCCCGGCGCGGTGCAGGTCTATTACGGCGACGAAAGCGCCCGCACCTTCGGTGCCAGCGGTTCGGACCCGTATCAGGGCACCCGCAGTTCGATGAACTGGGCCGAGCACCAGCGGCCCGAGATCGCCGCGCTGATCGAACACTGGCAGCGAATCGGTCGGTTCCGCGCCCGTCACCCAGCCATCGGCGCGGGTGAACATCGACTGCTTTCGCCCGGTCAGCCCTATGCCTTCGCCCGCGAGTTGGGAGAGGACAAGGTCATCGTGGTGCAGGCCCGATGAGTGCCGCCTCGCTGACCGCAGCGGCACGGCGTCAGGCCCAGCTGGCCTTTCTTGCCAGCGGCACCGAGTTTCGCCTGGGCCGCGCCGAGGATTGCCCGTTGCCGCCGGAACAGCTGGCGGCGGTGCGCGGCGACGAGCCCTGGGTGCGTGCCTGCCTCGATGACGGTCTGACTGCGCGCGTCTACCGCGTACAGCTGGATGGGCGCGACTGGGCGCTGAAGGTCGTCCGGCGGCCCTGTCGTGTGCAGAACCCGGATGGCCAGACGAGCTTTCTCAACGAGCTACAGCGCCGCCGCGATCTTGCACGCTTGATGCGCCACCCTGAGCAAGCCGAGCGCCTGGCCGGCATCGTACCGACGCAATACGCCTCGCTGCAGCAAGGCATCGTGCTGTCGCCCTGGGTCGAGGGCCAGCGCATAGAACGCTGGAACGAGCATCAGCTAGTCGAGCTGTTCGACCTGCTGATCGCCCTGCTGCTGGCTGGCCTGTTCGAGTGGGATCTGGCGCCGGGCAACACCCTGGACGATGGCCGCATCCGCTTGTTTGATTTTGGCTACCTCTACCCCTTCGACCCGCTGCGCCAGTACAACAGCGACGGCCTGGCCTCGCCTGGCTTTCATCCGGCCGAACGCTTCGAGACACGCCAGCTGTTCGCCTGCCTGCTGCGGCTGGAACAGGAAAGCGAGACGTTGGCACTGGCCGATTTCGAGCTGGAGAAACGCATCGCGCTGGATGCCTACCAGCGGCTGCATCGAGAGCTGACTGGCCGCGGCGCAAGCGAAACGGTATTGGACTGGCTGAGCGGCCTGATGCGTCGCTGGCGCAACGCGCTGGCTGGCGATCTGGACGGGTTGTACCTGCAGGAGGCCTGGCGCTCGCACTGGCTGGACGTGAAGGACGACCTCAGCGGGCAGAGCTGCACGCCGCTGACCCTGCAGCGCCTGGCCTGGCTCCGGGCTAAAGCCACTGCCCAGCATGCCGATCTGCTCGCCAGCGGCGCGCTGGCCAACGAACGACAGCCGGACCGCGAAGCGTTGCTGAACGACCTGCGCCTGGCGGAAGCACAGGCCGTTGGCTGGCAGCTGGGCGATATGCAGAGCGCCGAAGGGTAGTGAGCTGTGCTGCTGCGGCAGCGGTGGAAAGTGCGCTAGCCGAGGGGGACGTTGCCTGACCGAAGCGCGAAACGCTCGGTTTCAGCCCATCGCGACGGTGCCAGCAACGAAAAAAGCCCGCCTCACGATGGCGAGGCGGGCCGCAGATACCGCGTCCGGCTAGAGCCGGCCAACCGTGGTGGCGCCCTCACTGGGCGTCAGCCTGTTGTTCGCCCCGCCCTGCCATTGCCGCACCAGCGTTGCGTTGGCCTCATTGCGGATCAGGCATTTCCATTCCACATCCTGGCCGGCAGGCAGGGAGATGCTGCCCTTCCAGGTCGGGTAGGCGCTGGTATCGGTCAAGCGCACGGCGGAGGCCGGGCTCCAGTTGCCGAGCTGGCTGACGTTGCCCACCGCGTAGACGCTGTCGCCCATCTGCGTCACGCCGTTGTCGCAGCGGAAATTCACACTGACCAGTCCACCCTCGCTACCGTCATCCCCGCCGCCATCGCCCGTGCCGCTGCGCCAGACCCGCACCTGGCCATTGCTGGCATTGACTGCTTCGCTGAAGCTGCCGCTGGCGACCTGACCGGGACTGGCCAGATCGGAGTTGAGCGCCACCACCAGGGTCTGCTGGCTGCCGCTGACGGTGGCGACCAGGCCGCTGTAGCCGCTGTGGAAGCTGATCGCCGAATCAGCACGCACACCCGCGGTGCGGCGCACCTGAATCAGCTGGCGGATAAAGTCGCCGTAGCCCCAGTCGTACATGTGCGACCAGTACACCACCGGCGTGCCGGGGCTGGTGAGGATGTAGGCGTAGGCCTGGCGGATCAGTCCGTCCTGCAGCGCCCAGTGGTGCTGCCCGCCGTTCTGTCCGGGCGAGTAGCCGGTGTCGTGGTTGTCGACGAAGGTCACCGCCACCTCGCGCCAGTGCGGGTCCGGGTTGCCGTTCAGACCGTTCTTCCAGTCGGCGATCGAGCCGTTCTGCATGCGCTCTTTGAGGGCGAAGTCGAACACCGGGCACTTGGCCCGATCGGACCAGTCCTTGATGATCTGCTGCCAGCTGGCGGTGTTGCGCCAGTCCCAGCTCGGGTATTCAGTGGGGCCTTTCCACAGCTCGCCGACGCAGAAACTGTTGTCGGCGCTGTCGGTCATCCAGCTGTCGACCCGCTCCGGCGCGTAGCCGCGGACGAAGTCGAAGCGGAAACCGCCGGCGCCGTAGCCGCTGCGCAGGTTGGCGAGCTCGTCGCGAAACATGCCGTAGATTTGCGGATGGCCGGTGTTCAGGTCCGACTCGCCGCCGATGAAGCGGTCACCGTCATCGCAGTCGTTGGGGTAGTTGCCCGGGTCGGCGCAGTCGTTGCGCCAGAAGCCCTGGCCGGCCGGCAGGTTGATCTCCGTGTCCGGGTAGCCGCGGTTCATGTGATTGGGCACCACATCGTAGAGCACCTTCACCCCGGCGCCACCGAGCGCGCCGGCGGCCTGGCGCAGCTGAGCGTCGCTGCCGTAGCGGCCGTTCTTGTTGAAGTCGTGCCAGAAGTAGCCTTCGCCGCCGCCGGACTTGCTACCGTCGCTCCAGCTGGAGAAGTCACGCCAGGGCACCGGCATCCAGATTGCCGAGAAGCCGTCCGCGGCGATCGTCGAGGCCTGCTGGCGAAGGATGTCGTACCAGTCGTTGGGCGCTTCGCGGACGACGTTCCAGTGGAAGCCCTGGAGGATGATTTCGTCGCCGCCGTGGTAGCGC
Organism: Pseudomonas sp.; assembly: GCA_007713455.1. Taxonomy (GTDB): domain Bacteria; phylum Pseudomonadota; class Gammaproteobacteria; order Pseudomonadales; family Pseudomonadaceae; genus Stutzerimonas; species Stutzerimonas chloritidismutans. The sequence goes on from VMRT01000005.1 coordinate 27,349, forward strand.
ACACCGGCCGGGCTCTTGCCGGCCTGGTCAGCGAGGGCGGGGAACGGCAGCAGGATCGCCGCCAATACGGCGGCACGCAGGATGTGGCTCATCGCAATACTCCGGTTCTTGTGCTTGTTCGGGTATCCGACGGCAGGGCCGCCAGACGAGGATGAACGCCGGCCAGTGGAGGACCGGCATCGGCAGGCTGCCGCCACGTGACACGCCCACCAACCTCCCCCGCCGGCTATGTGACGGCGTAATGGCCAGGCCGAAGGCCTCTGGCAATCATCTGCGCCCCGCCCGCAGCGACCCCGCCCCGGGGATTACGCCGCATTCATCCCGATTACGCCCTCGAGCTGCGCCAGCGAAATCTGCGCGCCGGAGGATGGCGCTCCAGGCCCCATCGCCGAGGCTTTGCGCCACCGACCGGCGTTGCCGCAGCAGGCCGCGCCGGCGTGATCGTTCGGCATTAACAAGAAAAACAAGGACCCGTCATGAAGCACACCGCGCACCCTCTGTTCGTCCTCAAACCCGCCTGTGTCCTCGCCGCCCTGCTGGTCGGCGGCCCGGCCCTGGCGGTCGATTTCCACGGCTATCTGCGTTCCGGCGTCGGCGCCACGGCCGGCGGCGGCGACCAGGCCTGCTTCCAGGCTGCCGGCGCTCCGGCGAAATATCGTCTGGGCAACGAATGCGAAACCTACGCCGAGATCGGCCTCGGCCAGGAGGTGTGGAGCGAAGGCAACCGCAGCTTCTACGTCGACAGCATGATCGCCTACCGCTCCGACCAGGGTAACGACTGGGAAGCCGGCGGCACCGATACCGACGGCGGCGAGAACAACCCCTTCGACGAGGCCGGCACCACCTCCATCCGCCAGTTCAACGTGGTCGGCAAAAACCTCATCCCGAGTCTGCCGGGCGCGGCGATCTGGGCCGGCAAGCGCTACTACAAGCGCCACGACGTGCACATCAACGACTACTACTACTGGGACGTCTCCGGCCCCGGCGCCGGTATCGAGGACATCGACCTGGGCTTCGCCAAGGCCAGCGTGGCGTGGATCCGCAACACTGACGGCGACTGGGTCTATCAGGGCTCGGGCACCGGCACCAACCTGGCCAACGACACCCTCGACTTCCGCCTCGCCGAGATCGACGTCAACCCGGGCGGCAAGCTGGAAATCGGCTACGACTACGGCAAGGCCAACCTCACCGACGAGCAGGAGCGCGACCCCGGCTACGAGGACCAGAAGGGTCATCTGGTCACCCTTGAGCACACCCAGAGCGACTGGTTCGGCGGCTACAACAAGCTCGCCCTGCAATACGGCACCGACGGCATCATCGGCAGCAGCGGGCGCAACAGCACCGGTAACAGCGACGGCAAGATGTTCCGCCTGGTCAACCAGGGCGTGGTGGGCCTGAGCGACAACATCGAGATGATGTACGTGCAGATCTACGAGGACCGCGACTTCGACAACGACTCCGGGCAGACCTGGGCCAGCTTCGGCGTGCGCCCGGTGTACAAGTGGAGCGACGTGATGAGCACCGCGCTGGAGTTCGGTTACGACCGGGTCGATCCGCAGGCCGACGGCGAAAGCACCCGCGACCTGAAGAAGCTCACCCTGGCCCAGCAGTGGTCGGCCGGCAACAGCTTCTGGGCGCGCCCGCAGATCCGCGTGTTCGCCACCTACGCGCAGTGGGACGGCGGCCGTTACCAGGCGGCCAGCGAGTCCATCGATGCCGGTGACGACGACGGCCTGACCTTCGGCGTGCAGGCCGAGGCCTGGTGGTAAGCCGCAACGTTTAAGTGCCGTCGCGGACCGACCGCGACGGCGCCCTTTCCGCTCCCACCGTCCAGACGGTGCCTTTGCCCCGACGCTGGCAGGTCGGGGCATTTTTTGTTCGGAGAACCACCATGCATCGCTTGTCCTTCCTTACCGCCGGGCTGATCACCCTGGCGCTCGCCGGTTGCAGCAGCGAGCCGCTGCGCCGGGTCGATGCCCTCACCGCCAGCCCCAAGCCGCTGGAACGTTCGGTCGAGCAGGCGCGTTACGCGCTAGCCGCCACACCGAACTGCTGCGGGGCTTTCGACCAGTTGCCGTTCGAGGCGCTGGATGCCGGTTTCGCCGGCGACGTGCTGATCGACACCCAGGCGCCGGCCTACAGCTTCGAGACCGGCAAGAGCTTCTTCCGCGCCTTCGCCCTGCCGGCCGGCGGCCCGTCATTCGAACTCCGTCTCTACAGCCAGGCCGGCAGCAGCGTGCTGGCACCCAACGCCCTGCTGCTCGACAGCCGCATGCGTCCGACCCGGCTGCTCGACGCTGACGACTTCACGTATGTGCCGCCGACCGGGCTCAAGGGTGACAGCCTCGATGCGCGCCTGCGCATCGATCGCTCGCAGCCCGATCATCCGGGCAATGAACGCTACCTGATCCTCTACACCAGCGACGCGCAGATGGCCGGCCAGACCGTGCTGCAGCACCCGGCCAAGGCCTACGCCAAGGCGCTGGGCAACGAGCCGCCGAGCATCCCCGACCCGGTGGCGAAGCACTCGCCAGTAGGCGTGATCCGGCTGGTGATGATCCCCGACAACGCCGCCGGCTCGACCGTCAAGGGCTACGTACCGGGCTACAGCATCGGCCAGGAGATGGGCAACGAACTGCCCAGCGCGCCGGCGCCGACGGTGCTGCCGGAGACCTCGGCGTACTATCGCCAGGCGATCGATGCCGCGCTGGCGCAGAAGAACCTCGAACGCGCGCTGCGTCTGGCCGACGAAGCGACGCGAGTGGGTGACAGCGGCGCCAAGGGGTATCTGCTGGAGCGCATCCAGATCAAGTGACCGCACACGGGGCGGCTCGGACGCCCCGACACAACGCAGGATGCAGCGATGACAACTATAAGATCTGCCTTGATCCTCCTGACCATACTTCTCAACACTCCCGCATTGGCGCTAGAGCGCGATGCCCTGACGATCTGGATCAACCAGGACAAGGGCTACAACGCCTTGGGCGAAATCGGCCAGAACTTCAGCAAAGCCAGCGGCATTCCAGTCACCGTCGCCACCCCCGAGGATCTCGCCGTCCAGTTCGACCGGCTGGCGACGACCAGCAAGGGGCCGGACATCGTCATCTTTGCCCATGATCGTTTTGGTTCCTGGATCAACAATGGCCTGCTCGCGCCGGTCACCCCCAGTCCGGAAGCCCTGGCGCGTGCACCAGCCTTCGCCTGGGAAGCGATGACCGTCGGCAATCATTACTACGGTTATCCGCTGGCGACCGAGGTGGTCGGCCTGATCTATAACCGCGACCTTGTGCCCGAGCCACCCAGCAGCCTGGCGGAGGTCGAGGCGCTGGACCGGAGACTACGTGCCGAGGGCAAGCGCGCCATCGAATGGGACTACCGCAACCTCTACTTCTCCTGGCCGATCATCGCCGGCGGCGGCGGCTACAGCCTGAAGAAAACGAACGGCATCTACGACCTTTCTGACATCGGCCTGAACACCCCCGGCGCCATCGAGGGCATGGAGTCGATCAAGCGCTTGCTCGACAACCAGACCCTGGACTCCGGCGCTACTTACCAGAGCATGATGGAGGGCTTCAAGGCGGGACGTACGGCGATGATCATCAACGGCCCCTGGGCCTGGAACGAAGTACGTCAGGCCGATATCCGCTTCGGCATCGCCGACATTCCCACCGCCGACCCAGCACGCAAAGGCAAGCCGTTTGTTGGCGTACTCGCTGCTGCGATCAACAGCAACAGCCCGAACAAGGCCGCGGCCCATTGCTTCATTGAGGACTACCTGACCAGCCCTGATGGCCTGGCGCGGATCCACGCGGAAAAGCCTCTGGGCGCAGTGGCCAACCTGGCGCTGATGGAGCGTCTGCGTCACGACCCGCTGATAGCGCACACCTATGCCTCGGCACAGGCGGGCGAAATCATGCCGGACATCCCAGAGATGAAGCGCTTCTGGGCGCTGGTCACGCCGCGGATGGAGCCGATGCTCAATGGTCAAAAACCCATTGCGGAAACCCTTACCCATATTGCTGAACGACTGGCAAAGGGAGCGCAGATGCAGTCATGGCGCCGCCGCCATTACCCCTTGAGCCCTGATGTGGCCGAGCAGAAATAACGCATGGCCATTGTTGGAGGATGGTTTGCGCACGGGGCGGGGCTCGATCAGCCGCCCCAAGTTCGCCCAACCCCATCAACCCTCGCTGCAGTGGGGCTGCAGACCGGCCGAGCGGCGATACGCTTCGCGAAGGCGATGATCACCCGCTACGGCGCCAGCGTTCCGATACGACGCACATCGTGCATCTCTCTTTGCGATCACGACTGGGTCAGCTGCTTGTACAGCTGCGGCAGGCGGAACGGCAGCTGTTGCGGCTCCTTGATCAGGGTGTAGCCGTTGGCGCCGAACATGTACGGCAGATAATCACCGGCCTCGCGGTCGATGGTGATGCAGAACGGCAGCAGACCCTGCTTGCGCGCTTCCATGACGGCCTGGCGGGTATCTTCGACGCCGTAACGGCCTTCATAGAGGTCCAGATCGTTCGGCTTGCCGTCGGTGACCAGCAGCAACAGCTTGCGCCGCTGCTTGCAGTTGCCAAGCAGCTCGGTGGCCTGGCGGATGGCCGCACCCATGCGGGTGTAATAGCCGGGCTTGAGCGCCTGGATACGGCCGCGGGTTTCATCGCCATAGGGCTGGCGGAAGCTCTTCAGCTCCTGCATGCGCACCTGCTGGCGACGCAGCGAGGAGAAGCCGTACAGCGCGAACGGGTCGCCCACCGCCGACAGTGCTTCGCCGAACAGCAGCAGGCTGTCGATGACCACATCGATCACGCGGTGCTCGTTGTCCAGGTGCGCGTCGGTGGACATGGACAGGTCGGCCAGCAGCAGGCAGGCCAGGTCGCGGCGATTCTGCCGTTGCTCCATGAACAGGCCACGTTCGGCACACTGGCCGTTCTGCCGCTCGACGTGAAAATCGAGCCAGGCCTGCATGTCCAGCTCCGAACCCTGCGGTTGCTGGCGCAGCCATTGACGGTCGTTGCGCAGGTGTTCGAACTGCCGACGCAAACACCGCGCCAGCGGCGACAGGTGCAGCGGCAACGGCTTGGCCTCGGCGCCGCGGGGCAGCATCAGCTGCAGGTTGACGAAATCCTTCTGCAGGCACTGCTTGCGATAGTCCCACTCGGGCAGCTTGATGCCTTCACCCAACGGCACATCGTCAAAATCCGCGGCTGGCAGGTCCAGATCCAGCTTGAGCCCGCCGCCCTGGCGCATGCGCTGACGCGACAGCGCCAGCTCGTCGAGGTCCTCGGCGACACGGGCCGCGTCGAGGTCCTCGGTGTCGTCGCCGCAGCGGTCCAGTTCGATGTGCTCGGACCAGCTGAACAGGTTCTCCAGCCGGAACAGCAACAGGCCACCCTTGCTGGAGCTCTCGTCCACTCGCCGGGCGCGCTTGCGCTGACGCGATTCGCCGCCGGGCGGGGTTTCCAGATTGCCCTCGCCCTCTTCGGCGCGCTGGGCGGCCTGGGGTTCACCAAGATTGTCGGCCGGATACAGCCACAGCGGCAGCGGCCAGGGCGCGCGCTCGCTGCGTGGAAACTGGCTGACGCTGCCCGGCTCGCGCAGGGCCTGGCATAGCGCCGCTTCCAGCGCGGCCTCGGCCTTGGGCAGCTGGCTCGGGTCCGGGCGCAGCTGCAGATGGGCCTCGACCAGACGCTGATAGCGCGGGCGCATGGCCGGAAAATGTTCAAGGATTGCCTGCGTCCAGCGCTGGTTGTCGCGCGCCCAGTGGCGCATCGGCCCGGCCTGCGCGGCGAGCAGCGCCAGCCAGCGATACAGATCCTGGTTCAGCGAGACTTCCGGATAGACTGCCAGGCTCTGCGGCAGCCGCAGGTTGCTGGCGTCGCACCAGGCCACCGGCAGTTGCTTGCAGGTCCCGGCGACCTGTTGCAGCAGGTTGCGCCTGAGCAGCAGATCACGCGCGCTGGCGGCTTCGACGCCGACCCCGCTGGCGCCACCCATGGCGCGGAACAGCAGCGACAGCGGCCGCTGCATGCTCTCGAGCTCGACCCGTGCTTCCGGAAAATCCGGGTTGGCGCGACGGGTGATGAAGCGGTGCCAGACACTACCGACCCACTCTTCCACTTCGATGGTAAAGGCCATGGCGGTTACTCCGTGCAGGCACTGAAAAAGCAAAACGGCCCGCTGTTACCAGTCGGGCCGTCGATCCTCATTGCGACTCGTCTCAGGCCGCGGCGGCAGCTGCTGCTACGACCGGTACCCGACCGCGCTGGCGGAAGCTGTACAGGTAGCAGACCAGGCCGATCAGGAAGAACACCCCGGCGATCAGGCGCAGCCAGAAGAAGATGGCCAGCTGGTCAGCGGTGTTCATGAACGACATGGCAGCGCCATCGGCAGGGATCCGCTGCAGCCACACCTGCACCACGCCGGCTGCGGTGAGGAACAGGGTGATCGCGACCATGGAGATGGTCATCAGCCAGAAGCCCCAGACTTCGATGCGCTGAGCACGTGCATCCGGTGCTTCGCCCAGGCCACGCAGACGCGGCATGGCGTAGCTGATCATGGTCATCACGATCATCGCGTAGGCACCGTAGAAGGCCAGGTGGCCGTGTGCGGCAGTCAGCTGCGAACCGTGGGTGTAGTAGTTCACCGGAGCCAGGGTGTGCAGGAAGCCCCACACGCCGGCACCGAGGAAGGCAGTCACGGTGGTGCCGATGGCCCACAGCGAAGCGGCCTTGTTCGGATGCTCGCGGCGACGACGGTTAACCATGTTCAGCGAGAACAGCACCATGGCGAAGAACGGCAGCGGTTCCAGGGCGGAGAAGATCGAGCCCAGCCACAGCCACACGGTCGGTGCGCCGATCCAGAAGAAGTGGTGACCCGTACCGATGATGCCGGTGATCAGAGCCATGGCGATGATCACGTACAGCCACTTCTCGACCACTTCGCGGTCCACGCCGGTGATCTTGATCAGGACGAAGGCCAGCATCGAACCCATGATCAGTTCCCACACGCCTTCCACCCACAGGTGCACGACGAACCACCAGTAGTACTTGTCGCGTGCAAGGTTCTCGGGGTTGTAGAAGGAGAACAGGAAGAACACCGCGAGGCCGATCAGGCCGGTCATCATCACCGTGCTGACCACGGTCTTGCGACCCTTGAGCATGGTCATGCCGACGTTGTAGAGGAAGCCCAGGGCCACCACCACGATGCCGATCTTGGTGATCGTCGGCTGCTCGAGGAACTCGCGTCCCATGGTCGGCAGCAGTTCGTTCTTGGTCATTTCCGCCAGCCCGGCATAGGGCACGAAGAGATAACCGAGAATGGTCAGCACGCCGGCCGCGGCGAACACCCAGAACAGGATGATGGCCAGTTTCGGACTGTGCAGTTCGCGGTCCGCTTCCTCGGGAATGAGGTAGTAGGCCGCACCCATGAAGCCGAACAGCAACCAGACGATCAGCAGGTTGGTGTGAACCATCCGTGCCACGTTGAAGGGCAGCAGCGGGAACAGGAAGTCACCGATGACGTACTGCAGCCCCATGATCAGACCGAACAGGATCTGACCGACGAACAGGATCAGTGCAAACACGAAGTAGGGTTTGGCAACGGCCTGCGATTGGAATTTGAGATGCGGATTGATGATGCTCATCTCGTGGCCCCTCCAGTGAAATCGGAAACAAAGACGTCCATCAATCAACCCTCCCTGTTTGGCGGCCAGTTGTTGGTATCGATCTTCGAAGTCCACTTGAGGAACTCCGCCATATCGTCAACTTGCTGTTCGGTCAGATTGAACTGGGGCATCGCACGACGACCGGGGGCGCCGAGTGGCTGGGCCTTCATCCAGGCGTGCAGGAAGGGCTTGAAGGCCTCTTCACCACCACGACGGACGAACACGTTGCCCAACTCCGGCGCGAAGTAGGCGCCTTCACCGAGCAGGCTGTGGCAGCCGATGCAGTTGTTGTTTTCCCAGACTGCCTTGCCCCGTACTACCGCTTCGGTCATTTCCGATTCGTTCGTGCGTTCGGGGAAAGTCTGCTCTGTGTGGTAGGTAAGACCGAGGAACACCAGGAAGAAGAACACGCTTCCTCCGAAGTAGATATTCCTGGCCATACCCTTGGTGAAGGTCTCGGACATGGTCGCCTCCTCATGGCTTGGCGTGGCCAGTTTAAGAAGGGGGCTATCGAAACCTGCTTGATGGCAATCAAGAAAAACCTGAACGTGACAGTAGGGCTTTCTGGAGATACGTCAGGAGGGGTGCAAAGCCAGACGCCACGGGGGCTACAGCGCGCTGCGGAACACTGGCCTGCATTTTCGGCGGCGTGACCGTGGCTATATGAGTGCCCCGCGCGGCGATCGCACGCAGGCACTGCCGACACCCTGATGGGCGCCGGCAGGCCGAGAATCAGGCGCGGCGTTGAGTCGCCAGGCGCAGGCCGGTCTTCTTCAGAATGCGGCTGGACACCAGCATCTCGTTGGCCCGGCAGGCGTTGCCCAGCAGCGCACGAATCTGGTTGCGGTAGGCCTCGATATCACTGGCATCACGCCCGTGCACCATGGCGAACAGGTTGTATGGCCAGCCTTCCTGCCGTGGTCGGCGATAGCAGTGACTGACGAAAGGCTGGGCACCGATCAGCGCACCCAGTCGCGCGATCTCGGCATCGTCGACGTCCCACACGGTCATGCCGTTGTGCCGGTAGCCGAGGCGGTAGTGGTTGGGTATCGCCGCGATCCGCCGAATCGCGCCGTCCGCCTGCAGCCGCTGCAGCAGCGCCAGGGTGGCGTCGACGTCGATGCCCAGCTCCCCGGCGAGCCAGGCCCAGGGATCGGCCACCAGCGGCAGCCCGGCCTCGGTCAGCTCGATCAGGCGGCGGGTCAGGCCATCGTCAGACGGGGAAGTGCAAACCGACATGGAAGGTTTCCTCTTTCGGCAGATTCAGCACCGCCAGGCCGGTCTCGGCCTCGATGCGCGCGATGCTCTCGGCGATGCCCTGCGGGGTCTCGCAACCGAGCACGAACCACATGTTCCAGCGGTGTTCGCGGCGGTAGTTGTGTGCCACTTCGGGCATCGCCTCCAGCTGCGCCGCGACCTCGTCGAAGCGCGCCTCCGGCACCGACAGCGCGGCCAGGGTGAAGGCGCCGCCAAGCCGGTCGATGTCGAACATCGGCCCGAAGCGGGTCAGCGTGCCGTCGTCGAGCAATGCCTGGACACGCTCGCGCAGGGCCACGGACGTGCTGCCCAGCTCCTCGGCCAGCGCTTCCCAGGGGTGGCGCACCAGCGGCAGGCCATGCTGCAGACGATTGATCAACAGCCGGTCGAATTCATCCATTGGCAACCTCGAGCAGCGGCGGTGCAAAACGGCCACCGCACTGCTTGAAGGCCCGCGTGCTGAACAGCAGCTGATGCGGTACATCGCTCAGACCGTTGTCCGCCAGCAGGCGCTCGATCAGCTGGCAGACCTGTTCGCGCTCGCGGCCATGGACCATGCAGAACAGGTTGTAGGGCCACTGCGGCAGACGCCGCGGGCGCTGGTAACAGAGATTGACTCCGGCAGCCTGGCCAAGACGTCGACCGACTTCGTCGACCTGCGCGTCGGGGATGTCCATCACCAGCATGGCGTTGGCGCGAAAGCCCAGCGCGCGGTGCTTGAGCACCAGGCCGAAGCGGCGGAACAGCCCTTCTTCCTGCCAGCGTTGAATCTGCTCCAGCACCCGCTCCTCGACGCTGCCGATCTGTTCGGCGAGCCGCTGGTAAGGCCGCGCGGCCAGCGGCAGCCCGCCCTCGAGCAGGCGGCGCAGCTGCAGCGCCTGCAGGTCATTGAGACAACCGGTCATGATGGATCTCCCAGCGGGAAGCCGAGGTCGATGCGAAAGGCCTGCTGCATCGGCAGGTCGAGCGGTGTCAGCCCGGTATCGGCTTCTATCTCGGCCAGCAGCCGGTCGATGTGTGGCCGATCCGGCCCGGTCAGCACGAACCAGAGGTTGTAACGATGCTCGCGCAGGTAGTTGTGGTTGACCTCGGGAAACGCATTGATGCGCGCCGCGACCTGCTCCAGCCGCGCCGCGGGCACGGCCAGCGCGACCAGGGTGCTGGCGCCGGCACGGCTGTGCTCGAACACCGGGCCGATGCGCGACAGGCCACCGCCCTCGTGCAGTTGTTCGAGACAGGCGAGCACCTCCTCCTCGCTGCAGCCAAGCTCGTCGGCCATGGCGCGGTAGGGCTCGGCGCACAGCGGCATGCCGTGCTGGTAGCGGTCGATCAGGCGGCGACTGAGGGCGTCGATGTGCATGTCACAACCCCGTCTCGTGGGCGCGGCTGCTGAAGAAGATGCCGCTCGGACTCTGCGCCGGCAGTCGCTTGAGCAGCTTCAGGGTGTAGGGGTCCCAGACCTGGATTTCCTCGCCATCGCGCACCGACAGCCAGAGCTGATCGCCGCGGGCGGTGAATTCCATGTGCAGCACGGCCGGGCCCGGTTCCAGATCGGCGATGACCTCGTGGGTCTCACTGTCGATGACCTGGACCTTGCCGTTGTCGGGGTGAGCGAAGTTGACCCAGATCTGCCGCGCGTCAGGTCGTGCCATGACGAAGATCGGCTGACCGGCAACGTCGATGGCGTCGGTCTGCTGCCACTTCTCGGAATCCATCACCAGCACACGATGCTGGCCGACGGCGGGGACAAAGGTCTGGTTGCCGGCCACGGTCCAGCCTTCCAGGTGCGGCATCTTGTAGACCGGCAGTTTCTGCTGGCCGCGGCCATAACCATCGAGAATGCGCTCGACGCCACGCTCGGGATGCCAGAGGTCGATCTTGGCCATGCCGTCCTCGCCGAACAGGCCGGCGATGTAATAGCGCCCTTCAGGAGTCAGCAGCGCATCGTAGGGTTGGCGGCCGATACCCTCGAAACGAGTGATCTGCGGCTCGTTGCCCTGGCTGAAATCCAACAGCCAGGTTTCATCGGTATCGAACAGGCTGTAGATGAAGCGCCGGCCGGGCACGTCGATCACGCCGACCACCCGCGAATTGCGGCTGCCGTCGGCCAGCGGCGTCGCCGGTATGTCGGCGACCAGCTCCAGGGTCTTGGCATCGAATACCTTCACCCCACCCGGCTCGTAGTTGCCGACCGCGATCAGCGTGCCGTCCTGGCTGATGGCGCCACCGATGCTGTTGCCACCCTGGATGACGCGACGATCGATGCGCTGGCGCAGCAGGTCGACCTTGGTCAGCCCGCCGTCGCGGCCGAATACGTAGGCGTAACGCTGATCGCGGGAAAACACCACCGAGGCATGGGACAGGTCGCCCAGGCCCTCGATGCGGGCGAGCTGGCTCTGGTTGCTGCTCTCGATGATCTGCAGGCTACCGGTGGCGCGCTCCACCACCACCCCGAGGTCACCGGTGCCGCGCAGCGGTTGCTGTGCACAGGCCGCGAGCAGACCGGCCGCAGCCAGCAGCAGAAAAGGACGAATCATGGCTTGGGATATCCTTCGAGCAGGCGGTCGACCAGGTAGGCGATGTCCTGCTCGTCGAGCAGGGCATTCCAGCCGGGCATGGCCGTACCGGGGCGGCCGTGGGTAACGGTGGCGATCAGACTGTCACGGGGTTTGCCGGCTAGCGCCTCGCGGGTGAGCGCGGGGCCGAGACCGCCGGTCATGCGCAGGCCATGGCAGGAGCCACAGTCCTGAAGCAGCAGATGGTCGAGCTTCGCCTGGCGTTCGGCAGTAGGTACTGCGGCCAGGGCGACGGGAATCAGAAGGAAGGACGCCAGGGCGAGCCCCAAACGCGATACTACTTGGCGGGACTGGATCATGACGTCCTCCTGGGGTGTTACTTCTGGCTAAGAACCCACTCGGCGAGGATCTTGGCTTCTTCTTCGGTTACCGGGTTTGGCGGCATCGGGATCGGACCCCATACGCCCTGGCTGCCGTTCTTGATGTGGCCGGCCAGCAGATCGGCAGCGCCGTCCTGCCCTGCGTACTTGGCGGCGACTTCCTTGAACGCCGGGCCTACCAGCTTGGCGTCGATGCTATGGCACGCGGCGCAAGGCTTGCTCTTGAACAGCGCTTCGCCGTCTTGCGCCAGCGCCGGCTGCAGGGCCAGCGCGCCGCCGAGGGCGAGCAATGGGAGCAGGATTTTTTTCATGAGTACTTCCTCAAGGCTAATCGGGGGCGGATCTTGAGGCCCACCCCCAGGTGGACTCAGTAAACGTCGTACTGAGTGTTGTGGACGTTAAATTTACCGGTTGGGGTAATCAACCTTTTGTCCTTGATCACTGTTTTGAGTTCTAGCGTCTTGTCATCCACGACAACGATAGCGGACTCCTCTTCCTGACCATTCCAGACCGAGAACCAGACTTCGTCGCCCGCCTCGTTGTACTCCGGCTGCACCACGCGCTGGGCCCCGCCTTTCAGGCCGGACCACTCGCCGATGGGCAGCACCTTGTAGCCGCCCTCCAGATTGCTAATGTCGAAGACCGCAGCGGACTGGCTGATCTTGGCATCCGGGTGGAAGGTGGTATCCAGATACAGGTGCTTGGACTTCTGATGGGTCTTGATGAACAGCGAACCGCCACCTTGGCCCTTCAGAGTCTCGACCACTTTCCAGGCGTTCTTCGGATGCTTGTCGGGGTCGGTGCCAATCAGCGAGATGGTCTCGTCGCCCAGGTGGCTGGTTGCCCATACCGGTCCGAATTTCGGATGCACGAAGTTGGCGCCACGGCCTGGGTGCGGAATCTTGCCGACATCGACCAGCGCGGCCATCTTGCGCTCTTTCGAGTCGATCACCGCAACTTTGTTGGAGTTGTTCGCTGCCGTCATGAAGTAGCGGTGGCTCACGTCCCAGCCGCCGTCATGCAGGAACGGCGCGGTGCCGATCATGGTGGTGGTCAGGTTATTGATGTCTTCGTAGTTGACCAGCATGACTTTGCCGGTCTCCTTGACGTTGACGATGAACTCGGGATGTTCGTGGGAGGCGATGATCGCCGCGACGCGCGGTTCCGGGTGGTATTCCTGGGTACCGACGGTCATGCCACGGGTGGAGACGATCTGCAGCGGTTCCAGGGTTTCGCCGTCCATGATGGTGAACTGTGGCGGCCAGTAGTCGCCAGCGATCACGTACTTGTCCTCGTAGCCCTTGTACTTCGAAGTTTCAACCGAGCGGGCCTCGATGCTGACCTTGATTTCGGCGACCTTGACCGGCTCCTTGCCCCACAGGTCGATCATGTCGATTTTGGCATCGCGACCGATGACCAGCAGGTAACGACCCGAAGCGGACATGCGCGAGATATGCACTGCATAACCGGTGTCGATGGTCTTGACGATCTTCTTGCTGTCACCGTCGACGAGGGCGATCTTGCCGTCGTCACGCAGGGTGACGGAGAACAGGTTCGGCAAGTTCAGCTTGTTCATCTGCTTTTTCGGCCGATCTTCCGGCTTGACCAGCACATTCCAGGAATTCTTCATCTCCTTCATCCCCCACTCGGGCGGGGTCGGCGGAGTGTGCTGGATGTACTTGGCCATCAGCGTGATCTGGTCCTTGGTCAGCGCGTTGGACGTCCCCCAGTTCGGCATACCGGCAGGCGAACCATAGGTGATCAGCGCTTCCAGATAGGCCTGGCCACGCTCCTGGGTGATGTCAGGCGTCAGCGGCTTGCCGGTCGCGCCCTTGCGCAGCACGCCGTGGCAGCCGGCGCAGCGCTGGAAGTAGATTTCCTTGGCCTGTTCGAATTCGGCGGCGGTCAGGTCCGGCGCGCCCGGCGAGTGCACGACCTGTGCGCTGGCAGGATCGACGGCCGAAGCCTGGCTCTTGTAGGCAGCCTCGGCCTTTTCTTCGGGTTTGTCCTGCGCCTGAGCGATGCCTAGCGCGAGCAACGAGAAGCCGGCGACGAATCCGGCCAGAAGTGGTTTTCTCATACTGTTATCCCCTCTGAATCGCTTCGTGCGATTCGTACTTAAATGACGGCGATGCAGCAGTTCCCGGGTACTTGTGGTGCGATTGCATCCTATGAGGGGCCGATTCGGGCAGCGCTTGACGACAATCAAGAGACCCCCCCGTACCCACCTGCCGTGACGCCTTGTCGCGGGGGATGGCGCGCGTTGCGCCGGTTGCCGGCATTGAATGGCGACGGCACCGCGGTCGCACTTGACCACGATCAAGCTTTGCCGGCGGATGGGTTGAGAGCGCGGGGTCGGACCGGTAGCTTGGGCTTCGAGATAACCAACCGCCGCAGTGAGGTATTGCCTGTGAATGCGCCTGAATTCCCGACCGCCGCTGGCACGCCGGATATCCCCTTCTACCAGCCCCAAGGCAACGAGGAACGGCTGTTCACCCAGGCCTGGCAGCACGGCATGCCGGTGCTGATCAAGGGCCCGACCGGCTGTGGCAAGACCCGCTTCGTGCAGCACATGGCGCATCGCCTCGGCCTGCCGCTGTACACCGTGGCCTGCCATGACGACCTCTCGGCCGCCGACCTGGTCGGCCGTCACCTGATCGGTGCCCAGGGCACCTGGTGGCAGGACGGCCCGCTGACCCGCGCGGTGCGTGAGGGCGGCATCTGCTACCTCGACGAAGTGGTCGAGGCGCGCCAGGACACCGCCGTCGTGCTGCACCCGCTGGCCGACGACCGCCGCGAACTGTTCATCGAGCGCACCGGCGAAGCGCTCAAGGCGCCGCCCGGCTTCATGCTCGTGGTGTCCTACAACCCCGGCTACCAGAACCTGCTCAAGGGCATGAAGCCGAGCACCCGGCAACGCTTCGTCGCCATGCGCTTCGACTACCCGTCGGCCGCCGAGGAAGAACGCATCGTCGCCAACGAGGCCGCCGTCGAGCCGGCGCTCGCGGCGCAGGTGGTCAAGCTCGGCCAGGCCCTGCGCCGGCTGGAGCAGCACGATCTGGAGGAAGTCGCCTCGACCCGCCTGCTGATCTTCACCGCACGGATGATCGGCGCCGGCATGTCGCCGCGCGAGGCCTGCCTGTCGTGCCTCGCCGAGCCCTTGTCGGACGATCCGCAGACGGTCGCCGCGCTGATGGATGTGGTCGATGTCCACTTCGGCTGAGCCCCTTGCCCTGCCCGCCCGGCGCCTGCCGGGTGACCTGGCGATGTGGTTCTTCATCCTCGCCGAGCTCACCGTCTTCGCCATTCTGGTGGTCGCCTTCGCAGTCACCCAGCGCCTCCAGCCGACGCTGTTCGCCGAAAGCCGTCAGGCCCTGGACAGCTCCATCGGTCTGGCGCTGACCCTGAGTCTGCTGACTTCCGGCCTGCTCGCCGCCCTGGCGGTCGAGGCGGTGCGCCGGGGGCGCCAGGGGCGCGCGGCGCTGATGCTCGCCGCGGCGCTGGCCAGTTCGTGCGTCTACGTGGTGCTCAAACTCGAGGAGTACGGCCACCTTGCCGGGCTGGGCCTGAACATGGAGCACAACACCTTCTTCACGCTCTACTGGATCCTTACCGGCTTCCACTTCCTCCACGTGCTGCTGGGCATGGTGATCCTTGCCTGGCTGGCCGAGCGCTGCCGGCGCGGCGCCTATACCGCCGCCGACCACAGCGGGCTGGAATCCGGAGTGCTGTACTGGCACATGGTCGACCTGATCTGGGTAGTGCTCTTCCCGCTGGTCTACGTACTCAACTGAGGAGGTCCGCGATGTCCGCGTCCAAGGCGCTGGTCGGTTGCTGGCTGGGGCTCGCCGGGCTTTCGACCCTGAGCGTGCTGCTCGGCGGCAGCGGCTCCGGCCTGCTGATCGCCGCTGCCGTCATGCTCGCCGCACTGGGCAAGGCCTGGCTGATCACCGAGGGCTTCATGGAGCTGCGCCACGCGCCGCGCCTGTGGCGCCTGCTGCTGCTCGGCTGGCCGCTGCTGATGGCCGGCGGCGTGCTCGCCCTTCTGCCGGCGCAGGGCTGAGCCTGGCGCTCGTCGCGCCGCGCGCCGCTCGGCCCCTTTTATTGTTTCCGGTCAAGGATCGGGACGCGCAAGGTCGGTGATTCTGCACGCAACCAGGGTACGCCCCCGGCACCTTCAGCGCCGGGCTCCCCGAGGAGAATCGCCCATGTTGAGAATCAGCCATTACCTGCGCGCCCTCGCCAATCCGCAGCAGCGCGTGCTCGGCGCCCGCAGCGTCGGCCCGGCACGGCCACCGGTGGTGATCTGGAACCTGCTGCGCCGCTGCAACCTGACCTGCCGCCACTGCTACGCGACCTCCGCCGACAGCGAATTCCGCGACGAGCTGGACACCGCCGAGGCGCTCGGCGTGATCGACCAGCTACACGAAGCCGGCGTGCGCGTGCTGATCCTCTCCGGCGGCGAGCCGCTGCTGCGCCCGGACATCTTCCAGCTCGCCGACTACGCCCGCGACAAGGGCTTCTTCGTCGCCCTGTCGACCAACGGCACGCTGATCGACGAAGGCAACATCGAGCGCATCGCCCAGGCCCGGTTCGACTACGTCGGCATCAGCATCGACGGCCTGGAAGCGGTGCATGACGACTGGCGCCAGCTCAAGGGCAGCTTCGCCGCCTCGATGCACGCCATCGACCTCTGCCGACAGTACGGCATCCGCGTCGGCCTGCGCACCACCCTGACGCAGAACAACTACCCGCAGCTGCCCGCCCTGCTCGAACTGATGCGCGAACACGACGTGCAGAAGTTCTACCTCTCGCACCTCAACTACAGCGGCCGCGGCCGGCGCAGCCGCAAGGCCGACGCGCACCACCTGATGACCCGCGACGCCATGCGCCAGCTGTTCGAGCAGGCCTGGGCCGATGTGCAGCAGGGCCGCGAGACCGACTTCGTCAGCGGCAACAACGATGCCGACGCCGTGCTCCTGCTGCAGTGGGTCGAGGCCAACCTGCCGCAGCACGCCGAACGCCTGGAACGGATGCTGCGCGCCTGGGGCGGCAACGCTTCGGGCAGCGGCATCGCCAACATCGACAACATCGGCGACGTGCATCCGGACACCTACTGGTGGCAGCACACCGTCGGCAACGTGCGCCGGCAGCGCTTCCGCGACATCTGGCTGGAGCGCCCCGAGCCGCTGCTCGAGCAGCTGCGCCAGCATCCGCGCGCGGTCAAGGGCCGTTGCGCCGAGTGTCGCTGGCTGGCGATCTGCAATGGCAACACCCGCACCCGCGCCTGGGCCGCCGGCGACCTCTGGGCCGAAGACCCGGGCTGTTACCTGTCCGACACGGAGATCGGCCTGCCGAGTCCCGAACGCATTCCCAGCATCGCCATTTGACCCGATCGAGCGGCCGCAGAACGCCGCAGCGTCACCCCCGCAGCCGATGAGCACCTAGGAGATCGTATGGATCAGCCAACCCCCTTTCCCGCCTCGCTGAGCGCCACCCTTGCCCCCGGTGAGGTGGCGCTGGTCGGCGCCGGCCCGGGCGACCCCGGCCTGCTCACGCTGCGCGGCTGGAGCCTGCTGCAACAGGCCGACGCGGTGGTCTACGACCGCCTCGTCAGCGAAGACCTGATGGCCCTGCTGCCGGGGCGCTGCAGCCGTCATTACGTCGGCAAGACCAGCGGCTTCCACAGCCTGCCGCAGCCACAGATCAACCAGCTGCTGGTCGACCTGGCCCGCACGAACAAGCGCGTGGTGCGGCTCAAGGGCGGCGATCCGTTCATCTTCGGCCGCGGTGGCGAGGAGCTCGACTATCTGCTCGCCCGTGGCATCGATTGCCAGGTCGTCCCCGGCATCACCGCCGCGGCCGGCTGCAGCGCCTATGCCGGCATTCCGCTGACTCACCGCGATCTGGCGCATTCCTGCCAGTTCATCACCGGCCACCTGCAGACCAACGGCGAACTGCACCTGCCCTGGGACGCCCTAGCGCAGGGCGGCCAGACCCTGGTGTTCTACATGGGCCTGGCCAGCCTCGGCGAGATCTCGCGCAACCTGATCGCCGCCGGCCTGCCGGTGGACACGCCCGCCGCACTGATCGGCAACGGCACCCGGGAGAACCAGCAGGTGGTGCGCTGCACGCTGCGCCAGCTGCCAAGCATGGCCGACGAGCAGCACCTCACGCCGCCGACCCTGACCGTGATCGGCCGGGTGGTCGGCCTGTTCGCCGAGCGCCAGGTCCAGCACCCGGCGCGGCTGCACGGTGATCCAGCCCCGCAAACGGAGGCCTTATGCAACTGATACCCGCCCTGCTGCTGGCCGCCGCGCTGCCGGCGGCCACCTTCGTTGCCCTCGACCTGGCCATTCCGCGGGCTGCCGCGGCGACCCAGCCAGCCGACAGTCAGGCGCTGTACGAACAGCACTGTCAGAGCTGCCACGGCGTCAATCGTCTCGGCGGCGCCGGCCCGGCGCTGTTGCCGGAAAGCCTCAGCCGCATCAAGCCGGCCGAAGCCCAGGCGGTGATTCGCGACGGCAGCCCGGCGAGCCAGATGGCCGCCTATTCCCACGTGCTTAACGAAGCGCAGATCACCGGCCTGGTCGACTACCTCTATCAGCCCTCTGCCGTGCCGCCCACCTGGAGCGACGCCGACATCCGCGCCAGCCATCGGATTCTCAAGGACGTCGCCACGCTGCCAACGACCCCGCAGCACGGCGCCGACCCGCTCAACCTGTTCGTGGTGGTGGAAGCCGGCAATCACCACGTCCGGGTGCTGGACGGCGATCGTTTCGAGGAGCTGGCGAACTTCCAGTCGCACTTCGCCCTGCACGGCGGACCGAAGTTCTCGCCGGACGGCCGCTTCGTCTACTTCGCCTCCCGCGACGGCTGGGTCAGCGTCTACGACCTGCACAACCTGAGCATGATCGCCGAGGTTCGCGCCGGGCTGAACACGCGCAACCTGGCGGTCAGCAACGATGGCCGCTGGGTGCTGGTGGGCAACTACCTGCCGGGCAATCTGGTTCTGCTCGATGCCCGCGACCTGTCGCTGGTCAAGCACATCCCCGCGGTCGGCCAGGATGGCACGCCATCACGGGTCAGCGCCGTATACACCGCTCCGCCGCGCGACAGCTTCGTGGTCGCGCTGAAGGACGTGAAAGAGGCCTGGGAGCTCTCCTACGCCGGCGAGCCGACCTTCGAACCCCGGCGCATCGAGGCCGCCGACTTCCTCGACGACTTCTCCTTCACCCCCGACTACCGCCACCTGCTGGCCACCTCGCGCAAGGCCCACGGCGGCCAGGTGATCGACCTGGATACCGGCAAGGCGGTCACCGATATCCCGCTGCCAGGCATGCCGCACCTGGGCTCGGGTATCTACTGGAAGCGCGACGGCAAGTGGGTGTTCGCCACGCCCAACGTCAGCAAGGGGCTGATCTCGGTCCTGGACCTGGAAACCTGGAAGCTGATCAAGGAGATTCCCACCGAAGGCCCGGGCTTCTTCATGCGCAGCCAACAAAACTCGCCCTACGCCTGGACCGACGTGTTCTTCGGCCCGAACAACGACGCCGTGCACCTGATCGACAAGCAGACCCTGGAAGTCGCCCACACCCTGCGCCCGATGCCGGGCAAGAACGCCGCCCACGTCGAGTTCACCAATGACGGTCGCTACGCCCTGCTCAGCGTCTGGGACACCGACGGCGCCCTGCTCGTCTACGACGCCAAGACGCTGGAGGAGGTCAAACGCATCCCGATGAACAAGCCCTCTGGCAAGTACAACGTCGGCAACAAGATCGAGTTCGCCGAAGGCACTTCGCACTGATCGTGAGCGGATCGCCCACCGATTCAAGGTGGGCGCCCCCACGACGGTCACAACCCCCTACAATCATCGGTTCCGTCACGTTCACTGCATTTAAGGTCGACCATGGATATTGATCTCGCCCGCACCTTTCTCGAGATCATTCGCAGCGGCAGCTTCATCGCCACGGCCGAGCGCCTGCACATCACCCAGACGGCCGTCACCGCGCGCATACAGAACCTGGAAAACCAGCTGAGCTGCCGGCTGTTCGTGCGCAATCGCGCCGGCGCGCGGCTGACGGCCGATGGCGAGCGCTTTGCCGCCTATGCCCGCCAGCTGGTGCAGACCTGGGAGGCCGCGCGGCGCGACCTGCCGCTGCCACGCGGTTATGGCGAACTGCTCACGCTCGGCGCCGAGGTGAGCCTGTGCAACCCGCTGATGCTGGCCTGGGTCCAGCGGCTGCGGCAAGCGCTGCCGGGCCACGCCGTGCGACTGGAAGTGGGCAGCGGCGAAGAGCTGCAGAAGAAGCTCGACCTCGGCGTGCTCGACGCCGCGCTGGTACACCAGCCGGAGTACCTGCCCGGTCTGCAGGTCGAACAGCTGCTGGAGGAAAAGCTGATCCAGGTGGTGCAGGCGCAGAATCCAACGCCGTATCTGTACGTGGATTGGGGGCCGGCATTTCGCAAGCAGCATAACCAGGCGCTGCCGGAATACACCCGCGCCGCGCTGTCATTCAGCCTCGGGCCGCTGGCCTTGCAGTATCTGGTGCAATGCGGCGGCCGCGGCTACTTTCGCACCCGCGTGGTCCAGCGCTATCTGGAAGAAGGGGTTCTCAAGCGAGTGGAGCAGGCGCCGGAGTTCAGCTATCCGGTCTACCTGGTGCATGCACGCGCCAGCGAATCGCCCGCGTTGCTCAAGGCCGTCGAGCTGCTGCGCGAAGTAGCCCTCGACGATTACGACTGGTCACGCTGGTACTACGATATCTGAGCGTCGCGCCGGACTCGTGGCCGCTCAGTCCGGCAGCTGCTTGAGCCAGTTGCGGTACAGCGCGGCGATCAGATCCGTCTGGGTAATCATGCCAACCAGCCGCTGTTGCTCATCGACCACCGGCAGGCAGTGCAGGCCGCGATCCGAGAGTAGATAAACCAGTTCGACCATGTGCGTATCGGCGGTCACCGAGACTACTGGCGAACTCATGATCGCGCGTAGCTTGGTGCCGCGCAGGAAGTTCAGCTGACCGAAACTGAGCCGCCCGGGCCGCGGGTGGAAGTGCTTGAGCAGGTCCACCTGGGTGACGATGCCGACCAGCCGATGGTCGTCGCCCTGCACCACCGGCAGCGAGCGCAGCCGGTGCACCTGCAGGGTCTGCCAGGCCTGCTCGATGAAGGTATCCGGCGTGTGCCAGTACAGATCGCGTGACATCACGTGCGCCGCGGTGATCTCGCCCATGCTGCGCCGCAGGGCGTGCTTCTCGGTCTGCTTGATCAGTCGTTCGAGGTCGTCACGGGTGACGTCGACATACTCGCCGAATTCCTGCAGCGCCCGGTCAACGTCGTCATGGGTGAAGCTCATGCGCTCGCCCGGCGGCAGGTCGCGGGTGTGATGACTGTTCTCGCGGCTCAGCCGCGGCTTCGGATAGGGATGCCCGGTCAGGTTGTTGTAGACCAGCGCGACCGTCACCAGGAGCGCCGAATAGAACAGCACTGGCCCGACCAGCGCGTAACCCAGCTGATGCAGCTCCGGGCTGCCCACCGCCGCCACCAGCGCCAGCGCGATGCTCGGCGGATGCAGGCAGCGCAGATAGAACAGACAGAGCAGCGACAGGCAAGCCGCCAGCGCCAGCGAGGCGATACTGGGCAAGCCGCTCATGCCCAGACTGATGCCGATCAGCGCCGCCAGCAGATTGCCAACCAGAACCGCCCATGGCTGGGCGAACGGGCTGGACGAGGCGACGAACACCAGCACCGCCGAGGCGCCGGCTGGCCCCATGATCTGCAGGGTCAACGAACTGCCGACCAGCATGTAGCCGCTGCAGAACACCAGCGGCATGACGATGGCGACGCCGAGGGCGGCGCGCAACCACTCCTTCGGCGAAGCATTCAGCGGGGCGGGAAGGAACGAGCGAATCCAGAGGGCGAAAGAGTCGTGCATTGGTCCTGCTTGTGTCGAAATCGGAGAGACCGCCCGGCGGGCGGTGGAGCGGTCCGTCCCTGGACCGGTTTTGAGCGAGATAGCTGCCCGGGCGTTCAGCTGGCCAGCAGCGGCGCTGCCTGCGGCACGCGCTCGTCGCGGCGGGTGCGCACGGTCAGCCAGGTGTTCAGCGCCATCAGCAGCATGCCGCTGGCGAAGATGGCGCCGCCGGCCATGCGCACGATGTAGCCAGGATGGCTGGCTTCCAGCGCCTCGACGAAGGAATAGGTCAGCGTGCCGTCTTCGTTGATAGCCCGCCACATCAGGCCCTGGGTGATGCCGTTGACCCACATCGAGGCGATGTAGAGCACCGTGCCTATGGTCGCCAGCCAGAAGTGCGCGTTGATCAGACCGATGCTGTGCATCTGCTCGCGCCCCCACAGCCGCGGAATCAGGTGGTACAGCGAGCCGATGGAGATCATCGCCACCCAGCCCAGCGCCCCGGCGTGTACGTGGCCGATGGTCCAGTCGGTGTAGTGCGACAGGGCGTTGACCGTCTTGATCGCCATCATCGGGCCTTCGAAGGTCGACATGCCGTAGAACGCCAGCGAGACCACTAGGAAGCGCAGGATCGGGTCGGTGCGCAACTTATGCCAGGCACCGGAGAGGGTCATCATGCCGTTGATCATGCCGCCCCAGCTCGGCGCCAAGAGGATGATCGACATCACCATACCCAGGCTCTGCGCCCAGTCTGGCAGCGCGGTGTAGTGCAGATGATGCGGGCCGGCCCAGATGTAGATCGAGATGATCGCCCAGAAATGCACGATGGACAGACGGTACGAGTAGATCGGCCGCCCCGCCTGCTTCGGCACGAAGTAGTACATCATCCCGAGAAAGCCGACCGAGAGGATGAAGCCCACCACGCTGTGCCCGTACCACCACTGCACCATCGCATCGGTGGCGCCCGAATACAGCGAGTAGGACTTGAGCGGCCCCACCGGTACCAGCGCGTGGTTGATGATGTGCACCATGCCGGTGACGATGATGAAGGCGCCGAAGAACCAGTTGCCGACATAGATATGCCGGATGCGCCGGCGGGCGATGGTGCCGAAGAACAGATAGGCGTAGAGCACCCAGATCAGCGTCACCCAGAGGGCGATCGGCCACTCCATCTCGGCGTATTCCTTGGAGGTGGTGTAGCCCAGTGCGTAGCTGATCGGCATTGCCACGCAGGCTGCCTGCCAGCCCCAGAACACCAGCGCCGCCAGCCGATCGGAAATCAGCCGGGCATGGCTGGTGCGCTGGACGATGTAGAAGGACGAGGCGAACAGCGCGCCGCCACCGAAGGCGAAGATCACCAGATTGGTGTGGATCGGTCGCAGCCGGCCGAAGCTGGTCCAGGGCAGGTCGAAGTTCAGCTGCGGCCACACCAGCTGAGCGGCGATGAATACGCCGAGGCCCATGCCGAGCACACCCCAGACCAGCGTCATCAGGGTGAACTGGCGCACCACGTGGTAGTTGTAGGCAATCGGTTCGGGACTGTTGTGCAGTTCGCTCATGCTCGCCAGGCGGCCGACGCGGGCGCCAGGGAACGAACATCGAGATCTGCCAGCGCAGCGCAGGCAATGGTCGACGGACCGGCACGCCGCATCCGCTCGCCGCTCCTCCTGGGATCGGTTCATATCGAGCGCGGCGGATTGCCGCGCAGACGGAATGCGTGCGCATTGTCTGCGGCGCTTTAAATGTTATCTAACGAATAGTATTGCTCGATAAGCGCAATATTTTTGCACCAACGACATTACGAGCGAAAACGCGGGCGTCTGTACCATCAGGCCGCGCGACTCGCCCCTTGCTCGTACTGATCGACCACGGCGGTGACGATGCGCATCACCTCCAGGTTTGCTTCCTCCATCTGCCCCAGGTGGCGCAGCGCGGTTTCCAGGGCGTCCTGAGCGAATGCATCGAGCGCCGCCTGCCCCTGGGCATGCACCGCCGTGTGGGGCCGCTCGATCTGCCGGAAGCAGTCCAGCGCCTGGATGTCGCGGTTGCCTTCGCCGTAATACCAGCGGCCGAAACGACAGTCGCGCTCGCTCGGCAGCTGTGGAATCGGCTGTGCCTGGTCGCTCAGCAGGTGGTTGTACACCACGAACTTCAGTGACAGCTCGTCGAGATTGGCCAGCTCGATGCCGGCACGGAAGGAAGACGCGGCGCTGCTGGCACGCATCGCCCCGGCCAGCTGGTAGAGCGTACGCATCGCCTCGACCGCCACCTCGGTGGTTCGACTGAAGCCCTTGGCGTGGCTGCCCTGCAGCTGGATGTAGTCATGCACATTGCGGATTTCGGCCTGCACTTCGCCAATCTTGCGCACGATGTCATCGGTCGCCAGCGCGGTCTTTTTCGCCAGGCTGCGAATCTCCCCGGCGACAACCGCGAAACCACGCCCGGCCTCGCCGGCACGCGCCGCCTCGATCGCGGCATTCAGCGCCAGCAGATTGGTCTGGCTGGCGATGCCGCTGATGAGATCGACGATGCCGTTGATCTCCTGCGAGCGCTCGGCAAGGGTATCGACCTTGCGCGAGGCCAGGCCGAGGCCGTCCTCCATCTCGGCGGCCTTGCCCTGCAGCTCGCCGAAATGCTTCTGGTTGCTCAGCGCCGCGGCGGCGACCTCGCCGGCACGGGCCTTGTTATCGCCCAACTGCCCGGTGAGGAAGTCGAACGACTCGCCGAGATGGGCCACGGAGGTGCTGAAGCGAATCAGCCTTTCCGACACACCCCGGTAATAGTCGAGCTGTCGCTGGCGCTGCTGGCTGGCAGCCTCTGCCGCCTGCAGCTGCTGCTCCAACGCAGCGACGCGCGCCGCCTGTTCGGCGTGACTGACCTGCAGCGCATTCAGCTCCTGCTCCAGGCGCGTCGCGCTGTTCTTCCACTTGAACCACATGCACTACACCTCAGCTGACGGTGTAACCGTTATCCACCACCCAGTCCTGACCGAACACGCCTCGCGCGCCCTGGGACAGCTGGAACAGGATGACGTTGGCCACCGCCGCCGACTCGAGGAAATGCCCCGGCAACAGACGCTTGGTGACGCCCTCGGCGACCGCTTCGAGCTGATCGTCGTTGAGCCCCAGCGAGCCCCAGATGGCGGTGGCGGTCGGGCCGGGCGAAACCATGTTGATGCGTACATCCAGCGGCGCGAACTCCACCGCCAGCGTGCGCGCCTGCGCCGCCAACGCCGCCTTGCTGGCGATGTAGGCCGCCAGCCCGGGGAAGGTCGAGCGGATCAGGAAGGTGCCGACAAAGACCACCGAGGCCGGCTTGGCCAGCTCGGTGCGCAACGCAGCGAAGGTGTTCAGCGCACCGGCGCCATTGACCGCCCACTGCCGATCGAAGGCGGCCATGTCCAGGCCATCGGCCAGCTCGGCGATACCGGCGTTGGGCACCAGGTAGTGCACCGGTCCCATCTGCGCGGCACGGCGCGCCAGCTGGGCCAGATCTTCAGCCGAGGTGACATCGCCGCTCAGCCACTGCAGCTGGTCGGCGTGGGTTTCCAGCAGCGGTTCGAGACCGCCGATGCTGCGTGACATCGCCAGCACCCGAGCACCGCGCTGCAGCAAGGCCGCGCACAACGCCAGACCGATTCCGGAACTGGCGCCGGTGACGACAGCCAGACGATCCTGAAACTCGCTTTTCATCATCATCTCCGAGCTCGGCGCACGCCGAGTCACAAGCCGCCTCGCGGCAGCGGTTCTAAGGCTTGGTATTGACGGGCAGGCGCGACGGGCACCTGCCCCGGTGAAACGATTCGGTGCTCAGCCCGGATGGCCGTCGACCCGCGGTGCGACCAGCATCGGCGCGTAGCGCCAGACATACAGGGCGAAGGCCGCCGCCCAGCAGGCCGCCGCTAGCCACAGACCGCCGACCGGCCAGATGACGGAGAGGAATACCCGCGCGGCCGTGCCCAGATTGAACAGCACGAAGGCGCCAATGATGCCCGCCGGCAACTGCAGCGGCCGGCCGGTGTGGCCGAGGGTCACGCGGGCAATCATCGCCAGGATCAATCCGCCCATGGAGCCGACGCTCAGCGCATGCAGCGAAGGGCTGGACTGCGCCAGCAGACCGAAATGCCAGAGCGCCAGGCCGAATGCCGCGACCACCAGCCAGAGCATCGCCAGGTGCAGCGACCAGAGCAGGCCGACCTTCCAGATACCGTGGTCGTACCAGCGCGCCAGGCGCAGCAGATGGCCGACGCCGATGGCGACGAACAGCAGGCCCAGCAGCGGATGCGGCTGCAGGGCGACGCCGAAGGCGTGCAGCAGCGCGACGATCCCGGTGCCCACCAGCAGGGCGACATCCAGCCAGACCCAGGGCTTGACCGCCTCGACCTTGCCCAGGCCGCGCTGAGTGAAGAACGGAATCACCCGGCCGCCGATCAGCGCCATCAGCGCCGCGACCAGCCACAGCCCGGCGAGCACGCCCTGGCGCTGCAGCGCATCGTTGTCCTGCAGCAGGCCGACCAGGATCAGCACGTCCGCACCAAACATCAGCGTCAGTACCACCACGATCGGGTAATTACGCTTCTGCCGTACGGCCCAGAGCATCCGCGCCATCATCCAGACCAGCGCCAGCAGGAACAGCAGGTCGAGCGGAGCCAGCCAAGCGGCCGGCAGGCCGAACAGCCAGCCCAGGCGCGCGGACAGCCAGAGCATCGCCAACCCCATTAGGCGATTGCCGGACGGCGCCGTCTGGCCGGTCCAGGTCTGCACCGCGGTGAGCAGAAAGCCGGCGACGATTGCCATGGCGAAACCGAACAGCATTTCGTGACGGTGCCAGGCCAGCCAGCCACCGGTGGGCTGAAAGCCCGGCCAGAGCCCGGTCCACGCGGCGACCCAGAGCGGAATCGCCAGCAGCGCGAACAGGCTGCCGGCGAGAAAGAAGGGGCGAAAGGCGAGCCGCCAGATAGGCGGAACACTCAGGGCTTTTCGCCGATCGATAACTTGCACGGAAGGGCCTCCAGGCTTTCTATGTCCGGCGGCGACAACGAACGCGCGCCAGACGAATGATCGCTCCCGTTTGCAGGAGCCAGGATTACTTTCTACAGGGTAGGCGCCATCGACAGACTTGATTGCGATCAGATTTTCGCGGAGGCGGCGGGAAAGTGACGGTCGGCGCGCGTAGGCCGCCTTCGGGCGCACCGTTGCGGTGCGAAATGGCCGTGTTCATTGGGCAGCGGAGCCGCTAAGGCGGCTCCAACGGCGACAGGCATACGCCTCTCCGGCAGCGCGCCCGGAGAGGCGGGTCGAGCGAAGTCGTCGCTGTGCTTACTTGATTTCCTGCTTGACCGTTTCGGCCTGGGGCGTGGTTTCGGCGTCGCTCACAGATTTGCGGAAACCGCTGATCGCGCTGCCCAGGTCGGACCCCAGGCCGCGCAGGCGCTTGGTGCCGAACAGCATGACGACGATCAGAAGAATGATCAGAAGTTGCCAGACGCTGATACCCATCATTGTGCTTACCTCGAATGTGTCGGAAGAGTGATTGCGGCCACTGAGTACGTCTCAGTGCCCCTGGTGTGCGTTGTGTGCATCGCTGGGCATGTGCTCGTGCATGCCGCCGTGCTGCATGCTCGCTGCTTCCTGCAGCAGCGCCTGATCGATCTGTTCGAAACGCAATACCCGGCCACCGTGTTCCTCGGCGAGGCGCATGGCGGCCTGCTCTTCGGCGAAGGTTGCCAGCGAAGCACCCATGGCGCCCTTGAGCGACGTACCGATCACATAGTAGGCGCTGGTTGCGTCGATCAGGTGACTGTCATCCGGCTTGTCCCAAACGCTTCGGCCCATATCGTGTACATACAGCCTGGCATCGAGCAGACGGTTCTCCGGCTGCAACCACCAACCGAGCATCTCGGCCGTGGAACAGAACTTCTTCACGCTGCCCTTCTCCACCGCCTGACCCTTGGGCCCGGGGAAGTCGCTGATGATCATGCCGCACACGTGACACTCGTCGGTGTCATGGAAGGCCACCGGCTCGAGCGATTGCTGGACCTCCTCCTTCTCGCCGCAGCCGGCCAGGCCGAAGGCGAGCAACATGGCCAGGAGCGTTCCGGCGCCGATGCGATGCAGTGCGTTCATAGAGGGATTTCCTTTTCGATTCATGGAATTCAGGTCAGACGCCGGCGAAAGATGCCGTACGCCAGCAGCAGCGACACGCCGATCCAGGCCAGCAGACACAGCCAGAGCACCGAGGCCGGCACCGGCAGATCGGCGCCCAGCGACAGCACACCCATGGCACTGCCGCTGCCTTCGAAGCCGGACAGGTTGATCAGGCGGTAGATGTCGGTCGGGTTTAGCAGCAGTAGCCAGGGCAGCAGTTCCGGGTTGAACTTGCCTTCGCTGAGCACCAGCAGCGCAAGCAGGACCAGATCGAACACCAGCACGAAGAGAAACCACACCCCGAGCGCCAGCCCGGCGGCGCTGGACTTCTCATTGACCTTGCCGCTGAGCACGTAGGCGAAGGCGAGGAACACCCAGCCGAGCAGCGTCGAGGAGATCATGAAGCGGCCGAACGCCCAGAACAGCATGCCGAGCTCGACGCCTTCGACCAGCACCGCGATGGCCAGCGCCGCGCAGCCGAAGCCAATCAGCACCGCAAGGGCGAGGATCAGCCCGTGGCCGACGAACTTGCCGAGCAGGATCTGCCCGCGCCCCAAGGGATAGGTCAACAGCAGCATCAGCGTGCCGCCCTCGTCCTCGCCGACGATGGCGTCATAGGCCAGCAGCAGCGCGATCAGCGGCATGAGAAAGGTGGCCAGACTGGCCAGGCTGGCTATGGTCGCCGGAATCGAGGTGAAGCCAAGCTGGCCGGAGGCCGCGGCGCCCAGCCAGGCGATACCCACCGCGAGCACCGCGAAGAGCAGGCTAATGGCGAGCAGCCAGCGGTTGCGCAGGCCGTCGCTGAGTTCCTTGCGGGCGATGTTCCAGACCTGGTTCATACGCGACCCTCCTGGGCGCGCACATCACCGGCGCGCTCCATGTAATAGCGATAGAGGTCTTCCAGCGACGGCTGGTGGATCTCGATGTCCTCCGGCTCGCTCTCACCCAGCAGCTGGCGCAGCAGCACCAGCTTGTGGCCGTTGACCGCAACCACTTCCAGACTCGATTCGCTGAGACCGCGGGCGCTGTGCCCGGCATCGGTCCAACGCTGCAGCCAGCTGTCGCGCTCGCTGACGCCACTGGCACGGATGCGCACCGGCAGCCCGGCCTCGGCACGCAGTTGCGACAGGCTACCGACGGCCTGCAGGCGGCCCTTGGCGAGGATCGCCGCGCGGTTGATGTGCGCCTCGACGCCCGGCAGCACGTGGGAACAGAGAATGATGCTGGTGCCGCGCTGACGCAGGCGGTCGATCAGCAGGTAGAGGTCCTGGGTGGCGATCGGGTCGAGGCCCACAGTCGGCTCGTCGAGCAGCAGCAGCTTCGGTTCGCCAAGCAGCGCCTGGGCCAGGCCGAGACGCTGGCGCATGCCCTTGGAATAGGTTTTCACCCGGCGATCGGCGGCATGGGCCAGGCCGACCTGCTCAAGCAGCTCATCCACCTGGCTCAGCGCGGCGCCCTTCAGGCGGGCGAAATGGCGCAGGGTTTCGCGGCCGCTCAACTGCGGATAGAAGGTCACGTTCTCCGGCAGGTAGCCAAGCTGGCGACGCACCTGCGGATCGTTCGGCGCACGGCCCAGGACTTTCACCTGGCCCTCGCTCGGCGCGAGCAGGCCGAGAATAAGCTTCATGCTGGTGGTCTTGCCCGCACCGTTATGGCCGAACAGCCCCAGCACCTCACCTTCACCAAGGTTCAGGTTCAGATCGTGCAGCACGGTCATGCTGCCGTAACGCTGGCTTACGCCCTGGATCTCGACGGCGTTCATGACGTTGGTTCCTGCTTGTCAGTAAGGAGTTTTTCAGTGGGCAGCTTCATCAGCGGATGGCTGTCCTGTACGCCCGGCGACTTGACCACCGGGAAGGCTCGTTGCACCCAGCGCAGCACTTCGATGCTCGGGCTGTTCATCAGCAGGCGCACCTGCGGATACAGCCAGAGCAGGCGATCGACGTTGTCGTTGGGTTCGTAGGCGACATCGCCCAGCCCGTCGTCATTGCGGTCCCAGCCCAGGTAGTCGCTCCAGTAGTTGCCACGGCCGTCTACCGACCATTCCTGAGTACGGGTCGCCACGTACTTGACCTGCTGCTGGTTGCCGACGAAGGCGTTGCCGGAAATGCGGTTGTCTTCCGAGCCGGCGGTCAGGTGGATACCCAGCGAGCTTTTCTCGAAATGGTTGTTCTCGATGGTGTTGAACAGCGAGTTGTAGATGAACAGCGCCTTGCCCTCACCACCGCTGATCATGCTGTCGCCACCGGTATCGCCACGCTGCACGTCGCTAACGAAGTTGCCGGTGATGGTGGAATAGGTGATGTAGTTCATCAGGATGCCGTAGTTCTGATCCTGCTCGGAGCGGTTCCCCGTGACGATCAGCTTGCGGCTCTGCATCAACGCGTAACCAGTGCGGGTACGGCGGGTGATGTTGTCGATCACACTGTTGTCGTTGGCGAACATGTAGTGCACGCCGTAACGCAGATCCTCGAGGACATTGGCCTCCAGATGATTGCCGTTGGAGGTATCGATGTAGATGCCGTCGCGCGAGTTGCGCACGCGATTGCCGACGATGCGTGCGCCTTTTACCGCAAACAGGTGGATGCCGTTGCCGCGATCCTGCGAGCGAATGTTCACTTCGCCGTCGATCTCGTTGCCGATCACCTGCACATCGGCGGCGCCATCGACGAAAACGCCGAAGCCCGGCCCCTGCATGCGGTTGTTCCGAATCAGCACCCGAGGCGCGGCCGGCAGGACGAACACCGCCGAGTCCATCGCGGTGAGATCGGAACCCCAGTCGCGAAGCGTGCAGCCTTCGACGACAACGTCGGGCGCACTGATGAGCAGGCTGCTGCCCTGGCCCTGGGACCGGATGATGGCACCCGGCTCGCAACGCAGCTGCATTGATTGCGCGATGCTGAACTGACCCTGATATTCCCCAGCAGGCAGGCGCCAGCGATTTTCACCGTCGGGCTGCAGCGGCAAGGTTGTGATGGATTGTGGTGCCGCCTGAGCCGCACCACTCAAAAAAAGCAACAGCGTGACTGCTGCGGGGTATCGCGAAAAAAAACCAGCCTGAGCTTTGAACACTGCGTTTTGACCTTCTTCAGCTTGCAGGCGAAATGCGGCTGCCGGAAGGGCCGCGGCAGCATGCCGAAGCCCTTCGCGAAATCACGACACCATCGCCCGACCGCAGACGGGCGATGGCTGGAGCAGCTTACGCCGGCTCGACCATCATGCGGCCGACCATTTCCATGTGCAGCGCGTGGCAGAACCAGCTGCAGTAGTACCAGTGCAGACCCGGCTTGTCAGCGATAAAGGTGATGGAAGAGGTCTGCTGCGGGCTGATCTCCATGCTCACGCCATGGTTGACCATGACGAAGCCGTGAGACACGTCTTCGATTTGGTCAATGTTGGTGATGACCACGGTGACTTCATCGCCCTGCTTGACGGTGAATTCCTGCACACCGAACGCCGGCGCCATGGAGGTCATGTACACACGCACCTTGTTGCCGTCACGGATGACCTTGTTGTCGGCGTCCAGGTTGATGCCATCCTTCTTCGCCCGCTCCAACGTCGGCGCGAAGAACGGATCGTTGCGGTCCCAGATCTTCTTGGTCTTGATCTGGTCGCGGCGGGCCATGATGCAGTCGTGCGGCTCGGCATAAGTCGGGCCGTCATGCACCAGTTTCATCTCGTCGCCGGAAATGTCGATCAGCTGATCGTTCTCCGGATGCAGCGGGCCGGTCGGCAGGAAGCGGTCCTTGCCGAACTTGCACAGCGCCACCAGCCACTTGCCGTCGGCTTCGCTGGTTTCGCACAGCGAGGCATGGATGTGGCCAGGCTGGTAGTGCACATCCAGCTTCTGCTTGATGTAGTTGACCTTCTCGCCCTTGTAGGCGCGGACCGCGTCGGCCATGTTCCACTTGACTACCTGGCTGTCGATGAACAGCGTGGTGTAAGCGTTGCCGCGACCGTCGAAGGTGGTGTGCAGCGGGCCCAGGCCCAGTTCCACTTCGGCGGCGATGGTGTCACGCGGATCGGCCAGTTTGCCGGCGAACAGATCGGGCAGCTTGGCGATCTCGATCATCGACACGGTCGGCGAGAGCTTGCCGTTGGCGATGAAGTACTTGCCGTCGGAGGAAGTGTTGCAGCCGTGCGGGTTCTTCGGCACCGGAATGTAGCGGGTGAACTGGCTGTCCTTCTCGGCCTTCTTGCGGCCGTCGAGCACCGGCACCTTGGAGTCGCCGAGAGTGATGAACTTGCCGGCCTTGACTGCCTTTTCAGCAGCCTCGATGTCGAACACCACGACCCAGTCACGCTCGTTGCGCATCATGCCGCCGAGGTCGTAGGCCTTTTCCGAGTTGTAGCAGGTGGCAGCGGCGAAGCGGCCGGTGTAGTCGGCGTCGGTGTTGTCGAGGTTGCCGTCGACGATGATCTGGAAGGCCATCTCCATCTTTTCGGCGTCGATGACGTTGTACATGGTGTAGCTGTTTTCATCCTGCAGATCGAAGACCTTGCCGTCGTTCGGATGCGGGATGACGAATTCGGCGTTGGCGAACACGTACTTGGTGTACGGCACCTTCTGCAGACGCAAACCGTGGATGGCCTGGCAGTTCGGCACGGTGATCATCTTGTCGCACTTCATGATATCCAGGCGGATACGGGCGACGCGGGTGTTGGCCTTGTCGTTGATGAACAGGTACTTGCCGTCGTACTTGCCGTCGGTCATGGAGATGTGCGGGTGGTGGCAGTCGCCGTTGAGGAACTTGGCGCTGTCGCCCATGATCGCGCGGCTTTCGTTGGTCAGGCCCCAGCCGGTGGCGGAGTCGACGTTGAACACCGGGATGCGCATCAGCTCGCGCATCGACGGCACACCCATCACACGTACTTCGCCCTGGTGGCCGCCGCTCCAGAAGCCGTAGTAGTCGTCCAGGTCGCCCGGCGCGACGTGGATGTTCTGCCGCGCGTCCTTGACCGCTGCGGCCCAGGACTCACGGCTCATCACCGCGCCACCGAAGGCAGTGGCCGCAACGGCCGCGCCGGTAACCGCGCTGGCGCCGAGGAAGCCACGACGGCTCATGCCGCCCTTCTCCAGCACCTCGGGATTGTTCTTGCTCTTGTCACTCATGGGGTTTCGCTCCTTTGGGACATCTGCTTCAAACACATCGATCGAGCACTTCGCCTACGGCGATGACTCAGGGTTCCACTACTTGCACTACGGGAATCAGCGACGGGTCGGCCGGTGCCTTCTTGCCGCGCTTGGCGCGCTTGTTCTTCAGGATCAGCGGCGGGCACTTGTTTTCGTTGTGATAAGTCATCTGGCAGTCCAGGCAGTAATGGCACTCGTTGTGGTTGATGTGCCCATCCGGATGGATGGCCTGGATCTCGCATTCCTTGGCGCACAGCTGGCAGGGGCTGCCGCATTCCGGGCGCCGCTTGAGCCAGTCGAACAGGCGGACCTTGCTGCTGATCGACAGCGCCGCACCCAGCGGGCAGACGTAGCGGCAGTACACCTTGCGGGTGAAGATGTTGATCACCAGCAGGAACACCGCGTAGGCGACGAACCACCACTGACGGTCGAACTTGAGGGTGATGGCGGTCTTGAACGGCTCAACCTCGGCGGCCTTCTCGGCCATCATCATCGACTCGAGCGAGAGCCCGAACAGCACCAGCAGGACGATGTACTTGATCGCCCAGAGCCGCTCGTGCACCGCGAAGGGCAGCTCGTACTGCGGAACCTTCAGCTTGCGTGCCGCCTCGTTGATCAGCTCCTGCAGCGCACCGAACGGGCACAGCCAGCCGCAGAACACGCCACGGCCCCAGAGCAGAATGCTGGCGGCGGTGAAGGTCCAGATGATGAAGATCACCGGATCGGAGAGGAACAGCTCCCAGCGGAAGTCCTGGAACAGCGCATGGGTGAAGGTCAGCACGTTGACCACCGACAGCTGACCGAGGGCGTACCAGCCGATGAACACCACGGTGAACACCAGGTAGCCACGGCGCAGCCAGTGCAGGAACTCCGGCCGCTGGGTGAACTTGTCCTGCAGGAACAGGATGACCGTCAGCAGGCCCAGCGCCGCGAGGATCACGCCGATCTGGAACGACTTCTGGTACCAGATGTTGACCCACACCGGGCGGTTGGCTTCCTCGATGGCGGCCAGCTCCTCGGCGGTAGGCTGTGGGCGTTCGATGTACTGCTCGGGCATCTGATACGGCAGTTCGAAGCTGGTGAACATGCCGCTGACCGGGCCGATCTGGCGGCGCACCAGCAGCTCCAGCGTCCAGGGCGAACCTGGATCGAACGCGGCGTGCTCACGGACGATGAACACCGCCATCTCGCTGAAATCCGGAATGCCGTCGGCATACACGTCGTCCAGGCGCTGGAAGTCCATGTCGCGGAAGCTGATGACGTTGCCGAACTGGCGCAGCTGCACCCGATCGAAGATGCCGCCGCGCACATAGCCCGAGCCTTTGAACGAGTATTCGCCGCTGCCCATCACCGCGACGGCGTGCTCGCCTGGCTTGAGCTCGTCCATCAGGGTGCGGTAGTGCGCGTCGCCGAGCAGCGCGCGGCCGATGGTCGGCGGATTCAGATGGGTGGCGTAGAGGTCGATGAAGGTGTCCTATACCTCATCGGCCGTGGCCTCGTCAATGCCTTCGCCCTCGGTGCCCTTGAACGCCTCGTCGATGTCGCCCTTGGTCAGGTGCAGGCGGCGGATCGCGCCGTTGCCGGTCAGCTCGCTCCAGGTAGCCTCTTCGTAGTAATCCTCGCGGACGGTCGCCGGCTTCTGCGCGATGCCGGCGTTGTCTTCCACCAGCCCCAGCGACACCGCGACATCGTGGGCGGCGCGCATGACGATCTCGTTGACCACCATCACCGTGACGGTGGCACCGGTGACGGCATCGATGGTGACCGCATTCTCGTCCCGGGAGCGACCGACCACGACGCGCTGATCGACTCGGATGCCCTGGTACTTGGCGTTGAATGCGTGCAGTTCTTCTTCGGGAATGCCGATCAGCAGGATCGGCTCATGGTGCTCAAGCACATAGGCATCGACGATCACACCCTGCGGATCGAGCAGCACCTGCATGTTGATGGGTTTGCCGGAATAAGCAGGAATGTCCACCACATTGATGGACTGAAAGGCGTAGCCGAGTACCTCGTCACCCTTGGTGATCGTGCGGACCTGATAGTCGCCCTCGGCTGCCGAGAGACTGGCACCGGGGAAGAACTTGTCGAGGCGCTGCTGCTCGGCTGCATATTCTTTGGCCTGCAGCGACGATGCGCAGACGCTCAGGATCAGCAGAATGAAAAAGCCCTTGACCCAGGTACTGAACGTACCGGCCAGCGACCAGATTTCACGGGAAGCCATCGAATTACCTGCTTGTACGGTTGGCGTAAGCGGATGGTAGGTGAGCGTCTACATCCCTCCCCTTGATTGCAATCAAGGACTCCCCCGGCGACTGTTTTCGTTGTCCCATGTCAAAGAACACCATGACCGTGAACAAAGACGTTGTTATGACTAGCCTAGGCCAGTAGGAGAGAGACGCAAGCTAGCGCACCAGGACGGAGCATACACGAGAAGGGAGATAGGCCGCGCGCAGTGGCGTCGCGCGGCCAGCAGCAGTCACGATCAGTGACGACCAGGCGGGGTGAGATAAGCCGCCGTGGCACCGCGGCTGGCTTCACTGGCCTTGATTTCCATCTTCGCAATGCTGCGCAGATGCACCTGATCCGGGCCGTCGGCAAAGCGCAGGGCGCGGCCACCGGTCCACATGTCGGCCAGCGGCGTGTCCGGCGTCAGGCCCATGGCGCCGTAGACCTGGATCGCGCGGTCGACCACGTTGATGTGCATGCGCGGCACCAGCGCCTTGATCATCGAGATTTCCTTGCGCGCCGCCTTGGCGCCGACCTCGTCGATCATCCAGGCAGTCTTGAGCACCAGCAGTCGCGCCTGCTCGATCTCGATACGCGACTCGGCGATCCAGTCGGCGACATTGGAATACTGCTGCAGGTACTTGCCGAACGCCTTGCGCTCCTGGCAGCGCTCGACCATCAGTTCCAGCGCCAGCTCGGCCATGCCGATCGAGCGCATGCAGTGGTGAATGCGCCCTGGCCCCAGGCGCGCCTGCGCCATCATGAAGCCGTCGCCCTCCCTGCCCAACAGGTTGCTCGCCGGCACCCGCACATTGCGCAGCAGGAGTTCGCTGTGACCTTCCGGGGCGATGTGGTTCATCACCGGGATGTTACGCACCAGCTCGACACCGGGTGTGTCGAACGGCACCAGGATCATGCTCTGCTGCTGATGGGTCTCGGCGTTCGGGTCGGTCTTGCCCATCACGATCAGGAGCTTGCAGTTGGGATGCGAGGCATTGGTGATGAACCACTTGCGACCGTTGATCACGTAGTCGTCGCCGTCGCGACGGATCAGCGTCTGGATGTTGGTAGCGTCGGAAGACGGCACGTCCGGTTCGGTCATGGCGAAGGCCGAGCGGATCTCGCCTTCGAGCAACGGCGTGAGCCAGCGCTGACGCTGTTCGGGGGTAGCGAACATGTGCAGCAGCTCCATGTTGCCGGTGTCCGGTGCGTTGCAGTTGAACACTTCCGAAGCCCAGTGCACGCGCCCCATGATTTCCGCCAGCGGCGCGTACTCAAGATTGCTCAGGCCCATGCCCGGCTCGTCTTCGCCGAGCGACGGCAGGAACAGATTCCACAGCCCTTCCGAACGGGCCAGCGCCTTGAGGTCGTCCATGAACGACACCGGGTACTGCCCGGCCGCCACCTCCGCGTGCCAGGCACCGATGCGCGGCACGATGTGCTGGTCCATGAAGGCGCGCAGCTGCTGGCGCAGCGCCTCGACGCGTGGGCTGTAGGCGAAATCCATGGCTAACCTCTGCTGATCGGGAAACGATGCAGCCACCTTAGCCCCCGCCGCTGCTAAAGCAACGAGGCTGCGGCGACTGAATCAGGCCCGATAAGCACGGAGCGAAGCGCCAGCCGAATTGACCCTGATCATGACTGCGACTGGCAAAACTGGTATGCAGCGCAACCTCACCAGTGCAGGTAGAACATGCCCTTGGCGAGCAGCACGATACCGATCATCTGCAGCAGGATCGCCCAGTGGATGGCACGGTAGCGCGCCGGCGTCATATGCCCCTTGCGCAGCAGGATCGCCACCAGGCCGAAGGTGAAGAACACGCCGATCGCCAGCAGAATCTTCAGCGCCAGCAAGGTGGCGAAGCTGCTGGCAAACGGATCGGCCAGCGCCTCGCGGTGATACCAGCCCAGGCCGATGCCGGCACCGTAGACGAACAGCACCACCCAGTGCAGTACCACCCGCGAACGCGCCCCGACCGCACGCTCCACCAGCGGCATGACTTGCTCGCCGACCTGCTGGCGGATGCGGCCGAGGATCATCACCTCGAAGAACAGCGTGCCGATGAAGAAGATCGCGGCCAGCAGATGCACCACGTGCAGAACGGAATAACTCATCAGCGCCTCCTCGGTGTCAGTCAGCCCCGATCATCCCCCAACAACCCGCCGCGGGACTACCTGCCCGCCGTCATTTCGCCGCCGCGGTGATCCGCGCGCCGTCCCGTTCGATGTGCTGCCCCTGCAGGAAGCGGTCATCAGATGTACGAATGTGAGCAACGCTGCCATCTTCGCGCTTGACCACATACAGCGTCTGCTCGAGCCCGGCAGCCTGCTGCGCGCCCTGCCCCATCAGGTAGCCGATGCCGCCACCGACCAGCGCCCCGACCGGGCCACCCGCCGCAGCTCCGAGCATGAAGCCACTGAGCCCACCGAAACCACCGCCGACCGCGCGGTCCTCATGCACTTCCAGAACCTCGTCTGCGCTGGCCAGACCGCTTGCCAGAATCGCTGCTGCTGCCATCAGAACCATTGCCTTTTTCATGTCACGCTCCTATCGAGTAATGAGTTGCACCCATTCTCTTCTTCACGAAGCGTGCCCAATATTTAATCCAATAAAATCAGATAGATAACAAATTAAGGGTAGATATGACCAGCAAGTTATAAGTCATAAAAACCATTCACAGAGTATTTTTAACCCTGGCTCGACAGTATCTTTTACCTAGACTCAGAGGCAGGCTCCGGAGGTACTGATGATTCAGTGCAAACGCGCATACGAACCACCGTCGCTGGAAGACGGCCAGCGCATACTGGTCGACCGGTTGTGGCCAAGGGGTTGCCGCAAGGACACCCTGGCGCTGCACGCATGGCTGCCGGACCTGGCGCCTTCCACGGCACTGCGCAAGGCGTTCAAGGGCGGGGAGATCGGGTTTGCGACGTTTCGCCAGCGCTATCGGGACGAACTGGCCGGCCACCCCGAACACTGGTGGGCGCTACTGGAGATGGCCGGCCGAGGCACGCTGACGCTGATCTACGCCGCGCAGGACGAGCGTCAGAACAATGCTCAGGTTCTGGCCGAATGGCTGGAGGAGGAAATGCAGCGACTGGAGCGTCCCAGCTCGCCGGCCTGCCTTGCCGGCGAACTGGACGGAAGGATCAACGGCGACGGTTGACCGTCATGGCCGCGCGAATCAGGTCGGCGCCGATTTCCGCTTCGTAGGTTTTCCAGACCGGCAGCATCTGCTCGCGCCAGGCCTGGCGCTCTTCCGGCGTCAGGGTGATCAGCTGACTGCTGCCGCTGGCGAGAATGCGCTCGCGATCGCGGCGATTCACCGCCGCGGCCTCTCGGTTCACTGCTTGGGTCACCTCGAGAATAATGCCCTCCAGCTCCGAGCGTACGGCGAAGGGCATGCTCAACCAGAAATCGTTGTTGGTAATCAGCATGTAGTCGAGCACGCCGTGGTTGCTCTCGGTGATGTATGGCTGAACGCTGTGCATGTTCTGGCTGAGGATGTTCGACCAGGGATTCTCGGCGCCCTGGACCACACCGCCCTTGAGCGATTCATAGACCTTGGCGAACGGCAGCACGACCGGCTTGGCACCGACGGCGGCGAACTGCGACTCGAGCACCGGCGACGGCTGGATGCGGAACGCCAGCCCGCTGGCATCGCTCGGCTTGCGCAGCGGTGTGGTCGCGGATAGCTGCTTCAGGCCGTTGTTCCAGTAAGCCAGGCCGTAGACGCCATGGGCCGCCATCGAACGCAGCAGCTCACGCGCCGCCTCGCGCTTCTGGAAACGCTGCAGCGCTTCGGCGTCATCGAACAGGAAGGGCAGGTCGAACAGCTGCAGTTTCTTGGTGTAGGGCGCGAACTTCGACATCGACGGCGCCAGCAGCTGCACCTTGTTGTCGAACAGTGCCTGCATCTCCTCGGCATCGCCGACCAGGGTCGAGTTCGGATAGACCTCGACCTTGATCTTGCCTGCCATGCGCTCCTCGACCAGCTGCTTGAGCAGCAGCGCGCCCTTGCCCTTGGGCGTGTCGTCCGCCACCACGTGGGCGAATTTGATGACGATCGGCGCATCGGCGGCCATCGCCGGAGCACTCAACCAATACAGGGCTGCGATCAGCGCAGCGACACAAGACTTGTACATCTGACCCCCAAAGGGAAAAGCCCGAAGGCGCCTCGTGAGCACCGTTCGAGTAGTTGATCGATTTTGATAAGGCCTGGACTGGCGCAGGCGCGCAGCCGGTCTTTTATCTGAGGCGGCCAGATCAGCGCGTGTGGCAGTCGCCGGCTGGCCTTTATTGGAATGTGGCTGGCGAGGAAATCGGCGCGAGAGCCGTCGCCAGCCAGACGAAAGCCTTAGTGATCAACGCGTGCGGCACAAGGCCGAAAAAGCCCGACCAGCTCTCAAAACGAGACTTTGGTCGTAATTCGGCAGGCTTTGCCACGAGGCCCGGGGGAACGCTCCGGCAGCAGAGGCCGGAGCGGCCAGGTCAGCGACGATTGACGGTCAGCGCCGCGCGCAGGATGTCACTGCCGATCTGCGCCTCGAACGACTTCCACACCGGCTGCATCTTCGCCCGCCAGGCCTGGCGCTGCTCTGGCGTCAGGGTGACCAGCGTGGCGCCGCCACTGGCGAGCAGCTGTTCGCGTTCACGCGCGTTGATCGAGGCTGCCTCG
Organism: Pseudomonas sp.; assembly: GCA_007713455.1. Lineage (GTDB taxonomy): Bacteria > Pseudomonadota > Gammaproteobacteria > Pseudomonadales > Pseudomonadaceae > Stutzerimonas > Stutzerimonas chloritidismutans. Next base: position 67,275 of record VMRT01000005.1, read on the forward strand.
GCGTTCACCGTCTGGGTGACCTCGAGCAGGATGCCGTCCAGCTCCGAGCGCACCGCAAAGGGAATGCTGGTCCAGAACCTGGAGTTGGTCACCAGCATGTAGTTGAGCACGCCATGGTTGGTTTCGGTGACATAGCTCTGTTGGCTGCTGGCGCTCTGTCCGCGGATGTTCGACCAGGGCCCCTCGGTGCCCTGCACGGTGCCACTCTGCATCGCCTTGGACACCTCGGAGAACGGCAGGCGCACGGCTTTGGCATCCACCGCGGCGAACTGTGCCTCGAGCACCGGCGACGGCTGGATACGGAACGCCAGACCCGCCGCATCGGCCGGATTGCGCAGCGGCTGATTGGCCGACAGCTGCTTGAGACCGTTATTCCAGTAGGCCAGCCCGTAGATGCCCCGATCGGCCATCGAGCGCAGCAGCTCGCGGCTGGTTTCGCGTTTCTGGAAACGCGCGACGGCCGCCTCGTCGTCGAACAGGAACGGCAGGTCGAACACTTCCAGCTTCGGCGAATACTCGATGAACTTGGACAGCGAGGGCGCCAGCATCTGCACCTTGTTGTCCAGCAGTGCCTGCATCTCGTCGGCGTCGCCGACCAGCGTCGAATTCGGGTACACCTCGACCTCGACCTGGCCGGCCAGGCGCTCGCGCACCAGCTTCTGGAACAGCAGCGCGCCCTTGCCCTTCGGCGTGTCGTCGCCGACCACGTGGGCGAACTTGATGACAATGGGTTCCGCGGCTTGCGTGATGACTGGCGACAGCAGCAGGAACAGCGCCGCACAGGGCGCAACAACCAGAGACTTGAACAACTTTTACCCCCACGGGAAATAAGCTCGGCACGGCGCCTCGTGAGCTCCGTTCGAGTGGTTTTGCGATTGGATGTGGTTCAGCCCACGCCTGGTAGGGCGTTGCCGAGATGTGTAGCGCGGGATCAGCGCACGGCGAACGAATTCGCAGGCTGATCTTTATTGGAATGGCGGTGACCGTTCAGTATCGGTTGGATATGCCCGGTCATCGAGCCGCGAAGTGTTGGCCATCAGCGGCTCTGGCACAAGGCTCGAAGCTCCGACCAGCTCTCAAAACCGAACATTGCATCGTTCAACCTCGGCGAACTTTATCGCCGCCGCCGGCTTCTACTGGCAACGCCCCGCCACCGGCCAATGCAATGACGCCCGCACAAACCGACCCGCAACCCATCGTGATCGACTGCCTGATCGTCGGCGGCGGCCCCGCGGGCCTCACCGCGGCACTGTACCTGGCGCGCTTCCGACGCAGCTGCATGGTGGTGGACGCCGGCTCGAGCCGGGCTTCGTGGATTCCGCGCTCGCGCAACTACCCGGGCTTTCCACCGGGCATCAACGGCAACGACCTGCTGGCAAGGCTGCGCGAACAGGCCAGCGGCTATGGCGCCCGCCTCGAACAGGGCCACGTCGAGCACATCGAGTCCCACGCCGAAGGCTTCAGCGTGCGCTACGGCGATCGACTGTGCATAACGCGGCGGATCATTCTCGCCACTGGCATCGAGGACACGCTGCCGGACATGCCCGGCGTCGAAAAGGCCATCGACGAAGGCAAGGTGCGGCTGTGCGCGATCTGCGACGGCTACGAGGTCGATGGCGACAACGTCGCGGTCTACGGCGAGGCGGAAAGCGCCATCACCCACGCGGTGTTCCTGCGCACCTTCACCGACCGGGTCACCGTGATCGTGCATGGCGAGCAGGATGCCTGCGATCAGGCCATTGCCCTGGCCGAGCACTACGCCATCCGGCTGATCGGCGACCGCGTCGAGTCCCTGCACCCCTGCGAGACCGGCATCGAACTGCTGACCTGTCGCGGCGAGCGGCACCACTTCGACATCATCTACCCCAGTCTCGGCGCGCGCTTTCGCTCCGAACTCGCCGTGCAGCTCGGCCTCGACTGCGACGAGTGCGGCGGCGTCAATGTGGACGAACATCGGCAGACTTCGCTACGAGGCCTCTATGCGATCGGTGACGTGACCATGGGCCTGAAGCAGATCAGCGTCGCCATCGGCCAGGCCGCGCAGGCCGCGACCGCCGTGCACAACAGCCTGGAAGCCAACCCCTGGGGTGGCTCGGTGGCTACCCGCACCTAGAGCAGTTCGCGCAGAAGCCTCCTCCCGGTGAATCGCGCCGCGGCCGAACCCGGGCAACATCCATGCGCCACCGAAGGTCCAGTGGCCTGTGCGGTGAGTTGGTTGAGGCAAGTTCGGATGAACATGGCTCCAAGACAGGGCGCTGCGACGAGTCATAGCGGGCTATGGTAAGGAGCAGCAACGCAGTATCGGGGCCATGGGCGCCGAAATTGACCAACTGAACTTACCAAACAGGCCACTAGACTTAGACAAGCCTCGCAGCGGAGCACCTCATGTCACTCAGCGTCTTCGACCTGTTCAAGATCGGCATCGGCCCGTCCAGCTCGCACACCGTCGGACCGATGCGCGCGGCGCTGCGCTTTGCCGAGGGTCTGCGCAACGAGGAACTACTCGCCGCCACCGACCACCTCAGGGTCGAGCTGTACGGCTCGCTCGGTGCCACCGGCAAGGGCCACGGCAGCGACAAGGCTGTGCTGTTGGGGCTCGAGGGCGAGCTACCGGAGTGCGTGGACACCGCAAGCATTCCCCAGCGCATGGCAGCGATGCGTGAATCCCGCGAGCTGCGCCTGTTCGGCGAAAAGGTCATCCACTTCGATATCAGCAACGACCTGCAATTCATCCGCAAGCCGCTGGCCTTCCACCCCAACGGCATGATCTTCCGCGCCTTCGACAGCGCCGGCCTGCAGGTGCGCAGCCGCGAATACTATTCGGTGGGCGGTGGTTTCGTGATCGACGAGCAGGCCGCCGGCGACGACCGCATCGTCGAGGACGCCACCACGCTGCCCTACCCCTTCCACAGTGCCGCCGAGCTACTGCAGCACTGCACCACGCACGGCCTATCCATCAGTCAGCTGATGCTGGCCAACGAGGCGGCTTGGCGCCCGGAGGCGGAAACCCGCGCCGGCCTGCTGCGCATCTGGCAGGTGATGCAGGACTGTGTCAAAGCGGGCTGCCGCACCGAAGGCGTCATGCCCGGCGGCCTCAAGGTCCAGCGCCGTGCCGCCGGGCTGTACCGTCAGCTCAGCGAACACCCGGAAGCCAATCTGCGCGATGCGCTGAGCGTACTCGACTGGGTCGACCTCTACGCCCTCGCGGTCAACGAGGAGAACGCCAGCGGGGGCCGCGTAGTCACCGCGCCGACCAATGGCGCCGCCGGGATCGTACCGGCGCTGCTGCACTACTACATGCGCTTCATTCGTGGTGCCAATGAGGATGGAGTAGTGCGTTTCCTGCTGACGGCGGCGGCCATCGGCATCCTCTACAAGGAAAATGCGTCGATCTCTGGGGCCGAGGTCGGTTGCCAGGGCGAGGTCGGCGTGGCCTGCTCCATGGCTGCCGGAGCGCTGTGCGAAGTGCTTGGCGGCACGCCGCAACAGGTCGAAAACGCCGCCGAGATCGGCATGGAGCACAACCTGGGACTGACCTGCGACCCGGTCGGCGGGCTGGTTCAGGTGCCCTGCATCGAGCGCAACGCCATGGGCGCGGTGAAGGCGATCAACGCCGCACGCATGGCCCTGCGTGGCGACGGCAGCCACTTCATCTCGCTGGACAAGGTGATCCGCACCATGCGCCAGACCGGCGCCGACATGAAGAGCAAGTACAAGGAAACCGCCCGTGGCGGGCTGGCGGTGAACATCATCGAGTGCTAAACGTCAGCCGGCCACAAAAAATGCTAAAGCTCCAGAGTGCGGCCTGCAGGCCTAGGGCCTGCCCGCACAGTCAGAACGTGGGCACTCTCCCCATGGCGCATTATTTTTCACTACTGCACGTCCCAGGCCCCTCGCAAGTTAGGAAGCACCCGCAGCCGCCACCGTTTGAAACCGCCAATGCGCCTGAGGCGAGCGCCGGCTATCCAAACAGCGCCCCGGCGTTCCGGCGTGGCGTGATCACGCCGTGCCTGGCCGGCTAGCCGATAAGGCGATAGTGCTCGTTCTCCTGGCCTACCATGCCCAGGTCCTGCATGGCACCGAGGGCGTCGAGGATCAATGGCGTGGTGGCCTTAGGCGCGGTGAAGTGTGCGACCAGCGCGGGCAGCGTCAGCGCCTGATTGCCGAGGGTGTTGCGGATCGCGGCGATCTGCTGACGCATGCCTTTAGGCCAGGCGACTTTCTTCAGCTTGGCCAGCGGAGTCGCGTCGGACGTGTCCAGCTCGGCTTGCTCCGCCTCGGCATGCAGGGGCGCGTCAGTGGCGTTGGGGTTCTGGTAGCCAGGACGCAGCCAGAGAATTTTCCCGCGGGCTTCTTCGGCGGCGCGCTCGGCATTGAGCACCACCAGGCGGCCAAGCAGCTGCTCTTCGGCCTCGGCCTGGGCTTCGGGTTTGTCCGCCAGCGGCGTGGTTGCACCAGGAAGGCCGACCAACGTTGCGGCCAGGTCATCCCAGCCATAGGCGGCGAAAACGGCGCAGTCCAGTTCGTCATGCAGTTCGCCCAGCACGGACACCAGGCCCTGCGCGTGAACCAGCTTTTCCTTGTCGTTCAGCGCCTCTCCGGCACGCAGCTTTTCCAGCACGTTGTACATGCCGGTAATGGTCAGCGTCGGGTGTTCCGCCTGCTGGCGCTTGCGGTGGCCGTCAATACGCTCGGCCAACTGGCGAATCGTAGCCTGCTGCCCGGGCGTGGCATCGGGGAAGGGGAAGGTCTCGAAGCAGCGCGTCTTGTTGTAGCGCGGATCGTTACCCACGCCGAGCCGGCCTCCTGCAGCAAGCGCCCAAACCACATGCGCACGACTTGAAAGGACGCCGAGCACCGCAGCATCGTCGCTGGCCACATTGACAAGCATGTTGTCGGGAAGAACCGCCGCATCGAGGAACTGGAATATCCGGTGCTTGGTGGTTTCAACAGTGGCGATATAGCGTTCCAGGCCAGCAAGCTGCTTGCGCATTTCCTGCCGCGGCTTGCCGAACAGCCACCATTGGGCGGCATAACCTGCGCCATCCTTGGTGTGCCCTTTCGCATCACGTTCAGGTCTTACCCGCTCGAGCAGCAATTGATACACCGCTGGAAAGCGCCCACGAACTTCATCGGCTGCCAGCCCAAACAGGTCGATCACCATTACTCCACGCGGCGACTGCGCCAGATCACGCCCATTGCGGTACTCGCGAATATGCCGCTCCAGGCCCTCGACTTTTCCCAGGCCGAGCTGACTGGCCTCATCAGGTGTCACGATAAAGCCGGCGCCATGCAATGAGACGCCACGAGAGCTAATACCAAGGGAAGCCAGCAACGGCTTGGCACCCGCAACATCCGACCCAATCTTCAGATCTGCGAACATCCGTCCCTGTTGCTCCTGCAACATCACTTCGATTTCATCCTGCTGCTCATCACCGAACTCATCATTGATGAGCAACAACCGCCCCTCCTGCTCGCCTGCCGCAGCCACTGTCATGGCGATCCGCACCTGGGCGCCGTCAGCGGCATCCACCCAGGGATGATCGGGAATGGCAAAAGCCAGCGATAACGGTTCCTTCGCTTCCAGATGCGACTGCAACACGCGGCGATTGAAGGTCTGCTTGATGCTGTTGGTGGTGATAAAGCCGAAGCGCCGAGCATTGCCCGCTCGCACCGTTTCGGCCGCGATATGCCACCAGTGCATGACGAAATCCGCTGACTCCGGCACCTCCGGCCAAGTACGTCGCACGGCATCGACGTAGCCGCCACCCAAAGCGCGGCGCATGGTCGAAGCACCGATGAAAGGCGGATTCCCCACAATGTAATCGGCTTGCGGCCACTGTGCTTTGAGTGGGTTTATGTAGCGGTACTGTTCGACCCGCGCGGCTTCGTCAGGGATTGGCTCGCCGCTGACCGGGCTGGGCTTGTAGGTCACACCGTCCCAGCGGGTCAGCGGTTTGCCGGACTCGTCGGTGATCAACTCGACGGCGTCATAGGCGATCAGCGCGTCGCGGTGCTCGATATTGTGGAAGTCACGCAGCACCGGCTCAGGCGGGTTGACGCTGCCATAGGTACGGAAGTGCCACTGCAGGTAGCCGATCCACAGGACCATCTCGGCAATCTTCGCGGCGCGCGGGTTGATTTCCAGACCGAGAAACTGATGTGGATCGACGGTCAGCCCTTCCAGCTCGAATGAGCCGGATTTGACGATGCTGCCGAGCGTTTCCAGCACGTCGCCTTCCAGGCGCTTCATGTGCTCCAGCGTTACGTAGAGAAAGTTTCCGCTGCCGCAGGCCGGGTCAAGTACGCGGGTCTGGCACAGCTGATGATGAAACTTGCGAATTTCGTCGACCGCATCACGGGTCTTGCCCTGCTGCTTGTAGGTCAGCGCGGCGGCCTGGACTTCCGCCCATTCGGCGCGCAACGGCTCGATGATGGTCGGCAGCACCAGCCGCTCGACGTAGGCGCGCGGCGTGTAGTGAGCACCCAGCTTGTGCCGCTCACGCGGGTTGAGGGCGCGCTCAAGCAAGGTGCCAAAGATCGCCGGTTCGACGTAACGCCAGTCAGCCCTGGAAGCAGCGGCGAGCAATTCGACTTGCTCGGCGTTCAGCTCAATGACCTCTGCCGCGGCGAACAGCCCGCCGTTGAAGCGCAGTACTTCAGCATCCAGCGCCGGAGCAAAACCGCCGGTGTTCATGGTCTGCCAGAGGCTGCGCAGTTGCCGGCAGAAGGACTCCGGCTTGGCCTTGAGGGTTTCCAGCAGCTCGGTGAAGCCACGCGCGGGCAGCAAGCCCACGTCTTCGGCGAACATGGTGAACAGGCAGCGCATCAGGAAGCTGGCGACCGCCTCGGCACTATGGCCGCTGTCTTCCAGTGACTTCGCCAGCTTGGCCAGGCGGTCGGCAATGGCCCGGGTAATCTTGCCGGCGTAGCGCGTGGGGTCGAGATCTTGGGGGGCGAGCCAAACAGCACGCAGCAGTTCGCGCACATCGGGATCGCGCAGGCGCTCCAGGGCGATTTTGTGGCTTCGCGGATCGGGATAGGCGACATAGTTGCCGCCTGAACGGCTGAACTCGGAATAGAGGGCGAAGGACTTGCCGACATCGACGACGATGATGAATGGCGGGCGGCCTTCTTCGGCAGGCAGTGAGCGCACGTAGTTCTCGGCCTGCTTCACCGCTTTGGTGATGGACGCATCCCAGCCGTCGCTGCCAGCCTGTTTGCCGGTGTCCTTGCCTTCGAGAATGAAGCAACCGCGTTTGTAAAGATCGATGCGCCGGGCGGTCTTGCCTCCGTCGGCGAACAGCTCGGTGACGCTACGCTCGAAGATGTAGGCGTTGTCCTTACGGTCCGCCCGTGCCGGCTCCGGCTGCGGTAGTTCGAGCAGGGTGCATAGCTCGGTGAGAAACATCTGCAGATTGGCAGTTTCATTGCCGCCCCGGCTGATACCACCGCCCCAGCGCTCGATATAGGCCTCTACCTTCTGCTCGATCACCGCCATGCTCCCTGAATTGGCAAAGCGGCGATTCTAGCGGAGCAAGTGCTGGCAATGGCATTTCGATGTGGGAGACCTGCTGATTGATGGTGCCGCTGAGGGCATTCGACCTGTAACCACCGCTTCGCGGCCAAGGCCGCTCCTACAGTCGTCACATTTTGCGGGTAATTCCTAGCGCCCGTATGAGAATCCCACCGGGCCGCCGCTCCGCGCTATCCAACACGGAGCGTCGCCAGCCGGCGCACGGGAACGCTCAGGCGAAAGGTTCGAAAGAGGCGGCCTGGTAACGAGTTCTGGCCGCGCATGCCATACCAACCGGCCTCACCCCTCCGCCTTGCCCACCCCATGCTCGCGCAGTTTGTTGGCGATGGTGGTGTGCGACACGCCGAGTCGCCTGCCCAGCTGGCGGCTGCTCGGGAACTGCTTGTACAGCCCTTCCAGCACGGCCTTCTCGAAGCGCCCGACGATGCTCGCCAGATCGCCCTCCAGGGAGAAATCGCCCAGCGGCTGCGCCGCGCCGTAGCCCGGCAGGCGGATGTGCTCGGGCTTGATGGTGCCGCCCTCACACAGCGAAACCGCCTGGAACAGGGTGTTCTCCAGCTGCCGCACGTTGCCCGGCCAGTGGTAGCCGGCCAGCCGCTCCAGCGCCTGCGGCGAGAGCGTCGGCAGCGGACAGCCGATCTGCCGGCTGGCCTGGTCGATGAAGTGCAGCGCCAGCGGCTGCAGGCCGTCGAGGCAATCGCGCAGCGGCGGGATATGCAGCGACAGCACGTTGAGCCGGTGATACAGATCCTGCCGAAACTGACCGTTGGCGCAGAGTTCGGACAGGTCGAGCTGGGTCGCGCAGATCACCCGCACATCCAGATAGACCTCCTCGTCGCTGCCGACCCGACGAAAGCCGCCGTCCTGCAGAAAGCGCAGCAGCTTGGCCTGCAGCCGCGGGCTCATCTCGCCGACGCCATCGAGAAACAGCGTGCCGCCAGCCGTGAGTTCCAGCAGACCGAGCTTACCTTCCGGGCGCGCGCCTTCGAAGGCGCCGGGGCCGTAGCCGAACAGCTCGGTCTCGGCCATCGACTCCGGCAGGCCTGCGCAGTTGAGCGCCATGAACGGTGATTGCCCACGCGGACTCGACAGGTGACAGGCGCGCGCCAGCAGCTCCTTGCCGGTGCCGGTCTCGCCTTCGATCAGCAGCGGCGCATCCAGCGGTGCCATGCGCCGCGCTTCACGTACCACCGCGGCCATCACTTTCGAGCTCTGGAAGATGCTGTCGAAGCCGCGCAGCTCCTGTTTGCGCACCTGGTAGATCCGCTCGCCGACCCGGTCGGCGCGATGCAGGGTCAGTACCGCGCCGGCCAATGCCTCGCTGTCGTCGTGTTCGGATTGCAGCGGCGCGATGTCGGCGAGGAAGACATCGCCCTTGATCTTCACCCGCAGGCCGTTGATCCGCGCCTTGTTGGCGCGCACCAGCTCGGGCAGGTCAAAGTCCTCGGCGTAGCGCGACAGGCTCATGCCCGGCACTTCGTCGACGCGCACGCCGAGCAGCTGCGCGGCGGCGCGGTTGGCGGCAACGATGGCGCCGCTCATGTCGATGGACAGGACCGGGAATTCCAACGCGCCGAGCAGCGCGTTGAGTTCCAGGGAATGCCGCTCGCTGGGCATCAGGCTGACCTTGCGTAGCTCGAAAACGCCGGGCAGCGCCTCGATCTTCGGCCGCAGGGCCTGCAGCTGCAGGTTCATCAGGTTGGGACAGTGCAGGTAGATGGCGTTGCCCTGCTCGCCGCCGACCTCGCCGCGGGCGACGTTGATGCCGTAGTCGACCAGCAGGTTGAGCATGTCGCGCAGGATGCCGACGCGGTTCTGGCAGAGAATCTTGATTCGCATGGCGAAGCCCTGTTGTTTTGTTGTGGGGCCGACGGCGCTTCGGTCGAGCGCCGCAAATTTCCGTCAAGATTATTTGCCAGATAAGCCGCTTGGCAATGCCGCCGATCCAGCCAGTGACGAAAACGTCAGACTTTCCTTACAGACAACACCAGGCAAGGTGCGACATCGCGCCACAGCGGGGCTCGCCGAGGGTACGTCTTCGCGTTCGAATGAGGGCAACAACAATATGCCCAAGCGGCCAGGAGTACCGATGAAGACGACCCACTACGTAGCCCGCGAACCGGACGCGCAGGGGCACATTCATTACCCCGACGCCGAACACGCGGTGTGGCAGACGCTGGTCGAGCGGCAGCTGAAGTTGCTCGAAGGACGCGCCTGCCAGGAATACCTCGACGGCCTCGACCAGCTCGCCCTGCCCCGCGAGCGCATCCCGCAGCTCGGCGAGATCAATCGCGTGCTGGAGGCAACCACCGGATGGCAGGTGGAGCGCGTACCGGCGCTGATCCCCTTCCAGCGCTTTTTCGAACTGCTGGCAAGCAAGCGCTTCCCGGTCGCCACTTTTATTCGCACCCCGGAAGAGCTGGACTACCTGCAGGAGCCGGACATCTTTCACGAGATCTTCGGCCACTGCCCGCTGCTGACCAACCCCTGGTTCGCCGAATTCACCCACACCTACGGCCAGCTCGGATTGAAAGCCAGCAAGGAGGAGCGGGTCTATCTAGCGCGGCTGTACTGGATGACCGTCGAGTTCGGCCTGGTGGATACCCCGGCCGGGCTGCGCATCTACGGCGGCGGCATCCTCTCTTCACCGAAGGAAACGCTCTACAGCCTGTCCGCCGAGCCTGAGCGGCAGCCGTTCGACGCCATGGAAGCCATGCGCACGCCTTACCGCATCGACATCCTGCAGCCGCTGTATTTCGTCCTGCCGGATCTCAAGCAGCTGTTCGATCTGGCCCAGCAGGACATCATGGCCATGGTGCGCGAGGCCATGCGCCTGGGCCTGCACCGGCCGAAGTTTCCGCCGAAGGCGGCGTAGGCTGGACAACGCCGCAGGCTGGTCCACGCGTTTCGCAAGACACCGTTCGGCCTACAGGCCAGGCGTGCTGGTCGAAGCCGACGCGTGGAAAACGCTTCGCGGTTTTCCACCCTACGCTGACCTACACCCCAGCGGAAGGAACCTGGCCGCGAATCCTCTTGCCTTGTAGGGTGGATAACGCCGAAGGCTTATCCACGCGGCCAGTACCACCCGTCTATCTCACCTACGCTTTCCAACCATCAAACAAAAGGACCACAACCATGACCGCCCTCGCCCAAGCCCAGTGCGAAGCCTGCCGCGCCGATGCGCCCAAGGTATCCGATGAAGAACTGGCCGAACTGATCCGCGAAATCCCCGACTGGAACATCGAAGTGCGCGGCGACCACATGGAGCTGGAGCGTGTCTTCCTGTTCCGCAACTTCCGCCACGCCCTGGCCTTTACCAATGCCGTCGGCGCCATCGCCGAGGAGGTCGGCCACCATCCCGCCCTGCTCACCGAATGGGGCAAGGTCACCGTTACCTGGTGGAGCCATGAGATGCGCGGCCTGCACCGCAACGACTTCATCATGGCCGCGCGCACCGACCAGCTCGCCGGCAGCGCGGAGGGCCGCAAGTAATGCACTTCGGCCAGATTCCCCGCGTGCCCGGCGATCCGATCCTCGGCCTGATGGACCTGTATCGCGCCGATCCCAACCCGGCCAAGCTCGACCTGGGCGTCGGCGTCTACAAGGATGCCCAGGGCCTGACGCCGATCCCGCGCGCGGTGAAGCTGGCCGAGCAGCGCATGGTGGACAGCGAGCAGACCAAAAGCTACATCGGCGGCCACGGCGACGCCCAGTTCGGCGCCCTGCTGCTGCGCCAAGTACTCGGCAGCCGCGCCATTGCCCTTGGCGAGCAGCGTGCCGGCTGCACCCAGGCGCCCGGCGGCACTGGCGCACTGCGTCTGGCCGGCGAGTTCATCGCCAAGTGCCTGCCCGGTCGCAGCATCTGGCTGAGCGATCCGACCTGGCCGATCCACGAGACCCTGTTCGCCGCCGCTGGCCTGCGGGTGCAGCACTACCCCTACGTCGGCGCCGACAACCGCCTCGATGTCGATGGCATGCTCACTGCGCTGCAGCAGGTGCCGGCCGGCGACGTGGTGCTGCTGCACGCCTGCTGCCACAACCCCACCGGCTTCGATCTGAATCACGACGACTGGCTGCGGGTGCTGGAAGTGGTGCGCGCGCGAGAATTGCTGCCGCTGTTCGACTTCGCCTACCAGGGCTTCGGTGAAGGACTGGAAGAAGACGCCTGGGCGGTACGGCTGTTCGCCGAAACGCTGCCGGAGATGCTCATCACCAGCTCCTGCTCGAAGAACTTCGGCCTCTACCGCGAACGCACCGGCGCCCTGATCGCCGTCACCAGCGATGCCGAGCGCCTGCTCGACGTGCGCAGCCAGCTCGCGTCGCTGGCCCGCAACCTCTGGTCGACGCCACCGGCCCACGGCGCCGCGGTGGTGGCGACGATCCTGGCCGATGAGCCCCTGCGGCAGATCTGGCAGGACGAGGTAGAACGCATGCGCAGGCGCATCGCCAGCCTGCGCGCCGGCCTGGTCGAAGCGCTGATGCCCTATGGTCTGGCCGAGCGCTTCGCGCATATCGCCCAGCAGCGGGGGATGTTCTCCTACACCGGCCTGACCGCCGAGCAGGTACGCCGGCTGCGCGCCGAAGATTCGGTGTATCTGGTGGAAAGTGGCCGCGCCAATGTCGCCGGGCTGGATGCCGAACGCCTGGACGATCTGGCCAAGGCCATTGCGCGAGTGGTACAGGGCTGAGCGACGATAAGGTGCGCGCCGGTGACGCCGCTTCTGACGACGCCGCCGGGTGCGCCGGAGCGAGGAGACAGTCGCGCGGCTCGTGACCACGCGACTGGCTGCCGAAGCAGCACCGGCACAGTAGCGCCGCAAGCTTTCAGCCGGCTTTCAACGTGCCTCAGCGCTGCCTATGCTGAGCGAAAGTCATCAGCCCGTTTGCCGCCATGCCTGAGTCCAGCGACCTCCAGCAACAGCTCGCCGCCCTTCACGAACAGGGCTTCGTGCTGCTGCGCAACGTGATCGATCCGCCGACGATCGCTGCGCTGCGTGAAGCCATCGACCGGCTCGAACCCATCCATTGGGATTACCAGAGCCTGGTCGACGATCACTACAAGTGCGTGTTCAACCGCTCGCCGTTCTGGCTGCGCTTTCTCGACCTGCCCGGGGTGATCGAACTGGCCGAGGCGGCGCTCGGCGCGGACTGCCACATCATCGGCCAGACCGCCTGGCGCAGCCGCCCGGGCTTTATCGGCGGCGAGCTGCATGCCGACTACCAGGCCATGGAGCTGCCGGAAAGCCTGCTGGCCGATCCCGCCTTCGAACTGCCGATGCAGATTTGCACCGCGCACCTGTACCTGGACGACATCGACGCCGACCTCTGCCCGACGCTGGTCATCCCCGGCAGCCACCGCGCCGGACGCAAGCCGCGCCCGGGCGAAACGCAGTGGCACGGCCGCGCGGCCGAGCCGGTGCTGTGCAAGGCCGGCGATGTGCTGCTGTTTCGCAGCGAGCTCTGGCACGCCGGCAGTCGCAACCGCACCGCCGAGCGCAGCCGCTACCTGCTGCAGATCCACTACGGCCGACGCATGGTGGCGCAGAAGTTCTCGCCCTACCTGCACTTCAGCTTCAACCCCGAGGTGCTGGCCGCCGCCACACTGCGACAGCGTCGCCTGCTCGGCGAGCACGAAGCGGCCGAATACGACTGAAACCCCTGGCACCGAACCTGCATCGACCGAGGCCCGCCGCGCCCGTGCGGCCATTGACTCGCATTCGCCAGATGAGGATTCGCCATGATCAGCAGTCGTGAACAGGTCACCCAGATGATCGTCTCCGCCAAGGTGCGCAAGGGCCTGAAGTGGGCGCATGTCGCCGAAAGCATCGGCATGTCCAAGGAGTGGACCACCGCCGGTTGCCTCGGTCAGATGGCCTTCGACAAGGCCCAGGCGGAAACCCTGGGGCAGCTCTTCGAACTCTCCGACGAGGCCGTCGCCTGGCTGCAGATCGCCCCCTACAAGGGTTCGCTGCCCACCGCGGTGCCGACCGACCCGCTGATCTACCGCTGGTACGAGCTGGTCAACGTCTACGGCACCACCATCAAGGAGCTTATCCACGAGGAATTCGGTGACGGCATCATGAGCGCCATCGACTTCTCCATGGATATCCAGCGCCAGAGCGACCCCAAGGGCGACCGCGTCAACGTGGTGCTGTCCGGTAAGTTCCTGCCCTACAAGAGCTACTGAGGGATCAGCGGGAGCGGATCTCGCCGCGCGCCAGGCTTTCCACGCTGTTGCCAAGCGGGGCCCGCCGCGTTCAGGTCCGCACCGCGCTCGCGCAGCGCCTGGAGCAATGCCTGGCGCTGGCCGGGATCGCACTCGCTGGCCAGCAGGGGAGAGAATGTCGCTCCGCTTGCGGTAGCTTCGCGCTAGGGCGCCATTCCAGTGCGCGCAGCCAGCTCGTTGCACCAGCACGAGCCAGCCTTGATGTCGGCGTCATCGCGTGCGAGCCGAGTTGGCCGATCGGTCAGCAATGGCATGGCATCTGCAATCTGGCTGCATCCACCTTGCGGAGCATCCACCATGAAACAGCCCGTCGATACCGACTACCCCCTGAGCGAAGTGCCAGCCGGCGCGCGCAAGGGGCTGTGGTCCACCTCCATCCTGCTGTTCGGCTTCACCTTCTTCACCGCCACCATGTTCGCCGGCGGCAAGATCGGCCTCGCCTTCGACTTCAAGACCATGCTCTGGGCAGCGGTGATCGGCAATCTGCTGCTCGGCGCCTATGCCGCGGTGCTCGGTCTGATCGCCTGCCGCAGCGGGCTGAACTCGGTACTGATGGGGCGCTTCTGCTTCGGCGAAGTCGGCAGCCGGCTGTCCGACTTCCTGCTTGGCTTCACCCAGATCGGCTGGTATGCCTGGGGCACGGCGACCATCGCCATCGTCCTGGTGCGGCTGCTGGAGTTGCCGGAAAGCTGGACGCTGCCGTTGATGGTGCTGTTCGGTTTCGGCTTCTGCCTGACCGCCTTCGTCGGCTACAAGGGCCTCGACCTGCTCTCGCGCATCGCGGTGCCAGCGATGCTGATTCTGCTGATTGCCTCGCTGTGGACCGCCACCCGTGACGTCGGTGGGCTGGATGGTCTGCTGGCGGTAGAACCGGGCGACAGCCTGACCCTGGGCATGGCCATCACCATGATCTTCGGCACCTTCGTCAGCGGCGCGACCCAGGCCACCAACTGGACGCGTTTCGCCAGGAGCAGCAAGGTCGCGGTGTGGGCCAGCCTGATCGGCTTCTTCATCGGCAACGGCCTGATGATCGTTGCCGGTGCCTACGGGGCCATCGTCTACCAGCAGCCGGACATCGTCGAAGTGCTGGTGCTGCAGGGATTGTCGATGGCCGCGGTCGTGATGCTTTTCCTCAACCTCTGGACCACGCAGGACAACACCATCTACAACTTCGCCGCTGCCGGCTGCAACCTGCTTCGCACCGAGCGCCGCCGCCTGGTGACCCTTGGCGGCGCCTTCGTCGGCACGCTGCTGGCGCTGGGCGGCATGTACGAACTGCTGATCCCCTTCCTGATCCTGCTCGGCTCGATCATCCCGCCCATCGGCGGCGTGATCATGGCGGACTACTTCTACCGTCATCGCGGGCAATACCCGAAACTGGCCGAGGCGCGCCTGCCGAAATACAACAGCCTGGGCCTGGCGGCCTATGTGCTGGGCGCCGCCTGCGCGTATTTCTCGCCCTGGGTGGCGCCCATCGTCGGCATACTGGTGGCCGCCGCAGCCTATATTGTGCTGTACGAGGGTCAGCGCCTGGCCCTGTCGCGCACGGTGCTGACGCAAACCGACGCACGCTGATCAAGGAGTCACCATGAACATCCTCAACGCCCGCCTGCGCGGCCGCAGCGGCCTCTACCGCATCGAACTAAACGGCGCACGCATCGCTTCCATCAGCGCCCAGCAGGCGCCGGCCGAAGCCAACAAGGGCGATATCGACGCCGCCAGCAATCTGGTGGTGCCGCCCTTCATCGAGCCGCACATCCACCTCGACGCCACGCTGACCGCCGGCGAGCCAGCCTGGAACATGAGCGGCACGCTGTTCGAGGGCATCGAGCGCTGGGGCGAGCGCAAGGCGCTGGTCACCCACGAGGACACCAAGGCGCGGTCGAAGAAGACCATCGACATGCTGGTCGACCACGGCATCCAGCATGTGCGCACCCACGTCGACGTCACCGACCCGACGCTGTCGGCGCTCAAATCGATGCTCGAGGTGCGCGAGGAAACCCGCCATCTGATCGACCTGCAGATCGTCGCCTTCCCACAGGAGGGCATCGAGTCGTTCAAGGGTGGTCGCGAGCTGATGACCGAGGCGATCGCCATGGGCGCCGATGTGGTCGGCGGCATTCCGCACTTCGAGAACACCCGTGACCAGGGCGTCAGCTCGATCAAGTTCCTCATGGACTTGGCCGAGCGCAGCGGCTGTTTGGTGGACGTGCACTGCGACGAAACCGACGACCCACAGTCACGCTTTCTCGAAGTGCTCGCCGAGGAGGCGCGGGTGCGCGAGATGGGCGAGCGGGTCACCGCCAGCCACACCACGGCGATGGGCTCCTACGACAACGCCTACTGCTCCAAGCTGTTCCGCCTGCTCAAGTTATCGAAGATCAACTTCGTTTCCTGCCCGACCGAGAGCATCCACCTGCAGGGCCGCTTCGATACCTATCCCAAACGTCGCGGGCTGACCCGTGTGGCCGAGATCGACCGCGCCGGGATGAACATCTGCTTCGGTCAGGATTCCATCGTCGACCCTTGGTATCCGCTGGGCAACGGCAACATCCTGCGCATCCTCGAAGCCGGGCTGCACATCTGTCACATGCTCGGCTACGAGGACCTGCAGCGCGGCCTGGACCTGATCACCGACAACAGCGCACGGACGCTGAACCTGGGCGAGCGCTACGGACTGGAAGTGGGGCGCCCGGCCAATCTGCTGGTGCTGTCGGCGCCGGACGACTACGAGATGCTGCGCACCCAGGGCCACGCCCTGCTTTCGGTGCGCAATGGTGAGGTACTGATGCGCCGCACGCCGGCGCAGATTCAGCGCTATTGAGCGGCCGCGGTTGTCTTGCGCAAACGGTTGATGTTGGCCATCTCTTCGGCCGGCGTCAGCTTCAGCTGCGATAGGTAGGCCGCCAGCGCCTCGACGTCAGCGGCAGAGAGGTGGCTTGCCACGCCGATCATCACCGAGCCGGCACGGCTGGGGTCGTTCTCGCGGAAGCGCGTCAGCGCCTTGCGGATGTATTCGTCCGGCTGTCCGGCCAGCCGCGGCATGGTCTCCATGCCCTCCGCATGCGCGCCATGGCAGCCGGTGCAGGTGGTCTGGAAGATCTTCTCGCCGGTATTGCGCAAGGCTGCATCCGTCGCACCTTCCGGCGGATTGACCTTCTGCTGGCTGAAGAACACCGCGATGTTCACCCGCTCCTCCATGCTGAGATTCTGCGCCAGCTTGGACATGACGAAGTCGGTGCGCTCGCCGCTGGCGAACTTCTCGAAGGCGTGGAACAGGTATCGCGGATTCTGCCCGGCAAGATTGGGAATGTGCTTGCGCTTGCTGTTGCCGGTTTCGCCGTGGCAGTAGGAACAGAACACGGCGCGTTCCTGACCGGCCAGGCTGGCCTGCTCGCGCCGTTGCTCATCGGCCATGACGTAGTTGAAGCGCTCGACGACCGCCTCGCTGGCATGAGTCAGCGGAACGAAGCAGGCGAGCAGGGCAAGAGCGAGCGTACGCATGAGGAGGCATCCGTTACTGAAATAGTCAGGGATTTTGTGGGCATCCGACTATAAGAAGCGCCAGGCCAGCGGACCCCGGCACAGGTCAACAAAAGTGCTGTTGTGCGAGGCGCCGGCGCCATCCGTGAGCCGCGTCACAGATCGCTGCCGGCCCTGCCCAGGGAGCAGGACACTCATGCCGTAGCTGGCGCTTTTTCCGCCAAATGACAGAAGTGCGCGCCTTTGCCGCATTGACGATAGAAAAAATCGATGAAGCGTTTTGATGGAAACGCCAGACAGGAAGGAGGCATTCGACTAAAGTAGCAACCCTTCACCACCGAGGAGCCGTAACCCCCATGCTAGATGGACATGCAGAGCTGACCATGACCGTGCTGATGACGCCGGACAAAGCCAATTTTTCCGGCAACGTACATGGCGGCACGCTGCTCAAGTATCTCGACGAGGTCGCCTACGCCTGCGCCAGCCGCTACGCCGGGCAGTACGTCGTCACCCTCTCGGTGGATCAGGTGGTGTTCCGCCAGCCGGTGCATGTTGGCGAACTGGTCACCTTCCTCGCCTCGGTCAACTACACCGGTACCACTTCGATGGAGATCGGCATCAAGGTCGTCACCGAAGACATTCGCGAGAAGACCGTGCGCCATACCAACAGCTGCTTCTTCACCATGGTCGCCCTCGGCGAAGACGGCAAACCGGTAGCGGTACCGCCGCTCAACCCGAAGACGCCTGAACAGCAGCGTCGTTTCGCCCAGGCCTACCAGCGCCGCGAAATACGCCGCGAACTGGAACATCGCTACAGCGAGCTACGCGCTGGTAACGAGCGCCTCACCGCCGTGAAGTAAGCGCTACCCCGTGAAACCACGTGGAATCCGGCCAGCCTGGATTCCACGGCGGCCCCAAATTTGTAACAAAACCTTATACAATGCACGGCTTTCCGCATCCCGCCCCCTGAGGATCTGCCGTGAGCTCGCTGCCACCCTGCCCCAAATGCAACTCCGAATACACCTACGAAGACGGCCAGATGCTGGTCTGCCCCGAGTGCGCCCATGAGTGGTCCGCCACCGAAGGCGCGGCTGCCGCGAGCGAAAGCGACAAGGTGATCAAGGACTCGGTAGGCAACACGCTGCAGGATGGCGACACCATCACGGTAATCAAGGACCTCAAGGTCAAGGGCTCGTCGCTGGTGGTCAAGGTCGGCACCAAGGTGAAGAACATCCGCCTGGTCGACGGCGACCACGATATCGACTGCAAGATCGACGGCATCGGCGCGATGAAGCTGAAGTCCGAGTTCGTCAGAAAAGTCTGAGCCGCGATGCTCGTCCGAAAGCCCGGCATTCGCCGGGCTTTCGCGTTTCAGAGCAGCCGCAACAGCCAGTCCAGCCGCTCGCGGGTGAAACCGCTGCCGATGAACAGCAGATCGATCCAGAACGCCTGGTGCAGCACCACGATCAGCCAGAACGCCAGCTGATAGCTCAGCTTGCGGGTCTTGTGGCGAAAGACCTGCTGCGCCACCAGCGCACCCGGCCAGCCGCCGGCCAGCTCGAAGAAATGCAGTGTGGTTTCCGGTGTGCGCCAGCGATCCTTCAGCGCGCTGTGCTTGTCGCGCCAGTAGAGGACGAAGGTCAGCAGGCTGGCGACGGCATAGATCGCCAACGGCAACACCGCACCGAGGCGCAGGAGGCTGCCCGCCAACGGCAGCAGACAGAGCAGCCCGAACAGCACCAGTTTGAGGGGAAGCTGCTGGATGTTGCCAGCGACCAACTGGCGCGCAGGCTTGCCAGCGGCCCGCGCCGTCGCGCGCGGACGGGCCTGTTGCTCGGCCGGCTTGCGCTGACTGCCCGGGCGCTGGCGAATCGCTGGCTGGTCCAGCGTCAGCGGCGCATCCAGCCGCAGATGCTCGGCACGCAGCCGACCCTGGGGATCGCGCCCCGACACGTAGAGCACACGATCACCAACCAGCGGCCGACGCTCACCATGCACGGCCGAGATATGCGCGAAGACATCTTCACCGCCCTGCTCCGGGCGAATGAAGCCGAAGCCCTTCTGGTCGTTCCAGCTTTTCAGCGTGCCTCGCTGTTCCATGCACCGCAATCCATGTGATCAAAGTCGCGCATGCTAACCGAGCTCGGCATGCGTTGGCAGCACACCGCTATGGCCATGGCACGGTGGTCGGCGTTATGGTCGGGCGATCTCCAGTCCAGGGAAGAAGCATGGCCAGCAAGCCCAACAGTTCGAACAAGCAGAAGCACCTCGCCGTGCTGATCGACGCCGACAACGCGCCCGCCGCCATCGTCGAAGGGCTGTTCGAGGAAATCGCAAAATACGGCGTCGCCAGCGTCAAGCGCATCTACGGCGACTGGACCAAACCCAACCTCGGCAGCTGGAAAAAGGTGCTGCTCGACTACTCGATCCAGCCGATCCAGCAGTTCGCCTACACCTCGGGCAAGAACGCCACCGACAGCTCGCTGATCATCGACGCCATGGACCTGCTCTACACGCGGCGTTTCGACGGCTTCTGCCTGGTTTCCAGCGACAGCGACTTCACTCGTCTGGCCGCACGCATCCGCGAAGAGGGCCTGACGGTGTATGGCTTTGGTGAGCAGAAGACGCCCTCGCCCTTCGTCTCTGCCTGCGACAAGTTCATCTACACCGAAATCCTGCGCGCCGATGCCGCCAAAACGACATCCGAGCCACCGTCATCGGAAAAGCTCGCCGCAGCCGCCGCTCAGGTGGAAGAAACCAGCAAGCTGCCGAAGGCCGGCGACAAGGGCGACACCATCAAATGTCAGCAGGTGCCGGTGGACTTCATCGCCAAGGTGCTCGACGACCTGTCCGAGGAGGACGACTGGATTCAGCTGGGCACTCTCGGACAGAACATCAGCAAGCTCCGCCCCGCCTTCGATCCGCGGCTGTATGGCTGCAAGAAGCTCAGCGACCTGATCGCCAACCAGCCCAAGCGCTTCGACCTGGAATCACGGGGCAGCAGCGCCACCGGCGGCAAGGACCTCTACGTACGCCTACGCAAACCCGGCAAGCACTGAGCACCGCCACTCAGCTCGCCTGCTCGTCCGGCGCATGGCAGCAGACGCGGTCCCGGCCCTCATGCTTGGCCCGATACAGCGCGGCGTCGGCACGGCGCAGCAGGCTGTCCACTGTGTCCGTCGCGTTTAGCTCGGCGACACCGGCGCTGAGGGTCTGCGTCTGGCCAGTACTGAATGACAGCGCCCGCGACTGCTCGCACAGGCGCTCAGCAAACGCCGCGGCCTGCTGGCTGCTGGTTTCCGGGCACAGCAGAAGGAACTCTTCGCCACCCCAGCGGCCCACGGCATCACTACCGCGCAGACCGGATACCAGCAGGTCGGCGAACTCCTTGAGGACGCGATCCCCCATCTGATGACCGAACTCGTCGTTGATGGATTTGAAGTGGTCGATATCAAGCATGACGATCGACAGCGGCCGGCTGTAACGCCGCGCCTGCTCCAGCGCCCTGGCGAAACGCCGATCCAGGGCGGCGCGGTTGGCCAGGCCGGTGAGCGGATCGGTCTGCGATTTGACCTGCAGCTGCTCGTTCAACCGGCGCAGCCGGCCGATCCAGAACAGGCTGGTCAGCAGCATCACCGAAAAGACCACGACGATCTGCACGACCAGACGGTAGTCGGTGCCCGACTCGACGCGAATCGGCGCATGCCTGTTGGCGATCTGGTTAAGCTCCCCCGGGGTGATCGTCGCAATCGCCTTGTTCAGGATGTCGCGCAGCACCGGCTCGCTCTTCAGCACGCCGATGCGAAACTGATTGTCGAGACTCGTCAGCTGCCCGGCGATCTTCAGATTGAACCAGCCTTCGCGGCGAATGGTGTAGGCAGCCACGGTCAGCGAGCGCACGGTGAGATCGGCCTTGCGCTCGTTCACCAGCGCCAGCGCCTGGGCATCCGTGTCGGTGCTGATGACGCGCAAGCGGGGAAAGTCCCGCCGAACGCTTTCCTCGACAAACGTGCCCACCGGCAAAGCGACCGTTACGTCTTCGAGGGCGGACAAGTCAGCCACATAGGGATGGTCTTCCCGCGCGATCACCACATTGGCGTCGGTGAACAGCGGCTGGGTGAAGATCAGCCAGGCATCACGCACCGGCGTCTGGTTGAGGAAGCTGAGCAGCTGGCAGCGGCCAGCCTGGGAGAACGCCACCGACTGGCCCCAGTCGCTGGTCGCCACGATATCCAGTTGCAGCCCCGCCCGTTGTGCTACCAGCCGAAGCAGGTCGGCGGCGATCCCTTCATGCTCCCCGCGGGCATTGAGCATCTCGAACGGCAGCCAATCCGGGTCGACACAGATGCTGACCGAGCGGTTGCCGGCCAGCCAGTCGCGTTCGGCTGCGTCGAGCTCGAGCGTTACATCGGCCGTTGCCGCTGCACCACCTGCAAATGCCAGCAACGCCAGAAGCAGATACCTAGTCACTTCAGCCACCCTCGGAAGGAGTGCACGTAACATTGGCGACGGCTGCAGTTCAACACGGCGCAAATGGCACGGCAAGATCAATCATGGCTTTGAGCCATCACAAATCATGCCAACCATTTTTTTGACGCTTCTAATCATTTGCAATCATTGATTGGCGCAGCGATCGAACCGACCCCCGGCCAGCTCTTCTAACGGGGACCGAATATTGGAGGTTTCAATGAGCAAGCAGCTATTTCTCGCCTGCGGTCTGGCGCTCTGTGCCCCGCTGGCGTTCGCACAAACGCCGCCGCCGGAAGTGGTCACCCACCTCAACGGCCTCGATGTGGAGATCAGTCCGATGGGCGTGCCGGCCAAATCCGAAGGGGTCGAAGGCGAGCTGCTTGGCGTGCGGGCGGTGAAGGTGATGAACCGCACGGGCGGCCAGATCACCTGCGAGTTCCATGTACCGAACGACGCGCGCTCGGATACTTCGGCGTCTCCAGTTTTCACTGTCGCGCCAAATACCCAGCGCACCGAGCGCGTTCCCGGCGACTACTCGCCGGACGAGCCCTACGCGGAGATCACTTGCCGCTCCAGCGACCAGAGCCCGGCGCAATGAGCGCCGTGACCTTCAGCGGCGCTCCTCGCGGATAAAGGGAATACCCAGTGCGCCCGGCTGATTGCCGGAAACGTTCTTGCCGCTGGCAACCCAGATCATCACCGCCAGGGTCACGGCGTAGGGCGTCATCAGCACGAAGTACTGCGGCAGACGCACCCCGGCAGCGGCCAGATGCGGGATCAGCGCCTCGATGCAGCCGAACAGCAGCGCACCGGCCAGGGCCTTCCAGGGTGACCAGCGGGCGAAGATCACCAGCGCCACGGCGATCCAGCCGCGGCCGCCAGTCATATCGGCGATCCACAGCTTGGTGCTGAGCACCGAGATATAGCCGCCGGCCAGGCCGATCAGCGCGGCGCCGGCGAGAATCGCCGCCAGCCGATAGCCGAGCACGGAAATGCCCGCAGCGTCCGCCGCCTGCGGGTTCTCCCCCACCGCGCGCAAACGCAGGCCGGTGGTGGTGCGGGTAAGAAACCAGACCACGGCGAGAAAGATCAGCGGCGTCATGAACACCTGCGGGTTCTGCACGAAGACTTTGCCCACGAGCGGCAACTCCGACAGCGGCCACAGCTCGACCGCGCCCAACCCCTTGACCGGCTTGTTGGTCCAGTCCAGCAAGGTGCCGAGCAGGCCGGTCAGGCCCTGGCAGAAGAACACCAGCGCCAACCCGGCGATCACCTGGTTGATCCGTAGCACCAGCACCATCAGTGCGAACAGCAGCGACACCACGGCAGCCGCGCCCATAGCCATCAGCAGCGAAGTGCCGTGGCTGCCGAACGCCAGTTGCGCGCCAATCCCGGCCAGCGCGCCGACCAGCATCAGGCCCTCGGCGCCCAACGCCAGGACGCCCGCCCGTTCCGTGAGAATCAGCCCCAGCGCCGCGAGGGCGAAGGGCACGGCGAAGTCCGGCGTATTGCCGAGCCAGTTGGCGATCATATCCATCAGCTTTCGCCTCCCTGAACGCGGCGGATGCGGTGGCGGATAAAGAAATCCGAAGAGGCGACGCAGATCACCAGGATCGCCTGGATCAACTGCACCATGGAAAACGGGATCTGGTAGAACACCTGCAGGCTGCGCCCGGCGACGAACAGCATCGCCATCAACAGCGCCACCACCAGCGCTGCCACCGGGTTGTTGCGCGCCAGAAAGGCGATGAGGATCCCGGAGAAGCCGTAGCCCTGATAGAACGACTGGGTCAGCCGCCCCTCCTGCCCGGCAGTGACGAGAAAGCCGGCGATCCCGGCCATGGCACCGGAAATCAGCACGGTGCCGATGATCATCTTCTGCACCGGCACCCCCACGGCGCCCGCCACACGCGGATTGGCATCGACGAAGCGCAGGTAGAGCCCGGCGCGGGAAATGCCGAGAAACCATAGCGCCAGCAACGCGACGAACACGGCCAGCGGCACTGCCGCGCTGATGCCGTCGAACAACTCGGGCAGGCGCTCGAACGGCTGGAATTGCGGTGAATAAGGGAACGAGCTTTTCGGGTCTTTCCAGCTTCCGTACAAAAGGTGCAGCAGGAAATTGATCGCCAGGTAGTTGAGCATCAGCGTCGAGATGATCTCGTTGACCTTCAGCCGCAGCTTGAGCAACACCGGCGCCAGCGCCCAGAGCAGACCGCAGATGATCGCTGCCGCCAGCATCAGCGGCAGACGCAGCGCCTGCGGGCCGATCTCGAACAGCGAGATCGCAGTGGCACCGATGGCGCCCCAGATCATCTGACCCTCAAGCCCGAGGTTCCAGAACTTGGCGCGAAACGCCATGCAGCCAGCCAGGCCGACGAGGATCATCGGCGATGCTTGAAACAAGACCGCTTTCAGGCTCTGCGCATCGAACACCGTGAGGATGACAAACTCGTTGAGCAGCTCACCGGCCGGAACGCCAGCGGCGATCAGGATGGCGGCGGAAATACCCAGCCCCAGCAGCAGCGCGAGACCGATGATCACAGCCTGCCAATGCCAAGCCAGTTGCTGGCGGATCTCCAGAGCGTAACGCCGCGACAGCAGCGGCTGTTTCGGGCGCTCGGCCGCTTGCGTAGCCTGCTCGATCATCACGGGGCGTACCTGTTCATTCATGGTTTACCCCTTCTGGATTCAACTCGCCATGGCTCAGCTCCCCATGGCTGACCATCGCCCTACCAATGGCCTGGCGATCCGCGGGCCGGTCGAACTCGGCAACGATGCGCCCGGCGTTCATCACGCCGATGCGGTCGGCCAGCGCCAGCACTTCGTCGAGGTCTTCACTGATCACCAGCACCGCCGCGCCGGCATCGCGCGCGGCGCGCAGGCGGCCATGCACGGAGGCGGTGGCGCGTACGTCCAGCCCGCGACTGGGGCTGTGCACGAGCACCAGTTGCGGGTCGCGGGAAAACTCGCGGGCGATCACCAGCTTCTGTGCGTTGCCGCCGGAGAGCAGCGCGGCCTTCTGCTTCAGCGAGCGCACGCCCTGCACATCGAACCCGGACACCGCCTCGGCGGCCTCTGCCTCCAGACGCTTGCGCCGGAGATTGAAGAACGAGCCATAGCGGCCGCTATGGATCTGCCCGACACCGAAGTTCTCCGCCACCGACAGCTCGCCCGCCAGCGCGGTGCCGTAGCGGTCAGCCGGAATCGAGGCGATGCGCAGCTCCCGGCGCTGTTCAGGGCTGGCCCGGCGCAAGTCACCGAAGCCGGTCAATTCCAACGCGCCTTCGCAGGACTCGGGCAAGCCCATCAGCACGTTCGCCAACTCGCTCTGGCCGTTGCCGCCGACGCCAGCGATGCCGTAGATCTCGCCCGCGCGCAGGCTCAGGGTCACGCCATTGAGTGCGCCATGCCCGCCCGGGCCGGTCGATCTGAGATTACGCACCTGCAGCCGCACCTCGCCCGGTGTCGCCGGCTGATACTCGCTGGCCGGTGCGGACTCGCCCACGGTCAGACGCACCAGCTCCGGCACCGAGACCGATTGCGGGTCGAGGGTTTGAATCGTTCGCCCGGCGCGCATCACGGTCACGCGGTCGACGAAGCGCTTCACATCGCTCATCTTGTGAGTGACCAGAATCACCGCCGCGCCCTGGCGGGCAAAGGCGCGCACGGTTTCCAGCAGGCGCTCGGCTTCCTGATCAGTGAGGACCGCCGTCGGCTCATCGAGGATCAGGATCCGCGCGCCGGCCAGCAGCACCTTGAGAATTTCCACCCGCTGCTGCTCGGCCACCGACAGCGACTCGGTGACCTTGCGCGGGTCGATGGTGAAGCCCAGCTCTGCCGCCTTGTCGCTGATCCGCTGCTCCAAAGCTGTCAGCCGCTGCCGGTGGCTGCCCGCGAAAGCATGATTGCCGGGCCCCACGGGCAGCCCCAGCTGGATGTTCTCAGCCACAGTAAAGGGCTTCACCAGCTTGAAATGCTGGTGAACCATGCCGATGTGGTAGCGACCAGCATCCCGCGGTCCGCTCAAGCGCACCGGGTTGTCGTCGATCAGCAGCGATCCGCGTTCCGGTGCGTAGAGGCCGGCGGCGATGTTCATCAGCGAGGACTTGCCCGCGCCGTTTTCGCCGAGCAGCGCGTGCACTTCGCCCCATTTGGCGGTGAAGTCCGCCTGGGACAGGGCCATGAAGCCGTCGAACGACTTGCTCACCCCGGTCAGCTGGATCGCGTTCAGGTTGCTCATTGCTGGGTGATCACTCCCTTGACGAACCAGTCCATCTGCCACAACGCAGGGTCGGCCATGACCTCGCCGGCGGCGATGCGCTGGGTGCCTTCACGGTCGACCATGGGCCCGGCATAGATCTTCTTCTCGCCTTTGAGCAGCTCTTCGCGAGCCGCCATGATCTTGGCCTTGTCTGCTTTGGAAACCGCCGGGCCGCAGCAGGCCGCATCGGTGCCGCCTTCGGCCATGGACAGCAGCGCGCCGTTCTCGGGTGGCGTCCAGTTGCCGGCGCTGATTTTCTTGAGCTCCGGCGCGAGGAACTTGTCCCACACCCAGACCGAAGAACAGACGGTGGCATCCGGGGCAAACTCGCGCATGTCTCGGTGGTGGCCGGTGCCGTGCACGCCGCGCTCCTGGGCGACGATCTGCGGTGTCGGGCTATCGACGTGTTGGCCGAGCACATCAGCGCCGGCGTCGATCAACGCCATGGCGGCGGCGCGTTCCTTGACCGGATCGTTCCAGGCGCCGGTGTAGACGACGGTAACGGTGGCGTCCGGGTTGATCTGCTGGGCGCCGAGGGCGAAGGCGTTGACCGTCCAGTTCACCTGACCGAAGGGATTGGCCGCAACGAAGCCGAGCTTGCCGGTCTTGGACGCCGCACCCGCCGCCATGCCGCACAGGTACTGGCTTTCGTAGGTGCGCCCGTAAAAGGATTCGAGATTGGCGCTATTCGTGGTGCCCGAGCCGTTGAGGAAGGCGACATCCGGATACTTGTCAGCCAGCTCCTTGAAGGTGTCCGAGTAGCCGAAGGCGGTGCCGATGATGACGTTGGCGCCGCGCTGGATCAGCCGGTCCACGGCCGGGCGGATCGAGGAGGCGTTCTCAGGCACGCTCTCGACGTACTGGATCTTGGTATCCAGCTCGGTTTCGAGCTTCTGCCGCGCCTCGTCGAAGGCCTGAGTCCAGCCGCCGTCATTGCGCGGGCTGATGTAGAGCATGGCGATTTTCGCCGGTTTATCGAGCGTCAGCCCCTGCCCTTCCTGCGCCGAAGCCAGGCCCGCCGCGCCTGTCAGGCCGAGAGCCACCGCCGCACACAAGGTCCGTTTCATGAACTTATTCAGCATTTTTGATTTCCTGATGGTGGGATCGTCAAAGCATGTGGTTGATGCGGAACACGTTTTTCTCGGGGTCCAGCAGCACCGCCTGGTACCAGTGGTAGTAGGTTTCGTAAGGCGCCTTGATCAGCGTCGCACCCATGGCGACGGCAATGGGCACCAGGCGGTCGACCTCCTCTTTCGACTCGACATCGATATTCAGCAGGAACTTGCAGCCGCGGGTGTCGGCGAACTCGTCCAGCTGCAGCAGTTCATAGGCTTCCGGTGCGTTGAAGCCGATGCAGCTCTTGCCGGTATCCAGCCCGCGAAAGATCGGCGAGGCGATCTCGGGGATGTTCCTGAAGCCGAACAGCTCACGGTAGAAGCCGCTCAGGGCTTCGATGTCGCGGGCGAACACGTTGACGTATGAAAGCGTGCTCATGCGACCTCCAGGCCTTTGCCGAAGGTGGTCTGCTTGACGAACTTGGAGAGCAGGTTGTCGCCGGAGGTGACCGGCGCGTGGCGTGGCGCTTCGCCCGCGGCTAGGCATCCCGGCAGGCACTCGATCAGCGCGTCGTAGTTCGGTTGGTGGAAGAACACCAGTGACTGTCGCCCGTTGTCAGCTGGGCTGTCGGCCGGCGGATTGACCACCCGATGCAGCGTGGAAATCCACTGATCGTTGGTCCACTGCATCATCAGGTCGCCGATGTTCACGGCGAAGCCGTTCTCCACGTAGGGCACATCCACCCATTCGCCCTGACGGTTGCGCGCCTGCAAACCGCCCAGCGCGTTGTCCGGCTTGACGATGGTCAGGCTGCCGTAATCAGTGTGGGCGCTGGCGCGCAATTGCCCGGGCTCCACCGCGCCCTTGACGTCCGGGTAGCTGAGGCTGCGGAACATGCTGATGTGCTTGTCGATCTTGTCGTCGAAGAAGGTTTCCGGCAGCTCCAGCGCCAGAGCGAAGATGCGCATCAGCGACTGCGACAGCTCGCTCATGGCAGCGAAGTATTCGCGATAGGCCTGCTCGAAACCTGCGATGCCGGTGGGCCAGACGTTCGGCGCGAAATGCGGGCCGGCAGCGGCGCAGCGGTAGTAGTCCTCATCCGGGACATCGCTGGGCCCGATGGAAAAGGATTCCTTGAGATCACCCGGTGACGCCTCTTCCAGCGAGTACGACAGACTCTCCTCGGCGATGGCGCTGTAGCCGCGCACCATTTCCGGGCTGGGCCGGTCGACCTTGCGCTTTTCCGGCAACGGCAAGGCGAAGAACTGCCGCGTCAGCCGCGACACGCGCTCGATCAGTTCACTGGGGATCTGATGATTGGTGATGACCAGAAAGCCGATGTCGCGACAGGCCTGGTCCACGGCCTTGGCCACCTGGGCCTTGCCCTCCGGCGTGCCGGCGAAATACGGCGCCAGGTCGATGATGGGAACGTATTGCAGAGTCATGGGTGACGCACTCCTCTGACGCAGGGCGGAAACTGAGCGCGTCGCCAGTGGCGCAGGCGCTTCTCTGTATGTGCGAAGCCGCCGCCCATTGCACATGGGCGACTGTCGAGGAGAGAGAGCAGAAAGCGTGCCACCGGATCGATTCGCTTTTGGATCAGCGACTTAGCGTTATGGCGGGAAAATAACGGATCAAATGGTCCGGTTCGGAGCACTTGGTTTGTGCATGAGGCACGAAAAGCGGGCGAGGGCTGCAGCAGCCGAGGTCAGCCCCGCCGCTCAGCGATAGGAGTGAACTAACGGCCCGACGACACGATCCCCTCTTAAGCACCTTCAGAGCGATCCGCGCCGCGCAGGGCTGGTCGAAAGCAATGAGGAGTTCCTTGTGACCGTCATTACCCACCGCACCACAGAAACCACTCACAGCGTTTCCCGCCATGTGCCGCATCCGCTGCACTCGATCCTACTGGCCGGGAGCGTGCCGTTGTTTCTCGGCGCACTGCTGAGCGACGTCGCCTACTTTCGCAGCTACCAGATTCAATGGAGCAACTTCGCCTCCTGGCTGATCGCCGGCGGGCTGGTGTTCTGCGGACTGGCGATCCTGTTCGCGGTCGTCAACCTGATCAAGGCCAGGCACAGGGCAGGGCGACCGCTGATCTATCTGCTGTTGCTCGTGGCGACCTGGGTACTCGGCTTCATCAATGCACTGCAGCACGCCAAGGACGCCTGGGCAGTCATGCCGACCGGTCTGGTGCTCTCGGTGATCGTCACTCTGCTGGCCTGCGCCGCCGCGTGGATCGGCCTTTCCAACCTGCGTGACGGAGGTGAAGCATGAAGCACACCAATGCACTCTCCGCACTGACCATCGCGTTGTTTCTTAGCGCCTGCGGTGGCGATGAGCAGGACGCCGCCAGCCTGTACGGTGCCAACCCCAAACTGCCGGAACCCGACCGCGGAATGCTGCCGAGCATGAAGATCGCCGAGCCGACACCCTGGGGCGATGCAACACCCACGGTGCCGGAAAACTACAGCGTGACGGCGATAGCCACCGACCTGCAGATCCCGCGCCAGACCCTGGTGCTGCCCAACGGCGACATCCTTGTGGCCGAAGGTCGTGGCGGCAATGCAGCCAAGCTGAAACCGAAAGACGTGATCGCCGGTTACATCAAGGCGCAGGGCAACACGTCGGTCAAAAGCGGTAACCGGCTGACCCTGCTGAGAGATGCCGATGGTGATGGCACCTACGAGGTGCAGACGGTATTCGCCGACGATCTCAACGCGCCGTACGGCCTGGCCTTCCACGAGGGCAATCTGTATGTCGCCAACCAGGACGCGCTGGTGCGGTTCGATTATGAAGAGGGTCAGACGGAGGCCAGCGGCGAGCCGGTCAAGGTCACCGACCTGCCGTCTGAGATCAACCATCACTGGACCAAGGCGATGACCATCAGCCCGGATGGCCAGTACCTCTACGTCGGCATCGGCTCCAACAGCAACATCACCGAGCGAGGGATGGCGGCAGAGGTCGACCGTGCCGTGGTATGGCAGATCAATGCCGAGACGGGTGCTCACAAGCCCTACGCAACCGGCCTGCGCAACCCGACCGCACTGACCATTAAGCCGGGTTCAGATGAGTTGTGGGCGGTGGTGAATGAGCGGGACGAACTGGGTGAAGACCTGGTACCGGATTACCTGACATCGGTTAAGGAGGGCGGCTTTTACGGCTGGCCTTACAGCTACTGGGGACAGAACGTCGATGACCGGGTGCGTCCACAGGATCCGGACAAGGTCGACGCAGCGATTACGCCGGACTATGCGCTAGGCGCGCACGTTGCCGCCCTTGGAGTGGACTTTTCCATACCGGAAATGGGCGAGCAGTTTGCCGACGGCGCGTTCGTCGGTGAGCACGGAAGCTGGAACCGTGAGGATCCGTCGGGCTACAAGGTGGTCTTCGTACCGTTCAGTAATGGGCGACCTTCGGGCGAGCCGGTTGATTTCGTGACGGGCTTTCGTACAGATGAGGGCAAGACGCGCGGCCGACCTGTCGGCGTGACCGTCGACCCGAAAGGCGCGGTGATCGTTGCGGATGACCTTGCCAACGTGGTGTGGCGAGTGACGCGCAATCAGTGACAAACAGCCGGTGACCGCGCTTTTGCGAGAAAGGTGCGAGCCGGCGGTTTGCGTGTACCGCTAACGCCCGACCAGACCCGGAGGTGCGGTCGGCTGCCGGTATTTGTGAGACAACACAGGACCGACTTGCACCGCCCCCAGGGCATAGGACTTGCGAATGAAGCAGCACTCGCCGCCGAACGGGAAAGGCCTGGCAGGGAATAAGGCGGGTCTGGGTACGCTGTTCGTAGTGCTCGCGGCATTATGTTGGGGGCTGTCAGGCGGGATCGGTGGCGTTCTCACTGCAGAGGGCTGGAGCCCGGTTGTGGTCTCGCTCTACCGGGGCGTGGTCGGGCTGATTTTCGTCCTTGTGTGGCTCGCGTTGCGCCCGGGCGGAAGCGGGCTGGCGAACAGCACGATGTGGTTCTGGTCGGTCGTGGCCGGGGTGGGCGTAGCCGGCAACTTCTCTTTCTACTTCTTGAGCATTGCAGAGGGCAGCGTTGCGGTTGCGGCAACCCTGATGTACTCCGCACCGGTGTTCGTCTATCTCGTTTCCTTCGCGTTCAGGCTAGAGAAACCCACCCTGTTCAAGTGGGCAGCGATCGCAATGGTGATGCTTGGCGTCCTGCTGCTGACCGGCATCTATGACATAGAGGCAGGTGACATCACCCCAATTGCCGCTGGCGCAGGTTTGCTCTCCGGCGTGTCCTACGCTGTGTTTATTTTTGGCTTCAAGTATGCGGCGCCCCACGGTAGCCCTCAGGCAATCCTCGTGATCGCGCTCGCGGTACTCGTTGGCATACTTGGCTGGTTCGCCGATGCGGACCAGGCAGTGGAAGTGTTGACCGCCCCGAGTTGGCCGCTGTTCGTGGTACTGGGGGTATTGGGCGCCGGGCTATCGTTCATTCTGTATATCGTCGGGCTCAACCATACCGCGCCGGCTGTTGCTTCTATCGTGGCCATGATCGAGCCGGTAACCGCTTCGCTCTTCGGCGTCATGGTGCTGAATGAACGCCTGGCTGCGCTACAGATTCTAGGCATGGGGCTGATTTTGGTGACGGTAACTGCGCTGGGTGTCCGCTCAAGAAAACACAACTAGCCGTATTGCGACCTCGCTCATCGAACCACCCTGCCGCTCTATCAGTTCTTAACAGACAGCCACCGTGGGACTTAAGCATGCTTCGATCCATTCATCACGCCGCGATCATCTGTTCGGACTATGCCGTCTCGAAGCGCTTCTACACCGAGACGCTCGGTCTGACTGTGATCGCCGAGCATTACCGTGCAGCGCGCCGCTCCTACAAGCTTGACCTTGCATTGCCTGACGGCGGCCAGATCGAGCTTTTTTCGTTTCCTGACGCACCCACAAGACCCTCCCGGCCGGAGGCGCAAGGCTTGCGACATCTGGCATTCGCGGTGGATGACGTCGAGGCGAGTAAGGCGTGGCTGGAAGCAAAGGGCGTTGAGGTCGAACCCATCCGGGTGGATGAATACACCGGACGTCGATTCACCTTTTTTGCTGACCCCGACAACCTGCCGCTGGAGTTATACGAAGCGGCACCGGGTGCGCTGCCCCGACGCGTCGCGTAACAAATCCAGGCTCAACTGAGCGCGCCATGCGCAGTAACGTTGAGCTCCAACTTTTGAGGAGAGGATGGTCATGAAGCGTGTTCCCCTGCAGGTCGCCGGTACGATTGCCCTTGGTTTCGCCTCGCTCGCTGCCACCGCAGCAGAGGCGATCAAGCAGGACCAATGGCCATTCAACGCCACGCCGCGCGCCACCTTCGCCGAACCCTGGGCCATGACCTTTCTCCCCGACGGCACCGCCCTCGTTACCGAAAAACGCGGCGCACTCAAACACGTCGACGTCAAAACCGGTGAGACTCACGACATCGACGGCGTTCCCGAGGTGGCTTACGGCGGCCAGGGCGGACTCGGTGACGTCATTCTTCACCCAGAGTATGCGCAGAACAGCGTCGTCTACCTCAGCTACGCCGAAAAGGGAAAAGGGGGTGACCGTGGGGCTGCTGTCGCCCGCGCCACGCTCGACCTCAACGCGGACGGTGGCTCGCTTTCCGATGTGAAGGTGATCTGGCGGCAAGAGCCCAAGGTGTCAGGTGGTGGGCACTATGGGCACCGCCTGGCATTCGGCCCGGACGGCAAGCTCTGGATCTCTTCGGGCGAGCGACAGAAGTTCACGCCTGCGCAGGACATGAACAGCAACCTCGGCAAGATCCTCCGCCTTAACGACGATGGCAGCGTGCCCTCCGACAATCCTTTCGCCGACAAAGGCGGCGTGACGGCGCAGATCTGGTCGCTCGGCCAGCGCAACCCGCTTGGCATCGCATTCGACGCGCAGGGTCGTCTGTGGGAACAGGAAATGGGCCCCGAAGGTGGCGACGAACTCAACCTGATCGAAAAGGGTGGCAACTATGGCTACCCAGAGGTCTCGAACGGCAACCATTACGGCGGCAATCCCATTCCCGATCACGACACGCGCCCCGAGTTCGTTGCGCCCAAAATCACTTGGACACCCGTGATCTCCCCTGCCGGCCTCATGATCTACAGCGGCGATCAGTTTGCCGACTGGAAAGGCAATGCCTTCGTCGGCGGCCTTTCCGCGAGGGACCTGGTGCGCATCACGCTCGATGGCGAAGAAGCCAGCGAAGCCGCCCGCTACGACATGGGCGCGCGCATCCGCGAAGTCGAACAGGGCCCGGACGGCAGCATCTGGGTGCTTGAAGATGGCGATAGCGGGCGATTGCTAGAACTGCAGCCGAAGTAATCTGCTTTCCCGACTGACTGACTGCGAGCCGCGGTTTGCCGTGGCTTGCAGCTGAGCCGGCGCCTGTCGAGCATCTTGCACTTTTCGGGCAGTCACTACCGGTCGCGGGCATCCCCTTCCCAAGATGGTTTTGAGCCCGCCGCCCCCCTAAAGCCCGACCAGCCAGCCTCAGTCATACTCGGCATGCTGCGGCAAATCATCCGTAATCTGAAACCACGGCGCTTTGCTATCGACATACACATGCCGCTGGGCTTCGACGCCCGGGTCGGTGTCGAGTGTTCCGAGTGGGAAACCATACACCTCGGGATTGGCGTCGAATTTGGTGTACAGGCTGGAACCGCAGTTCGAGCAAAACCCTTTGTACTCACCGGGCGACGACTCATAGAACTTGATCAACTCTTCGCCAACGAGAGTTTTCCAGTCGGCCGAGCGCACCTTGGCGCGCGTCCTGAAAGCAAACGCATGCAGCTTGCGGCACATCGAGCAATGGCAGTTCAAAACATCCGTAAGGGGGCCATTTATCTCGTATCGAATTCCGCCACAGAGGCAGCTGCCTGATTGCTTCATATCCGCTTCCTAGAAATAAAACGAATCGGCCGAGTCTGACTTCAACAAGTGGCCTCCCTCCAGCATTTAACTACCCACATGCCATGTGGCTTAGTCGCATAGCTGCTGCAACATTGCATAACCTTGCTCCCAGCTTCCGAGGTTGCTACCGGCATTCACATGTCCGGCCTTCCCGATATTGACAAGGCGACTGCCCCATGTCGACGCGCACCGTTGCGCATGCACAAGCGAGCCAAACGGATCGTCGGTACTCGCCACGATGATGCTTGGAAAAGAAAAGCGCCGATCGGGAAGCGGCGCGAAGCCAACTGCCTCGACCGGAAAGCTGGGGCTTTCGGGATCCGGGACGGCAACCAATAGCGCAGCCTTGATCGGAGCGTGTGCTTTTGCGGCCCAGTGGGCGACAGCGAGGCACCCCAGACTATGCGCAACAACCACAACCGATGAGCCTATGTGTTGAACGGTGGCTTGAAGTCCCGAAGCCCATTCATCACAAACTGGGTTTTCCCACTCTCGTAGCGATACACGCACGAACTCCGGATTGGATTGCTGCCAGAGTGATTGCCAATGTTGGGGGCCAGAATTCCCGATGCCGGGAAAGATGACTACAGTTGCTGACATTAGGACCTCGCGCAATTCAATAGGAAATGGCCGAGCGCAGGCCATGCAGCCATACCAAGGCAGGTAATTCACGCAACCTTTATTGCCGAATAGAATTGCGTAAACTTCGTTCCACACTACCTGCTTGGCCGTCTAGTGAACCGCCCCGGGAATTCCGGAGGCTCTTTGGTGTGAGTCATGCCGCTTGGGCCGACTCGGTAAGTTGCTGATAGTAGATCGCTTCGGCCTCTGCCGGCGGCATGTTCCCGATGGGCTCCAGTAGCCGTCGATGGTTGAA
>VMRT01000015.1 GCA_007713455.1 Pseudomonas sp.
CAAACTCATCGGTGCGCCCAGTGTAGAGGGATTGACTTAATGGGTTATTGGAAATATTCCTGGCTCTTTCAACCAGTCTTCCAAGAGGAGAGAGAATAGCCAAAACACTAACAGAGCTTAAGCTTCCTGACATTAAAGTGGCTAACAATAAGCTGCTTATTGATGTATCAGTAAGCATGCCGGCAGCCATTGCGCTTGATATAATACTACCCCATATGAGCAAGAGTATTTTCACGGAAAAGCTAGCAGCCAATTTCGGCCTCGCGGCCTTCCCGCTTCTCAATTGAGCATATAATTTTTCCGCAGCCAAAACCTGCTCAGGTTCAGGCTTGGTCCTTACAGACTGGTATTCAACAATCGAACCATTCTTAGCTATTGGCGTTACATAAGCACTTACCCAATAGTGGTCGCCATTTTTACAGCGATTTTTTACTAGCCCCATCCATGAGCGGCCAGATTTTAATGTACTCCACATATGCTCAAATGCAGCAGGCGGCATATCTGGGTGTCTTACGATGTTGTGAGGCTGGCCTAATAGTTCTTCCTCAGTGAAACCACTGATTTTAATGAAGTCAGGATTAACGTACGTGATATGGCTTTGAGGGGAGGTAGTCGAAAGAATATTGGCATCTTTTGGGAGTTCTAAGTTTCGACCCGTCACTGGTAAATTCTGGCGCATAAGAGCCTCAAGGGTTGGCTGTTTTATTTTATTGTGTTCGGCATTAAGCCCAATTTCTTTAGCGTTACGATAAAACTAGCATGGAAACGATAGATGCAAGCAAGTTAAGGGTTGCATCGCGCATGTCAATCTAGGCTATACCCTAACTGGATGTCAGGCAGGGCCGCGCTGTCGTTTTCAGAAGACGACCGCACCATCTGACTGGATGTAACGCCTGGTGTGCATACGGCTCCTGACAGCCCAATATCAGGAGTCGTCTGCACCAATCTCGACTATGCTCAATACTCGTGTGCACCAAAGCGAGGTTTGGGCATGACATCAGACACTCCACCGATTGCCGCGCAAGGCGTGGCCACCCTGCCCGACGAGGCATGGGCGCAAGCCCGGCACCGGACGGAAATCATCGGGCCACTGGCAGCGCTTGAGGTGGTCGGGCATGAAGCCGCCGATGAGGCAGCCCAAGCGCTGGGCCTGTCCCGGCGACAGGTATATGTCCTGATCCGTCGCGCCCGGCAGGGTACTGGCCTGGTAACAGACCTGACGCCCGGCCGATCCGGCGGCGGCAAAGGCAAGGGGCGCTTGCCGGAACCGGTCGAGCGCATCATCCGCGAGCTGCTGCAAAAGCGCTTCCTGACCAAGCAGAAACGCAGCCTGGCGGCGTTCCACCGCGAAGTCGCGCAGGCGTGCAAAACCCAGAAGCTGCCGGTGCCGGCGCGCAACACCGTGGCCCAGCGGATTGCCGGACTACACCCGGCGAAAATAGCCCGCAGCCGGGGCGGGCAGGACGCTGCCCGTCCCTTGCAAGGCGCGGGTGGCATTCCGCCCGAAGTCACCATGCCGCTGGAACAGGTGCAGATCGACCACACCGTCATCGACCTGATCGTGGTCGACGAGCGCGACCGGCAACCGATTGGCCGCCCATATTTGACCCTCGCCATCGACGTGTTCACGCGCTGCGTACTCGGCATGGTGGTCACGCTGGAAGCGCCGTCCGCCGTCTCGGTCGGCCTATGCCTCGCGCATGCCGCCTGCGACAAGCGGCCCTGGCTGGAAGGGCTGAATGTGGAAATGGACTGGCCGATGAGCGGCAAGCCCAGGCTGCTCTATCTGGACAACGCGGCCGAGTTCAAAAGCGAAGCGCTGCGCCGTGGCTGCGAACAGCATGGCATCCGGCTGGACTATCGCCCACCAGGCCAGCCGCACTACGGCGGCATCGTGGAACGGATCATCGGCACGGCGATGCAGATGATCCACGACGAATTACCGGGGACGACCTTCTCCAATCCCGGCCAGCGCGGCGAGTACGATTCCGAGAAGATGGCCACCCTGACGCTGCGCGAGCTGGAGCGCTGGCTCGCGTTGGCGGTAGGCACCTATCACGGCTCCGTGCACAACGGCCTGCTCCAGCCGCCGGCCGCGCGCTGGG
The DNA here is from genome assembly GCA_007713455.1 of Pseudomonas sp. Taxonomy (GTDB): domain Bacteria; phylum Pseudomonadota; class Gammaproteobacteria; order Pseudomonadales; family Pseudomonadaceae; genus Stutzerimonas; species Stutzerimonas chloritidismutans. The sequence goes on from VMRT01000015.1 coordinate 2,106, forward strand.
CCGAGGCCGTGGAGCGCGTTGGCGTCCCGGCCGTCGTTACCCGCCCCACCGCGTTTTTGGTCGATTTCCTGCCGGTGATCCGCCGCACCCTGACCCGCACCGGCTTTGTCATCGACCACATCCACTACTACGCCGACGCCCTCAAGCCGTGGATTGCCCGGCGCGAGCGCTTGCCCGCCTTCCTGATCCGGCGCGATCCGCGCGACATCAGCCGCATCTGGGTACTGGAACCGGAAGGTCAGCACTATCTGGAGATCCACTACCGCACCTTGTCCCATCCGGCCGTCACCCTCTGGGAACAACGCCAGGCGCTGGCCAAATTGCGTCAGCTCGGGCGCGAGCAGGTGGACGAGTCGGCGCTGTTCCGCATGATCGGGCAGATGCGCGAGATCGTGACCACCGCCCAGAAGGCCACGCGCAAGGCGCGGCGCGACGCTGATCGCCGCCAGCACCTCAAGACGTCGGAGCCACCGGCCAAGCCCATACCGCCGGATGTGGACATGGCTGACCCGCAGGCAGACAACCTGCCGCCGGCCAAACCGTTCGATCAGATCGAGGAGTGGTAGCCGTGGACGAATATCCCGTCATTGACCTGTCCCACCTGCTGCCAGCGGCACAGGGTTTGGCCAGGCTGCCGGCAGACGAGCGCATCCAGCGCATTCGCGCCGACCGCTGGATCGGCTACCCGCGCGCGGTCGAGGCGCTGAACCGGCTGGAAACTCTGTATGCGTGGCCGAACAAGCAACGCATGCCAAACCTGCTGCTGGTCGGCCCCACCAACAACGGCAAGTCGATGATCGTCGAGAAATTCCGGCGGGCGCACCCGGTCGGCACCGACGCTGACCAAGAACATATCCCGGTGCTGGTCGTGCAGATGCCGTCAGAGCCATCGGTGATCCGCTTCTATGTCGCGCTGCTGGCTGCGATGGGCGCGCCGCTGCGCCCGCGCCCACGGCTGCCGGAAATGGAGCAACTGGCGCTGGCCCTGCTGCGCAAGGTCGGCGTGCGCATGCTGGTGATCGACGAACTGCACAATGTACTGGCTGGCAACAGCGTTAACCGGCGCGAGTTCCTCAACCTGCTGCGCTTCCTCGGCAACGAGCTGCGTATCCCCCTGGTCGGGGTCGGCACGCGCGAGGCGTACCTGGCCATCCGTTCGGACGATCAGTTGGAAAACCGCTTCGAGCCGATGCTGCTGCCGCCGTGGGAGGCCAATGAGGACTGCTGCTCGCTGCTGGCCAGCTTCGCGGCGTCACTCCCGCTACGGCGGCCATCCCCGATTGCCACGCTGGACATGGCCCGCTACCTGCTCACCCGGAGCGAAGGCACCATCGGCGAGCTTGCACATCTGCTGGTGGCGGCGGCCGTCGCCGCCGTGGAGAGTGGCGAGGAAGCGATCAACCACCGCACGCTCAGCATGGCCGACTACATCGGCCCCAGTGAGCGGCGGCGACAGTTCGAGCGGGAACTGATGTGAAGTCCGCGCCGCGCTGGCCGCTGCATCCGGCACCCAAGGAAGGCGAAGCCCTGTCCTCATGGCTCAACCGGGTCGCCGCCTGCTACCAGATGGACGTGCACGAGCTGCTGGCCCACGATCTTGGTCACAGCCAACTTGATGACCTGGATACCGCACCATCCTTGTCGTTGCTGACGGCGCTCTGCCAGCGCAGTGGCGTCGAGCTGGAGCGGTTGCGCAGCATGAGTCTTGCAGGCTGGGTGCCGTGGCTGCTCGACAGTCTCGACGATTCGGTACCAGCAGCCTTGGAAACCTATACATTCCAATGCGCGGTGCTCCTGCCCAAGCGCACCCGCAAGGTGCGGTCCATCACTCGCTGGCGTGCCTGGCTACCGAGCCAGACGATTCGCCGGGCGTGTCCGCAGTGTCTGAACGATCCAACGAATCAAGCTGTGCTACTCGTCTGGCAGCTCCCCTTGATGCTGAGCTGCCCGCAGCATGGCTGCTGGCTGGAGTCCTACTGGGGCATGCCCGGCCGGTATCTTCAGTGGGAAATCGCCGATGCTGCGCCGCGCCCTGCCGATGACGCAATCGCCTGCATGGACCGGCGCACCTGGCAGGCGCTGACGACGGGTTTTGTGGAGCTGCCGCGTCGGCGTGTCCACGCCGGCTTGTGGTTCCGGCTGCTGCGCACCCTGCTTGATGAGCTGAACACGCCGCTCTCGCACTGCGGCAGTTGCTCGGCGAGCATCCGCCATGTCTGGGAGCGCTGCGGCCATCCGCTGCGCGCCGGGCAGAGTCTGTGGCGTCCCTACGAGATTCTGGCCCCGGCGGTGCAGTGGCAGATGCTGGAGGCGGCGGCCACCGCCATCACGCTGATCGAGTCAAAGGCGCTGATCCCGCGCGGGGAACAGGCCGCGCTGTTTCAGACGGAGCCGCACACTGGTTTCACCAACGGCCTGCCGGCGAAGGTGCCGAAGCCGGAACCCATCAACCACTGGCAACGAGCAGCCCAGGCCATCGATGAGGCCATCATTGAAGCGCGACACAACCCGGAGACGGCCCGCTTGCTGTTCACACTGGCGTCCTACGGGCGACGCGACCCCGAATCCCTGGAACGTTTGCGCGCCACGTTCACCAAGGAGGGCATCCCGCCGGAGTTTTTGTCACATTACGAGCCTGAATGGCCGTTTGCAGGTCTTAGACTAAATGACGGGTTAAGTGACAGTTTTTGACGGCGAGAACTTTCTGGCTCACACTGTCACATAATCGAACGTATATGTGACAGGTACGACATGCTGATAGGCTACATGCGGGTATCGAAGGCGGACGGCTCCCAGGCTACCGATTTGCAGCGCGACGCGCTGATTGCCGCCGGGGTCGATCCAGTACATCTTTACGAGGACCAGGCATCCGGCATGCGCGAGGATCGGCCCGGCTTGACGAGCTGCCTGAAGGCGTTGCGAACTGGCGACACACTGGTCGTGTGGAAACTGGATCGGCTCGGACGCGACCTGCGACATCTCATCAACACCGTGCACGACCTGACTGGGCGCGGCATCGGCTTGAAGGTATTAACCGGGCACGGCGCGGCCATCGACACCACGACCGCCGCCGGCAAGCTGGTCTTTGGCATCTTCGCCGCCCTGGCCGAGTTCGAGCGCGAGTTGATCGCGGAGCGCACGATTGCCGGCCTAGCCTCGGCCCGCGCGCGCGGGCGGAAAGGCGGCCGGCCGTTCAAGATGACCGCCGCCAAGCTGCGGCTGGCGATGGCGGCAATGGGTCAGCCAGAGACCAAGGTCGGCGACCTGTGCCAGGAACTTGGCGTCACGCGGCAGACCCTGTATCGGCATGTTTCACCCAAGGGTGAGCTACGTCCAGATGGCGAGAAGCTACTCAGCCGAATTTGATGCCGGCATGAGGCAACGTAGCGACAGCGTGGTTTGTCTCAATGGGAAGCGCTCATGATCGATCTTTGAAGGCCCGCAGCAGTCGTGTCACAGACAGGACGAACAAACCGGTCAGCGTGAGGGCTGCGATACCCCAGTACTCTCCGATGAACGCGCCGGCCGTCGTGCCGGCCAGCACAATGGCGAGAATCGGCAAATGGCAGGGACAGGTGAGCACGGCCAGCGCGCCCCACAGGTAGCCGGTGATCGGTTTGTGCGTCTCGGACGGCAAGCGCTCGGGGCTGTTCATGGCAGACTCTCCGCGTGCTGTGCCGGCTCGGTCGGCATGGTGGCCAACTGCACCTCCAGATCGGCCAACGCTTCGCGCCGACGCTCGACGAACTGGCGCAGAACGGCAAGCTGCGCGGCCGCTTCATCGCCGTCCGCAGCATCCAGCGCCCGGCACAGCCGCGCCAGCGCGTCCAGGCCGATGCCCGCCTCGAAGGCCGCCCGCACGAAGCACAGCCGTTGCAAGGCGGCATCATCGAACAGGCCATAGCCGCCCGGGGTGCACGCCACCGGACGCAGCAATCCGCGCAGCAGGTAGTCGCGCACGATATGCACGCTCACCCCGGCATCAAGGGCCAGCCGGGACACGGTGTAGGCGCTCATTGAAAACCTCCTTTTTTTATCCAGCGCAGCAGGAAAGCTGCTTCACGTCCTTGTTGAAGGTCTGCGCCGCAAGCTTCAACCCCTCGACCATTGTCAGGTAGGGGAACAACTGGTCGGCCAGTTCCTGCACCGTCATGCGGTTGCGGATGGCGAGCACCGCCGTCTGGATCAGTTCGCCCGCTTCCGGGGCCACCGCCTGCACGCCGATGAGCCGTCCGCTACCTTCCTCGATGACCAGCTTGATGAAGCCGCGTGTGTCGAAGTTGGCAAGCGCTCGCGGAACGTTGTCGAGTGTCAGCGTGCGACTGTCGGTCTCGATGCCATCGTGGTGCGCTTCCGCCTCGCTGTAGCCCACGGTGGCGACTTGCGGGTCGGTGAACACCACTGCCGGCATCGCGGTCAGATTGAGGGCTGCGTCGCCGCCGGTCATGTTGATCGCGGCACGGGTGCCGGCGGCCGCTGCCACGTAGACGAACTGCGGCTGGTCGGTGCAGTCGCCGGCCGCGTAGATGTTCGGGTTGCTCGTGCGCATGCCTTGGTCGATAACGATGGCCCCTTGCGCATTGACAGTGACCCCCGCCGCGTCCAGCGCGAGGCTGCGCGTATTCGGTGCCCGACCGGTGGCAACCAGCAACTTGTCAGCGCGCAATTCACCGTGTCCGGTGGTCAGCACGAATTCGCCGTTCACATGGGCGACCTGGCTGGCTTGCGTGTGCTCCAGCACCTCGATGCCCTCGGCGCGGAAAGCGGCTGTCACGGCCTCGCCGATGGCCGGGTCTTCCCGGAAGAACAAGGTGCTGCGTGCCAGGATCGTGACCTGGCTGCCGAGCCGGGCAAAGGCTTGCGCCAGTTCCAACGCCACCACCGACGAACCGATCACGGCCAGGCGTGCGGGAATGGTGTCGCTGACAAGCGCTTCGGTGGAAGTCCAGTAGGGTGACTCTTTCAGGCCCGGAATCGGCGGCACGGCCGGACTGGCACCGGTGGCGACCAGGCAGCGGTCGAACGTTACCTCGCGCTCGCCACCCTCGTTCAAACGGACGACCAGGCTCTGGTCGTCCTTGAAACGCGCTTCACCGTGCAAAACGGTGATGGCTGGATTGCCGTCCAGGATGCCTTCGTATTTGGCGTGCCGCAGTTCATCGACACGGGCCTGCTGCTGGGCCAGCAGTTTGCTGCGGTCAATCGCAGGCACAGTTGCCGCAATACCGCCGTCGAACGGACTTTCCCGGCGCAGATGGGCAATATGGGCAGCGCGGATCATGATCTTGGACGGCACACAGCCGATATTGACGCAGGTGCCGCCGATGGTGCCGCGTTCGATCAGCGTGACCGTCGCGCCTTGCTCGACGGCCTTCAGCGCCGCCGCCATCGCGGCCCCGCCGCTGCCAATGATGGCGATATGCAAACCGGCGCCCTCAAGTGCATCACGGATTTTTGGTTCATCTTTGAAATCACCAACCCGGATCGAGCCTTGATAACCCAATGCGGCGATGGCGGCCAGCAGTTGGTTGTGGCTCACGGCGGTGTCTGCCATGACTTGCGCGCGGCTTTCTGGATAGGACACCACAGCGGCATTCACGCCGGGAATCTTTTCCAAAGCATCTTTGACATGGGTGGCGCAGGATGTGCAGGTCATGCCATTCACGGTGATTTCGGTCATTTTTTTACTCCATTGAATTTCGGGGTGCAGCAGGCATCGGCTTGGCGTTTTCGTTGGATGGCGTAGATGGTCAAGCCGATGAAAATCGCCAGCGCAGGCAGCAGCACATAGTCCAGATAGCCGGTCAGCGCGGACAAGCCGACCACACCGAGCAAAATGACCAGAACAGGGGTGAAGCAACACAGCGCCACGAGGGTTGTGCCAATGATGCTGACCCGCAGCAGTGTCTTCGGGTCTTTCATGATCAGTTCTTGACTGATGATGGGTAGCCCGCATCCTCGGTAGCCTTGGTCAGTTTCTGCACGCTGGTCTTGGCATCATCGAAGGTGACCACCGCTTCGCGCGTCTCGAAGGTCACGTCAACTTTACTGACGCCATCGACCTTGGAAATCGCCTTCTTGACAGTGATCGGACAGGCCGAGCAGGTCATGCCCGGTACGGACAGCGTAACGGTCTGGGTGGCGGCCCACACGGGGGCAACAACGGCAGCGAGGGCAAGGGCGGAAAGCAGCTTTTTCATGGTGAACTCCTGTGATCAATAGAAAAATGGCACGACGTAGGGAAATCCGAGCGCGACCAAAACCAGCACGGCCACGCCCCAGAAAATGAGCTTGTAAGTAGCTCGCACTTGGGGAATCGCGCAAACCTCACCCGGTTTGCAGGCGGCTGACGGCCGGTAGATGCGCCGCCAGGCGAAGAACAACGCCACCAGCGCCACGCCGATAAAGATGGGGCGATAGGGTTCCAACACCGTCAAGTTGCCGATCCAAGCGCCGCTGAACCCCAAGGCGATCAGAACCAGCGGCCCGAGGCAGCAAGCCGAGGCGAGGATGGCGGCCAGCCCGCCAGTGAAGAGCGCGCCGCGCCCGTTTTGAGGTTCAGACATACGTTTGTCCTTTCGAATCTGAATTGGATAGCTTAAGCTTACTTCCGTAGTTATGTACGGAGTCAAGCGATATGGAAAACAATTTGGAGAACCTGACCATTGGCGTTTTCGCCAGGACGGCCGGGGTCAATGTGGAGACCATCCGGTTCTATCAGCGCAAGGGCTTGCTCCCGGAACCGGACAAGCCTTACGGCAGCATTCGCCGCTATGGCGAGACGGATGTAACGCGGGTGCGCTTCGTGAAATCAGCCCAGCGGTTGGGCTTCAGCCTGGATGAGATCGCCGAGCTGCTGCGGCTGGAGGATGGCACCCATTGCGAGGAAGCCAGCAGCCTGGCCGAGCACAAGCTCAAGGACGTGCGCGAGAGGATGGCTGACCTGGCGCGCATGGAGGCCGTGCTGTCTGATTTGGTGTGCGCCTGCCATGCGCGGAAGGGGAACGTTTCCTGCCCGCTGATTGCGTCACTGCAAGGGAAGAAAGAACCGCGCAGTGCGGACGCGGTGTAGCCCGAGGGAACTACGCCTTAGCGTGCTTTATTTTCCGTTTTCTGAGGCGACTCCAACGTCAGAAAAGACCGTGCGGTCGACTTTTGATATTTCGTGCTGTCGCCTTCTGAAAGTGACAGGCGCGGCACGGGAATCAAGGCATTGCGATTCTCGAAAATAGTTCTTGAAATTCTATTCTTGATTGCATATCATCTCAACGAGTTTCGATAAGAAAGGATGCCCATGCGACCGTCTGTTGTGCTTGACATGAAGCGAAGCGCAGTGCGTGAAGCGGTAGGCCGCTTTCGCGCCGCGAACCCGCGCGTCTTCGGCTCGGTGCTGCATGGCACCGACCGGGATGGCAGCGACCTCGACCTGTTGGTCGATGCGCTGCCCGGTGCCACGTTGTTGGACTTGGGCGATTTGGAAGAAGAACTGAAATCGCTGCTCGGCGTTGACGTCGATCTGCTGACTCCCGGCGACCTGCCGCCGAAGTTCCGGGCCAAGGTGCTCGCGGAGGCGCAACCGATATGAGCGAGAACCGCCTGCCCGATTACCTCGACCACATTCAGCAGGCCGCAACCGATGCGCGCAGCTTCGTGGAAGGGATGGCCAAGGACGACTTCTTGGCCGACAAGCGCACCCAGCAGGCCGTCATCATGAGCCTGATCGTCATCGGCGAGGCGGCCACAAAGGTGATGGATGGCTACGTCGAGTTCACCCAGGCGCATGCCGACGTGCCGTGGCGCAGCATGCGCAATATGCGTAATATGCGTAATCGCATGGCTCACGGCTATTTCGACATCAACCTCGATGTGGTGTGGGAGACGGTACAGGAATGGCTGCCGGCGTTGCTCCAGCAATTGCCCGCCGTGCGTCAGGATGCCGACGATGAAGACCGTAACGACAAAGGCATGGAGCCATGACCAATCAAGCCGCCGATGTTCGGCCCCTCTGGCGTGTTCGATCCCGCGACCTATGAGCCGCGCTCGGGCAAGACCTTCTGGATGGCCGCAACGGACGTGAGTTCGCTGGTGGGCAAGGAGGCAGCAGCCGACACGCTCATCGGCAACTGCACGACCGCACGACCAGCCTCCCGTTCAAATTCGAGTTAGAACTCATATCCAGCCTGTCTGGGGGCACTGTGAAAGAGGGATCTCCGATGACTGTTGAATCGAGAATATTTTCTGTAGCCGAGTATGTTCAGCCGTCCGAAGGCGAGCCTATTCGTTCCGTTGTGCTTGAAACCCGAGACTCAATTATCGTGGTTTGGCATGTCCATCCCGGGCAGGAAATTGCGGCTCACATTCATCCTCACGGCCAAGACACGTGGACTGTTTTGTCGGGAATGGCTGATTACTTTCAGGGCAATGGGATTGTTCGTGCCCTCAGGGAAGGTGAGATAGCCGTGGCAAGACCGGGCCAAGTGCACGGGGCGCGAAATACAGGTACCGAGCCATTTGTGTTCGTCTCGGTTGTGGCATCAGCCAATGCCGGTTTCGTATTGGCTGAGCGATAGAGCCCAATCTCTGGAGTTGGTCCAATGAGCGGTCGGGGAGATAGGTAACAGACATGCAGCGGACACGGCTGCTAAACCAGGTCGCAAACCTCCTTGCGTCGCAGCGTGCCGCAAGCGACGCGATCAATCGAATGGGGTCGGCATGAGACTGAACACCATCCAGTTCCCGACCGCGTAGCCGCCTGTCCTGCCGATCAGGTCTTGACCATCGACGCCTGGGATCAGTCCTGAATGTTCTTGGAGACCACTACGTTATGAGCCGCAGCCGCCGCAAAACACCCATCGTCGGGCACACGACCTGCGGCAGCGAGCGCGAGGACAAGAAGCTCTGGCATCAGCGCTGGCGCACCCGTGAGCGCACGGCGCTGACCAGCGCGTCGCCCGAAGCCCTGAGCGCCCATCTGCCCCTGCTGGAAAACCAGGCCAGCAGCGTCTGGTCGATGGGCAAGGATGGCCGCTCCTACTGGCCCGTCAAGCGCCAGGCCGCCACGGCGGATCGCATCGCCAATCACAAGGGACGCAACCCGCAAGAACGCGCCTCCCTGAAAAAGCGTCTGCTGCGCAAGTGGATGAGCAAATGAAGCTCTCCTTCCATCAGCACATTGCGCTGTTCTGGATGATCGGTGCTCCGGGCGTCTTCGCGCCCGTGATCGAGAACGCCAAGCGGCCCGATGCCGGCGCCGTCATGGCGTGGGGTGTCGCGATCGTGGCGGTGATGATCCTCTTCACCCCTTTGCTGCTGCGCTGTCCACCATTCCGGCGCTGGTATGGCCGGACGGATGCGCTGTCGGAGCGGCAGCGCCAGGCGCTTGCCGAGCGCGGCCTGCGCCGCTACTACCAGACCGCTTTCGATGACGGCTACGTGCCCCGCGTGATGCCCTACGTGTGGCGCATCATCTGGACGGTCGGCGGGTTGATGGCTGTGACCGCCGTACTGCCTACCAACACCGGACGGCCAGCCTTCGATGCCTTGGTGGTCTTCTCGACCTGGTATCCGATAGGCGTGATGCTGCTGGTTTTCGCGTCGAGGCCCCTTGGCCGGTTGATTCGCCAAAGAGCACAGGAGCGGCGGAAATGAGCACGTCAACCATCGAGGCGCTGGCCAGCGCCTGGGCAAGGATTGCCGAGGAAGCGGAATTCCCCGCTGACTACGAGGGGACTGCCACACCACAAGCGCATCGGGCTAGCGAAGCTATTCAGGAGCAGATTCGGGAGCGCATCGTCGCCACCAACGACATGCGGCTGTTCAGCCTGCTGCACCTGCTGGGTCAGGCGTCGCTGCGCATGGAGCAAGCGCTGTGGCCGGAGGATTACGAGCGGATGACGCGCGAGGTTGAGGAAGCCCTGCGGCAAGCCACCGACGCCAACGCCAGATCGTACACCCACGAAGAAGTGATGCAGGCGATGCAGGAACGCATCGACCGGGCGCGAGACAAGCCATGTTGATTGGCTATGCGCGCGTCTCGACGCAGGATCAGAACCTGGAGCTGCAACGCGAAGCCTTGAGCAAGGCCGGATGTAAAAAGGTCTTCGAGGACAAGGTGAGTGGCACGCGGGCAGACCGGCCTGGCTTGGCCAAGACGCTCGAAATGCTGCGCGAAGGCGATACTTTGGTCGTCTGGAAGCTCGACCGGCTGGGCCGGTCGGTCAAGCAACTGGTCGATCTGGTCGGCGATCTGCACAAGCACGGTGTCCAGTTCAGGAGCCTCACCGACTCCATCGACACCGGCACACCATCCGGGCGGTTCTTCTTCCACGTCATGGCGAGCCTTGCCGAAATGGAGCGCGAGCTGACCGTCGAGCGCACCCGCGCCGGGCTGGAAGTCGCCAAGCAGCTCGGCCGCAAAGGCGGCCGCAAGCCGAAGATGACCGACAGCAAGATCGAGTCGGCCAAGAAGCTGCTGGCCAGCGGGGTGCCGCCCAAGGACGTGGCCAAGAACCTCGGCGTGTCCATTCCGACGCTGTACCGCTGGGTGCCAGCCTCCACGCACGCTTAGCGTGCTTTATTTTCCGTTTTCTGAGACGACCCCTGCAAGCCTGCATCGAAAACAACATCGCCGCGATCAACGCCCAGGACTTGCAAGCCGCTCTCAAGTGCAATCAGCAATTTCACTACGCGCTGACCACCATCGCGCGCATGCCGGTGCTGGCGGGTTTGCTCGATAGCCTGTGGATGCGCACCGGCCCACTGATCGCCCGTGCCTATGGCAACTTCAACGAGCGCATGGCCATCGACCATCACTGGGAAGTGCTCGACGCACTCAAGCGCCGCGATGGCGCGGCGGCACGGGCGGCCATCTGCCGTGACATTCTCGATGGCAACGAGAAGATGCTCGAGTACATCGAGATGGCGCAGGCGGACTGATTGGCAGTCAATTCGACTGTTGACGAAACATAGATGACCAGTTAGTTTATTAAAACTTTCTCATCACTGGATGTCTCTGTCATGGCTCGCCCGGTCAACCTCGAAGTCAGATCCCGTTTGCTGTCGATTGGCCGCCAGGTGGTTCACAACCGTGGCTTCAACGGCTGCGGCGTCCAGGACATCACCGCCGCTGCCGAGATTCCCAAGGGCTCTTTCTACAACTACTTCGCCAGCAAGGAAGACTTCGCGGCAGAGATCCTCGAGGAATACTGGACCTCGATCGAAACCCGCCACGGGCCGATCTTCTACGACGCCCGGGTCAAGCCGCTGGAGCGCATCGGCCAGTTCTTCCAGGCCCTGGTGCTCGAGCACGGCGAGCATGAATACAGCCTGGGTTGCCTGATTGGCAACCTGTCCCTGGAAATGTCCAATGGCAGCGAACAAACCCGCAAGCGTCTGGCCGATGTGCTGGCGCGCTGGGAAGGTTTGCTCGCGAGCTGCCTGCGTGAAGCGCAGCAGCGCCGCGAACTCTCTGAAACTCACGACGCCGAAGCGCTGGCCAGTGTCATCGTCGAAGGCTGGGAAGGTGCGGTCATGCGCGGCAAGGTCCTGCGCGACGGTGCACCTCTGCAGCGTTTCGTATCGATGGTCTTGCCTCGGCTATTGGAGTGAGTTTTTTTTCCTCATTAATAAGACGACTGGTCATTTATATAAAGCAACATTCACGCCTCATCCACGCAAGCACCCAAGAGGTAAATCGTCATGAGCCATCTGTACGCCGACCCCGCCGAACCCGCACTGCCTGCCACTGGTTTCAAGCTCGACCTGAGCAAAGCCGCCCTGGTGGTCATCGACCCACAGAACGACTTCCTCAGCCCTGCCGGCGCCAGTTGGGCGGTGTTCGGTGAGAGCATCGTCGAGAACAACACCGTCGAAAACCTGGAAAAACTGTTCAAGGCCTTCAAGGCTCACGACCTGCCCGTGGCCGTGTCGCCACACTATTACTACCCGCACGACCACGACTGGCATTTTGGCGGTCCGCTGGAAAAGGTCATGCACAGCATCTGCATGTTCGATCGCAAGGGACCGAACACCCTGGAAAACTTCGAAGGCTCCGGCGCCGATTTCCTCGAGATCTACAAGCCGTACATTCTCGACGGCGAGACCATCATCGCCTCGCCGCACAAGGTCTACGGCCCGGAAACCAACGACCTGGCGCTGCAATTGCGCAAGAAAGGCGTGTCGCAGATCATCCTCGCCGGCATGGCGGCCAACCTTTGCGTGGAATCACACCTGCGCGAACTGCTCGAACAGGGCTTTGAAATAGTCGTGGTACGCGACGCCACCGCCGGCCCGCGCCTGCCGGATGGCGACGGCTACCTGGCGGCCATCATCAATTACCGCTTCCTCGCCCACGGGCTGTGGACCACCGAAGAGACTATCGCGCAACTGCAACCGGCTTGATCGTGCCCGAGCGGCCGGGCATCGCGCCCCCCCGCTCTTTCTCGAGAACCCCCGATGAAAATCCCCGCCCGTTATGAGCATTTCGTTTTCGGCGTCGTTCAATCCGGCCTGACCTGCGCGGTCGCGGCCGCCATCGCCACCACACCCCATGCGCTCGACCTGGCCTTTGCCGGCCGCTGGTTGAACGCGTGGGCGCTGTCGTGGGTATCGATGTTGCCGGTGGTGGTGCTGGCGGCGCCGATGATTCGGCGCGTGGTGAGGCGGATGACGGTGGGCTGAATGACTTGGCTATGACTCACCCAACACACCGCCATCGCGAGCATGCTCGCTCCTACCGGGGGCTTCGGGGCTGCTCGCGACAGGCGCGCAAGCCCGCACCCGACGCACGAAATACTGTGCCCGTTCGCATTTTCGCAATAAACCACTTTTCATCCGCGCATTTGTAGCCGCTTCGTTCACGGACAAGCCGGTACATTAGACCTCCATGGTCCCGCAGAGCGACCGACAACAAAACCTACAGCTCGCCCAAGAAAATCTGCCAACCATTCGGAGTCTTTCCATGAGCACATTGCGCACTACAGCTTTCCAACTCGCGAGTCTGGCCCTGTTCATCGGTAGCGCCACCCAGGCCATGGCCGAGGACATCACGTTCGTATCCCAGGGCGGTGCTTATCAGGAAGCCCAGAGCAAGGCGATCCTGGAGCCTGCGGCGAAAAAGCTCGGTCTGACGCTCAAACAGGACAGCTCGCCCAAGGCCTACCCGATCATCAAGACCCAGGTCGAGAGCGGCAAGGTCACCTGGGACGTGGTGGACCTGCCCACTGGCGACTGCATCCGTGGCGAAGCCGAAGGGCTGTTCGAGAAGCTCGACCTTGCGCTGATTCCCAATGCCGCGCAAATACCCGACAGCCTCAAGGACGAATACAGCGTCGGCTACATCAGCTACTCCACGGTGCTGGCGTATCGCACGGACGCGTTCAAAGGCGCGGACGTACCCAAGACCTGGGCCGACTTCTGGGACACCAAAAAATACCCGGGCCAGCGCTCCCTACGTAACCTGCCACGTCCAACCCTGGAAATCGCGCTGCTGGCCGATGGCGTGCCGATGGACAAGCTCTATCCGCTGGACGTCGATCGCGCCTTCCGCAAGCTTGAGCAGATCAAGCCCGACATCGCCACCTGGTGGACGTCCGGCGGGCAGTCGGCGCAGCTGATCAGCGACGGCGAAGTGGACATGATCCAGGCCTGGAACGGCCGTATCACCGCCGTACAGGCCGCCGGCGCACCCGTGGCATTCGACTACAACCAGGGTGTGCTGGAAACCAACTCGTTGTGCGTCCTCAAAGGCTCGCCGCACAAGGTGGCCGCCATGAAATTCGTCAACGAGGCCATCGATGCCAAACTGCAAGCGGCGTTGCCGATGATCATCGACTACGGCCCGCTCAACCCCGAAGCCTTCAAGACCGGGGTAATCCCGGCCGAGCGCGAGGCCAAGCTGCCTTCCGCACCCGGCAACATCTCGCGCCAGGCCCTGCTCTCGGCGCAATGGTGGGCCTCCGAAGCCGGGGTCAAGGCCGAAGAACGCTGGTTGTCCTTCGTCCAGAAAAAATAGCCATCGGCCGTTGCTGCGCCGCAGGCCAGAGGCCTCGGCGCAGGACATGCCGTCTGCCCCCGCGATTTCGACATAAAGCGCTTGCGCACCGGTCAATTGCGTCCACTTCATTCGTTGGCATCCCGGTACATTAGGCCTGAGGGTCCCGCAGAGTGACCTGTGCAGACAACTCGCGCTCGCCTCAAGTACCTGCCCACCATTGGGAGTTCTTCACATGACATTACCCGAGCACCGCACCCTGCTGTCCGCCAGGACGACTGCCACCGCCAGCGCTACCCGTCAGTGCTGGATACCCTCCAGCACTGCGCAGTGACGAGAGGTCATCATGTCCAACGCCTATCTCGCCAAATCCATGCCCGACTCCAGCGACCAGCAGCACCAGCCGCCCATGACCAGCGAAGACGCCCTGGCCCGTGAAGAACGCAAGGAGCACACCTCCATGCTGTTGCTGCTCACCCCGGCGCTGGTCATGGTCGTGGTGCTGTTGATCATGCCGCTGTGCTGGCTGGCCTTTCAGTCGGTCCAGACCGAGGAAGGGTTTTCCCTGGCCAACTACATCCGGATTTTCCAGGAAAGCATTTACTGGGACACCTTCGCCCTGACCTTCAAGATCAGTTTCCTGGTGACGATCCTGTCGATCGTCATGGGCTTCCCCATTGCCTACGCCGCTTCGCGCCTGCAGGGTTTCTGGGCCAACCTGATTCTGATCTGCGTGATCCTGCCGTTCTGGACCAGCGTGCTGGTGCGGGCCTATGCCTGGCTGGTGCTCCTGCAACGCCGCGGACTGGTCAATCAGACGCTGATGGACCTTGGCATCATCGACCAACCCCTGACGCTGATGCACAACACCACTGGCACGGTAATCGGCACCCTGCACGTCATGCTGCCCTTTATGGTCCTGCCGCTGTATTCGGTGATGAAAAAAATCCCCCAGGACCTCATGCAAGCGTCCGAGAGCCTTGGCGCCAAACCCTTCTACACCTTCCGCCGGGTCTTCCTGCCGATGGCAGCGCCGGGGGTCATGGCCGGTTCCATCCTGGTGTTCGTCATCTGCCTAGGCTTCTTCATCACCCCGGAACTGCTCGGCGGTGGCCGCACGATCCTGGTGTCGATGCTGGTGCAACGCAACGTCGAGCTCTATCACGCCTGGGGCGCAGCCAGCGCAGTCGGCCTGGTGCTGCTGTTTGTGGTGTTCCTGATCTTCTGGGGCATCAATCGCTTCATCCCCATCGAACGCATCCTGGGAGCGCGCTAAATGAACCTGCTTGCCAACCTGCGTCACCTTCGCCTGTCCCACGTGCTGTTCACGGTGCTGGTCGCGGCGATCCTGCTGTACCTGATCATCCCGGTGCTGATCGTGGTACCCATGTCGTTCTCCGAGGCGCGCTTCCTGCAATTCCCTCCCAAGCAATGGTCCTTCCACTGGTACGAGGCGTTCTTCAACAGCGTGGAGTGGATGTCGGCGGCGCGGGTCAGTCTGATCACGGCATTTTTCACCATGGCCATCAGCCTGCCGATTGGTATGGCGGCCGCCTACGCCATCAACAACTCCAGCCTGAAGGTGGTGCGTACGCTGCAGATCATCCTGCTGCTGCCGATGATGGTGCCCATCATCCTGATCGCCGCCGGCGTGTTCTTCGTTTACGCCCGGGTCGGCCTGATCAGCACGCTGACCGGCCTGGTGCTGGCGCACATCATGCTCGCCTTGCCCTACGTGATCATCGCGCTGCTGGCCGGTCTGCGTAACTTCGACATGTCCCAGGAAATGGTGGCGCGCAGCCTGGGCATGAACCGCTTTCGCGCCTTCATGGCCGTGACCCTGCCGCAGATCAAGCCCAGTGTGGTCTCGGCGACACTGTTCGCCTTCATCACCTCGCTGGATGAAACTGTGGTGGCGCTGTTCATCTCCGGCGGCGACAACCAGACTCTGACCAAGCGCATGTTCACGGCGCTGCGCGACGAGATCGATCCGACCATTGCCGCTATCAGTTCGATCCTGATCCTGGCGTCGCTGATCCTGGTGGTGATTGCCGGTCGCAACAAACAATAACCAACAACGCACTCCCCCTCTGCAAACACACTTGCCCGCCATTGCGGGCAAGTGTGTTTTTGCGTCCTGACCACGCACGCCCATGCCGACGTGCAGCCCAGCACAGCCTGCCGTCACACGGCTTAATTCAGCATCTATCACCCGTGTCCAGGCCCATCTCGGGGGAACCGCAGAATTCGGAAAAAATCGTACGCTAAGCTAACGGTGTTCTCGTGACAGCTCTTTGACTAGGCTTTCTAAGGCCATTCTGATAGCCCTGACTTCCTGAAAAGCCATGGCTAAAATTTGTGCGGCTAAAAGGGATAACCGATGGTAAAGTAAGTTATCCCTGTCGAGATACTGAAAAGCGTTATCCTCGTTTTTCCCAAAACTGTTTTGCCAGTTCGCTCAGAGCGCTAGTTAACTGAGCGACAGATTTCGCACTTTGCAAATTATTCTGCCCGGTCTGTACATTGGTATCAGCAGCATCGCGTATATTGATAATACTGCGGTTTATGTCTTCACTTACTGCTCCCTGCTGCTCGACCGCAGTCGCTATTTGCGCGTTCATGTCGGTAATTTCGTTAACGCGTTGGCCAATTCCATCAAGAGCTGTAGCTGCTTCCTCTGCGTGAGCTACACTCGTGTGCGCTTGCCGACTACTTTGCTCCATGACTGTAACAGCGGATTGCGCTCGCTCTTGTAGAGCGCTGATCATGCTTTGAATATCCGTTGTCGATTGCTGTGTGCGAGCAGCAAGACTGCGAACCTCATCGGCGACAACAGCAAAACCACGCCCCTGCTCACCAGCACGCGCGGCCTCAATTGCTGCGTTGAGTGCCAACAAATTCGTTTGCTCGGCGATCCCTCGTATAACGTCAAGAACTTTTGATATCTCGTTACTTTGACCTTCAAGCTCATGAATAACCTGAGCGGCTTGCCTAATTTCACCTTCAAGGGCAGTGATTGACTGGCTTGTGTGGGCTACCAGACGCTGGCCAGATGCCGTCTCAGTGTCTGCTCTTCCGGCCGCATCTGCAGCATGCTGTGCATTGCTCGCAACCTCTTGAATGCTTGCCGCCATTTGGTTTACTGCCGTTGCTATTTGATCTGTCTCTGCCTGCTGCTCAACTGTAAGTACATTGCTTGACTCAATATCCTTTAGTAGGCCTCGGGTGTGTTCGCTAAGCCGATTTGATGCATCACCTAAGCGACCTACTATGGCGCCTGTTTCAGCTTGCATCATTCGTAAAGCAAACTCTATTTGGCCAAACTCATCGGTGCGCCCAGTGTAGAGGGATTGACTTAATGGGTTATTGGAAATATTCCTGGCTCTTTCAACCAGTCTTCCAAGAGGAGAGAGAATAGCCAAAACACTAACAGAGCTTAAGCTTCCTGACATTAAAGTGG
>VMRT01000043.1 GCA_007713455.1 Pseudomonas sp.
CAAATTGTTTGGGTGTTATATGGTCAAGCCTCACGGGCAATTAGTATTGGTTAGCTCAACGCCTCACAGCGCTTACACACCCAACCTATCAACGTCGTAGTCTTCGACGGCCCTTCAGGGAGCTCAAGGCTCCAGTGAGATCTCATCTTGAGGCAAGTTTCCCGCTTAGATGCTTTCAGCGGTTATCTCTTCCGAACGTAGCTACCCGGCAATGCCACTGGCGTGACAACCGGAACACCAGAGGTTCGTCCACTCCGGTCCTCTCGTACTAGGAGCAGCCCCTCTCAAATCTCAAACGTCCACGGCAGATAGGGACCGAACTGTCTCACGACGTTCTAAACCCAGCTCGCGTACCACTTTAAATGGCGAACAGCCATACCCTTGGGACCGGCTTCAGCCCCAGGATGTGATGAGCCGACATCGAGGTGCCAAACACCGCCGTCGATATGAACTCTTGGGCGGTATCAGCCTGTTATCCCCGGAGTACCTTTTATCCGTTGAGCGATGGCCCTTCCATACAGAACCACCGGATCACTAAGACCTACTTTCGTACCTGCTCGACGTGTCTGTCTCGCAGTCAAGCGCGCTTTTGCCTTTATACTCTACGACCGATTTCCGACCGGTCTGAGCGCACCTTCGTACTCCTCCGTTACTCTTTAGGAGGAGACCGCCCCAGTCAAACTACCCACCATACACTGTCCTCGATCCGGATAACGGACCAGAGTTAGAACCTCAAAGTTGCCAGGGTGGTATTTCAAGGTTGGCTCCACGCGAACTGGCGTCCACGCTTCAAAGCCTCCCACCTATCCTACACAAGCAAATTCAAAGTCCAGTGCAAAGCTATAGTAAAGGTTCACGGGGTCTTTCCGTCTAGCCGCGGATACACTGCATCTTCACAGCGATTTCAATTTCACTGAGTCTCGGGTGGAGACAGCGCCGCCATCGTTACGCCATTCGTGCAGGTCGGAACTTACCCGACAAGGAATTTCGCTACCTTAGGACCGTTATAGTTACGGCCGCCGTTTACCGGGGCTTCGATCAAGAGCTTCGCTTGCGCTAACCCCATCAATTAACCTTCCGGCACCGGGCAGGCGTCACACCCTATACGTCCACTTTCGTGTTTGCAGAGTGCTGTGTTTTTAATAAACAGTCGCAGCGGCCTGGTATCTTCGACCGGCATGGGCTTACGTAGTAAATACTTCACCCTCACCGGCGCACCTTCTCCCGAAGTTACGGTGCCATTTTGCCTAGTTCCTTCACCCGAGTTCTCTCAAGCGCCTTGGTATTCTCTACCCAACCACCTGTGTCGGTTTGGGGTACGGTTCCTAGTTACCTGAAGCTTAGAGGCTTTTCCTGGAAGCATGGCATCAACCACTTCGCTTTCTAAAAGAAAGCTCGTCATCAGCTCTCGGCATTAAGATCCCGGATTTACCTAAGATCTCTGCCTACCACCTTAAACAAGGACAACCAACGCCTTGCTGGCCTAGCCTTCTCCGTCCCCCCATCGCAGTAACTAGAAGTACGGGAATATTAACCCGTTTCCCATCGACTACGCTCTTCAGCCTCGCCTTAGGGACCGACTCACCCTGCGTCGATTAACGTTGCGCAGGAACCCTTGGTCTTTCGGCGTGCGAGTTTTTCACTCGCATTGTCGTTACTCATGTCAGCATTCGCACTTCTGATACCTCCAGCCAGCTTCTCAACTGACCTTCACAGGCTTACAGAACGCTCCTCTACCGCTCAACTTGCGTTGAACCCGTAGCTTCGGTACCTGGTTTGAGCCCCGTTACATCTTCCGCGCAGGCCGACTCGACTAGTGAGCTATTACGCTTTCTTTAAAGGGTGGCTGCTTCTAAGCCAACCTCCTAGCTGTCTAAGCCTTCCCACATCGTTTCCCACTTAACCAGGATTTTGGGACCTTAGCTGACGGTCTGGGTTGTTTCCCTTTTCACGACGGACGTTAGCACCCGCCGTGTGTCTCCCGTGCTGACACTTGCTGGTATTCGGAGTTTGCATCGGTTTGGTAAGTCGGGATGACCCCCTAGCCGAAACAGTGCTCTACCCCCAGCAGTGATACACGAGGCGCTACCTAAATAGCTTTCGAGGAGAACCAGCTATCTCCGAGCTTGATTAGCCTTTCACTCCGATCCACAGGTCATCCGCTAACTTTTCAACGGTAGTCGGTTCGGTCCTCCAGTCAGTGTTACCTAACCTTCAACCTGCCCATGGATAGATCGCCCGGTTTCGGGTCTATTCCCAGCGACTAGACGCCCTATTAAGACTCGCTTTCGCTACGCCTCCCCTATTCGGTTAAGCTCGCCACTGAAAATAAGTCGCTGACCCATTATACAAAAGGTACGCAGTCACCTAACAAAGTAGGCTCCCACTGCTTGTACGCATACGGTTTCAGGTTCTATTTCACTCCCCTCTCCGGGGTTCTTTTCGCCTTTCCCTCACGGTACTGGTTCACTATCGGTCAGTCAGTAGTATTTAGCCTTGGAGGATGGTCCCCCCATATTCAGACAAAGTTTCTCGTGCTCCGTCCTACTCGATTTCACTTCTAAGACCTTTTCGCGTACAGGGCTATCACCCACTATGGCCGCACTTTCCAGAGCGTTCCGCTAAAATCAAAGAAGCTTAAGGGCTAATCCCCGTTCGCTCGCCACTACTAAGGGAATCTCGGTTGATTTCTTTTCCTCAGGGTACTTAGATGTTTCAGTTCCCCTGGTTCGCCTCACACACCTATGTATTCAGTGTGTGATAACCATCTTATGATGGCTGGGTTCCCCCATTCAGACATCTCCGGATCAAAGTCTGTTTGCCGACTCCCCGAAGCTTTTCGCAGGCTACCACGTCTTTCATCGCCTCTGACTGCCAAGGCATCCACCGTATGCGCTTCTTCACTTGACCATATAACCCCAAGCAATCTGGTTACTGTCTA
>VMRT01000038.1 GCA_007713455.1 Pseudomonas sp.
CGAGGTGATGCGGGCACGAATGCTCTACACCACGAAGCACAAGAAGAAGGCACCGACTGCGAAGGTCTCTCCTTTCTACAAGAAAACCATCGGTTACGGACTGCCGGACTTCGCAGAGGAACTCAACTACGGAGTCGATCTGTCAACCATCTGAGGGTGGTATCAGATTGATGGGGTGAAGGTGCCCCATCAACCATTAAATCCGTATACCCAGTATTTAGTGCTTGGTTGGCGCAGCGATTTGAGAATGTTTGTCATTTAATTGGCATGCATAATAGCGAGTCGGTTACTCGGCGATCTGAAACGAGCAAGGTGAGCTTCAGACTCTCAAATGCTCAAATACTGGGGTATGGCGATCCTTGGGTCTGGCCCAAGGATCGCGAGACAAGGCTGTTCCAGGCGCGCATGGGAGGAACAGCCTTGCCGTTTACTCGGCAAGCGCCTTTATCACGTCTTCCGGAGAGTGAATGGTTCCGAGCGTTGTCGGACTGCCCCAACGAACGTGGAATTTATTCTCTTTGACCTGCGCCAGAGACAGCATCAAATTATTGAATGCTGTCAGATCATCGGTCTCAAAATAGGTGATGAAATCGGTGTCATCCAAGCCAGTTGAGTGGTACAACTTACGCTTGACGTTCACGAGATAGGCTAAGGTAGGTGTCGTGTGAACTTCCATCTCTTTCAGACGCTCTTCCGGCGACATGTTCCACCATTCCGCGTTTTTCTTGACGGGGATTACGATCACATATCTTGGTGCCGGCCCGCTATAGGTAGCCGAACTAAGTCCCGCATTCAGCTCTGGAGACTTGTCTTTGCTGATGTAGTTTAAGGGCTTTGTTACACCGACAAGGGTCTCAAAAACATCGGCATTCTTCCCGACCGTTGTCGAGCGGAATTCGCGCATGAAGGTCTGGGCTTTTGCCAAGTCGTAGGCGTGGATGCGGAAGAAAAAGTCGGAATTGGTTTCTAGGCCACGTGTTAGGTAGAGATCAACCAGAACGTTATCCTTATGTTTTTCAATTAGTTTCTTAACTTCTTCCGCGGCGCTCTTGCGTTCCATTGCTGGCACCTTGCTCCAATCAGGGCGCAATTTGAACATTGTAAAAACGCCGAAGACCCCGGGCTGGGTCAGGATGGTTCCCCGCTCGATTTTCATCGGTTGCATGGGTTGCATTGCCTGCTGAGCAACAACAGGTGACGAAGCCATCGCTATGGCTGCCCCGATAGCAGTGGCAGCGAGACTCAATTTGAAACTGCGAATCGACATGTTGGTCATGGATATCCCCTTGTGTGAAATGAATAAATGAAATTCTAGAATCTAAAAAATTGGTGTTTTCATACATAAAAACTCTTGGCTAACTGAATCTATGAATCAATTTCCCGCAGCACACGTGTTGCAGATGGGCCGTCACAAATTGTTCAGCCAGCTCTGTCAAAGCAACAAAAAACTGGGTTGCCACCTTTCTTTTACCTCTTTGCCTGGCGCAAGGTCAACAGACCCTAAAAACCGCTGTTATTGCTCGCTGTAAAAGGCCGCAATATCAGCAATATCCTCATCACTTAAATTGGCGGCCTGCGGGGCCATCATGGCCGTCATGCCACCAGTACGCTCACCTGCCCGATAGGCCTTGAGTGCACTCTCGAGATAGGGCGCCCATTGACCGGCAAGATTGGGATAGATATTTACCGCCGACCTGCCGTTAGCGCCATGGCAGGCGGCACAGACCGCTACTTTCTGCGCTCCGGCTGCGGCATCCCCTGCGGCCATAACCAACCCCGATTGCGCCATCATCCCCAGCAATACCGCGGCAACAGACCCTTTTACCCAGTTATTCGACATTTTGTTTCCCTCTATAGTGACAGTACTTCGACAACCATATCCATGAATTTATTAGGAGCGTTGCAGGCCCCTTTTGCAAGCCTTGGTTAGCGCTAAATACGGCTCTGTTGATCTTGGTCAAATGAAGTTGAAAAAGCCGTGATGACGGCGGCTAAGCGATGGAGGACGGCTCTGTTTAGATGTAGGCTGGCCACCATTA
>VMRT01000032.1 GCA_007713455.1 Pseudomonas sp.
GCTCCCAGGTCTTGCCTTCGCTGGCGCCGGCGCCACGGTCGACGTTGTCACCGGAGACGTAGCGGGTCATCAGGCTCAGCCCGGGAATGCCCATGGCGGCGAAGTCGTAGTCGTAGCGGACCTGCCAGGAGCGTTCGTCCTCGTTGCCGAAGTCGTTGATCTGCACCAGGTTGACCAGCGAGTTGTCGCTGCCGGCGATGTAGGCGAAGCCGGTGTCGCCGTTGAGCTGCTGGTAGCCGGCGCCGAAGGCGTGGCCGCCGAGTTTGTAGGTAAACATGGCGCCGAAGGCATCGGTGTCGACATTGCTGCCGCCGTCGTCGGTCTGGTGCACGTAGCGCAGGTCGGTCTTGAAGCTTTGCTTGTCGCCAAGCGGCAGCACGTGGACCAGGCCGAAGTTGTGTTCCTTGTAGATGCCGTCCAGCCCGCCGTAGAAGTAGCTGGTGCTCAGCTCCGGCGACCAGGCGTAGCGCGCGCCGGCGAAGAGGAATTCGTCGCTGCTGGTCTGGCTGCCGAACTGGATGTTGCGGCGGCCGCCGTTGAAGGCGGTCATTTCCTCGTTATCGGAGGAGTTGCGCTGGTTGACGCGGTCGAGCTTGCCGACGTCCAGGGTCAGGCCTTCGATCTCCTTGCTTTGCAGCCAGGCGCCGCGATAGGTCTGCGGCAGCAGGCGGCTGTCGTTGCGCATCACCACCGGCAGGATGGGTTGCAGGGTGCCGACGTGCAGGGTGGTGGCGGACAGTTTGGCCTTGGCCGTCACACCGGCGGAGCCGTAGTCGTCCTGGGCACGGTTGGGGGCGTCGCGGTCGCTCTGCAGGATGCCGGTGCCGACGCGGTCGGGGCTGGAGTCGAGCTTCACGCCGAGCAGGCCGATGGCGTCCACACCGAAGCCGATCGGGCCTTCGGTGTAACCGGATTCCATTTTCAGCATGAAGCCCTGGGCCCATTCTTCGGCCTTGGACTGACCGTCGCCGGAGCGGAAGTCGCGGTTCATGTAGAAGTTGCGCAGGTCGATGCTGGCCTTGCTGTCTTCGACGAAGGCGGCGCTGGCGGGGTGGGAGGCGATCACTACGACGCCGCCGCAGAGAATGTAACAGAGGGATTTGTGGTGCAGTCGCATGGTATTTCCTCTTGTTGTTGTTTTTGGGCCGCTCTCGGGCGGCTACAGGGCATAGAGCGAAAGGCGTGCCAGTGGCGGAAATAGCCGGCCTGTTCGGCTGGATGGCTCGTGCCAGAGCGCTTGCGCTTTGGAATGGCATGGCTCGGGAGCGGCATGGGAAGCGTCCGGCTGGCTGGACATGTATGGCGCGCGGCCAGCTTTGGCGAGGCGGTGTCCAGCGCGGCGGACGGTTGGAGGAGGGCGCCGGCCGGGTAGCCGGCGCCGGTTCAGATGCTAGCGGGTGCCCTTGCGGCTCTGCACGCAGACGAAGCTCGATGCGGCATTGACGTCGCCCTTGCCAACGTACTTCGGCCAGCCGGGGTATTCGCACAGCGGGCGGGTGCGGCCGGGCACGCCGACGCTGTCGGCAACGACCTGCCGGCGCGGCGCACGGCCCTGTTCGACCCAGTCTTCCAGTGCGCTCAGCGAATCCCAGGCGGCGTTGAACACGGTGCTGGCGGCGTGGCCGTAGCCGGGGATCTCGTAGTAGCGCAGGAAGCGCTGCGTCTTTCCGGGGCCCATGTCGCGGCGCACACGCTCGTAATACTCGGCTGTGGCGCGGGTGCTCACCAGTTGATCGGAGGTACCGTGGGCCATGAGGATCTTGCCGCCGTTGCGGGCGAATGCGGACAGGTCGGTCCGGTTGACGTCCTGGCGCAGCGACAGCTCGCTGATGCGCGCCTGCCACGGGCCGGGGTTCTGCGGGTCGAGGGTCAGGGAGTTGAAGGTGGGATTGCGCGTCACGAAGAAGCGCACCCATTCATTCCAGAAGCCGGAATGGTAGGGCGCGCCCTCGGCGAAACCGGTGCCGTGCACGGGCATCGGGTAGCTCGGCTGCAGGGTGTTGAGGCCGAGGCGGTTGACCACCAGCTGCACGCCTTCACCCGGCCGGCCGAGGTCGGTGCCCCAGGTGTTGAAGCCAGGGTAGTGGGTCTCGCCGCTGGCCAGCGGGAAGTTGAAGCGGATCGGGCTGTTGAACACCCGCAGCGCCTGGATCTGCGCATCCGACAGGCAACGCTGCGAGGTGTCGGCACCGCCCGGGCAGCGTAGCGGTTTGCCGTTGAGCTTGGCGCGGGCCGGGTCGAACTGCGCATTGCACGCGGCCTGATGGCTGATCACGCCGTCACGCACGCCGTCCAGCCCGTCACAGGCCTGCATCGCGGCTTCCAGCAGTGCGGCGCGTTTTTCCAGGCTGGGAAAGGCGCCGGGCTGGGCGAGGGCGCGGGTGATGCGGCCGAACTGCAGGTCCAGCGCCAGCGCGTTGTAGGCGGGGTAGAGGACGATGGCGCCGTTGAAGTCGGTCGGCCATTGCTGCACCACCGCCAGCGCCTCGCGGCCACCGGTGGAGCCGCCGGCGAAATAGCTGCGCTCGGGCGCGGCGCCGTAGCGTTGTTCGATCAGGTAGACGGCGGCATCGCGGGTTTTCTTCAGCGCGTCGTGGGCGTAGTTGGCCAGGGCTTCGTCGTTCCAGGCAAAGGAGCCGGGGCTCAGCGGATCGGCCACATGCCCGGAATCGCTGCCGAACACCGCGTAGCCACGGCCGAGCGGCGTAGGTTGATCGACCGGGCCAGCGGGTACGTTGCCGGCGACGTTCGGCACCGTGCCGTTGTAACCGCCGCCGCCGAACATCATCGCCTTGCGGTTCCACTGCTCGGGCAGCACCAGGCGCATGCGTATTGCCGGTGCGGCGGGGTCGACCGGACGAATCTCGGCGCTGAGGTCGCAATAGGCGCCGAACGTCTGCGGTGCGCTGCCGCCAGCCGCGATAGGGGTCGCTGCGGTGACGCGCGCACCGCTGCTGGGCAGGCCGATGGCCTGGGCCGGTATCTCGCGGCCAAGCAGTTCGGTGCAGGTCGCCGCCTGCACGGATTCGGCGGCAAGTAGCGCCAGCGCCAAGGGCGTCAGGCACAGCGCGCGGCGGGTAAACGGATTGCTACGGATAGGCATCATTGGGGCTTCCTTCTTGTTGTTGTCGAGCCGATGCGCCGGGTCGGGCGCATAAGCGCTCAAGCCAATGACATGCCAGCGGACGGAAGGAAGGGAGAGCAGGCGATAGCCGGTCATCGCCGTCGGCGCGAGGGCTCTAGGGCGGGGATGCGGAAGCAGTGGAGGTGGGCAGCGAGATGTTCGGCGCGGCGGAGTTCAGGTGAAGCGATGTCCGGCGCGCTGGACGACTGTCCGCCGCGCCGGACACTCGGGTTGCTAGTTGTAGCGGCCGTTGATCCCGCCGACGCTGTAGCGCCCGGCGCCGAGCAGCATGATGGCCAGCGAGCCGAACAGGAACAGGCCCTGCAGTTCGATGGCCCAGCCGCCCATCGGCCCGATGTCGAACAGTTCGGCCCGGTGCGCCAGCGCCAGCGCGACGACCATGTTGCCCAGCATCAGCAGAGCGCCGAGGCGAGTATAAAGGCCAAGGATCACCAGCAGCGGTCCGACCACCTCACCCAGATAGACGCCGTAGGCGAGGACCGTCGGCAGGCCCATGCCGGCCAGCATGCCACCGATGCCATCGACCCCGTGCAGCAGTTTGTGGATGCCGTGCAGCAGCATCAGCACGCCGACTGCCAGTCTGAGAACCAGTTTGCCTGCATCGTCTGTCATCGTTGCGCGTCCCCTTGCGGCGCCGGGAATCGGCGGCCCTGCCTCCAATGTAGATCAGCCGCTGTGACATTGCCGCGTCGTCAATGACGGCCAAGCCGCGGGTTAGACCGCTCAGCGCTGGCTCAGGCCATGCTGCTGCAGCTTGCTGTAGAGGCTGGCGCGGGAGATGCCGAGCTCCATTGCGGCGCGCCGGCGGTTGCCCTTGCAGGCGGCCAGTGCGCTCTGCAGCGCGCGACGCTCGGCCTGGGCGATGGTCTGGGCCAGCGGTTGCAGCGGCAGTTCTTCGAGACTGGCTGCCGCTGCGGCTTGAGCAGGTGGAGACACGGCTGCCAGGTGGCTGCTGGCGTCTACCGGGCGTGCCTGATCGCCGAGCAATGGCATCAAGTGTGCCGCCTGCAGCTGCGGGCCGTCGGCGGACAGTTGCGCGCGTTCCAGCAGATTGCCCAGCTCGCGCACGTTGCCGCGCCAGGGTTGCGCGCAGAGCAGGGCCAGCGCCTCGGGACTCAGCTCCATGGGCGGCTGGCCGGAGCGGTTGGCGATGTCGTCGAGCAGGTGCTCGACCACGGCGGGGATGTCGCTGGCGCGCTCGCGCAACGGCGGCACGCGCAGGGCGAGGACGTTGAGGCGGTAGTAGAGGTCGTCGCGGAACTGGCCGGCGGCGACCTTGGCTTCCAGATCGATATGTGTGGCGGCGATCACCCGCACATTGAGCGCCTTGACCTGGTTGGAGCCGAGCGACTCGACCTCCTGCTCCTGTAGCACGCGCAGCAGCTTGGCCTGCAGCGGCAGCGGCAGGTCGCCGATCTCGTCGAGGAACAGCGTGCCGCCATTGGCCACCTCGAACTTGCCGATGCGCGCCTTGCGGTCGGCGCCGGTAAAGGCGCCTGGCGCAGTGCCGAACAGTTCGGCCTCGACCAGGCTTTCCGGGATCGCCGCGACGTTCACCGCGACGAAGGGCCCGCGTGCCCGCGGTGAGAGGTTGTGGATGCCCTGGGCCAGCAGCTCCTTGCCGGTGCCGGTTTCGCCGCGCAGCAGCACGGTGGCATCGAGCTGCGCGGCGCGCCGCGCCTGGCGCTTGATCTCGCTGGCGGCCGGGCTGTTACCGATGAAGCCGGCGATGGTGTAGCGCGCTCGGCGCGCCTTGGCCAGTTCGTTCTGGGTAGCGACCAGCTGGGTCTGCAGGCTGGTGTACTTGGACATCAGCGGTTTGAGATGGCGGGCGCGGTCGAACAGCACGAAGCCCAGAGCGCCGACCAGGGTGCCGTCCTCGTCGCGCAGCGGAATGCGCGTGACGACGAAGTGCTCGTCGCCGAAGGCCATCAGGTCGATGATGCTCGGCAGGCCGCTTTCCACTACCTCGCGCAGGCGGCTGGCCGGCAGCACTTCCTCGATTTCCTTGCCGAGCACGCTGGCCGGATCGCGAATGCCGACCTTCTCGGCGTACTTGTCGTTGATCCAGACGATGCGCGCCTGGCGATTGACCGCGATGGTGCCCTCGCACTGCGCGTTCAGGTGGTCGAACAGCAGTGGCATGGCCACGGCACGGAAGCGTTCCGGCGAAACGCCGACGATCAGGCCATGGTTGTCGAGTGCGTCGCGGGCAATGCTCATGGGCAATCTGGGTCCGTGCTGGGGCGACCGATTATGGTTGGCGCCGGCTGCCTCGGGCAAGGCAACCGGAGGACGCTCAGGGCTGGGCATACACTTCGTTAGGCAGCCAGGTGGCCAGCGGGGCGAAATAGAACACCAGCGCCAGGCCGATCAGCTGGATGATGATGTACGGCAGCACACCGAGGTAGACATCGCGGGTAGTGATGCCCGGTGGGCAGACGCCCTTGATGTAGGACAGCGCGAAGCCCACCGGCGGTGTGAGGAACGAGGTCTGCAGGCAGAGCGCGAAGAGGATCGCGAACCACAGCGGATCGACGCCCATGGAGAACAGCACCGGCGCTACCAGCGGCAGGATGATCAGGGTGATCTCTACCCAATCGAGGAAGAACCCCAGCAGGAAGGTGATCGCCAGCACGGTAAGCAGCACGCCGGTCTGGCCGAACGGCAGGCCGGTCAGCGCCGCGCGGATCACGTCGTCGCCACCCAGGCCGCGCAGCACGGCGGCGAATACCGTGGCGCCGATGAAGATGCCGAAGATGAACGCGGCGGTGCGGCTGGTCTGGTACAGCGCATCCTTGAGCACCGGCAGATTCAGGCGGCGGCTGGCCGCGGCCATCAGCAACGCACCGAAGGCGCCGACTGCCGAAGCCTCGGTGGTGGTGGCGATGCCGAAGAAGATCGAGCCGAGCACGGCGAAGATCAGCGCCAGCGGCGGCACCACGGCCCAGAACACGTCGAGCAGGGCACGGGCGTCGAGCTTCGGCCGGTTGGCCGGGGCCGGGGCGAAGTCCTTTTTCAGCCAGGCGACGATCACGATGTAGAGGATGTACATCAGCGCGAGCATCATCCCCGGGATCAGCGCGCCCATGAACAGCTTGCCCACCGAGGCTTCCGAGGTGCCGAGGCGGTCGGCCATCAGCACCAGCATGATGCTCGGCGGAATCAGGATGCCCAGGGTGCCCACCGAGCAGGCGGTGCCCACCGCCAGGCTCTTGTTGTAGTTGGCCTGCAGCATCGGCCGGATGGAGAGCATGCCGAGCAGCGCTACCGAGGCGCCGACGATGCCGGTGGAGGCGGCGAGCAGGATGCCTACCACCACCACCGTCACCGCATAGCCGCCTCGCAGCGGGCCGAGCACGCGTACCAGGCTGTGCATCAGGCGTTCGGCGATGCCGGAGCGGTCGAGCATGATGCCCATGAAGATGAACAGCGGCAGGGCCACCATCAGCTCATTGGCGACGATGCCGTAGATGCGCGCGTCGAGCACGCCGATGGTGCCGTCCCAGGTGAACCAGAGATTGGCGTCGAAGTGTTCCACCAGCACATAGCCGAGCACGGCGAACAGCAGGCCGATGCCGGCCAGCGACCAGGCGACCGGGAAGCCGAGCAGCAGCAGGCCCATGAAGCTGGCGAACATGGCGATGACGAGGATTTCTTCCAGACCCATGATTGCGACTACTCCATCAGGGCTGCGAACGAGTGCGGTCGCGCTCGTCCGAGGGGGCCGTCAGGGCCCGCGGGAAATTGAACAGCAGCGTGCTGCAGCGCAACGCGCGGGACAGCAGCGCCAGCCCCACCAGGGCGAGGCCGATGGGCAGCACGCTCTTGAAGATGAAGCGATGGGGCAGCCCGCTGGGTGCCTGGGAGCGTTCGTTGTAGAGGTAGGCCTTGTAGGCGTAGGGAATCAGCGCATCGATCATCAGCGCGATCACCGGCAGGGCCAGCAGCACGATGGCGACCAGCTCGATCCAGGCGCGGCTGCGCAGGCTGAAGTGTTCGCTCAGCACATCGACGCGCACATGGTCGTCGCGCACCACGGCATAGGCGAGGGCAAGCATCAGCGCGGCGCCGAACAGGTGCCAGGACATTTCCTCCAGCGCGATGGAGCCTCGCGAGAGGGCGAAGCGGCTGAACACATTGGCCAGCACGACCAGCAGCACGGCCAGCCAGAGCCAGGCGCTGGCTTCGCCGATGGCCACCAGCAGGCGATCCAGCGGCCGCGAGATGCGGTTGTACGGCAGCGCGTCGGGCGCTGGCGCATCGGGAGAGACGGGCTTGAAGGACACGGCGGACCTCGGAATCTCGGCACAGGGGTAGGAGGCGGGCACGTCGCCGTGCCCGCTGGCTTAGGCGCAGCTGTCAGTCGTACTTGTAGAAGTCGCGCGGCAGATAGCCCATGCCGTGCCAGATCGAGTGGTGCTGCATGAACTCGCGCTGGCTGGTCAGCACGCGCTTGAACATCTCGTCCTTGGCGGCCATCTCGTCGAGCACTTCGTCGGTGACCTTCTGCAGTTCGCGCAGTACCGGCTCAGGCAGCACCTGGGCCTTCACGCCCTGCTTCTGGTAGTCACGCAGGGCAGTCGGCTGTGCCCACTCGCTTTCGGCGAAGCCCTTGAGCGTGGCCGACTCGCAACCCATCTCGATGAGTGCGCGGCTTTCCGGCGCGAGCTTGTCCCAGACGTCCTTGTTCACCAGCAGGTGCGAGGTGGTCAGAGTCTGGTGCCAGCCGGGCATGATGTAGTTTTTGATGATCTGGTCCAGGCCGAGCATCTTGTCCACCGCCGGCTGCGAGAACTCGGTGGCGTCTATGGTCTTGCGCTCCAGCGCCTGGTAGATCTCGCCGCCCGGCACCATGGTCACCGAGGCGCCGAGCTTTTCCAGCACCTTGCCGCCGATACCGGCGAAGCGGATGCGCAGGCCATCGAAGTCGTCCAGCTTCTCGATGGGCTTGGCGAACCAGCCGGCGCCTTCCGGGCCGATGATGCTGCACAGCATTGGGTGAATGTTGCGCTCGGCGTAGATCTCCTCGAGCAGCTTCTTGCCGTCGCCCTGGTAGTACCAGGCCAGGTGCGCCGGCGGCTCCATGTTGAACGGCGCGCCGGAGTACAGCGGCAGGGCCGGAATGGTGCCCTGGTCGTAGCCGATCCAGGTGTAGCCGGCCGGGTACTTGCTGCTGCTCACCGCATCCATGATCTCGAACGGCGGCACCAGCTCGCCCGGCTCGTAGTAGCGCAGCTGGATATCGCCGCCGGACACGGCCTTGAGCGATTCGGAAAGATGCTTGACCGGAGTGGAGAGGCCGATCAGGTGGGAAGGGAAGGCCAGCGGCACCTGCCAGCGGATCTTTTCCGCGGCGCTGGCGACGCCACTGAGCAGGCTGGCGCCGAGCAGGGTGGTCGCACCGATGGCGCAGGCGATACGGGAGAGTTTGTTCTTGGTCGACATGCAGGTTTCCTTCTTGTTGTTGTTCTGGTGCCCGAGGGCGGACGCGTAACCGCCCGTGGGTCGAGGGCGTTAACAGGCCAGAACAAGAACAGAGGCCGAGCCGATGCTGCCGATCCGGCGCCAGTCTTGTTCTTTGGTTTGTTCTGGCGTCGCGGGGTGGATTGCAGGTTCTGTGCCTATCGCTCGGGAGCGAGGAAAGGCGCGCTCTGCAGCGGCATTCGGATGATTGCAGGGCGATAGCGGTGTCCGCTGCGGCAGACACTGCTCAGGTAAACACGCGGCGGTGTCCGGAATTCTGGAACATGTCCAGCTCCATGGACGGTCGCAATGACTGACTGCTGGACAAACAAAATCCGGCGTTGCGCGGGGCGCGACGCCGGATGAGAGGAGTAGAGCGGGGGTGTGCGATCAGCTGGCGGCTTGCTTGGCCAGGGTGCTTTCCAGGGCGCTGCGGCAGCGCTCCTCGGCGGTGTCCAGTTCCAGCTGCATCTGCTGGATGTCGAGTAGCTGCTGCTCCAGCTGCTGGCGCCTCTCGGCGATCATCTGCAGCATGATGTTCAGCTGCTTCTGGTTGCCGGCCTTGGGGTCGTACAGCTCGATCAGCGTCTTGCATTCGGCCAATGAGAAGCCGATGCGCTTGCCGCGCAGGATCAGCTTCAGCGCGACGCGATCCTTGGGTGAATAGATGCGTTCCTGACCGCGGCGGGTCGGCGTGAGCATGCCCTGTTCTTCGTAGAAGCGGATGGCGCGAGTGGTGATATCCAGCTCATTGGCCAGGTCGGAAATACTGTAGGTCTGTTTCGCCATGATTCTTCCGATCATCCTCTGTCGCGCCCGGCGAACCGGGCGCGTGTCTGCCAGCATGCCCTGCCGCGACGGTGCGCTCAGGGGCGTTCGACTGCCAAGGCTACTCCCTGGCCACCACCGATGCACAGTGTTGCCAGGCCCTTGCGAACATCGCGGCGCTGCATCTCGTGCAGCAGGGTCACCAGGATGCGGCAGCCTGAGGCGCCGATCGGGTGGCCGAGGGCGATGGCGCCGCCGTTCACGTTGACCTTATCGGCATCCCAGCCCAATTCCTTACCCACCGACAGCGCCTGCACGGCGAAGGCTTCGTTGGCTTCGATCAGGTCCAGTTCGGCCAGCGACCAGCTGGCTTTTTCCAGGCAGCGGCGGGTGGCGGAAACCGGGCCGATGCCCATGATCGCCGGGTCGACGCCAGCGTTGGCGTAACCGGCGATCTTCGCCAGTACCGGCAGGCCCAGGGCCTCGGCCTTGCTGGCGCTCATCAGCACCACCGCGGCGGCGCCGTCGTTGAGGGTCGAAGCGTTGCCGGCGGTGACGCTGCCGTCCTTCTTGAACGCTGCGCGCAGGCCGCCGAGGGAGTCGGCCGTAGTGCCGGCGCGGGGTTGCTCGTCGCGGGCGAAGGCGAGCGGATCGCCCTTGCGCTGCGGGATCAGCACCGGGGTGATCTCGGCATCGAAGCGGCCGCTCTCGATGGCAGCGGCGGCGCGCTGCTGGGACTGGGCAGCGAAGGCGTCCTGCTGCGCACGGTCGATACCGTACTTGTCGGCCAGGTTCTCTGCGGTGATGCCCATGTGGTAGTCGTTGAAGGCATCCCACAGTCCGTCGGTGATCATGCTGTCGACCATCTGTGCGTGGCCCATGCGCAGGCCGGTGCGCGCGCCGGGCATGACGTAGGGTGCCAGACTCATGTTCTCCATACCGCCAGCGATGACCACCTCGGCGTCGCCGCAGCGGATCGCCTGTACGGCCAGATGCACAGCCTTGAGGCCCGAGCCGCAGACCTTGTTCAGTGTCATGGCCGGTACGGCGTGGGGCAGGCCGGCCTTGATCGAGGCCTGGCGCGCGGTGTTCTGCCCGGCGCCGGCGGTGAGCACGTGGCCGAGGATGACTTCATCGACCTGGGCCGGGTCGATGCCGGTTTTTTCCAGCAGGGCGCGGATCACGGTGGCGCCCAGTTCGACCGCCGGCACATTGGCCAGCGCGCCCTGGAAACTGCCGATGGCGGTGCGGGTTGCAGCTACGATGACGACGTCTTGCATGACGGACTCCGAATAAAAAGGCGCTACGCCGGGGCGTAACGCGAGGACCAGGCACGCGGCCTGGCTCCGGGAAAGGGTGCCCTCGAACGACAGGGGGCAAGCCGTTGGTCAGCGCGCTGGCAGACCGGTCGATGCCGCAGTATACGGGCGCCTGGGTGACTGGCCAGTGCTGGCGCGCCGCCGGCTCGGGGCGTTCGGGGCAGGCGGGAAGACGCAGCGGGCAAGGGGTGCTCCGGCGTGCTTCCCGCACCCAGGCTTCAGCGCTGGATCGGGCAGCCGGTGGCCGCTTGCAGCTCCTCGAAGCTGACGCCTTCGGCCAGCTCCACCAGCTTCAGGCCCTGCTCGGTGACGTCCAGTACGCCGAGGTCGGTGATGATCCGGTCGACCACGCCGAGGCCGGTCAGCGGCAGGTCGCAGGCCGGCAGGATCTTGTGCGCGCCGCCCTTGGCGGTGTGCTCCATCAGCACTACGACGCGCTTGACGCCGGCCACCAGATCCATCGCGCCGCCCATGCCCTTGACCATCTTGCCGGGGATCATCCAGTTGGCCAGGTCGCCCTTTTCCGACACCTGCATGGCGCCGAGAATGGCCAGGTTGATGTGACCGCCGCGGATCATCGCGAAGCTCTGCGCGTTGTCGAAGAAGCTCGAGCCGGGCAGGGCGGTGACGGTCTGCTTGCCGGCGTTGATCAGGTCCGGGTCGATCTCTTCCTCGGTCGGGAAGGGGCCGATGCCGAGCAGGCCGTTCTCGCTCTGCAGCCAGACGTCCATGCCTTCGGGGATGTAGTTGGCGACCAGGGTCGGCAGGCCGATACCGAGGTTGACGTAGAAGCCGTCCTGCAGCTCCTGGGCGGCGCGTTGCGCCATCTGTTCACGTGTCCAGGCCATGGTCTCAGCTCCTCACCGTGCGTTTTTCGATGCGTTTTTCCGGGGTTGGGTTGTGCACGATGCGATGCACATAGATGCCCGGCAGGTGGATCTGGTCCGGGTCCAGCTCGCCGGTCTCGACGATCTCCTCCACCTCGACGACGCAGACCTCGCCGGCCGTCGCTGCCAGCGGGTTGAAATTGCGCGCGGTCTTGCGAAACAGCAGGTTGCCGGCCTTGTCGGCCTTCCACGCCTTGACCAGGGCCAGGTCCGCGGTCAGCGATTCCTCCATCACGTACCACTCGCCGTTGAACTGGCGGGTCTCCTTGCCTTCTGCCACCAGCGTGCCGTAGCCGGTCTTGGTGTAGAACGCCGGGATGCCCGCGCCGCCGGCACGCAGCTTCTCGGCCAAGGTGCCCTGCGGGGTGAATTCCAGGGCCAGCTCGCCGGCCAGATACTGGCGCTCGAACTCCTTGTTCTCACCCACGTAGGAGGAAACCATCTTGCTGATCTGCCGCGTTTCCAGCAGCAGGCCGAGGCCGAAGCCGTCGACGCCGGCGTTGTTGCTGATGGCAGTCAGGTCCTTCTTGCCGCTGTCGCGCAGGGCGGCGATCAGCTGCTCGGGAATGCCGCACAGGCCGAAGCCGCCGACGGCGATGGTCATGCCGTCCTCGACCAGGCCTTCCAGGGCGTGGGCGGCGCTGGGGTAAATCTTGTTCATGAGTTACCTCTACTTGTTGTTCTGTCTGTGCCGGGCGCTACCTGAATGGGCGCCCGACGAATAGGGTTTAGCAAGAACGATGCCGCTAACCGGCTTGCCTGGCACGGGCCACCCGCGAACCGTTGGCCCGCCCCAGCAGCTGGCTGATGCGCTGGCCGGCGGCGATCAGCTTGTCGAGGTCGATGCCGGTGGCTATGTCCAGCCCGTTGAACATGTACAGCACGTCTTCGCTGGCGACATTGCCGCTGGCTCCCTTCGCGTACGGGCAGCCACCGAGGCCGGCGACCGAGCTGTCGAACACGGCGATGCCTTCCAGAAGGCTGGCATAGATATTCGCCAGCGCCTGGCCGTAGGTGTCGTGGAAATGCCCGGCCAACCGTTCGCGCGGCACTTCACGAGCCACCATGTCGAATAGTGTGCGGGTCTTGCCCGGTGTGCCGGTGCCGATGGTGTCGCCCAGGGAAACCTCGTAGCAGCCCATGGCATACAGCTCGCGGGCAACTTCGGCGACCTTGACTGGCGCCACTTCACCTTCGTAGGGGCAGCCGAGCACGCAGGAAACGTAGCCACGCACACGGATGTCCTGCTCGCGGGCAGCCTCCATCAGCGGCGCGAAGCGGGCCAGGCTCTCGGCGATGGAGCAGTTGATGTTCTTCTGCGAGAAGGCTTCGGAGGCCGCACCGAACACCGCGACTTCCTTCACGCCGGCCTCGATGGCCGCTTCCAAGCCCTTCATGTTCGGCGTCAGCGCCGCGTAGGTGACGCCCGGCTTGTGCTGGATCTGCGCAAAGACCTCGGCGGAGCCGGCCATCTGCGGCACCCACTTGGGCGAGACGAAGCTGCCGACTTCGATATAGCTGAGGCCAGCGGCGCTCAGGTCGTCCACCAGGCGCACCTTGTCCGCCACGCTGATCGGCTGCTGCTCGTTCTGCAGGCCGTCACGCGGGCCGACTTCGACCAGACGGACCTGTTTGGGCAGGCTCATAAGTCCTCCAGGGGTGAACGCTCTTCGAGCCTTCACCAGTGTCGTTGAATTGTGACGCTGCTGGTGGGCTAAAGCCCACCCTACGGATCAAGCCTCTTCCATCTCCAGCAGCACCGCGCCTTCGCTGACCATCTCGCCTTCGCTGCAGAACAGGCTCTTGACCACGCCAGCCTGGGCGCTGCGGATGCTGTGTTCCATCTTCATCGCTTCCAGCACGATCAGTGCGGTGCCGGCTTCGACATGCTGGCCGGCTTCCACCAGCACGCGGACGATGCTGCCGTTCATCGGTGCGGTCAGACCGCCGTGGTGCTGGTGGCTGGCTTCGGCTTCGGCGATGGGGTCGAAGGCGCGCACGGCCAGCCATTCGCCGTTCCACTGCAGGTACAGCGCATCGCCCTGGCGGATCGCCTTGGGCGTGCGGACGTTCGGCTGCTGCACTGCCGGGTCGACCTTCAACCGGCGGCTCTCGCCATTGCACTGCAGATGCAGGCTGATCTGCGCCGGCATGCCGAAGCGCAATCCGTCGCGTTTGGACCACGGCGAATGGGCATCGTCGTCGCGTACCTTGGTCGTTTCACTCTGCACGAAGCACTCGGCGGCCTGCTGCCAGAAGGCATCGGACAGTTCGCCGGCCGGACGCAGCAATTCGCTTTCGTGACGCGGGATAAAGCCGGTATCCAGCTCGGCTTCGGCAAACGCGCGGTGGCCGACGACGCGGCGCAAAAACGCAAGGTTGGTGCGCACACCGCCGACTGCGGTCTCGTCGAGCATGGCCAGCAGACGGAGGCGCGCTTCCTCGCGGTTCTCGCCCCAGGCGATCAGCTTGCCGAGCATGGGGTCGTAGAACGGCGACACCGTATCGCCCTCGGCGACGCCGCTGTCGACGCGACGGCCCGGGCCATCCGCGGCTTCACGGTAGAGATCGAGCGTGCCGGTGGCCGGGAGGAAATCGTTGTCCGGGTCTTCGGCGTACAGCCGCACCTCGATGGCATGCCCGATCAGCGGCACTTGCTCCTGGCTGATCGGTAGCGGCTCGCCACGGGCGACGCGAATCTGCCAGGCGACCAGATCAAGGCCGGTGATGGCCTCGGTGACCGGGTGCTCTACCTGCAGACGAGTGTTCATTTCCATGAAGAAGAATTCGCCACGGGCATCGAGCAGGAATTCCACGGTGCCGGCACCGACGTAGCCGATGGCCTTGGCCGCCTTCACCGCAGCTTCACCCATGGCGCGGCGCAGTTCGGCGGAAAGGCCTGGCGCTGGTGCTTCTTCGACCACTTTCTGGTGGCGGCGCTGGATCGAGCAGTCGCGTTCGTTCAGGTACAGGCAGTTGCCGTGCTGGTCGGCGAATACCTGGATCTCCACGTGACGCGGCTTGAGCACGTATTTCTCGACCAGCATGCGCGAATCGCCGAACGACGACTGCGCCTCGCGCTGGGCGGACGCCAGCGCCTCGGCCAGGTCCGCCTCGCGCTCGACCACCTTCATGCCCTTGCCGCCACCACCGGCGGTAGCCTTGAGCAGCACCGGGTAGCCGATCTTTTCCGCCGCGGCACGGAAGGTTTCGTAGTCCTGGGCCTGGCCGTGATACCCCGGCACCAGCGGCACGCCGGCTTCTTCCATCAGCGCCTTGGCCGCCGACTTGCTGCCCATGGCGTCGATGGCAGAGGCGGGCGGGCCGAGGAAGATCAGCCCGGCCTGTTCGATGGCGCGGGCGAACTCGGCGTTCTCCGAGAGAAAGCCGTAGCCCGGATGGATCGCCTGGGCGCCGCTGGCCTTGGCCGCCTCGATCAGCTTGTCGATGCGCAGGTAACTGTCGGCCGGCTTGGCGCCGCCCAAGTCGATGCGAATATCGGCTTCGTGGGCATGGCGCGCGCTGGCGTCGATGGCGCTGTGCACCGCAACGGTGGTCAGGCCCATGGCCTTGGCGGTGCGCATCACGCGGCAGGCGATCTCGCCGCGGTTGGCAACCAGGAGGGTCGTTATCATTTTTGTGATTCCTGCGTGGCCTGGAAGACGTTTCCCCTCACCCTAGCCCTCTCCCCGGAGGGGCGAGGGGACAACGGAATGGGGCGAAGCAATGAAGTGGTTCGGCAATGATTGGCGTGACCGGTTGATGTGCGATCAGCGGCATGAGCGCGGACGATATGGTTAGGCAGCCGCTCCCAAACCCCACACAACCCAACCCCCTCTCGAGAGGGCTGGGGAGCGGGCCTGGGCGAAGGGGCGGCGCTACGCACATGCACTAACGCCTCGCCATTGCACAAACCAACTCCCTCTCCCCAATGGGGAGAGGGCTGGGGTGAGGGGGCTGCGCTGCGGCCCGGCACAATCACCCAGCCACTGCACAAGCCAACATGCTCTCCTCCTTGGGAAGAGTGCCGGGGAGCGGGCCGGGGCGAGGGGGCGGTGCTACGCACATGCACTAACGCCTCGCCATTGCACAAACCAACACCCTCTCCCCTTTGGGGAGAGGGCTGGGGTGAGGGGGCGATGCCAAGGACCGACACAGCCGCCCGACCATCACACAACGCAACCCTCTCACCGTGCGTACGCGACAACGTATACGAGCGAGCACCCAACAGGAGCCCAGTCATCATGCGCGCTCCTGCCAGGCGGGCGTGCGTTTTTCCAGAAAGGCGCTCAGGCCTTCCTGACCTTCCGGGCTGGTGCGCAGGCGCGCGATGGCCTGTTCGGTGGTCTGGCGCAGGTCGGCGCTGAAATCGCCGTCGCCCACTTCCAGCAGCAGGTCCTTGCAGGCCTTGAGCGCCTGCGGGCTGTTGAGCAGCAGGTTGTCGACCCATTGCTCGAGCGCGGCGTCCAGTTCACTGGCCGGATAGGTTTCGGCGAGCAGGCCCAGTTCGCGGGCGCGCTGGCCGTCGAAGCGTTCGGCGGTCAGCGCGTAGCGGCGGGCGGCGCGCTCGCCGATGGCCTTGACCACGAACGGGCTGATCACCGCTGGCGCCAGGCCGATGCGGACTTCCGACAGGCAGAACAGCGCTTCGCTGGCGCCGATGGCCATGTCGCAGCAGGCGATCAGCCCCAGGGCGCCGCCGAAGGCCGCGCCCTGCACCACGGCCAGGGTCGGCTGCGGCAGCTGGTAGAGGCGCTGCATCAGCTCGCCCAACTCATGGGCATCAGCGAGATTGGCCTGGTAGTCGAGCTCCGCCGACTCGCGCATCCAGCCCAGGTCGGCGCCAGCGGAGAAGTGCTTGCCACGTCCGCGCAGGATCAGGAAACGGATGCTCGCATCGTCCTGCACCTGGGCCAGCGCCCGGTTCAGTTCGCCGATCACCCGGGCGTCGAAGGCGTTGTTCTTGTCCGCGCGGTTGAGCCAGAGCGTGGCCACGCCGCGCGCGTCTTTGTTCAGTTCGATGGTCTGGAAATCGGTCATTAAGAACTCCTTTGAGCTGCAAGCCCTAAGCTGCAAGCGGCAAGAAAACGCAGAACCGCTTGTGGCTTGCGGCTTGCCGCTTTACATGCGGAACACGCCGAAGCGGGTCGGCTCGATCGGCGCGTTCAACGCGGCGGACAGCGCCAGCCCCAGCACCTCGCGGGTCTGCGCCGGGTCGATCACGCCGTCGTCCCACAGCCGCGCGCTGGAGTAATAGGGATGGCCCTGGCGCTCGTACTGTTCGAGGATCGGCTGCTTGATAGCTGCCACCTCATCGTCGCCGAGGCTCTTGCCGGCGCGCTCGCTTTGTTCCTGCTTGACCTGGGCGAGCACCCCGGCGGCCTGTTCGCCACCCATCACGGCGATGCGTGCGTTGGGCCACATCCAGAGGAAGCGCGGGTCGTAGGCGCGGCCGCACATGCCGTAGTTGCCGGCACCGAAGCTGCCGCCGATGAGCACGGTGAACTTCGGCACCTGGGCGCAGGCCACCGCGGTGACCAGCTTGGCGCCGTGCTTGGCGATGCCGCCGGCCTCGTATTTCTGCCCGACCATGAAACCGGTGATGTTCTGCAGGAACAGCAGTGGGATGCCGCGCTGGCAGGCCAGCTCGATGAAGTGCGCGCCTTTCTGCGCCGCCTCGGCGAAGAGGATGCCGTTGTTGGCGAGGATGGCGATCGGGTAGCCGTGCAGATGGGCGAAGCCGCAGACCAGGGTGGTGCCGAACAGCGCCTTGAATTCATCGAACTCACTGCCGTCCACCAGCCGCGCGATCACCTCGCGCACGTCATAGGGCTGCTTGGCCTGCGCCGGGATCACACCGTACAGCTCGTCGGCGGCATACAGCGGTGTGCGCGGTTCGCGGGTCTGCAGCTGGCCGAGCTTGCGCCAGTTGAGGTTGGCCACGCAGCGGCGGGCGATGGAAAGGGCGTGCTCGTCGTTCTCGGCGTAGTGGTCGGCGACGCCCGAGGTCTTGCAGTGCACGTCGGCGCCGCCCAGTTCCTCGGCGGTTACCACTTCGCCGGTGGCAGCCTTCACCAGCGGCGGGCCGGCGAGGAAGATGGTCGCCTGGTTGCGCACCATGATGGTCTCGTCGGCCATCGCTGGCACGTAGGCGCCGCCGGCAGTGCAGGAACCCATCACCACAGCGATCTGCGGGATGCCCATGGCACTCATGTTGGCCTGGTTGAAGAAGATGCGGCCGAAGTGCTCGCGGTCCGGGAACACCTCGTCCTGTCGCGGCAGGTTGGCGCCGCCGGAGTCCACCAGGTAGATGCAGGGCAGGCGGTTCTCGCGGGCGACGGTCTGCGCGCGCAGGTGCTTCTTCACTGTCAGCGGGTAGTAGGTGCCGCCTTTCACGGTCGCGTCGTTGGCGATGATCATGCACTCGACGCCTTCGACGCGGCCGATTCCGGCCACTACGCCGGCAGCGGCGACGTCTTCGCCATAGACCTCATGGGCGGCCAGCGGCGCGAGTTCGAGAAAGGCCGAGCCGGCGTCGAGCAGGGAATCGATGCGCTCGCGCACCAGGAGCTTGCCGCGTGAGACATGGCGCTGCTGGGCGGTGGCGCCGCCGCCTTCGCTGACACGGCCGAGCAGGGCGCGCAGGTTGTTCACCTGTTCGAGCATCGCCGCGCTGTTGGCGGCGAACTCTGGCGAACGGGTATTGATCTGGGTGTGCAGGATGGCCATGGTTGGCTCCGTTCAGTTCCATCATGGATGGCTCTGCCATCCACCGACTGCGGTGGAAAAACGCTTCGCGGTTTTCCACCCTACGAGGGTTGGGCGTTGTTCCGCCCGCAGCTCACCTGGATTCGTTGAACAGCTCGCGGCCGATCAGCATGCGGCGGATCTCGCTGGTGCCGGCGCCGATCTCGTAGAGCTTGGCGTCACGCAGCAGGCGGCCGGTGGGGAATTCGTTGATATAGCCATTGCCACCGAGGATCTGGATCGCCTGCAGGGCCATCTGCGTGGCGTTTTCGGCGGTATAGAGGATCACCCCGGCGGCGTCCTTGCGGGTGGTCTCGCCACGGTCGCAGGCCTGGGCGACGGCGTAGAGATAGGCGCGACTGGCGTTGAGCTGGGTGTACATGTCCGCCACCTTGCCCTGGATGAACTGGAACTCGCCGATGCTCTGACCGAACTGCTTGCGGTCGTGGATGTAGGGCACCACCACGTCGAGGCAGGCCTGCATGATCCCGGTCGGGCCGCCGGCCAGTACTACGCGCTCGTAATCCAGGCCGCTCATCAGCACCTTGACGCCACCGTTCTCGACGCCCAGCACGTTCTCTTGCGGCACCTCGACGTCATCGAAGAACAGCTCGCAGGTGTTGGAGCCACGCATGCCGAGCTTGTCGAACTTGTTGCCGCGGGAGAATCCTTTCCAGTCACGCTCGACGATGAACGCGGTGATGCCGTGCGGACCCTTGTCCAGGTCGGTCTTGGCGTAGATCACGTAGGTGTTGGCGTCCGGGCCATTGGTGATCCAGGTCTTGCTGCCGTTGAGCACGTAGCGGTCGCCGCGCTTTTCGGCGCGCAGCTTCATCGAGACCACGTCGGAGCCGGCATTCGGCTCACTCATGGCCAGCGCGCCGACGTGTTCGCCGCTGATGAGCTTGGGCAGGTAGCGGGCCTTCTGCTCGGGGTTGCCGTTGCGGTTGATCTGGTTGACGCACAGGTTGGAGTGGGCGCCGTAGGAGAGGGCTACCGAGGCCGAGCCGCGGCTGATCTCTTCCATCGCCACCACGTGGGCCAGGTAGCCGAGGCCGGCGCCGCCGTATTCTTCGGAGACGGTCACGCCGAGCAGACCCATCTCGCCGAATTTCTTCCACATGTCGGCCGGGAACAGGTTTTCCTGATCGATGGCTTCGGCGCGCGGAGCAATCTCGGCGGCGACGAAGGCTTGGACCTGCTCGCGCAGCATGTCGATGGTTTCACCGAGGGCGAAATTGAGGCTGGAGTAGTTCATGGGGCCACCTGCTTGTCTTGTAATTGTTCTGTTTTCAGAGGATTCGTTCGTCCGGCGGAGTGCTGCCGGCGCTCTGGTAGCGGTCTGACGTCATCGACAGGGATGGTCGTTCGTTGCTTTACGTTAACGTAAAGGTCCGCTCTCGGTCTGTCAACACACCACCGAGCCGGCATGCTGCAAGCATAGGCCTGCCAAGGTGCGGTCGTCGGTAGTCGGTCCTGCGGTGGTGTTTCGTCGGTGGCGGGGCACTCGCCGCGAGGCTGGCGGGACTAAACAGGCAGTGGCCGCAATGCCGGCCTGCCACCCGACGAGGAACTCCATGCCCCGCATCGGCTTCGCCTGCATGTATCGCCACCCGCAACAGAGCCTCTCGCTGAAGGAACTGGAGCGCATCGAGCGCACCTTCAATCCGCGCAGCACCACGCTGCGCTGGATGGCCTCGGCGGGGCGCGAGGCGGCGGAGGCGAAGCTCGAGGAGATCGTCGCGCACAACCTGAACGCCCAGCGGGTATTGCTCGAATACGTCGCGACGTTGCCGCCGATGCTGCGCATGTTGCGCCTGTCCAGCGACCTGCTGCCGTTCTACAGCCATGCCGAGATCGCGCCGTTCTATCGCCGTGCTGAAATACAGAGCCGCCTAGAGGCGGGTTTCGCCGCGATCGGCGAGCTGGCGCGGGCCAACGATATCCGCCTGTCGATGCATCCCGGCCAGTACTGCGTGCTGGGATCGGACAAGCCCCTGGTGGTGGAAAACAGCCTGGCGGAATTCGAATACCACGCCGACATGATCCGCATGATGGGTTATGGCCGGCGCTTCCAGGACTTCAAGTGCAACCTGCATATCGCCGGGCGGCTCGGCGCCGACGGCGTGCGTGCCGTGTGGCCGCGGCTGTCGAGCGAGGCGCGCCACTGCATCACCTTCGAGAACGACGAAAAGACCTATGGCCTGGACGACTGCCTGGGTCTCGCGGACCTCGCGCCGGTGGTGCTGGACATCCATCACTGCTGGATTCACGAGAACCGCTATATCGAGCCGGACGACCCGCGCATCGAGCGTGTTCTGGAAAGCTGGCGCGGTGTGCGGCCGACCATGCACTACTCGCAGCCGCAGGAGAGCCTGATGGAGCTGGGCTTCGCGCCGGAGCAGAAGCTGGAAATCCCCGAGTTGCTGGAAAAGGTCAGCAAGCGCGACCTCTATGCGCACAGCAAGCGCATGTGGAACCGCTGGACGAATCGCTATGCGTTTCAGTTTCTCGATCGCTTCGACATCATGCTCGAAGCCAAGGACAAGAACCTTGCTGCGCTGGATTTCCATCAGGAGTACCAGCGAAAGTGCCTGACGGCGCCGTAGCCCGCAGATGTGGTTGTAGCCTCGGCTCGTTCTGGTGGGCTGAAGCCCACCCTACAACGGTGCCGTTATGCTCGCCGCACCGTAGCGGTTCGACTGGCTACGATCTCCCAGTAGGGTGGGCTTCAGCCCACCAAGAGGGCGTCGCATTTTTCCGGTGGGCTGAACCCCACCTAAAAGCTGTGCATTCGTGCCGCCGTGCGGTGGAGGTTCGCCCGGCTGCGATCTCCCAGTAGGGTGGGCTTTAGCCCGCCAAGGGGGCACCGCAGTTTCCGTGAGTCGAAGCCCATCAGTGAGGCGCCCCACTTGGGCTGCAGCCAGGTTATACATCACCAAATACTGGCCATTTGACTACGTGCTACCCCTCGACTTTCGCCTACTCCGCGACATGTTGTCACTTAGTTACCTTTACGTTAACGTAATCGTGGCCTAGGGTGACTGTCAGCAGCGCCAGCGCCCTTGCGAGTACGCCTCATAACAAACATAAGACTGAGGAAATCGTCATGAGTCTTCCGAGCTATACCTGCGGACCGCAGAGCAAACCCCTGTTGCCCATGACCATCGGCGCGGCGTTCGACCGTACCGTGGAGCGCTTCCCCCAGCGTGAGGCCCTGGTGGTGCGCCATCAGCAGCTGCGTTACACCTGGGCGGAACTGGCGGAGGCGGTGGACCGTTGCGCGCGTGGCCTGCTGGCCCTCGGACTGCAAGCTGGCGAACGAGTGGGCATCTGGTCACCGAACAATGCCCAGTGGTGCATCACCCAGTTCGCCACCGCGAAGATCGGCGTGGTGCTGGTCAACATCAATCCCGCCTACCGCCTCAGCGAACTCGAGTACGCCTTGAAACAGTCCG
Source organism: Pseudomonas sp. (assembly GCA_007713455.1). Classification (GTDB taxonomy): domain Bacteria; phylum Pseudomonadota; class Gammaproteobacteria; order Pseudomonadales; family Pseudomonadaceae; genus Stutzerimonas; species Stutzerimonas chloritidismutans. The sequence continues at coordinate 21,791 of VMRT01000032.1, forward strand.
GCTGCCGCTGGCTGATCTGCGCCGATGCCTTCAAGACGTCCGATTACCACGCCATGCTCCACGAGCTGCTGCCGGAGCTGGAAAGCGCCGCCGTCGGGGCCCTGCAGAGCCATATGCTGCCCGAGCTGCGCGGGGTGATCAGCCTGTGCGACAAGCCGGTGGACGGCATGCTGCAGTGGCAGGCGCTGATGGAGATGGCCGAGCAGGTCGGCCCCGAGCAGTTGCGCCAGTGCGGCGAGCGCCTGCAGTTCGACGACCCCATCAACATCCAGTACACCTCCGGCACCACGGGCTTCCCCAAGGGCGCCACGCTCAGCCACTACAACATCCTCAACAACGGCTACATGGTCGGCGAGAGCCTCAGGCTGACCGAGCACGACCGCCTGGTGATCCCGGTGCCGCTGTACCACTGCTTCGGCATGGTCATGGGCAACCTCGGCTGCGTCACCCACGGCACCACGATGATCTACCCGAGCGCCGCCTTCGATCCGCTGGCCGCGTTGCAGGCCGCGGCCGAGGAAAAGGCCACCGGCATGTACGGCGTGCCGACCATGTTCATCGCCATGCTCGACCACCCGGAGCGCCAGTCGCTGGACCTGAGCAGCCTGCGCACCGGCATCATGGCCGGCTCCACCTGCCCGATCGAAGTGATGAAGCGCGTCATCGACGACATGCACCTGGCCGAAATGCAGATCGCCTACGGCATGACCGAAACCAGCCCGGTCTCCACCCAGACCAGCGCCGATGACGACCTGGAACGCCGCGTCACCAGCGTCGGCCGCACCCAGCCGCATCTGGAAAGCAAGATCGTCGACGAGCACGGCGCGGTGGTGCCGCGCGGGCAGATCGGCGAACTGTGCACCCGCGGCTACAGCGTGATGCTCGGCTACTGGAACAACCCGGACGCCACCCGCGAGGCCATCGACGGCGCCCGCTGGATGCACACCGGTGACCTCGCGGTAATGGACGATGAGGGTTACATCAAGATCGTCGGCCGCAACAAGGACATGATCATCCGCGGCGGCGAGAACGTGTACCCGCGCGAGATCGAGGAATTTCTTTTCACCCACCCGGCGGTCGCCGACGTGCAGGTGATCGGCGTGCCGGACAGCAAGTTCGGCGAGGAGATCGTCGCCTGGGTCAAGCTGCACCCCGGCCATCAGGTCGAGGCCGAGGCGCTGCGCGAGTTCTGCAAGGGCCGCATTGCCCACTTCAAGACGCCGCGGCACATCCGGTTCGTCGACGACTTCCCGATGACCATCAGCGGCAAGGTGCAGAAGTTCCGCATGCGCGAGATCAGCGTGGTCGAGCTGGGCATCAGCGAACAGCACTGACCGGCACCGGCCGGGTTCGCCCGGCCGGCCACTCGCTAATCTGAAAAGGAGCTTTCCATGGCGCTGCCTATTGCTCAGTCGATCAGCCGTTTTCCGTTGCCCGATAGCCTCGACGCACTGCCTGCCGACCTGCGCGAACGGATTCTCGCCGTGCAGGAAAAGGCCGGTTTCATTCCCAACGTGTTTCTCATGCTGGCCCATCGGCCGGCAGAGTTCCGTGCCTTCTTCGCCTATCACGATGCGCTGATGGAGCGCGAAGCCGACAGCCTGACCCAGGCCGAGAAGGAGATGATCGTGGTGGCGGTCAGCGCCGATCACGGCTGCCTGTATTGCGTGGTCGCCCATGGCGCGATCCTGCGCATCCTCGCCAAGGACGCGCAGCTGGCCGACCAGATCGCCGTCAATTACCGCACCGCGCCGATTTCCGAACGCCAGCGCACCATGCTCGATTTTGCGGCGCATCTGGCCGCTGAGCGCGGCGTGCTGGACGACGCCTGGCAAGCGCGGCTGGAAGCCCAGGGTTTCAGCCTCGACGACATCTGGGACATCGGCGCCATCGCCGGGCTGTTCGGCCTCTCCAACCGCCTGGTGTCCATGGCACGCACCCCGCCCAACGACGAGTTCTATCTGCTGGGCCGCGTGCCCAGAAGCACCGCGCGCTGAGCGCGAGCACCGCATTACCGCATGAGGTGGTAATCCGAGCCCGGGCAGTTCGCAGTCGGGCTCAACAGCTGCATCAACGATCACAACAACAAGAGAGAAAGCTATGCAACTGAAACCAGCAAGCCGAACCGTCCTGTCCGCCAGCATCGCGGCCATCGCCCTCGGTGCATCGAACGTGGCCTCGGCCGCTTTCATCGAAGACAGCAAGGCCGCTGTCGAACTGCGCAACTTTTATATGAACCGCGACTTCCGCCAATCGGGCGCCACTCAGTCCAAGGCCGAGGAGTGGGCCCAGGGCTTCATCCTGAAAATGGAATCCGGCTACACCGAAGGACCGGTCGGCTTCGGTCTGGATGCCATCGGCCTGCTCGGCGTCAAGCTCGACTCCGGCTCCGGTCGCGGCGGCACTGGCCTCCTGCCACGCTCGGCTTCCGGTGAACCGGCGGACGACTACGGCACGGCAGGCCTGACGGCGAAGGCCAAGCTGTCCGCCACCACGCTGCACGTGGGGACCCTGCAACCGGTGATTCCGGTGCTGATGCGCAACGACAGCCGCCTGCTGCCGAACATCTATCGCGGCGCCTGGCTGCAGAGCAAGGACGTCGAAGGCCTCACGCTGGATCTCGGCATGCTGGATCGCACGAGCTACCGCGACTCTTCAAACTACGAAGAGATGACGGTGTTCAATGGCGGGCTGCGCAACATCACCTTTGGCAGCGGCGGCACCACCAGCGACGAGTTCCTCTTCGCCGGCGGGCGCTACGACTGGTCGCCACAATTGGCCACCAGCTACTACTACGGTGGGCTGGACGGCATCTACGACCAGCACAACCTCAGCCTGGTCCATGTGCTGCCGATCGGCGAGTCGCAGAGCTTCAAGACCGACCTGCGCTATGTGCGCTCCACCGACGATGGCGGCAGCAACGTCGACAACGACGCCTTCGGCGCGCTGCTCACCTACAAGCATGGCGCTCATGCCTTCACCGGCGGTTACCAGCACATGAGCGGCGATACAGGTTTCGCCTACGTCGCCGGTGGCGATAACGCGTTGATCAACCTGCTGCAGATCAACGATTTCGGTAACCAGGACGAACGCTCCTGGCAGGTCCGCTACGACTACGACTTCGCCGCCATGGGCATTCCCGGGCTGAGCCTGATGACCCGCTACGTCTCCGGTGACAACGTCGACCGTGGCGCCGGCGCCAGCGAAGGCAAGACCTGGGAGC
>VMRT01000027.1 GCA_007713455.1 Pseudomonas sp.
GGACCACATGGAGGGGAGCATCTCGCTCGACGAGCTGATGAACATCCGAGCTCCGCATACCTACCTGGCGCGCGCAGACGGGGAGAGCATGATCCAGGTCGGCATTTTCGACCGAGACATTCTGATCATCGACCGGGGACGGGAGGCAGAAAAAGGGGAGGTGATCATCGCAGCGCTGAATAACGAGCCTCTGGTCAAGATTTTCGACCGAGCCGGCAGCCAGGTCATTCTGCGCTCGGCTAATCCGAAGTTCCCGCCGCGGTACCTCCTCGAAAGCGAAGAACTCTACGTATGGGGCGTGGTGTCATACAGCATCCGAATCCATGGCAAGTACTGAGCGGGCCATCGCCCTCATTGATTGCAACTCGTTCTACGCCAGCTGCGAGCGTGTCTTTCGACCAGACTTGCGCCGTACGCCTATCGTCGTGCTTTCGAACAATGACGGCTGCGTGATCGCGCGCTCGGCCGAGGCAAAGCAGCTCGGTATCAAAATGGGCGTGCCGTATTTTCAGATCCGGCGCGACCTGGAGCGTTGGGGCGTTGTGGTGTTTTCCAGCAATTACGCGCTGTACGGCGACATGAGCGAGCGCGTCATGACGGTCATCGAGAGCCTGGTGCCTGCGGTTGAGGTGTACTCAATCGACGAGTCGTTTGCCGACCTTACCGGTGTGCCAGACGTCGAAGTGCTCGGCAGGCGGATCCGCGCTGAGGTACTGCGCAGCACAGGTATCCCGGTCGGGGTGGGCATTGGGGGGACCAAGACGCTCGCCAAGCTAGCGAACCATTCAGCGAAGCGCTGGCAGAAACAGACGGGTGGGGTAGTGGACCTTCTCGACCCGGTGCGGCGCGACAAGGTACTGCGCGTGACTGAAGTCGGCGATGTATGGGGTGTCGGACGCCGGATGACCGAGCACCTGAACAGGATGGGCATACGTACTGCTTGGGATCTAGCCAGCGCGGATGCTTGGACCCTGCGCAAAAAATTCAGCGTTGTTATCGAGAAAACTTCTCGCGAACTGCGCGGGACGCCGTGCCTCAATCTGGAGGACGTCGCGTCACCCAAACAGGAGATCTGCTGCTCGCGGATGTTCGGCAAGCGCCTGCGCGAGCTGGAGCCAATCAAGGAGGCAGTGGCGGCATACGCCGCCCGGGCCAGCGAGAAGCTGAGGGCACAGCAGTCCATGTGCAAGCGCGTCCGAATCAGCATCCGTACCGGCATGTTCAATTCCGACGAGCCCAAGTTCGCAAAAGGCGTGGTGTGTGAGCTGCCGTATCCCACCGACGACACCCGATACATCACCCGGGCGGCGATCGCCGGTTTGGAGCACATCTATCGCGAGGGCTTTTCGTTCAGCAAGGCTGAGGTCCTGCTGATGGATCTGTGCCAGCGTGGCGAGTACACCGACGATCTATTCGCCCAAACCCAGCCCGCCGCGTCGGAGCGCGTTATGGGCGTGCTCGATGCAATCAACGCCAAGTGGGGCCGCAATACCCTCCGGCCCGGCCGCGTAACCACCGCGCCGGACTGGGGCATGCGACGGGAGATGATGAGCCAAAGTTTCACGACCAGGCTGGATCAGTTGTGGGTGGTGCGGTGCAACTAGGCGAGTGCATGCGAGGACCGATGAATTCCAGGTACTGGTTGTAGTGCGATCGCTTGCATCCGTTGACCGCTGAAAGCGTAAAGAAAAAGCCAGGCAGTGCCTGGCTCTTGTGTTGGTCGGATAGCTTACTGAAGCCAACCCTCTACCTTTTCGGCGCCGTGCTTTTCTTTCCAAGCTTTCAAAATCTTATGATTGCCACCCTTCGTCTCTACCACCTCTCCAGTTTCTGGGTTTTTGTAAACCTTAACTTGGCGCTGCCGACGAGGCGCTTGAGACGTCGGGGTGGCGCTGATGCTGGTGCGGCTGGGCTGCGGATCCAATATTGAAATAATTTCGCGCAGGCCTACGTCATATTGCCCCATCAAATTGCGGAGTTTTTCCTCGAACTCGATTTCGCGCTTGAGTTTGTCGTCATTCTTAAGAGCATCAAGCTGCTTGAGCTGGGCTGCGAGCTGGGCTTCTAGAGCTTTGAATTCGGCGAGTTTGGACATGGGTAACCTTCGGAGAACGAAACTGCTTTGTGTGTCTCAGTCTACCGCTTGGGCACGGAGGGAGAAAACTAAGGACCGACCGATTTCGTGAGTAATTCAGTCATCGAGAAGGCTGGTACAGGGATGGCGCTGCGGAGTGTTTGTCAGCCAGAGAGGTGCGTACTTCCTGACATATGAAGTGGTGGGTTAGCAAAATGGGAGGTGACCAAGCGGCGGCCGTTGCATAGAAACGTCGCGCATCCCGTAGAGGAAGCGGACGTGAGCAGGCTTCTTCTGCTTTAGCAGAGGTAGCCATGCATAGCATCGAAATTGGAGCTAGCCATTTACCTGCGGCAAATGAAGAAAGCTGCCTTTTTTGACAACAATGGCAGCCGCTTCGCGAAGGCAGTTGATCATTTTGGTCTTATTGCTCGGTCTCGCTCCACATTCGTTTCGCTTACCTGCAAACGCCCAAAATGCTCAACTGCCCCATACTTGAAGGTTTCAAGTATGGGGCGCGGGGGCATACTTGAAGGAACGCTTCGCTGCTTCAAGTATGCCCCCGCAATTTTGTTGTCAAATCATAGCCGCCAGGCGTTGCCTGGCCGAAATGGCGATTGTGCACAGACGTGAGCTGCGCCATTCGCGGGCGCTGCCGCCCCGGCCTCAATCATAAGCCCGATCACTGCGGCACACTTGTCTTACGACCGCCATGTCACATGACTCGAGTGCTGCAGTCTCGCCGTGTCACTCGTAGGGCTTGCGGCAGTTAGTGAGTGTCGATGCGCCGGGTGACCGTGCCGTGTGTCTGTCACAGTGGCGTTATGAAGCGGTGTCCGGTCTGATGCCAAAGCGCCCACGCTTCAACTGAAATTTGTGTGGCAGCAGCCGACTGTCACGGAATTCTCGTCGCAGCGGATGCAAGTTCTTCGATGGTGGACTGTGCTCAGCGATAGGGCGTGCCAACCGTCGCCGCAAGCGATGCCCGGAGTTGCGTGAAAATTCGGTTTCTTTCCTGTTGTGTTCAGAACGAAAAAGGCCGCAGATTGGCTGCGGCCTTTTATTCATCCTGTCTCATAATCATCTCCAGGCGATGATTGTTTTGAACGCTACGCGCTAGCAAGGCTTTTGCTTAGTTCTCCTTCCTCGCTTTCCGCGTCCGGCTTGGTTTGCGAGCAGCTTTTTAAAATGCTCCCAGCGGATCTGCTCGGTCTGTGCGTTGTATGTCAGTCCCCGTTCCATCTGCTCCAGTAATCTCAGACTCAGTGGCTGCTCCAGGTAATGGTCTGCTGTGACTTCTGGTGCACCACCCTCATGGCCGAGCAGATAGGCGATCGTGGATGGAGATATGCCTGACCGTTCCAGCCGAACGGCAAACGAGCGACGGAGACTTTTAAAATTGAGCCCGCCATTAACCGCCGGCGGACAGTGCTGACCGATGTATCCTGTACCCGTGCACGGCCCGCAGAAAAACCGACTTGGGTCGCGGGAGTATAGGTGCTTTGGATCGAAGCTCAGCTCGTTGAAAAGCAGAGCGTCATTGCCATCGGCCTGGCGCCGTTCTTCTACGAAATTTAGAAAGCCCATCTCCACTAGCTTCGAGCAGATTGGAATCTGCCGAGCCGACGGCCCCGTCTTCAACGACTTGTTGTAGCCATTATCGTTGATATCGATAAGGTCTACGCCGTGGACATCCTGGATCACATCATGCACACGTAGCTGGCAGAGCTCGTTAAGCCGCGCGCCGGTATAGAGCCCAAGCGGGAGCAACCAAAACCGATAGGGCTTGGCGTCCTGGTTGATTTTCGGCAGGTCGCCTGCGAGATACTTTCTGTAGGGCCAGCCTGAGAACATCTGATTCAGATTGCTATCCAGAAATGGCTTGGTGATTTCGGCGTGTTTTGTATTGCAGGTCGCGACTTTGATCGCCTCGGTAATCAGCTTGCTCTCAAGTGCTTCGTCCAGCATTCGATTGAACAACTGATAGTAGGTCGTGAGGTTTGCGCCTTTGCTACCCGACGCAGCGTTCTGCTTGAGTAACGACGGTAGCTGATCCTTCAGACGCTGTACGTCGGCCCGATCAAGCTCAGCAACTCGGCGGGTAGGATTATCTTGCGTCAGAGCGATTTTTAGTTTCTCCATCCGCGCTCGAAGCATGTGCTCGGATTTCCCTGCGTAATTGTTTTCTCGCAGAAAGCGGGACAGCGTTATGTCCATGAACTCGGTAAGCAAAGGAGAAGACTGAAAGCGGTTTATCGCATCCGTAATCGCTGAAATGTTTGCCAACGCGATTCGCAAGTGTTCTTCATGGCCGGGTTCGACGATAAGACTCAGGCCTTTGTAAAAAGGAATGGAGAGGGGGGCAGTTACATTCATATATACCTCACAGTGGGTGAGGCTTGAGATTATTACTGGATGGATAAACAGTCAAGATAATCTATTAGGATTTACCATGCGATAGTTTTTATTGACAACTTGTCAATAATCGCAAGATGAGCAAAAGGTAAGAGCGAGCCCCTACCTTTTATTAGCTGAATATTATGCGTACGTTTTCCAGTGTCGCTTAGCAACCCGCACGCTGGGGAAGGGGGTGCCAACCGGGCGACCGACATTGAAAACGCCCTGGCGTTCTCGTAACTCTTGATAGTGCCGGTAATGGATGTGTCCCAGCCCTAGCCCGAAATCGAGCTTGTCGAGCTCGTCTTTGAGCACGTCAGACGGATAGCAGTCGCCGTACCCACCGGTGGTACTTTTATCCGAGTGGCCTACAAGCGCTTTGGCTTTCGCCAGGTCAAGGTTCTGTCTGCGAAATTGATTGATAAAGGTGTGGCGCAGACCGTGGTACGTCAGGCCGTCATCTCCCAGGCCGCAAAGCCCAAGGTAACCCCGGCTAATCTGGCTTGAGCCGAGAAACCAACGGCTCGCAACATGCCCGGGAGAAAGGTCGCCGTATACCCGAATATTGTCGAAAAGCGGAGCCTTGCCGTCTCGCTCGACAGCTTCCAGGCGTGCTTGATGAAACTCCAGGAAGCCCGACTCGATAAGCTGCCGGTGAATCGGCACCAACCTTTCCGAATCGGACGTCTTCAGCTGTTTCGACCCGCTTCGATTGATGCTGATGAGCCAGACGCCGAGTTCTTGCCGAATGTCTTCGAGCCGTAGCTGGCACAGCTCACTTAGCCTTGCGCCTGTAAAAAGGCCAAGCAGCGGCAGCCAAAACTTGTAGTCATCCAAGCGCCAGCGCGGCGGCGTGGTCAGTGTGTAGGCCGGACCGTGAAGAAGTTTCTCGATCTGGCTTGGGCTATACGTGCGCTTCCTCGGCGCCTCGGCTCCTTTGGTGCTGAATGCCAATCCGGCCGCGATATTTTCGGTGATGTAACCCTGATCATGAGCGTAGGTGACAAGGGCCCTTGCCAGCTCAAAAAACTTTTTCGCAGTGCGAGGGTTGATTGGCTCGAACTTACCGTCGCTAATGATCTTACTTAGCGGCTGGTTACGCGTGGCACGGAGGCGATGCCGGTTCTTCGGATAGCTACGCAGATGATCGCGTAGCGTGTTGAATTCAGCGCGAGTCAGCGTCTCGACTTGCCGGTGCCCGCCAAGCAGCTCGCACAGGCCTTCCAGGCGGGCCTTTGCGGTAATGCGAGTCCGCGGGTTAGCCCAGGCGCCTTCACGAATTTGCCGTTCTTCGTATTCCTTTACCAAAGCTGCGAGGCTCAACCCTGCGTTTGAACCACGCGCCGGCGAGACAATGCGATCGTTGACGGAGGGTTGCGTAAAGAGGGTTTCAAGCTTGGCTTTCTGCGCGTCGGGCAGAACGCTCCCGAGCGCATTCAGCAACGCGAGCGTGCCTGGATCCTGTGGCGGTGCCACAGCATCTGTCGGCGAGTTCAGCTCCGGAATCGTCTGCATAGGCTCGGCGGTTGCAGCAGAACCCAACATCCGCCGAACCAGGTCACCGATTTCCTGCATGGCTTGGGCGTAAGGATCTTGGTGATCGTCTTCCTGAAAGTAACGCAACAGCACCTTATCAACCTTCTGCAGCGTATACGTCAGCATGAGGACCGCAATGATGATGGAGCTAGTGAGCAGCTCAACCCGAAAGCTTTTCTTTTCTCTCAGATGCGCTTTCATGCACAGCGGATCGAGTTCGATAAGCATCACATAAAGCCCCGATCCCTCCTGCACCAAGAGCGCTCGATCAATGATGCGGAGCTTCAGATGCATCGCGTTGGCTTGCTGAAGATGAAAATGCAAAGCTTGCCGAGATTGCGGTAGTGCTGGGGGGATGTGCATGAGATTCCGACCCTGGTCTGGGCGGGCATGGCACAGGTATTCATAAAGCGTCATCGCTGCAAACGCAGGAGATTCTTTCGAGTAGCGACCTGGAGAGGGTGGGACAGTCTCAAGCACATCAAGGGCGGCGTAAATGTACCGGGCAGCGTCGCTGGCGACGTTGTGATTGCAGGTTCCGAGCGGCCAGTCGAAGCGTACGAACCCAACGCCAAGCGCTTTTACCAGTGCGGGCGTTGGTGTCAGTGCGAAGAAAATTTCGCCCCCTGGCTCGTGGCTATAGAGCACTACACGCTCGGCACTCTCTTTCATCATGCGAGCGTCGGCGACCGAAAGGTCTTGGTTCGCGAGCTTCATGGGCGACGGACGGACTTTCCAAACCCGGTCGGCGAATTTGAGTGCTTCCGCTACCGCTAAGTGAAACCTTTGGAGGTCAACCAGCAGGCGGTCAGAAAAGAGCTCGACATAGTGCTCGGTTGCCTTGGCAAGGAACTGCTCGAAAGAAGCATTCAGGTACTTAGCGAGATCGCGGGCCAGGGCTTCGTCGTGGCTGAGCGACCACCGGATTTGCGCAGGCAGTTTCGGGTTGGCCGCGAAATGCTTAGGGAATGTGAGGTAGTACTGGAAGCCAGTGTTGGCTTGATAGACCAGGTGGGGGACACCCGTTTTGCTTTGGCGCTTGGACATGATGGCATACCTTTTGGATTCACAGACGGACTGTGAGTAATCCAATGCCATCAAATCTGGGCTGAAACCCGCGTTCTAGACGGGTTTCAGTGTTGAATTGGTGGAGCCGGGGGGATTTGAACCCCCGTCCGCCAGCTCTCCGCTATCGGTTCTACATGCTTAGCCAGATCTACTGAGTTAACTCCGCGCCGCCCGATTGGCAGGGTGCTTGGAGCGAGCTGTATGAGTTTTAGCCGTTACGTCTACAGCGAACTTGGCGGCGATCCTGTTCTGTCTGACAGTCATTTCGGGTTTACAGGCATCCCCTAGTGACCGCTGGAGCCGAAGCTACCAGATGAAGGTTAGGCGGCTAGCGCGTACCCTTCGTAGTTGTCGTCGTTGGCAACTATAAGTTTGCAACAGTTTATTTACGAGTTCTGTTACCAACTCGGCATGCCCCTCAAGTTTTGTTACCGGCGTCGAATCCTAATCGGCCCCTGGTGACGCTTGTGGTGCTGGGCGCGAGTGTACGGCGATCTCTCTGCGCTGTCGATCAGTTTGTAGCCATGCTGGTTACAAAATGTACAGCTCGGCTGCGGCAGGATCGTTCGCACGATCCCGCCGGCCTGGCTTAGTTGCCGGCGCCGGAACCGGAGCCGCTGGTGCCGCCGCTACCGGTGCTGCCTGGGCCTTTCAGCTCTTGCAGTGCCTTGGTGGAGTGCGCGATGCAAGCTTCGGTGTCGCCCGATTGCTGGGCTTGGCGGGCCTGTTTAACGTACTCGTCGACTTGGCTCTTGGCCGGCTCACCCAAGGTGGCGGTGTTGGTGGCCATGTTGTCGTCGATTTCCTGCAGGTTGAGCTGGCACAGGTCGTCTTGGGCGAAGACGGCCGGGCTGGCGATCAGTACCGCGGATGCGAGCAGTGCATGAACTTTCATTGTGGGTCCTCCAGTCTTATGGACTTCCCGGGCCTGCCAGATACCAACTGAAACGGCGGCGCCGAGTCGAATCGAACCCGTCACGGGCTCTAAAAATCCGACTGCTGTTGCGCGTGAGCGTTCATCGAAGCGACACAAACGAAGCGGCCCCGCTCTCTTGAGCGGGTCCTTGGTGCGCGGTTTAGAGCGGCTGGGCCGCTGTTTTGCTGCGCGTGACGCGGTCTACCAGATAGACCAGTCCGTGGTAGTCGATCTGGCCATGACGGGACAGGCCGATCTCGCAGGTGCGGCTGGTGGATATGCCTTCATCGCAGATTTGCACCTCATCCTTCAGGCTGCGCAGGGCGTGACCGTTGAGCTCCGGGGTGGTGAAGCCTTTGTCTCCGGCGAAACCGCAGCAATGAATGCCTTCGGGCACCACGACTTCCCTGGCGCAGCGACGAGCGATATCGATCAGTGCCTGTGCTTCCCCAAGGTGCTGGGTGCTGCAGGTAACGTGCACGGCGATCGCCTTTTCCTGCGGGACGAAGTCCAGCTTGTCGAGCAGGTGCGTGCGGATGAAGCGCACCGGATCGTACAGGTCGAGGCGCTGATCGGTCAGGCCCTGGACCAGGCGGAGCGTGCAGGGGCTGGTATCGCAGTAGATTGGGTCGAGCCCGCCGCGGCTGGCCTTGAGCAGCGCGTCGAGCATTTCCTGACGCTTACGCTCGCCCTGTTCGGCGTAACCCTTGGAAGCAAACGGCTGGCCGCAGCACAGATCGTTCAGCTGCTCGGGGAAGATCACCTGGTAGCCGGCCTTTTCCAGCAGGCTGCGGGTCTTGTCGAGCAGCGGCTCCTGTTCCTGATCGCGTGCCGCCGGCGCCATGGAACGGGAAACGCAGGCAGCCAGATAGACCACCCGCGGGCGCTCGTCCTGAACGGCAGGCTGGGGCAGGTGCAGGCGCTGCAGGGGTTGCGGCATCGCCGGAGTCCATTGCGGGACGCGACCCTTGCTGGCGTTGGTCATGGTGGCGGACAGCTTGGCCAGACGCTTGGTGCCGAGGATGATATGCGCGCCGTTGGCGGCATGCAGCATGAAGCGAGTGCCCTGCACGGCCGTGGAGAAGTGATCGGCCAGCCAGTTGGCGGTTCCGGTTTTGCTCGCTTCACGCCCGCGCAGCTTGCGCACCAGATCGCCAGTGTTGATGCCGACCGGGCAGCGCTGGGCGCAGAGGCCGGTGGCGGCGCAGGTTTCGACGCCGTGGTAATGGTAGAGGCGCTCGATTTCCGTGGTGTCGACGCCGGCGCGCTTACGGGCCTGGATGTCGCGCCAGATGACGATGCGCTGGCGTGGGGTGAGGGTCAGCCCGTTGGATGGGCAGACCGGCTCACAGAAACCGCACTCGATGCACTTGTCGACGATCTCGTCGGCGGCGGGCATCGGCTTGAGGTTCTTCAGGTGGATGTCCGGGTCTTCGGAGAGCACCACGTCCGGATTGAGGATGCCGGTGGGGTCGAGCAGGCGCTTGATCTTCCACATCAGCGCGTAGGCTTCGCTGCCCCATTCCAGCTCAACGAAGGGCGCCATATTGCGCCCAGTGCCGTGTTCAGCCTTGAGCGCACCGCCGAATTCGACGGCGACCAGCTGCGCCACTTCGCCCATGAAGGCTTCGTAACGGGCGACCTGCGCCGGATCATCGAAGCCCTGGGTGAAGACGAAGTGCAGATTGCCTTCCAGCGCGTGGCCGAAGAGGATCGCCTCGTCGTAGCGGTGCTTGTCGAGCAATTCGATCAGCCGGTTGACGCCCTCGGCCAGGCGCTCGACCGAGAAGGTCACGTCCTCGATGATCACCGTGGTGCCGGTCTGGCGCACGGCGCCGACCGCTGGGAAGGTGTCCTTGCGGATCTTCCATAGCTGGTTGTAGATCACCGGGTCTTCGCTGAAGTCGACCTGCTTTTCCACCGGGAAATGCGCGATGGAAGTCATGATCAGGTTGATCTGCTCGTGCAGCAGCGACTGACTGGCGGCGCGTGATTCGATCAGGAGTGCGCAGGCGGTCGGCGACAGTTCCTTCACCCACTCGGGCATGCCGGCCTTGTGCTCGACCGAGCGCAGGCTGCGGCGGTCGAGCAGCTCCACCGCGGACACCGGTTGCTGCTTGAGTACCGGCACGGCGAGGCAGCAGGTTTCCACATCGGGGAACACCACCAGCGCGCTGGCCTTGTGCGGGTGGTCCGGTACGGTGTCGTAGGTCACCGCGCTGATAAAGCCCAGCGTTCCTTCGGAGCCGACCATCAGGTGGTTGAGGATATCCAGCGGCTCGTCGTAGTCGACCAGCGCATTGAGCGAGAAACCGGTGGTGTTCTTCAGCCGGTACTTGTGGCGGATCTTCGCCGCCAGTTCGGTATTGGCGCGGGTTTCGCGGCCCAGCTCGGCCAGCTGCTCAAGCAGCGCGGCGTGGCTGTTGCGGAACGCGGCAACGCTGGCGGCATCTTCGCTGTCGACCACGGTGCCGTCGGCCAGCACGACGCGCAGCCCGGCGAGGGTCTTGTAGGTGTTCTGCGCCGTGCCGCAGCACATGCCGCTGGAATTGTTGGCGACGATGCCGCCGATCTTGGCGGCATTGATCGAGGCCGGATCAGGGCCGATCTTGCGCTGGAAAGGTGCGAGCACGGCGTTGGCATTGGCGCCGATGACGCCGGGCTGCAGGCGGATCTGCTCGCCGCCGTTGCGAATCTCGCGGCCGTTCCAGTTGTCGCCGAGCACGATCAGCACCGAGTCGCTGATCGCTTGGCCGGAAAGGCTGGTGCCGGCGGCGCGGAAGGTCACCGGGACGTCTTCCGCATGGGCCAGCTTGAGCAGCGCGATCACCTCGGCTTCGGATTCCACGCGCACCACCAGCTTGGGAATCAGTCGGTAGAAGCTTGCGTCGGTGCCGAAGGCGAGGGTGGAGAGTGGGTCGTCGAAGCGCCGCTCGACCGGGATCAGGTGTTCGACTTCGCGGAGGAATGCGGCTGGCAAAGGCGCGCGTTCGAGTTGCGCGGCCGCGTTCATGCGTCCTCCAGGATCAGCAGGATCAGATCCTTCGGGCCGTGGGCGCCGTAGGCCAGCACCTGCTCGATGTCGGCGGTTTTCGACGGGCCGGAGACCAGCAGCGCATTGGTTGGCATGCCGGCGGCCCACTGGAACTTCTGCTGAATTTCGTAGAAGTTGTCGTGGATTTCGCTGGCCTTGAGGATGGCGAAATGCACCGGCGGCACCAGGCTCATCAGGCGCGGCTCCTCGCGGGTCGGCCACATGATCAGGCTGCCGGTGGAGGCGATGGCGCCGAGGGTGCCGGTGAGGCTCGCCGGGGTGTCGTTGAACAGCTCGTCCTTCCAGTCCTCGACCGGGCGGTCGTAGGCCTTCAGCGTCGGCAGGCCTTCACGGCCGGCGCAATGCGCGGTGAAGCGCTGGCCGTACGGCGTGGTCGGGGCGATCAGCAGGCTCGGCAGCTGGCGGTCGTGCAGCAGCTGCTCGAGCAGGGCGGGCCAACCGGCGTCCGTGGTCAGGTGAATCTCGGTGTGCACCGCTTCCATCAGCTGGCGCAGCCGGGCGATACGCTGCTCGGGCGCGTAGCTCCAGGGCTGGGTGACCAGCGATACGTCGTAGTCATCGACGATTGGCGTGGTGCCTTCCAGGCTCTTTTTCAGCTTGGCGAGGATATTGGCCTTGGCGCTCATCGCTTGCCCTCCAGGTGCTCGCGGGCCAGCTCGTGCAGCGAGCGGGCGGCAGGTTTCGGTGCGCTGTGGTTCTGCGTCCAGGGGCCGATGTTCGATGGCGTCAGGCCGCGCAGACGGGTGGCGAAGAAGCCGAACACGCGGTACAGCGTCGGGCTGGTGTTGAGCATGCGCCAGCCGGCCCACATCAGTCGTTCTTTCTTCGAGTATTTGCTGCCCTGGCCGCGCATGACCTTGTGCGGATCGTCCGGTGCCTTGATGTTCTCCTCACGCAGGCGGCGCAGGATGGACGGAATCGGGATCTTCACCGGGCAAACTTCGCCGCAGGCGCCGCACAGCGATGAGGCGCTGGGGTGATCCGGTACCTTGTCCAGGCCGACCATGTGCGGGGTGATGATCTTGCCGATCGGACCGGGGTAGACCTCACCGTAGGTGTGGCCGCCGACGCGGGTGTACACCGGGCAATGGTTCATGCAGGCGCCGCAGCGGATGCAGTTGAGCGTCTGGCGCAGCTCGCTGTCGGCGAAGGCCTGGCTGCGGCCGTTGTCCAGCAAGATCAGGTGCACTTCCTGCGGGCCGTCGAGCTCGTCGGCCTTGCGCGGGCTGGAGATCATGTTGACGTAGGTGGTGATCGGCTGGCCGAGCGCCGAGCGGGTCAGCAGCGAGAGCAGCGGGACCACGTCGCGCAGGTTCTCCACGACCTTTTCGATCCCGGTAACGGCGATATGTACCGGCGGCACACCGGTGGACATGCGCCCGTTGCCCTCGTTTTCGACCAGCAGCAGGGTGCCGGTTTCAGCCACCGCGAAGTTCACGCCGGAGACGCCGATATCGGCCTCGAAGAACTTCTGGCGCAGGGTGCGGCGGCCGATCTGAATGAGTTGGTCGACGTCCTTGGTGTACTCCACGCCGAGTTTCTCGTGGAACAGGGACGCGACCTGGCCGGCGTTCTTGTGGATTGCCGGCATGATGATATGGGAAGGCTTTTCGTGGTCGAGCTGGACGATGTACTCGCCCATGTCCGATTCCAGGCATTCGATGCCATGGCCTTCGAGGAAATGGTTCATCTCCATCTCTTCGCTGACCATCGATTTGCCCTTGATCACCTGCTTCGCCTCGTGGGCGCGGGCGATCTCGAGGACGATGTTGTTCGCCTCTTCAACCGTCTCCGCCCAGTGCACTTTCACACCATTGCGGGTCAGGTTGGTTTCCAGTCGCTCGAGCAGTTCGGGCAGCTTGGACAGTGCGCGGGCGCGGATACGGTTGCCCATCTCGCGCAGCCGCTCGCGTTCGTCGGCATCGCTGAAGGCCACGGCGCGCTTGGTCATCAGCGAGTCCATGGCAGTGCGGAAGTTGCGTCGCAGCTGGTCGTCCTTCAGAGACTTGCGGGCACGGGCGCGGAAATCCGGGTCACCGGCGTTCTCGATCTGTATCGCGGGGATACGCTGTTCGGCGTTCATCGGGCACCTCCGGTGCGTTGCCAGAGGAAGGTCGCCAGATGCTGACCGCGCAGGGCTTCACGCTGCTTCTCCAGCGAACCGTTGATGTTCATCAGACAGCCGCAGTCGGCGCTGATCACCTGATGCGCGCCGGATTCCTTCAGTGCGCGGGTCTTGTCCAGCACCATGGCGCCGGAGATGTCGGGCATGCGTACGCTGAAGGTGCCGCCGAAGCCGCAGCATTCGCTTTCGTGGTCATGCTCGACGCGCTCGACCTGGCCCAGCTGTGCAAGCAGGGCGCGGCCGTGCAGGTGGGTGTTCATCTCGCGGCGGGCCGAGCAGGAGGTATGCAGGGCAACCTTGGTCGGCGTGCCGGCGTCCTTGAATTCGACCTTGCAGACGTTGAGCAGGAACTCGGCCAGCTCGAAGGTGCGCTCGGCCAGCGCTTGCGCCTTCTTCAGCGTGGCGGGCTCGTCCTTGAACAGGTCCAGATAATGGTGGCGCAGCATCCCGGCGCAGGAACCGGACGGGACGACCACGGGCCAGTCGTTGGCGAACAGATTCAGTTGCGCCCGTGCGACGTTGCGTGCCTCGTCGGTGTAGCCGCTGGTGTAGGCAGGCTGGCCGCAGCAGGTCTGACCCTGCGGGAAGTGCACGGTCAATCCTTCGCGCTCGAGCAGGCGGATGGCATCCAGGCCAGCCTCGGGATAGAACAGGTCGACCACGCAGGTACCGAACAGATAAACCTGGCTCGGCTTGGCGGGGTATTCGCGCGGCTTTGGCAGCGGCGGCGCGACGCGGGTAGCGTTCGGCGCAGCATCGTAGAAGAGTTCGCTCATCGGCTTGGTCTCCGGGTTAGCCCGGTTATCCGCAAACAGGCTTTTGAAAAACTATCTGCGTTGGCAAGACGTCGTTAAAAGCAGCCTCGCCTACGTTTTTCAATGCGCCTGTCAGGTGCGGTTTCTGGAATGCAACCGTGCCCCCAAGCGGGGGCACGATTCCTGTTTCTTACACTCCGACCAGTGGGTCGGTCACGCCTAGCACGTAGATGGCGATCAGGCCGATCACCCCCGTGAACAGCACGTAGTACAGCGTAGGCCATATGGTCTTGCGCAGCGTGGAGCCTTCGCGACCGAGCAGGCCGACGGTGGCGGAAGCAGCAACCACGTTGTGGATCGCAACCATGTTGCCTGCCGCAGCGCCAACAGCCTGGGTGGCAACTACCATCGCGCCGGAAATTCCGAGCGACTGCGCAACGCCAAACTGGAACTGGCTGAACATCATGTTGCTGACGGTGTTGGAGCCAGCGAGGAATGCACCCAGAGCGCCCACCGACGGCGCCAGCAGCGGGTAGATGCTGCCAACGCTGTCGGCGACGTAGCGCGCCATGACGATCGGCATGCTGGCCAGTTCGGCACCGTTGACGCCCGAGTTGATCAGGATGCGCACCATCGGCACGGTGAACAGCAGTACGAAGCCAGCGCTGAGCAGCACGCTGCTGGACTCTTTGACGGCGGCCTTGAGTTCCGAGGCGCGCATGCCGTGCAGGAAGAAGGTGATCAGCACCACTGCGACCAGAATCCCGCCTGGCAGATACAGCGGCTCGATCCCGGCGCTGACGCCAGCTTCGCCAAGGATGTTGGCAAAGGCGATGGATACCGATTTCAGCGCGGCAGATACCTGCGGGAACACGCGGCTGATCACCAGCAGCGCGCCCACCAGTACATAGGGCAGCCAGGCGCGGAAGGCGCTCATCGGGCGGGCGGCCATCTCGTCCAGCTTCATTTCGATGGTGCCCAGCCATTCAGCTGGCCATTCCTTGGCGTCGGCGAAGTCCCAGGTGGTCTTCGGCGTCAGGAAGTTGAAGCGAGCCGCGGTGGTGACGATCGCCAGGCCTACCAGACCGCCGAGCAGCGACGGGAATTCCGGACCGAGGAAGATGCCGGTGGCAGCGTAGGGCAGGGTGAACGCCAGGCCGGCGAAGATCGCGAACGGCAACACTTCGAAGCCGGCTTTCCAGCTTTTTTCCTTGCCGAAGAAGCGCGTCAGCATCAGCACCATGACCAGCGGCATTACTGTGCCGACGATGGCGTGGGTGATCGCCACACTGCTGGTGATCTGCTGCAGGTAGGCGTTCCAGCTGGACCCCTGCGCAACCAGTTGCGCGCCGATGGTGGCGGTATCCAGGCCGCTGTTGATGCCCACGACGATCGGCGTACCGACCGCGCCGAAAGACACCGGCGTGCTTTGCACCAGCATGCCGAGCAGGACTGCAGCCATTGCCGGGAAGCCGACCGCAACCAGCAGCGGTGCGGCGATGGCGGCCGGAGTGCCAAAGCCGGAAGCGCCCTCGATGAAGCAACCGAACAGCCAGGCGATGATGATGGCCTGGATGCGGCGGTCAGGGCTGATGGTGGTGAAACCGGCACGAATGGCGGTGATGCCGCCGGAATGCTTGAGGGTGTTCAGCAGCAGGATTGCGCCGAAAATGATCCACAGCAGGCCCAGGGTGATCACCAGACCTTGCAGCGTCGAGGCGATGATGCGGTTGACGCTCATGTCCCAGACGAACAGCCCGATGGCTGCGGTGAACAGGAAGACCAACGGCATGGCGCGGCTGGCGGGCCAGCGCAGACCGATCAGCATGATTGCTGCGAGCAGAATGGGTGTGAAGGCGAATAGTGCGAGCAGTCCGTTGGACATGTCAGGCTTCCCCTGCGGTTCGGTTCAGATGGGGCCCTGAGCGGACCGTGGAGTAGTTTTTGTGCGCAGATCTCATGCTGAGTCCTCTTATTTTTAGACCACTCTGTAAAGTGGTAATACCAATTAACAGAAGTGAATGGCCAGCGTAAGAGCTGCGTATAGGGGCGTCAATTAGCTAGCTATAGACTTTGGTCGCAACAGCCGGCCTTGTGCAGATGCGCGGTCATGGCTAGCATTTTCGGATTGGTATGACCATTCGGGGTGGCTATGGACGTGGGGATGGTGCGGCAGCGGCGGCTAGCGGACGATATCGTCGCGCAGCTGGAAACCATGATTCTCGAGGGCACGCTCAAGGCGGGTGAGCGTCTGCCCGCGGAGCGCGCCCTGGCTGAAAGCTTTGGTGTTTCGCGGCCTTCGCTGCGCGAAGCGATTCAGAAGCTCGCCGCCAAGGGGCTGCTGGTCAGCCGGCATGGCGGAGGTACGTTCGTCGCCGAGGCGCTGGGCTCGACGTTCAGTGATCCGTTGCTGCATCTGCTGGAAAACAACAGCGATGCGCAGCGCGACTTATTGGAGTTTCGCCACACGCTCGAGGGCAGCTGCGCCTACTACGCAGCGCTGCGTGCGACCGAGGTGGATCGGAAGCGGCTCACCGAAGCCTTTGCCGCATTGCAGGACTGCTACGCCCGGGAAGGCAAGGTCTCCCGGGCGGAAGAGGGCGCAGCCGATGCCCAGTTCCATCTCGCCATTGCCGAAGCCAGCCACAACGCGGTGCTGCTGCATACCATTCGTGGCCTGTTCGACCTGCTCAAGCGCAACGTGGTGACCAATATCGGCGGCATGTACGCCCTGCGTGACGAAACGCGGGACATGCTGATGAGCCAGCATCGCGAGTTGTACGAGGCGATCATGGCCAGGCGAGCGACCGAGGCGCGGGAGGTCATCCATCGCCATATCAATTACGTGCAGGAAGTGCTGGCTGAAGGTCAGCAGGAAGCCCAGCGGCTGGCGCGCGCGCAGCGTCGGCAGGGTGAAAGGATGCAGAAGGAAGGTTGAGGGCTGAGCCGGCACTGGCTGCCGGCTCGGGTATTGCCGCGTGGGCTTATCGGGCCATGCGACGGGCGCGGCTCAGTCGTCCTTGCCCTTGGTGCGCATCGCGCGCTGGATCTCCCGATCGGAATCGCGTTCCTTCTCGGTGTGGCGCTTGTCGTACTCCTTCTTGCCTTTGCCGAGGGCAATCTCGCACTTGATCATGTGCTTCTTCCAGTACAGCGACAGCGCTACGCAGGCGTAGCCTTTCTGCTGTACGGCGCCGAACAGCTTGCCCAGCTCGCGCTTGTTCAGCAGCAGCTTGCGGGTGCGGGTCGGATCGGCAATGACGTGTGTGCTGGCGCTGGTCAGCGGCGTGATGTGCGCACCCATCAGCCAGGCTTCGCCATCCTTGAGCAGGACGTAGCTGTCGACCAGCTGAGCCTTGCCGGCGCGCATGCTCTTCACTTCCCAGCCGGCCAGGACGAGGCCCGCCTCGAATTTCTGTTCGATGAAGTAGTCGTGTAGCGCTTTCTTGTTCAGCGCGATGGTCCCGGGGGACTGTTTCTTCTGTTTGGCCATAGGGGCCGCATTATAGGGAGTCCCGCTGCGGCTGGCGACAGCCTGCAAGAGCGCTGGCGGCAGAAACTTGAGGGGCAGCCGTTAATCCCCGACAATGTGCCCCGCTTTGCGCTGAGCCGCTTCCCGGGTGTCGCCCGGAAGCCGCGGTTGCGGGCTGGCTGCGCCAACCTTTGGATGGCGCGCAATGAAACGACGACGTAGAAGGTCCGCATGACGACGCACATTCAACGTTCCGCGCTGCTGCCGTACCCGGCCCAGGCGCTGTTCGACATGGTCAACGACGTAGCCAGCTACCCGCAGTTCCTGCCCTGGTGTTCAGCGACTGAGGTGCTTTCCAGCAGCGAGACCGAAATGCACGCCAGCATGACGGTGGCGAAGGCCGGGTTGAGCCAGCGCTTCATGACGCGCAACGCCCTCGACCTCGGCAAGCGCATCGAGATGACGCTGGAGGAGGGGCCGTTCAGCCATCTTCACGGTATATGGGAATTCAAGGCGCTGGGGGAAAAGGCCTGCAAGATCAGTCTGGATCTGACCTTCGATTACGCCGGGCCGTTGGTCAAGGCGACCCTTGGGCCGTTGTTCAATCAGGCCGCCAATACCTTGGTCGATGCCTTCTGCGAGCGGGCGAAGCAGCTATATGGATAAGCAATCGATTGCGGTCGAAGTGGTCTATGCCCTGGCCGACAAGCAGAAGCTGCTGCAGATGACCGTGCCCGCGGGCACCACCGTGCGCGAGGCGGCCTTGCGTTCGGGAATGGATGCGCACTTCCCAGGGCTCGATCTGGCCGCAGCTCCGTTGGGTATCTTCGGCAAGGCCGTGCCCAAGCCCGATGAGCGCGTGCTCGAGGAGGGTGAGCGCGTGGAGATCTACCGGCCGCTGATTGCCGACCCGAAAGAGGTGCGCAAACAGCGCGCCGCACGGGCAGCAAAGAACAAGGCCGAAGACGCTTGAATATGCTGAAACAAAAACGCCCGGGCTAGCCGGGCGTTTCTTTATTCGGTTTCCAGCGGTTCGGGAATCGGCACCGGAACCGGCTCCGCTTCATCCACTTCACGCTGAATCTGCTCCAGCAGCGAGCCAGGCGCAGGGCGCTCTTCAGGCTGACTTGGCTGGGCGGCAGGAGCCGCGTCAGGCGCCTGGGCGTCGCGGCCAAGGATCTGTTCATCGCGGCTTACGCCGGGCATGAAGTCGCCGGCCAGGCCCGCCAGCTGGTCGTTGGCATTGAACACCAGGCTGACGCGCTCCTGCTGGCGCGGACTGCCGCCCGGCTGGATGCTGTACAGGTAGTCCCAGCGGTTGGCATGGAAGGTGTCGGTGATCAGCGGGTTGCCCATGATAAACCGCACCTGCTGGCGGGTCATTCCGGGGCGCAACTGGTCTATCATGTCCTGCGTGACGACATTGCCCTGTTGAATGTCGACCTTGTAAACCCCGGGGAATGAACAACCGGCGAGTGCGACCAGACCTGCGAAGGAGAGGCTGGCCAGCATGAGCTTGGTGTTTTGCATCGGTGGGTGACTTCCACTATCTTGGCTGGGCAAAGAACCCGGATCATACCCGTATTGAAGGAGGCTGCGAAACAGCAGCAGCGAGAAAGCCAACCATGGTTGAAAATAGCGAACTACGTAAAGCTGGTCTCAAGGTAACTCTGCCGCGGGTCAAGATCCTGCAGATGCTGGACACTACCGATCGCCGTCACATGAGCGCCGAAGACGTCTACAAGGCGTTGATGGAAGCGGGTGAGGATGTCGGTCTGGCGACGGTCTATCGCGTGCTGACCCAGTTCGAGGCGGCCGGTCTGGTAGTTCGGCACAACTTCGATGGTGGTCATGCCGTCTTCGAGCTGGCCGACGGCGGGCATCACGACCACATGGTCTGCGTCGATAGCGGCGACGTCATCGAGTTTTTCGATCCCGAGATCGAGAAGTTGCAGAAAGAAATCGTCAAGCGTCACGGCTACGAGCTGGTGGATCACAATCTGGTGCTCTACGTGCGCAAGAAAGACTGATCCAGACATATGAGAAAGGCGGCCAAGGCCGCCTTTTTTGTGCCTGGCTGCCGGGCTCAGGCTTGTGCGGAGGTGACCATCTGTCGGGCATGTGCCAGAGACTGCTCGGTCAGGTCGACGCCGCCGAGCATCCGCGCGATTTCCTCGACGCGGCCGTTCTGATCCAGTTCTGCGACGGCAGTGCGGGTTTCATCCGCCCCTCGAGCCTTGTGCACGAACAGGTGGTGATGTCCTTGGGCGGCGACCTGGGGCAGGTGGGTGACGGTCAGCACCTGGCCGCGCTCGCCGAGGCGGCGCAGCAGCTGGCCAACGATCTCCGCGGTGGGGCCGCCGATACCCACGTCGACTTCATCGAACACCAGCGTCGGTACGCGGGATGTCTGCGCGGTGATCACCTGAATCGCCAAGCTGATGCGTGATAGTTCACCCCCGGATGCGACCTTGGCCAGTGCGCGCAGGGGCTGGCCCGGGTTGGCGCTGACCAGGAACTCGACCTGCTCCAGGCCGTAGGGCATCAGTTCGCCTTCGGCTGCAGGCTTGAGTTGCACGCTGAATCTGCCGCCTGGCATACCCAGTCTTTGAATCTCTACCTCGACAGCGCTGGCCAGCTGTTCGGCCGCGGCCTGGCGCATGCGGCTGAGTTCTCCGGCTTTTTCTTCGTAGTGCCGAGCGTAGGCCGCCAGTTCTTCACCGAGGCGCTCGACTGCTTCGTCGTCGGCGTTCAGCCCTTCTAGCTCCTCCAGCAGCTGCTGGTGCAGGTTGGGCAGTTCGGTCGGTTGCACGCGGTGCTTGCGAGCGAGGGTGTAGATGGTATCCAGCCGCTCTTCCAGCATCTGCTGGCGCTCCGGATCGGCGTCGAAGTGATCGACGAAGCGGTTCAGCTCGCCGATCGCCTCTTCGACCTGAATCTGCGCGCTCGCCAGCAGATTGACTGCTTCGCTCAGGGCTTGAGGTTGGTTCTGGAAGGCGCTCAGACGCTGCAGGCTGCTGGTCAGTGCCGACAGCACGTTGCCGGCATCGCTCTCGCTGCACAGCTCCATGACTTGGCGGCAGGCGCCGAGCAACTGCTCAGCATTGGCCAGGTTCTTGTGTTCGCGCTCGAGTTGCTCCAGTTCGTTCTCGCCCAGCGCCAGGTTCTCCAGCTCTTCCAGCTGGTAGCTGAGCAATTGGTGGCGTGCGCGCTGTTCGTCGCCACTGTTGCTCAGGCGTTCCAGGGTCTGTCGCGTCTGCCGCCAGCGCTGGGCGGCCAGCTGGACCTGTCGCGCCAGCTCCTGGTTGCCGCTGTACTCATCGAGCAGGCGCCGATGGGTGTCGATCTTCAGCAGGGATTGATGCTCATGCTGGCTGTGGATATCGATAAGCAGCTCGCCCAGCGACTTGAGGTCGCTCTGCGGACAAGGGGTGCCGTTGATGTAGCCGCGGGAACGACCTTCGGCGGTGATGACGCGGCGCAGGATGCAGGGCCCGTCATGGTCCATGTCGCGCTCCGCGAGCCAGGCGCGGGCGTCGGGAATATCGTCCAGGTCGAAGCTGGCAAGAATGTCGGCCTTGTCGGCGCCGATGCGCACCACGCTGCTGTCGGCCCGGTCGCCCAACGTCAGGCCGAGGGCATCGAGCATGATCGACTTGCCTGCGCCGGTTTCTCCGCTGATGACGCTCATGCCGCGTTTCAGCTCGAGGTCGAGGTGCTCGACGATGGCGTAGTTGTGGACCGATAGATGAACCAGCATGGCAAGGGCTCCCGATTTGCGTGGCTGGGTATTTATACAGTGGTTTTCCTGGGCGCTACAAGCGTTGAAGGATGAATGTGCGGTTGCTCGTCATTTCGCTGGGCGCTCTTCGCTTTCCGCCCTTGAAGCCTGTTTTTCGCGCCCCCATATAGCGGCACAAGCGCGGGTTTGCTGCCCGCTGATCGTATAGAGAGGAGGACCTATGGCCGACGAGCAGAACCTGGATAACCAGAACCCGGAAGCGCCCGAGCATTCGGAAGCGGACGTAGCCGAGGATCTGGCCGCCCGCGTGCAGTCGCTGGAAGAGCAGCTGGCCGCTGCGCAGGACCAGTCACTGCGCGTTGCGGCTGAGCTGCAGAACATCCGCCGGCGCGCCGAGCAGGATGTGGAAAAGGCGCACAAGTTCGCCCTGGAAAAGTTTGCCGGTGATCTGCTTGCCGTTGCCGACAGTCTCGAGCGTGGCCTTGAGCTGTCCAGTGCTGATGACGAAGCAGTCAAGCCCATGCGTGAGGGCGTCGAGCTGACCCTCAAGCTGCTTCAGGACACGCTGGCGCGTCACCAGCTCGAGCAGCTCGATCCGCATGGCGAGCCGTTCAATCCCGAGCATCACCAGGCCATGGCCATGGAAGAAAGCACCCATGTCGAGCCGGGCAGCGTGCTCAAGGTGTTCCAGAAAGGCTACCTGCTTAACGGTCGCCTGCTGCGTCCGGCGATGGTCGTCGTCAGCAAGGCGCCCGCCGATGTGCCGCCTTCGATTGATGAGAAGGCTTGAAATCCGGTTACCGACCCCCATCTGGTAGCCAAGCGTTTTTGTGTTACCCGCAGCCGGTAAAGCAGGCGCGGACCAATCGAAATTTGGAGAGCGAATTAAATGGGCAAGATCATTGGTATCGACTTGGGAACCACCAACTCCTGCGTCTCGATCCTGGAAAACGGCAAGGCCAAGGTTATTGAAAACGCCGAAGGCGGCCGTACCACTCCGTCGATCATCGCGTATGCGAACGACGGCGAAATTCTGGTTGGCCAGTCGGCCAAGCGTCAGGCAGTGACCAACCCGCACAACACCCTGTATGCGGTGAAGCGTCTGATCGGTCGCCGTTTCGACGAAGAAGTCGTGCAGAAAGACATCCAGATGGTCCCTTACAAGATCGTCAAGGCCGACAACAGCGACGCCTGGGTCGAGGTGAATGGCCAGAAGATGGCGCCGCCGCAGATCTCCGCGGAAATTCTGAAGAAGATGAAGAAGACCGCCGAGGACTACCTCGGTGAGCCGGTCACTGAAGCGGTGATCACCGTTCCGGCCTACTTCAACGACAGCCAGCGCCAGGCTACCAAGGATGCCGGTCGCATCGCCGGTCTGGACGTCAAGCGCATCATCAACGAGCCGACCGCGGCTGCGCTGGCATACGGCATGGACAAGGCCAAAGGCGACCACACCGTGATCGTTTATGACCTGGGTGGCGGCACCTTCGACGTTTCGGTGATCGAGATCGCTGAAGTCGACGGTGAGCACCAGTTTGAAGTGCTGGCTACCAACGGCGACACCTTCCTCGGTGGTGAGGACTTCGACATCCGCCTGATCGACTACCTCGTCGACGAGTTCAAGAAAGAAACCGGCATGAACCTCAAGGGTGATCCGCTGGCGATGCAGCGCCTGAAGGAAGCAGCAGAGAAGGCCAAGATCGAGCTGTCCTCCAGTCAGCAGACCGACGTCAACCTGCCATACATCACCGCAGACTCGACCGGTCCTAAGCACCTGAACGTGAAGATCTCCCGGGCCAAGCTGGAAGCGCTGGTCGAGGATCTGGTGCAGCGCACCATCGAGCCTTGCCGCATTGCGCTGAAGGATGCCGGCGTTGACGTTTCGAAGATCGACGACGTGATCTTGGTCGGTGGTCAGACCCGTATGCCGCTGGTGCAGCAGAAAGTCGCCGAGTTCTTCGGCAAGGAAGCACGTAAGGACGTCAACCCGGATGAAGCCGTGGCCATGGGTGCAGCCATTCAGGGCGCGGTCCTGGCCGGTGACGTCAAGGACGTGCTGTTGCTCGACGTATCGCCGCTTACCCTGGGCATCGAAACCCTGGGTGGCGTGATGACGCCGCTGATCGAGAAGAACACCACCATCCCGACCAAGAAGTCGCAGGTGTTCTCCACTGCGGACGATAACCAGAGCGCCGTGACCATTCATGTGCTGCAGGGCGAGCGCAAGCAGGCTACGCAGAACAAGTCGCTGGGTCGCTTTGATCTGGCCGAGATCCCGCCGGCACCGCGTGGCATGCCGCAGATCGAGGTCACCTTCGACATCGACGCCAACGGCATCCTGCACGTGTCTGCCAAGGACAAGGCCACTGGCAAGCAGCAATCCATCGTGATCAAGGCCAACTCGGGTCTGTCCGAGGAGGAAATCGAGCAGATGGTCCGCGATGCCGAGGCGAATGCCGAGGAAGACCGCAAGTTCGAGGAGTTGGCCACCGCACGTAACCAGGGCGACCAGCTGGTGCACGCCACTCGCAAGATGCTCACCGAAGCCGGCGACAAGGCCAGCGACGATGACAAGGCGGCCATCGAGAAGGCGCTTGGCGAGCTGGAAGTGGCCATCAAGGGCGACGACAAGGCTGAGATCGAGGCGAAGATCGCGGCGGTTTCCCAGGCTTCAACCCCGGTCGCGCAGAAGATGTACGCCGAGCAGGCTCAGGCTGGTGAAGGTCAGTCGGCCGATGAGCAGGGCAAGCCGGGTGACGACGTAGTCGACGCCGAGTTCGAAGAGGTCAAGGACAACAAGTAAGCCCTGGCTTGCTTCCGCTCCAGCCCGTCCCGACATCGTTCGGGCGGGCCCGACCGCTGCGCGGGGGCTTGCTCCCGCGTCGGCGTGTCTGGAAGGCATGAAATTGAGGGTTCAGGATAGTTATGGCCAAACGCGATTTTTATGAGGTGCTGGGCGTCGAGCGCGGCGTCAGCGAGGCGGAGCTGAAAAAGGCTTACCGGCGCCTTGCGATGAAGCATCACCCGGACCGCAATCCGGGGGACAAGGCGGCTGAAGACGCCTTCAAGGAGGCCAATGAGGCCTACGAAGTACTCTCCGATCCGAGCAAACGTGCTGCCTACGATCAGTACGGCCATGCTGGGGTCGATCCGCAGATGGGTGCTGGGGCAGCCGGTGCCGGTTACGGTGGTGCGAACTTCTCCGATATCTTCGGCGACGTGTTCAGCGATTTCTTCAGTGGCGGCCGCGGCGGCGGCCGTGGTGGCGCACAGCGTGGCAGCGATCTGCGCTACACGCTCGAACTCGACCTGGAAGAGGCAGTGCGCGGCACCACCGTGACCATTCGCGTGCCGACCCTGGTCGAGTGCAAGACCTGTGATGGCTCCGGTGCGAAGAAGGGCACCAGTCCGGTGACCTGTACCACCTGTGGCGGTATCGGTCAGGTGCGCATGCAGCAGGGCTTCTTCTCGGTGCAGCAGACCTGTCCTCGTTGCCACGGCAGCGGCAAGATGATTTCCGATCCGTGCGGCAGCTGCCATGGGCAGGGGCGCGTGGAGGAGCAGAAGACGCTCTCGGTCAAGGTGCCGCCGGGTGTCGATACCGGTGATCGCATTCGTCTGTCTGGCGAAGGCGAGGCGGGCACTCAGGGTGGCCCGGCCGGCGACCTGTATGTGGTGGTCAATGTGCGCGAGCACGCGATCTTCCAGCGCGATGGCAAACATTTGTATTGCGAAGTGCCGATCAGCTTTGCCGATGCGGCACTGGGCGGTGAGCTGGAAGTGCCGACCCTGGATGGCCGCGTCAAGCTGAAGATTCCTGAGGGTACCCAGACCGGCAAGCAGTTCCGCTTGCGTGGCAAGGGGGTCGCGCCGGTGCGCGGTGGTGCGGCGGGCGATCTGCTGTGTCGGGTCGCGGTGGAGACGCCGGTCAACCTGAGCAAGCGTCAGCGTGAGATGCTCGAGGAGTTTCGCGGCACGCTGCAGGGTGACACCTCGCATTCCCCCAAGGCCAGTGGCTGGTTCGAAGGTGTGAAGCGCTTTTTCGGTGATGTATGACAAGGGCCTATGGGTGGAGGATGACAGGCTTCGTGCCTGCGTCCTTCGCTTGAAGCCTGCAGCCTGGAGCTGAATTGATGCGACGTATTGCAGTGACCGGCGCCGCCGGGCGTATGGGCAAGACCTTGATCGAGGCGGTGCAGCAGACCAGTGGTGCCGCCGGCCTGACGGCGGCCATCGATCGTCCGGACAGCACTCTGGTGGGTGCCGATGCCGGCGAGCTGGCAGCCATCGGTCGTCTGGGTGTGCCGCTGACCGGTGAGCTCGTCAGGGCCATCGATGAGTTCGACGTGCTGATCGATTTCACCCATCCTTCGGTGACCCTGAAGAATCTGGAAGTCTGCCGGCGCGCCGGCAAGGCGATGGTGATCGGTACCACCGGATTCTCGCCTGACGAGAAGGAGCGTCTCGTTGCGGCGGCCAGGGACATCCCGATCGTCTTTGCCGCCAACTTCAGTGTTGGCGTCAATCTGTGCCTCAAGCTGCTGGATACGGCAGCGCGGGTATTAGGTGACGACGTGGATATCGAGATCATCGAAGCGCATCACCGGCACAAGGTGGACGCACCTTCTGGTACCGCGCTGCGCATGGGTGAAGTCGTCGCCGAGGCGCTTGGGCGTGACCTTCAGAAGGTTGCGGTATACGGGCGTGAGGGGCAAACCGGTGCGCGTCAGCGCGACACCATCGGCTTCGCTACCGTCCGTGCCGGCGACGTGGTCGGTGATCACACAGTGTTGTTCGCCGCCGATGGTGAGCGCGTGGAAATCACCCACAAGGCCTCCAGTCGCATGACCTTCGCCAAGGGCGCCGTGCGTGCCGCGCTATGGTTGGACGAGAAGCCGGCAGGTCTTTACGACATGCAGGATGTGCTCGGTCTGAAATGATTCGCTGCGTCGGCTGGCAGCGTCGCGCCCCGTTCGAGTGCGTTTGCCGGCTATTTTGGCTGGACCCGAAAGGCGGTTTTATGTAAGCTTCCCGCTTTAGTGTGTCCACTAAAAGTTGCGCAGAAATGAATCAAACAAAAAGCGGGATGACCTTCACACGTCATCCCGCTTTTTTACAATCTGCGTCTGCTCCAGCCTTGATCTACGGGAGGTCTCTTGACTAAGCCAGCCCTTACGCCAGCCATTCTGGCTCTTGCCGATGGCAGCATCTTTCGCGGCGAATCCATCGGCGCCGATGGGCAAACCATTGGTGAGGTGGTGTTCAACACCGCCATGACCGGCTATCAGGAAATCCTCACCGATCCTTCCTACGCCAAGCAGATCGTAACCCTGACCTATCCTCATGTCGGCAACACTGGTACTACGCCGGAGGATGCCGAGTCCTGGAAAGTCTGGGCTGCGGGTCTGGTTATTCGCGACCTGCCGCTGATTTCCAGCAACTGGCGCGACAAGCAACCCCTGCCTGACTACCTCAAGGCCAATGGCACCGTTGCCATCGCCGGCATCGATACTCGTCGCCTGACCCGTATCCTGCGTGAGAAGGGTGCGCAGAACGGCTGCATCCTGGCTGGTAGCGACGCGACAGAAGAGAAAGCGCTGGAGCTGGCGCGCAGCTTCCCCGGCCTCAAGGGCATGGATCTGGCGAAGGAAGTCAGCGTCAAGGAGCGTTACGAGTGGCGCTCCAGTGTCTGGTGCCTGAAGGATGACGGCCATGCCGAGATTCCCGCCAGCGAGCTGTCCTACCATGTCGTCGCCTTTGATTACGGCGTGAAGTACAACATCCTGCGCATGCTGGTCGCCCGCGGTTGCCGCGTCACCGTGCTTCCGGCACAGACGCCTGCCAGCGAAGCCCTGGCTCTGAACCCGGACGGTATCTTCCTGGCCAACGGCCCGGGTGACCCCGAGCCTTGCGACTACGCGATCAAGGCGATCCAGCAAGTGCTCGAAACCGACATCCCGGTGTTCGGCATCTGCCTTGGTCACCAGTTGCTGGCGCTCGCCTCCGGCGCCACGACCGTGAAGATGCCCAACGGCCACCACGGTGCGAACCACCCGGTTCAGGATCTGAAGACCGGTGTGGTGATGATCACCAGTCAGAACCATGGCTTTGCCGTGGACGAAGCTAGTCTGCCGGCCAATGTGCGTGCGACACACAAGTCGCTGTTCGATGGCACCCTGCAGGGCATCGAGCGCACCGACAAGGTTGCCTTCAGCTTCCAGGGTCACCCCGAAGCGAGCCCGGGGCCGCATGACGTCGCGCCGCTGTTCGACCGTTTCATCGAAGCCATGGCCAAGCGCCGCTAAGCCTGCCGACTGACCAAAGGATTCGAGAGTAAGAAAATGCCAAAACGTACAGATATCAAAAGCATCCTCATCCTCGGCGCCGGCCCCATCGTCATCGGCCAGGCGTGCGAGTTCGATTACTCCGGCGCTCAGGCCTGCAAGGCGCTGAAGGAGGAAGGCTTCCGCGTCATCCTGGTGAATTCCAACCCGGCGACCATCATGACCGACCCGGCCATGGCTGACGCCACCTACATCGAGCCGATCAAATGGGCCACCGTGGCCAAGATCATCGAGAAGGAACGTCCGGACGCACTGCTGCCGACCATGGGTGGCCAGACCGCGCTGAACTGCGCGCTGGACCTGGAAAAGCACGGCATTCTGGAGAAGTTCGGCGTCGAGATGATCGGTGCCAACGCCGACACCATCGACAAGGCCGAAGACCGTTCGCGCTTCGACAAGGCGATGAAGGACATCGGTCTTGCCTGTCCGGTATCCGGCATCGCGCACAACATGGAAGAAGCCTACGGCGTGCTCGACAAGGTCGGCTTCCCCTGCATCATTCGCCCGTCGTTCACCATGGGTGGCACCGGCGGCGGCATCGCCTATAACCGTGAAGAGTTCGAAGAGATCTGCGCCCGCGGCCTGGACCTTTCACCGACCAGTGAGCTGCTGATCGACGAGTCGCTGATCGGTTGGAAGGAGTACGAGATGGAGGTGGTCCGCGACAAGAAGGACAACTGCATCATCGTCTGCGCCATCGAAAACTTCGACCCGATGGGCGTGCACACTGGCGACTCGATCACGGTCGCGCCGGCCCAGACCCTGACCGACAAGGAATACCAGATCCTGCGTAACGCCTCCCTGGCGGTACTGCGCGAGATCGGCGTGGAAACTGGTGGCTCCAACGTGCAGTTCGGCATTTGTCCAGATACCGGCCGCATGGTGGTGATTGAGATGAACCCGCGGGTGTCGCGTTCCTCGGCGCTGGCGTCCAAGGCCACAGGCTTCCCGATCGCCAAGATCGCCGCCAAGCTGGCCGTCGGTTACACCCTCGACGAACTGCAGAACGACATCACTGGCGGTCGCACGCCTGCGTCTTTCGAGCCGGCCATCGACTACGTCGTGACCAAGGTGCCGCGCTTTGCCTTCGAGAAATTCCCCAAGGCCGACGCGCGCCTGACTACTCAGATGAAGTCGGTCGGTGAGGTCATGGCGATCGGGCGCACCTTCCAGGAATCCATGCAGAAAGCGCTGCGTGGCCTGGAAGTCGGCGCAACCGGTTTCGATCCGAAACTGAATCTGGCTGACGCCGAGGCCGAGAGCACCCTCAAGCGCGAACTGACGGTGCCGGGCGCCGATCGCATCTGGTATGTCGCCGACGCCTTCCGTGCCGGCAAGAGTGTCGAAGATGTGTTCGCGCTGACCAAGATCGATCCTTGGTTCTTGGTGCAGATCGAGGATCTGGTCAAGGATGAAGAGCACGTCAAGACGCTGGGCCTGTCCAGCATCGACCGCGACATGATGTACAAGCTCAAGCGCAAGGGTTTTTCCGACGCGCGTCTGGCCAAGCTGTTGGGCGTCACCGAGAAGAACCTGCGCAGCCACCGTCACAAGCTCAAGGTGCTGCCGGTCTACAAGCGCGTCGACACCTGCGCCGCCGAGTTCGCTACCGACACGGCCTACATGTATTCGACCTACGAGGAAGAGTGCGAGGCCAACCCGTCGAGCCGCGACAAGATCATGATCCTGGGTGGCGGCCCCAACCGTATCGGGCAGGGCATCGAGTTCGACTACTGCTGTGTGCACGCCGCGCTGGCGATGCGCGAAGACGGCTACGAGACCATCATGGTCAACTGCAACCCGGAAACCGTCTCCACCGACTACGACACGTCCGACCGCCTGTACTTCGAGCCGGTAACCCTGGAAGACGTGCTGGAAATCGTCCGTGTCGAGCAGCCCAAGGGCGTGATTGTGCAGTATGGCGGGCAGACCCCGCTGAAGATCTGCCGTGCGTTGGAAGAGGCGGGTGTACCGATCATCGGCACCAGTCCGGATGCGATCGACCGCGCCGAAGACCGTGAACGCTTCCAGCAGATGGTGCAGCGTCTGAATCTGCGTCAGCCGCAGAACGCCACGGCGCGTAGTGAGGAGGAAGCCATCGCTGCGTCCAAGGCGATCGGCTACCCGCTGGTGGTGCGCCCGTCTTACGTGCTGGGCGGCCGGGCGATGGAGATCGTCTACGAGGAAGAGGAACTCAAGCGCTATATGCGTGAAGCGGTCCAGGTGTCCAACGACAGCCCGGTGCTGCTGGACCACTTCCTCAATTGCGCCATCGAAGTGGACATCGACGCCGTGTGCGACGGTATCGATGTCGTTATTGGCGGCATCATGCAGCACATCGAACAGGCCGGCGTCCACTCCGGTGACTCGGCATGCTCGCTGCCAGCCTACTCGCTGCCGCAGCACATCCAGGACGAGATTCGCGACCAGGTGCGCAAGATGGCCCTGGAGCTCGATGTGATAGGCCTGATGAACGTACAGATGGCCGTGCAGGGCGAAGATATCTACGTGCTCGAGGTCAATCCGCGTGCTTCGCGTACGGTGCCGTTCGTTTCCAAGTGCATTGGCGAGTCGCTGGCCAAGGTTGCGGCGCGCGTGATGGCTGGCAAGACTCTGAGGGAAATCGGATTCACCAAGGAAATCATCCCGCCATTCTTTAGCGTCAAGGAAGCGGTGTTCCCGTTCGCCAAGTTCCCTGGCGTGGATACCATTCTCGGGCCGGAAATGAAGTCAACCGGTGAGGTAATGGGTGTGGGCGACAGCTTTGCCGAAGCCTTTGCTAAGGCCCAGCTGGGCGCTAGCGAAATCCTGCCGACCTCGGGTTGCGCGTTCCTCAGCGTGCGCGAAGACGACAAGCCTTACGTCGAGCAGGTCGCTCGTGATCTGGTCGGGCTCGGTTTCGAGGTGGTGGCCACCGCCGGCACCGCGCGGATCATCGAGGCGGCCGGACTGCCGGTGCGCCGTGTGAACAAGGTGACCGAAGGCCGTCCGCACGTGGTCGACATGATCAAGAATGACGAAGTCACATTGGTCATCAACACTACCGAAGGCCGTCAGTCCATCGCCGATTCTTATTCCATTCGGCGCAACGCCCTGCAGCACAAGATCTGCATCACCACCACCATCGCGGGTGGCCAGGCGATCTGTGAGGCGCTCAAGTTCGGTCCCGAGAAGACCGTGCGCCGCTTGCAGGATCTCCATGCAGGAATCAAGGCATGACAAAATTTCCAATGACCATCCAGGGCGCTCGCGCCCTGGAGGACGAACTCAAGCATCTGAAGACCGTTTTGCGTCCGCAGATCACCCAGGCGATCGCCGAGGCGCGCGAACTGGGCGATCTCAAGGAGAACGCCGAGTATCATGCCGCGCGTGAGCAGCAGGGCATGGTTGAGGCGCGTATCCGCGATATCGAGGGTCGACTGCAGAACGCCCAGGTGATCGACATCGCCAATATCCCGCCGACTGGCAAGGTAATCTTCGGTACCACTGTGGATATCGCCAATGTCGAGACCGACGAGCAGGTGACCTATCAGATCGTCGGCGACGATGAAGCTGACATCAAGCAGGGCAAGCTTTCGGTCAGTTCGCCGATTGCCCGCGCATTGATCGGCAAGGAAGAAGGTGATGTCGTAGCCGTCAAAACGCCCAGTGGGTTGATCGAGTACGAGATTGTCGAAGTCCGCCACGTCTGACCGACAGCCGGCGCGGGCTGGCATCATCACCTGGCAGCTGGCCCAGACATTCTGGGTCGGCGGCTTGTGGCTGCTGCAATTTCTGGTCTTGCCTGCCCTTGGGCGCGTCGGGCTGGCACCTTTATTGGTCGATGAGATCGCTGGCAGCCTGAAGCCGCTGCTGGTCGGCTTTGCCGCATTCTGTAGCGCGCTGCAGGCGCTGGTGTTGGTTCAGGTGATGGGGCTGCGCGGCTTGTGGCGTGACGTTCGCGGCCAGCTTTTGCTGGCAGTGATGATGCTCGCGGGCAGCCTGTTGTTGATGCGGGCGGGCTGGTTCGAATCGCTCTACTGGGCCAGCTTCAGCTTTCTGGCGATGGCGCTGTGTGGCCTGATGCTGGTCTTACAGCCCGCTCCGGGACGCGAGTACTGAGCGCGCGGCAGATTGAGTCTGCCGCGCACGATCTCAGGCCTGGAAGCGGTGAATATTCGAAAGCTGCTTGTTCGGCTTCGGATTCTTGCGGTACACCAGGGCCATCTTGCCGATGGCCTGTACCAGCTCGCACTTGCCGAGCTTGCACAGTTCTTCCATCAACGCGCGGCGGTCTTCACGCTCTGCGAGGCGGAACTGGATCTTGATCAGCTCATGGTCGTTCAGGGCCCGCTCGAGTTCGGCTTGAACGCCTTCGGTCAGTCCGTTGTCGGCTACGATCAGGACCGGTTTCAGATGGTGGCCGATGGATTTGTACTGCTTCTTTTGCTCGTTGGTGAGCGGCATATGTCGACCCTTGCGTCAGAACCTTGGAAACGGCGGCTAGTGTAACCGAGAGGTGCATGACCGCACAGATGAGGCGTCAGCTTGGGGCATGCTGTATCCGTCCGTACCGACAAAAAGTTCTTCTTCGGTGGCTGGGATCGTGCGTCGAATGTCTCTGGATACGCGTCAGATATCAGCTGACGAAAAATCATGCCGGCCTTGTGATTGTCCATACGGCCCCAATATGGGTTGCAGAGTTGCGTCGCGGGGCGCGCTGCTTCAAAAATGTAGCGAATAGCGCTCGGTGCAAAATGCCATATCTTGCGGTCTATCGTGCAGGCTTCAGTTGAATGGACGGCTCGGTGTTACAAGGGCTAGGCTGTTTCATAGGGTTACAGACCGGCTGCCAGTTCCAGTACGTTGTGTAGTAAGTTAGGCCGAGCAACCAACCGGCCGTCATGCGGCCCGCAGACAACGGGTTTGCTCCAGAGGGTAGTTAATTTGAACGACATGGCAAAAAACCTGATTCTGTGGCTGATCATCGCCGCCGTCCTGGTCACGGTGATGAACAACTTCTCCAGCCCCAGCGAGCCGCAGACGCTGAGCTATTCCGACTTCCTCGAGCAGGTCAAGGAAGGGCGCGTCGAGCGTGTGACGGTCGATGGTTTCGTGATCATCGGCAAGCGCAGCGAAGGCGATACCTTCAAGACCATTCGCCCGGCGATTCAGGACAATGGTCTGATCGGCGATCTGCTCGACAACAACGTGCTGATCGAGGGCAAGCAGCCTGAGCAGCAAAGTATCTGGACCCAGCTTCTCGTTGCCAGCTTCCCGATTCTGGTGATCATCGCTGTATTCATGTTTTTCATGCGGCAGATGCAGGGCGGTGCGGGTGGCAAGGGTGGGCCGATGAGTTTCGGCAAGAGCAAGGCGCGCCTGCTTTCCGAAGATCAGGTCAAGACGACCTTTGCTGACGTCGCCGGCTGCGATGAGGCGAAGGAAGAAGTCCACGAGCTGGTCGAGTTCCTGCGTGATCCTGGCAAGTTTCAACGTCTCGGCGGTCGCATTCCGCGTGGTGTGCTGATGGTCGGCCCGCCCGGCACTGGTAAGACGCTGCTGGCCAAGGCGATTGCAGGTGAAGCCAAGGTGCCGTTCTTCACCATTTCCGGTTCGGATTTCGTCGAGATGTTCGTCGGTGTCGGTGCCAGTCGTGTCCGCGACATGTTCGAGCAGGCGAAGAAGCACGCGCCGTGCATCATCTTCATCGATGAGATCGATGCAGTCGGCCGTCATCGTGGCGCAGGTCTCGGTGGTGGGCACGATGAGCGCGAGCAGACCCTCAACCAGTTGCTGGTGGAGATGGACGGTTTCGAAATGAACGACGGGATCATCGTCATTGCGGCGACCAACCGTCCCGATGTGCTCGATCCTGCGCTTCTTCGTCCAGGGCGTTTCGACCGTCAGGTTGTAGTCGGCCTGCCGGATATTCGTGGTCGCGAACAGATCCTGAAGGTGCACATGCGCAAGGTGCCGATCAGCGAGAACGTCGAGCCGGGTGTAATTGCGCGGGGCACTCCGGGCTTCTCCGGTGCGGATCTCGCCAATCTGGTCAACGAGGCTTCGTTGTTTGCCGCGCGCTCCAACAAGCGCATCGTCGAAATGCGTGAGTTCGAGCTGGCCAAGGACAAGATCATGATGGGCGCCGAGCGCAAGTCAATGGTCATGTCCGAGAAGGAGAAGCTCAACACTGCTTACCACGAAGCAGGTCATGCCATCGTCGGGCGCGTGGTCCCCGAGCATGATCCTGTATACAAGGTTTCCATCATTCCTCGCGGTCGAGCGCTAGGCGTCACGATGTTCCTGCCGGAGGAGGATCGTTACAGCCTGTCAAAGCGGGCGCTGATCAGTCAGATCTGCTCCTTGTTCGGAGGACGGATTGCGGAAGAGATGACACTGGGCTTCGAGGGTGTCACCACGGGTGCGTCGAACGACATCATGCGCGCCACGCAGTTGGCGCGGAACATGGTGACCAAGTGGGGCTTGTCGGAGAAGCTTGGCCCGTTGATGTATGCCGAAGAAGAAGGCGAGGTGTTTCTCGGTCGCAGTGCCGGCAGCCAGCATTCCAATGTATCCGGTGAAACCGCGCGGCTGATCGATGAAGAGGTCCGCAGCATCATCGACCACTGCTACGGAACGGCCAAGCAGATCTTGACCGATAATCGCGACAAGCTGGATGTGATGGCCGAAGCCTTGATGAAGTACGAGACCATCGATGCGCCGCAGATCGACGACATCATGGCTGGGCGCACACCTCGGGAGCCGCGTGATTGGGAAGGTGGCTCGGGCGCGTCCGGTACGCCAGTTGTGCCGGATGATAGTCGCCCGCAAACCCCGATCGGTGGTCCTGCCGGCGAGCATTGAGGGCATGCGCAAGCCAGTGGCTGTATTGGGCGCGTGAAAATCGGAGTACACCAGAGGGGGCGCATAGGCGCCCCTTCTGGTGTAAATTGTCCAGCCAGCTGCGCCATGGTGGTGCAGCTGGTGTGGGTGGGCGCCTGTTCAGGGTGTCCGGCCTGAAAGCTCAAGGCTCGTAAATGACCGAATCTCTTTCCCCCGCTCGGCTGGTATGTGGCAGCCGGGTTCTCGATCTTTCCCGTCCTCATGTGATGGGGATTCTCAACGTCACACCCGATTCTTTCTCTGATGGTGGTCGCTTTGCCGAGCGCGAGGCAGCCCTGCGGCATGCCGAAGCAATGGCCGTGGCTGGGGCTACGCTGATCGATGTTGGTGGCGAGTCTACGCGCCCTGGCGCGCGCGCCGTCTCGCCGACCGAGGAGCTGGAGCGGGTCGCACCGATCGTAGAGATGATCGCGCGGGAGCTCGACGTGGTCGTTTCGGTGGATACGTCCACGCCCGCAGTCATCCGCGAGTGTGCGAGGCTGGGCGCTGGGCTGATCAACGACGTGCGCTCGCTGCAGCGCGACGGTGCGCTGGATGCCGCGGCTGACGCTGGCCTGCCGGTCTGCCTCATGCACATGCGCGGCGAGCCAGGTGATATGCAGAGGGATCCCCGCTACGACGACGTTGTGGAGGAGGTTTGTTCGTTTCTTGACCGGCGAATGGGTGCGTGTGCTGCGGCGGGAATCCCGCTCGATCGCATCGTCCTAGATCCCGGCTTCGGCTTCGCCAAGACGCTGAACCATAATCTTGTGCTGTTCAGGCGTATGGAGGTACTGCATCGGCTGGGTCGGCCATTGCTGGTCGGTGTCTCGCGCAAGAGCATGATCGGGGCCGTGCTGGGTCGGCCAGTTGATGAGCGCTTGTACGGCAGTCTGGCTTTGGCGGCGCTCGCCGTAGGCAAGGGCGCGCAAATTGTGCGTGTCCATGACGTTGCCGAGACGGTTGATGTAGTTCGAATGATTGCTGCAGTGCAGGCGGCGCAATAGGGAAGGCACCATGACTAGAAAATACTTCGGTACCGATGGCATCCGTGGGCACGTCGGGCAGGCTCCGATCACCCCGGACTTCATGCTCAAGCTGGGTTGGGCGGCTGGCATGGCCTTTCGCAAGCAGGGAAAGTGCCGGATTCTGATCGGTAAGGACACGCGTATTTCGGGCTACATGTTCGAGTCAGCATTGCAGGCGGGCTTGTCGGCGGCTGGCGCGGACGTACTGTTGCTTGGGCCTATGCCGACGCCCGCAGTCGCCTATCTGACGCGTACCTTCCATGCTGAGGCGGGTATTGTGATCAGCGCCTCGCACAACCCGCATCACGATAACGGAATCAAGTTCTTTTCCGGTCGCGGCACCAAGCTTCCTGATGAAGTGGAGCTGATGATCGAGGAGTTGATCGATGCGCCGATGACCGTGGTCGACTCGGCACAGCTTGGCAAGGCATCCCGCATCAATGACGCGGCTGGCCGTTATATCGAGTTCTGCAAGAGCAGCGTGCCAACCAGCACTGATTTCTCCGGGTTGAAGCTGGTGATCGACTGCGCGCATGGCGCGACCTACAAGGTTGCACCCAGCGTGTTCCGTGAGCTGGGCGCAGAGGTGGTGGTTATAGGTGCGCAGCCGGACGGTCTGAACATCAATGCCGATGTCGGCTCCACTCATGTCGGGCAGCTGCAGAAGGCGGTTGTCGATCATGGCGCGGATCTGGGCATAGCCTTCGATGGCGACGGTGACAGGGTGATGATGGTCGACCATACCGGTGCGGTCGTGGATGGCGACGAACTGCTTTACATCATCGCGACTGATTTGCAGGAGCGAGATCGGTTGGCTGGCGGCGTTGTCGGCACGCTGATGAGTAACCTGGGGCTTGAGCTTGCCTTGAAAGCGCGGGAGATACCGTTCACCCGCGCCAAGGTGGGAGATCGCTACGTGATCGCGGAGATGCTTGAGCGTGGCTGGGCATTGGGTGGTGAAAACTCCGGGCATATAGTCTGTGCGCAGCACACCACCACGGGCGATGCGATCATCGCGGCGTTGCAGGTGGTGCTGGCGCTTCGTCGGCGCGGCCAGACGCTCGCGCAGGAGCGACTGGCTTGGCACAAGTGCCCTCAGGTGCTGATCAACGTGCGCTTTTCTGGCGAGCGCGATCCAATTTCGCATCCTAGCGTGCAAGCTGCTTGCGACAGTGTTACCGAGCGCATGGGTGGTCGTGGCCGCGTGCTTTTACGCAAGTCCGGGACCGAGCCGCTGGTACGTGTCATGGTTGAAGGCGATGACGAAAGTCAGGTGCGTGGCATGGCTGAGGAGCTGGCGAAGATCGTTACCGAAGTTTGTGCGTAATCGCGCTTGCCAGGGCGTTTGCTGTTGAGTAACATCTGCGCCCACTTTGACCGATGAGGTAAAGCATGCGTCGCCCCATGGTAGCTGGTAACTGGAAAATGAACGGTACCCGCGCTAGCGTCGCAGAGCTTGTCGAGTCTCTCCGGATGCAGGTTTTGCCTGCGGATGTCGAGATTGCGGTGTTTCCCTCCGCTGTGCATGTCTCTCAGGTTCTGGATGGTGTTGATGGTGAGCATGTTGCCGTCGGTACCCAGGATTGTGCGGCGCAGAATGGCTTCGGGGCGCTGACCGGTGAGGTTTCGGCTGAGCAGTTCGCTGATTTCGGTTGTAAGTGGGTTCTGGTTGGTCACTCCGAACGTCGCCTGTTGTTGGGTGAGACGGACGAAGTGGTCAGTCGCAAGTTTTCGGCAGCGCAGGTGGGTGGTCTTAAGCCTGTGTTGTGCCTGGGTGAGACGCTTGAAGAGCGACGGGCAGGCAAGACGCTCGAAGTGGTTGGGCGACAGTTGGCGCGAGTGCTGGATGACCGTGGTGTCGCCGCATTCGA
Source organism: Pseudomonas sp. (assembly GCA_007713455.1). Classification (GTDB taxonomy): domain Bacteria; phylum Pseudomonadota; class Gammaproteobacteria; order Pseudomonadales; family Pseudomonadaceae; genus Stutzerimonas; species Stutzerimonas chloritidismutans. Next base: position 37,248 of record VMRT01000027.1, read on the forward strand.
GTCGGCGGTTATTGCTTACGAGCCTGTTTGGGCGATTGGTAGTGGCTTGACCGCAACGCCTGAGCAGGCGCAGGAAGTACATGCTGCCATTCGAGAGCAGTTGTCGCGTCATGATGGCCGCATCGCTGAAGGCGTAAGGCTTCTGTACGGCGGCAGCGTCAAGGCGGAGAATGCCGCTGAGCTATTCGCAATGGCGGATATTGACGGGGGGTTGGTTGGTGGAGCCTCTCTGAAAGCGGATGAATTTGGTGCGATCTGTCGCGCCGCGGGGAACTGAACAGATGTTGCAGACTGTCGTGATTGTGGTGCATCTGCTGGTTGCTCTAGGTGTTGTTGCGCTGGTACTGCTGCAGCAGGGCAAGGGTGCAGATGCTGGTGCTTCGTTCGGTTCGGGTGCTTCGGCAACTGTTTTCGGAAGCCAAGGTTCTGCTACCTTTTTGAGTCGGCTTACTGCTATACTCGCCGGCGTTTTTTTCGTGACCAGTCTGGGTTTGGCGTTCTTCGCGAAACAGCAGGCTGATCAGTTGTCCCAGGCGGGGCTGCCGGATCCAGCTGTGCTGGAAGTGCCGGCCAGCAAGCCAGCAGTCGAAGACGTCCCTGTGCTCGAGCAGCGCAAGCCGGCGGACGCTGCTGGTGATCTCCCTGAGGTGGAGGAAGGGCAATAAGGTTTTTGCCGAGGTGGTGGAATTGGTAGACACGCTACCTTGAGGTGGTAGTGGCCATAGGCTGTAGGGGTTCGAGTCCCCTCCTCGGTACCAAACAAGCAGGCCCGCCTAGTGCGGGCTTTCTTGTGTTTAGGGGTTTCGGTTGACCTGTATTAGGCATGGGTCGTATAATTCGTGCCCAGTTTGACGCGGGGTGGAGCAGTCTGGTAGCTCGTCGGGCTCATAACCCGAAGGTCGTTGGTTCAAATCCAGCCCCCGCAACCAGTCAATAAAGAGCCCCTGTACAGGGGCTTTTTATTAGCTTGAGGCCAGGTCGCCGGCATTTTACAGGCGGTCAAAGGGATGGGCGTTTCGCCCATTTTTCATTTGTACAGCATGCGCGAGGGACTTCGATGTCGAGCAAGCTAGAACAGTTGCAGGCCTTGTTGGCCCCGGTGGTTGAGGCGCTTGGCTATCAGTGCTGGGGTATTGAGTTCATTTCCCAGGGGCGGCATTCACTGCTGCGAGTCTATATCGACCATGCCGACGGCATCCTCATCGACGACTGCGAGAAGGTCAGCCGTCAATTGAGTGGTGTGCTCGACGTGGAAGATCCGATCAGCGTGGACTACACCCTTGAGGTTTCTTCTCCCGGTATGGATCGGCCCCTGTTCACCATTGAGCAGTACACCGCCCATGTCGGTGACCAGGTAAAAATAAAGCTGCGCTCGCCCTTCGAGGGCAGGCGCAATTTCCAGGGTCTTCTCCGTGGGGTGGAAGAGCAGGATGTCGTGGTGCTGGTAGATGATCATGAATACCTGCTGCCGATCGACATGATCGATAAGGCCAACATCATTCCCCGTTTTGACTGAGAACGGTTCCCGCGGACCCCAATGGATTGCGAAAGGCGAGGCGTACGATGAGCAAAGAAGTACTGCTGGTTGTGGAGTCGGTGTCCAATGAAAAGGGCGTACCGGCTAGTGTGATTTTCGAAGCGCTGGAGCTGGCCTTGGCCACGGCTACCAAGAAGCGTTACGAAGACGAAGTTGATCTGCGTGTAGAAATCAATCGCCAGAACGGCAGTTACGAAACGTTCCGTCGCTGGACTGTCGTAGACGATGAGCACTTTGAAGATCCGGCCCATCAGTTGGCATTGGATCAGGCTCAGGCGCGTAATCCCGACGCCAAGCTTGGTGATGTGTTCGAAGAGAAAATCGAGTCCATCGAGTTCGGCCGTATTGCGGCGCAGACCGCCAAGCAGGTCATCGTGCAGAAAGTGCGCGAGGCCGAGCGTGCGCAGGTGGTAGAAGCCTATCGTGATCGTTTGGGTGAGATCATCTCCGGCACGGTCAAGAAAGTGACCCGCGATAGCGTTATCGTCGACCTCGGCAATAACGCCGAAGCGTTGCTGGCTCGCGAAGACATCATTGCGCGTGAAACCTTCCGCGTCGGTGCCCGTGTTCGCGCACTGCTCAAGGAAATTCGCACTGAGAACCGCGGCCCGCAGTTGATTCTGTCGCGTACTGCGCCGCAGATGCTGATCGAGCTGTTCCGCATCGAAGTGCCAGAAATCGCCGAAGGCCTCATTGAGGTCATGGGTGCGTCGCGTGATCCTGGTTCGCGGGCCAAGATCGCCGTTCGCTCCAAGGACAAGCGCATCGATCCGCAGGGCGCCTGCATCGGCATGCGCGGTTCGCGGGTTCAGGCCGTCTCTGGCGAAATTGGCGGCGAGCGCGTCGATATCGTCCTGTGGGATGAGAACCCGGCTCAGTTTGTCATCAATGCGATGGCTCCGGCTGAAGTGGCCGCGATCATCGTCGACGAAGACGCTCACGCCATGGATATCGCGGTTGCCGAAGACAATCTGGCGCAGGCGATCGGCCGTGGCGGTCAGAATGTGCGTCTGGCCAGTCAGCTTAGTGGTTGGACGCTCAACGTCATGACTGAAGCGGACATCCAGGCCAAGCAGCAGGAAGAAACCGGTGACATCCTGCGGAACTTCATTGATGAGTTGGACGTTGATGAGGAACTTGCACAGGTGCTGGTGGAAGAGGGCTTCACCTCCCTCGAAGAGATTGCCTATGTCCCCATGGAGGAAATGCTTGGCATCGAAGGCTTCGACGAAGACATCGTCAATGAGCTGCGTACGCGGGCCAAAGATCGCCTGCTGACCAAGGCCATCGCCAACGAGGAGAAGCTTGCGGATGCTCAGCCGGCTGAAGATCTGCTGGCACTCGATGGCATGGATAAAGAACTGGCGGTCGAGTTGGCCGTGCGGGGCGTCATCACCCGCGAAGACCTGGCCGAGCAGTCGATAGACGACCTGCTCGACATAGACGGCATCGATGAAGAGCGTGCCGGCAAGCTGATCATGGCCGCCCGAGCCCATTGGTTCGAGTAAGTAATTAGCGGCCTGAGGAGAGAAATGCATGACGCAAGTCACGGTGAAAGAACTGGCCCAGGTGGTCGCCACACCGGTCGAGCGACTGCTTCAGCAGATGCGTGAGGCAGGACTGTCGCACACCAGCGCCGAGCAAGTAGTGACCGATAACGAGAAACAGGCCCTGTTGGCCCATTTGAAAAGCAGCCACGGGGCGAAAGTGGACGAGCCGCGCAAGATCACCTTGCAGCGCAAGACCACTACCAAACTCAAGGTTGGCGGTAGCAAGACCATCAGCGTTGAAGTGCGCAAGAAGAAGACCTTCGTCAAGCGCAGCGCCGAGGAAATCGAAGCCGAACAGCGTCGCGAAGCCGAGGAGCAACGCGCGGCTGAAGAGGCTGCTCGCCTGAAGGCCGAGCAGGACGCGCGCGAGCGTGCCGAAGAAGAAGCACGCCGTCAGGCTGAGTCGGTCAAGCCTCAGGGCGAGGCCTCTACGCCAGCAGCTGTTGAGCCGGCGGTGAGCGCCGAACCTGCACCGGTTGCGGTCGAGCCTGTAGCTCCTGCGCCTGAGCGTAAGAAGGAAGAGCCTCGTCGTGTCGAGAAGCCACGCAGTGATGACGACGAGCGTCGTGATCGCAAGCATGCGCAGCATCGTCCTTCGCTCAAGACCAAGGCTCCGCTGGCGCGTACCGTACGTACCGGTGAAGACGAGGCCGATGGTTTCCGTCGCGGCGGCCGCGGCAAGTCCAAGCTCAAGAAGCGTAATCAGCATGGGTTCCAGAGCCCAACAGGACCTGTAGTGCGCGAAGTGTCGATCGGCGAAACCATCACTGTGGCCGAACTGGCCCAGCAGATGTCGGTGAAAGCGGCCGAAGTCATCAAGTTCATGTTCAAGATGGGCTCGCCCGTCACCATCAACCAGGTGCTGGATCAGGAAACTGCTCAGCTGGTTGCCGAAGAGCTGGGCCACAAGGTCAAGCTGGTCAGCGACAACGCTCTGGAAGAGCAGTTGGCCGAGCTGCTGAAGTTCGAAGGTGAGTCGGTCTCGCGTGCGCCGGTCGTGACCGTGATGGGTCACGTTGACCATGGCAAGACCTCGCTGCTCGACTACATTCGTCGCGCCAAGGTGGCTGTCGGCGAGGCTGGTGGTATCACCCAGCATATCGGTGCCTATCACGTCGAAACCGAGCGTGGCATGGTCACCTTCCTCGACACCCCTGGTCACGCGGCGTTTACCGCCATGCGTGCTCGTGGTGCCAAGGCCACCGACATCGTGATCCTGGTGGTCGCGGCGGATGACGGCGTGATGCCTCAGACGCAGGAAGCCGTCCAGCACGCCAAGGCTGCCGGCGTACCGATCGTGGTCGCGGTGAACAAGATCGACAAGCCGGATGCGAATCCGGACAACATCAAGAACGGCCTGGGCGCGCTCGACGTGATTCCGGAAGAGTGGGGCGGCGACACGCCGTTCATTCCGGTCTCCGCGAAGATGGGTACCGGCGTCGACGAACTGCTCGAAGCCGTTCTGCTGCAGGCCGAGCTCCTCGAGCTCAAGGCAACGCCGTCTGCGCCTGGTCGCGGTGTGGTGGTCGAGTCGCGCCTTGACAAGGGTCGCGGTCCGGTAGCCACCGTGCTGGTTCAGGACGGTACCCTTCGTCAGGGTGACATGGTCCTGTGTGGCGTCAACTTCGGTCGCGTTCGTGCGATGCTCGACGAGAACGGCAAGCCTGTGAAGGAAGCCGGCCCGTCGATTCCGGTCGAGATCCTCGGCCTGGATGGTACGCCGGAAGCCGGTGACGACCTGACCGTTGTGGCCGACGAGAAGAAGGCCCGTGAAGTTGCGTTGTTCCGCCAGGGCAAGTTCCGCGAAGTGAAACTGGCTCGTGCCCATGCCGGCAAGCTGGAGAACATCTTCGAGACCATGGGTCAGGACGAGAAGAAGACGCTCAACATCGTGCTCAAGGCAGACGTGCGCGGCTCGCTCGAAGCGCTGCAGGGCTCTCTCAACGGCCTGGGCAACGACGAAGTGCAGGTTCGTGTGGTGGGTGGCGGTGTCGGTGGTATCACCGAATCCGATGCCAACCTCGCACTGGCCTCCAACGCCGTGCTGTTCGGCTTCAACGTTCGGGCTGATGCGGGGGCGCGCAAGATCGTCGAGGCCGAAGGCCTGGACATGCGCTACTACAACGTCATCTACGACATCATTGAGGACGTCAAGAAGGCGCTCACCGGTATGCTCGGCAGCGACGTTCGCGAGAACATTCTCGGCATCGCCGAAGTGCGTGACGTGTTCCGTTCGCCGAAGTTCGGCGCCATCGCCGGTTGCATGGTCACCGAGGGCTTGGTGCATCGCAATCGCCCGATCCGCGTCCTGCGCGACGACGTCGTAATCTTCGAAGGCGAACTGGAATCGCTGCGCCGCTTCAAAGATGACGTCGCGGAAGTCCGCGCCGGCATGGAATGCGGTATCGGTGTGAAGAGCTACAACGACGTCAAGGTCGGCGACAAGATCGAAGTGTTCGAGAAGGTCGAAGTGGCGCGTTCGCTGTAAGCAAGCGTCAGTCTGAAAGCTGGGAGCAAGGAGTCGGTGGCCGCTTGGGACGGTTACCGCTTCGAGCTTCCAGCTTTCGGCTTTTAAACGGGTGGAAATTTATGGCCAAAGAATTCAGTCGTACCCAGCGTATCGGCGATCAGATGCAGCGCGAACTGGCGCTGCTCATTCAGCGTGAGATCAAGGATCCGCGTTTGGGTCTGGTCACCATCACTGCGGTCGACGTCAGTCGTGATCTTTCCCACGCGAAGATCTTCATCACCATCATGGGGCAGGACGACGACCAGGAGGCGGTCAAGGGCAACTTGCGCATCCTTAACGACGCTGCCGGATTCCTGCGCATGCAGCTGGGCAAGAGCATGAAGCTGCGCACTGTTCCGCAACTGCATTTCAACTACGACGCCAGCATTCGTCGTGGTGTCGAGTTGAGCTCGCTGATCGAGCGCGCAGTGGCGGAAGATCGCAAGCACAGCGATGAGCGCGGAGAATAGGTGTGGCACAGGTCAAGCGTGTACGCCGTAACGTGAATGGCATCATCCTGCTCGACAAGCCGCGCGGGTTCACCTCCAATGCGGCCTTGCAGAAGGTCCGCTGGTTGCTCAACGCGGAAAAAGCTGGGCATACCGGAAGTCTCGACCCTCTTGCCACTGGTGTGTTGCCGCTGTGTTTTGGCGAGGCCACCAAGTTCTCGCAGTACCTTCTGGACGCGGACAAGGCCTACGAGACGGTCATGCAGCTGGGGGTCACCACGACCACTGCTGATGCCGAAGGTGAGGTTCTGGAGCGCAAGCCGGTAGCGGTTACCGTCGAGCAGTTGGAGGCACTGTTGCCGCAGTTTCGCGGTGACATCCTGCAGGTGCCGCCGATGTATTCGGCACTCAAGCGCGATGGCCAGCCGCTGTACAAACTGGCGCGTGCCGGAGAGGTGGTGGAGCGCGAGCCGCGTTCTGTTAATATTGCGCGCTTGGAGTTGCTCTCGCTTGACGGCGACAAGGCGCGACTGGCCGTTGCATGCAGCAAAGGCACCTATATCCGCACCTTGGTCGAAGACGTCGGCCAGTTGCTCGGCTGTGGTGCGCACGTTGCCGAGCTGCGGCGAACCCAGGCCGGGCCGTTCGACCTGTCGCAGACGGTAACGCTCGAAACGCTTGAGCAGTTGCATGGTGAGGGTGGTGCCGAGGCGCTGGATAGTCTCTTGCAGCCGGTGGACAGCGGGCTTGAGCATTGGCCGTTGTTGCAGCTGTCCGAGCACAGTGCCTACTACTGGCTGCATGGACAACCGGTGCGGGCGCCAGAAGCTCCCAAGTACGGCATGGTTCGCGTACAGGATAACAATGGTCGCTTCATCGGTATCGGTGAAGTGAGCGAAGACGGGCGCATCGCGCCACGTCGGTTGATTCGGTCGGAATGACCGTTACGCGGCGCGTTCGCGCGTTGCGTCAGAGGGTGGCTGTCAGCAGGCACGGTCATTTCTCTTTATTAAACACGGGATGATTCCCGGCCTGTTCACTCAAGGAGCCCTATCATGGCACTGAGCGTTGAAGAAAAAGCCCAGATCGTTAACGAGTACAAGCAAGCTGAAGGCGATACCGGTTCTCCGGAAGTGCAGGTAGCCCTGCTGACCGCCAACATCAACAAGCTGCAGGACCACTTCAAGGCCAACGGCAAAGACCACCACTCGCGTCGTGGTCTGATCCGTATGGTTAACCAGCGCCGCAAGCTGCTGGATTACCTGAAGGGTAAGGACACCACTCGTTACAGCACCCTGATCGGTCGTCTGGGTCTGCGTCGCTAAGACGCGCCCGCGCTGGAAGCCGGAAGCTGGAAGCCTGAAGTTGAAAGTGGGATATCCCTCGATCAGCTTCGGTCTTCCAGCTTTTGGCTTTCTTGCAGGTCGTTTCGGGCCGACTCCCGAACGTTCTGCCAATTTCCCCAAGGCAACAAAGAGAAGGAAAAACCGTGAATCCGGTAATCAAGAAGTTTCAATTCGGTCAGTCGACCGTAACCCTGGAAACGGGTCGTATCGCCCGCCAGGCCTCCGGCGCAGTGCTGGTCACCGTCGATGACGACGTGACCGTACTGGTCGCTGTCACCGGCGCCAAGACCGCCGACCCGAGCAAGGGCTTTTTCCCGCTCTCGGTCCACTACCAGGAAAAGACCTACGCAGCCGGCAAGATCCCCGGCGGATTCTTCAAGCGTGAAGCGCGTCCTTCCGAAAAGGAAACCCTGACCTCGCGTCTGATCGATCGTCCGATCCGTCCGCTGTTCCCGGAAGGTTTCCAGAACGAAGTGCAGGTCATCTGTACCGTCGTTTCCACCAGCAAGAAGACTGACCCGGACATCGCCGCGATGATCGGTACTTCGGCCGCTCTGGCTGTTTCCGGCATTCCGTTCGACGGCCCGATCGGTGCTGCACGCGTGGCTTTCCACCCGGAAACCGGCTACCTGCTGAACCCGAACTACGAGCAGCTCAAGGCCTCCAGCCTGGACATGGTCGTAGCCGGCACCAAGGACGCTGTACTGATGGTCGAATCGGAAGCCAAAGAGCTGACCGAAGACCAGATGCTGGGCGCCGTCCTGTTCGCCCACGACGAGTTCCAGGCTGTGATCAAGGCGGTCGAAGAGCTCGCCGCTGAAGCCGGCAAGCCGCGCTGGGACTGGACCGCTCCGCAGGCCAATACCGCACTGCTGGACGCCATCCGTGCCGAGTTCGGCGAAGCCATCTCCCAGGCCTACACCATCACCATCAAGCAGGACCGCTATGCGCGCCTGGGCGAGCTGAAGGACCAGGTCGTTGCCAAGTTCTCCGGTGAAGAAGGCCAGCCGTCTGCTGGCGAAGTGAAGGACGCTTTCGGTGAGATCGAATACCGCACCGTTCGCGAGAACATCGTCAATGGCAAGCCACGCATCGATGGTCGCGACACCCGCACCGTCCGCGGGCTGAACATCGAGGTCGGCGTACTCGACAAGACCCACGGTTCGGCGCTGTTCACCCGTGGTGAGACCCAGGCTCTGGTAGTTGCCACTCTCGGCACCGCCCGTGACGCACAGCTGCTCGACACCCTGGAAGGCGAGAAGAAAGACCCCTTCATGCTGCACTACAACTTCCCGCCGTACTCGGTGGGCGAGTGTGGTCGCATGGGTGCTACTGGCCGTCGCGAAATCGGCCACGGTCGTCTGGCCCGTCGTGGCGTCGCCGCCATGCTGCCGAGCGCCGACGAATTCCCCTACACCATCCGTGTAGTGTCGGAAATCACCGAATCCAATGGATCGTCCTCCATGGCTTCCGTCTGCGGTGCTTCCCTGGCCCTGATGGACGCTGGTGTGCCAATGAAGGCTCCGGTGGCCGGTATCGCCATGGGTCTAGTCAAGGAAGGCGAGAAGTTTGCCGTTCTGACCGACATCCTCGGTGACGAAGATCACCTGGGCGACATGGACTTCAAGGTAGCCGGTACCGCCAAGGGCGTGACCGCGCTGCAGATGGACATCAAAATCCAGGGCATCACCGAAGAGATCATGGAGCAGGCGCTGGAGCAGGCTCTGGAAGCTCGCCTGAACATCCTCGGCCAGATGAACCAGGTCATCGCCCAGTCACGCAGCGAGCTGTCGGCCAATGCCCCAACCATGCTGGCGATGAAGATCGACCAGGACAAGATCCGTGACGTTATCGGCAAGGGTGGCGCCACCATTCGCGCTATCTGCGAAGAGACCAAGGCCTCGATCGACATCGAAGACGATGGATCGATCAAGATCTTCGGCGAAACCAAGGAAGCGGCAGAGGCGGCCAAGCAGCGCGTACTGGGCATCACTGCTGAAGCCGAAATCGGCAAGATCTACGTCGGCAAGATCGAGCGCATCGTCGACTTCGGCGCGTTCGTCAACATCCTCCCGGGCAAGGATGGCCTGGTGCACATCTCGCAGATCAGCGATCAGCGTATTGAGAAAGTCACCGATGTGCTGAAAGAAGGTCAGGAAGTGAAGGTGCTGGTGCTGGACGTCGACAACCGCGGCCGTATCAAGCTCTCCATCAAGGACGTTGCCGCCGCTGAAGCCTCTGGCGTCTGACAGCTGGCAGTTGAACAGAAGGGCCTTCGGGCCCTTTTTGTTTGGTCGTGATATTTATTCAATGCCTGTGCGAGATTGCAAGATGCACGCAGCAGCCGGGGGAAACTTGCAATGTGCAAGTAAACTGTGAATTGCTGGTATGCATAACTTGTTGATTGTTAAGGATAAAAAAATAACTTCAAGTTGGCACAGCGCTTGCGCTGTTATTCGTGCATCTGAGGCCGGAGTCATGCCCCAGAAACCACGAGAACAGGAGTGACATCTATGAAGACTACTCAGACACTTACTGCCGCTGCCATCGCCGCTGCTCTTAGCCTGCCGTTCGCCGGCGCCGCTCTGGCCGATACCACGCCTGCCATCGACAAGACCGATAGCGTCATGCTGGCCGCCAACACTATGGACGATGCCGGTGATGCTGCTTCCGATACCTGGATCACCACCAAGGTGAAATCCACCCTGCTGGCCGAAGACGCTACTCCCGGCATGGACATCGAAGTGGAAACCAAGGATGGCGTCGTCTCGCTGTCCGGGACCGTAGCTACCGAAGCCGAGAAAGAAGCTGCCGTGGCCAAGGCCAAGGGCATCAAAGGCGTTCGTGAAGTCTCTGCCGACGGCCTGAAAACCGCCGAATAACAGAGCTCTCCTCGCCAGTCGCTGGCGGGGCGCAAATCAGAAAACCCCACTCTATAGTGGGGTTTTTTTGTGTCCTAGTTTCCTCGCTCACTGGTGATTTGCCGGAGACGATTGCCTTCAAATCGCAGGAAATGGAGCATGCCGTTGTTCGGCCCGTAGACCCATTCCTCGACAGGCACCTCCTGTTGGTAGCCATGATCATCAACGATCTCCTTGTAACCTACCAAGGCGGCGCTGGATGGCTCGCCGCATTTGCTGCGAACCTCGGCCGTGGTGGCTTCCAGGCTCACCAGGCGGCTGTTGCAGCGATAGGTAGAAGAGGCCTGCGCTTGCAGGGTGACCAGCAACAGGCAAAGCAGAAGTGTGGCGGGAACGCGACGGTCCATCGGTATGGCTCCAGGGGATCAGTTGGCTCTGCGGGTTTCAATGCGGACCAGGCGGTTGCCTTCGAAGGTCAGGATGCTGAGCATGCCATTACGCGGACCGTAAACCCATTCCTCCAGCGCGAACTCCTGGCGGTCGTTACGGCTGAGCGTGTAGCCGACAAGATCGCGGTGCTGCGGCACGCCGCACTTGCTTTCCACTTCGAAGGCGCGGTCACCCGTGGTGACGAGCTGGCTCCCGCAACGAAGGGTATCGGCGTGAGCCCCGGAAAACGCGGCCAGCAGTACACAAGCAACAACGTATTTACGCGAGATCATCATTCACTCCCCAGGTGCATCGCCGTCGCGACCTTACCGTCGCTTCCCTGTTCGGTTGTGCCGGTGTCCAGCAGGTACACCCGCTCCGAGTCCAGGCCCACGTCTACCAGATAGCCCTTTATCGCGGCCGCACGTTCGCGGCTGAGGCGGCGCAGCAACGCTGCACTGTCCCTCCAGGAATCGAGCACGGCCTTGCGCATCTGTGCGGCGCGCTCTTCGTCGTCCAGTTCGCGCCACTCGGCTGGCGGCTGCTGCTTGAGGCGACTGCGGTAGATGCCTTCCAGTAACGCGGCCTCGTCTTCCGCTTCGACCTGGATCTGACTGGCGTCCGCGGGCACCTTGTCGCCACGACGCTGCAGGATTCGGTACTGGGTTTCGCGGAACTCCTGCTGTAGCCGTTGTTCGGCCAGCAGCGCGCCATCGACGGCAGCGGCGCTCATGCCTTCCACCTCCAGGCGTAGAGCCGGACGTTGCTTCAGGGCCGAGGCCAGCGTGTCCAGACGTTTGCGCGCTTCGCTATCCAGCTCGCTGCTGGCCGGTTCGAAGCCGACATGGCTGAGGTCGGCGTCGCTTCCGCCGGCCAGTCCGGCTATGAACTTGAACGGCGCCTGGGCTGCGCGAACCACCAGATTGCGCAGGGTCTGCCAGACGATCGGCATGACGCTGAACTGCGGGTCGTTCAGGTTGCCCTGCACCGGCAATTCGATGGAGATGGTGCCCTTGCTGTCCTTGAGCAGGGCGACCGCCAGCCGAACAGGCAGATCCACGGCATCAGGACTGTCGACCTTCTCGCCAAGCTGCAGCTGCTCCAGAACGACCTTGTTTTCTGCGTTAAGACGACCCTGCTCAATCCGGTAATGCAGATCCAGATTGAGGCGGCCCTTGCGAATCCGGTAGCCGGCGAATTTGCCGGAGTAGGGCGTCAGCGTGGTCAACTCGACCTGGCGGAAGCTCGTGGCGATGTCGAGGCTCTGCAGTGGATCGAATGGCGTCAGGCTGCCCTTGATGCTGACCGGCGCATACTGATCCACCTTGCCGGCGACATTTACCGAGGCGGCTTTCTGCTCGCGGTTGTCCAGGGTGCCGATATCACCGTTGAGCGACTGGATGGCGGTGACGAAGGGCGGTCGCAGGCTGAAGTCGGCAAAGTTCGCCGAGCCGTCGGCAATGGCAATGCCGCCGATACGGATAGCCAGCGGCTCGGAGGAGTCTTGTGCCTGTGCGTTGTCATCCCCAGCCTCACTGCGCTCGACCAGCAGGTCGTTGATGTTGGTGCTCAGGTCCGGGTTGATGATGAAGCGCGCATAAGGCTGGCTGAGGTCGACGCGCTCGATTGCCAGGCTGCTCGGGTGCTGATAGTCGAGGCCGCTGAGTTGCAGGCGCTGCCATTTGACGAAATCGCGATTGTTGATCGTGTCCAGCGTATGCAGCTGAGTGGCGTCTACGCTGCCCCGAACGCTGAAGGCCAGCGGCTCGGTGAACTTCAGCTCGACCTCGAGTTCGCTGGCCAGCAGGCCGCTGCGGACTTCCAGATAGACCAGTGGGCTGAGATAGGCCTGAGCGATGCGCAGGTCGATATCTCGCGTGGTCACCGCCAGCTTGCCGCTCACGGGGCTCATCTGTAGTTGCCCGTTGGCCTGGATGGCGCCTTGCTTGCCGACTCCGGTTTCCAGTTCAAGGGAGAAGGGGCTGGTGCCGAGGCTGTCGAATTCGCTGATGTTCAGATCTAGCGGGCCCAGCTCCAGCGCGACTTCGTCGTCCGGGACGCGGTCGACGAGATGGACCCGGTAGTCGCGCAACTGAGCGTCGCGTAACAACACCTGCCAGGGTGCGTTGGCTCCCTTTGCTGTGTCGTCCGTGGCCGGCGCGTCGGCATCTGTCTTGTCGCTGGTCGAGGCGAACAGTTTCTGCCAGTCGAGTTCTCCGTCCGCTTCCCGGGCCGCCCAGGTTTCCAGATTGCGGCTGCGCAGTTTGCCAATGCTGATCTGCTGCCTGGCCAGGTCAAGCGACGTTTCGCTCAGCTCGAGTCGCTCCATGCGGATCAGCTTGTGCCCATCAGGGCTGTCGAGGGCCAATGGGCCGAGTGCGGCCTTGGCATTCTTCAGTCGTAGCGCGAGGTCATCGCTGAGGTCCAGGCGATAGTTCGTGCTGAACTCGAGACTGCCATCCTTGAGTGTCAGCGGCACGGCATCGCGCACATAGGGCCACAGGTCCTTGAGCTGGAGATCGCTGATCTGCAACTGACCGCTGGATGTCAGTGGTTGCAGGCTGATATCGCCCTGCCAGTCGATGCGCCCACCGCTCGGCCCGCTGGCGGTTAGACGGGCATCGGCGCTGCCGTCGCTGCGGGTGGCGAGATTGTGCAGTTCGAAATCCAGTGAATCGTAGACCAGGGCAATGGGTTCGCTCGGACGCTGGTCCATGAAGGCGAGGCGGCCGCCTGCCAGTTGCAGACGATCCATGCGCAGCGGAAAGGTGTCAGCGTCCTTGCTGGCCGTCGGCTCTGATTCAGGCACCTCGAACAGCTGGCTGAGATTGAGCGTGCCATCTTCGGCGAAGCGCACCTCGACGTCCGGCTCGATCAGCTCGACATTGGCCAGGTGCAGCGTGCGTTGCCAGAGGCTGTCCCACTGCAGGTCGAGAAAGAGCCGCTCGAAGGCCAGCTGACGATCGTCCTGCTCGCCGATGCGCAGGCCGAACAGCGAGAGCTCGAGGCTGAAGGGGTTGAATTCGATACGTTGCAGGCTGGCCGGCACGGTTGCGTAGGCCGCAAGCTGCTGATTGGCGATGCGCTGGGCGATACCCGGCAGGATCAGAAAGCCAAGCAGGCTGTAGCAGATCAGCACGAGCGCCACCCCGGTGAACGTACGCTTCATTCCATTGGGCATGACCGGAAGTATTCCTGGCGGATGGTTGCCTTGGAGTATGGCACGCGTACGCGGTTCCCCGAATTGAGCGATACGGGCAATGCGCTCAAAGCCGCAGAATCAGGGTCTTCAGTGGGGGCAACCCATCGCGCGAGGGGAAGTCGGCAGCCGGTGCCAGCGCCTGCCATTCGCGTACCGGCCTGCCGGCCTTCTCGGCGCAGCGCAGCACCAGGGGCCGCCACTCATCCATCGATACCTTCGCCAGGTTGTTGCAGCAGATCAGCACCCCATCTTCAGCGGTTGCCAGCAACGCCGGCTTGAGCAGGCTCTGATAGTCGCGCAGCAGGTCCACCGTGCCGAAGGCGCTGCGTGCCCAGGCGGGCGGATCGAGCAGTACCAGATCGAACTGACGTTGTACCAGGCGCGGGTAGTCCGGCAAGGCTCGTCCGCGACGGGCGCTGACCGGCAGACCGGCCAGTTGGCGGATCGCCGGGAAGTAGTCGGAATGTACGAACTGCATTGGCGGCAGGGAAGGGTTCAGCTCGCCGTTTTCCCGGCCCACTGCCAGGTTGCGCTCGGCGAAATCGACATTCCAGACTTCCGCCGCTCCGCCTGCGGCGGCGCACAGGCCGACGCCGCAGGTGTAGGAAAACAGATTGAGCACCGACTTGCCGGCGCTGTGTTGCTTGACCCAGCCGCGGGCGTTGCGCAGGTCGAGGAACAGCAGTGGGTCCTGCCCGCTGTGGCGACCTCGCACGCGATAGCGCAGGCCCCACTCATGGGCGACCTGATCTTCCAGCGCCACGTCCTCAGGTTGATGCGCCTGGTTGCTGCGGTCGATCCGTGAGTTGCTCTGCGAGCGATCGTTGTAGATGAGCTGGAGCGGTTGCCCGAGAAAGTCGGTGGATTCGTCATGGATGCTCTGCAGCGCTTGCGCGTCGAGCGCTTGATGGAAGCTTTGCACCATCAGCTGCGGGCCGTAGCGATCGACCGTCAAGCCGGCCGCGCCTTCCTGGCTGCCATGGAACAGCCGGTAGCAATCGGTGCCTTGCTGCTGCAATTCGTCGAGCAGTGGGCGGCGGCTATCGAAGGCGGCGCGCAGCGCCTGGACGAGGGATGACATGCGCGGCGACTCGAAATAGAAGGGCGCGCAGTCTATCAAGAATCGCTGCGCTGGTTGCCTGGCGCTAGCGTGGCGGCAGGCCCATGCGTCGACGCGCGCGGTGTACGGAGCCGCTGCGTACGGCCCAGCGCACTACCGGCGCGGTGCTGCGAACCCCGGTGCGGATCAGCTGGCGTCGGCTTTCGCTCAGTGTCAGGCCAAGCATTTCCTGAGCCCATTCGGGTAAGAGCTCGACACCAGCGTGCAGCATCAGCGTTCCGAAGGGCCTGAGCAGGGGGCTGGGCGCCGGGGCGGTACGCAGTATCTGCAGGATTTCCAGCGCACGCTCGTCGCTCCGGAGTTGGGGGCTGGTGCGCTCGAGATAAGCCTCAATCTGCGCGCGCGAACGCGGCACGTCACCGGCGCCGAGGCGCTCGGCGATCAGCGCCACTTCGGCGTAATAGCGGTCCTGCTCGGCAGCGGGTAGATCCGGATTGAGGTAGCGCAAGTGGGACTTGAGAAAGCTGCTGACCTCGGCGACGTGCACCCAGGTCAGCAGGTCGGGATCCGACGCGGCGTAGGGACGACCATCCGGCGCCGTACCGGATACGCCTGAATGAATCCGCTTGACCCGCTCGATCAGTCGGTCGGCATCGGCGTGGCTACCGAAGGTAGTGGCGGAGATGAACTGCCCGGTGCGCCGCAGGCGGCCGAGCAGGTCCTCGCGAAAATTAGAGTGATCCCACACGCCGGACAGCGCCAACGGGTGCAGCGCCTGCAATAGAAGTGCGGAGATTCCGCCAACCATCATCGAGGTGAAGTCGCCATGCACGCGCCAGCACACGGAGTCAGGCCCGAACAGGCCGGGATCGCCCGGAGGATCTTCGTAATCGATACCGCCGATCGCCAGCCCGGTAAGGCTGAGCACGCGGGTTTCTATATGACGGCGAATGAATTCCATGGCGACAGCGCTGTTGGCTTGGTAAGCGGCGATGTTACCTGAACAGACGCAGAGGGCTCGCCAATTGGCGGTGGTAACGGGGGAAGGAGGAGAGGCCGGACAGCAGCGCCGCACTGTTGTCCGGTCGAGCGGCGATATCAGCCGCGGTGGCGGCCGCGGAAGAAGTCGATCAGGCCCTGGGTGGAGGCATCATCTGCGGGCGCAGCATCGAAGCGGGTCATCTGGTTGTAGACGGCCTTGCCCAGATCCTTGCCGAGCTCCACGCCCCACTGGTCGAAAGAGTTGATCCCCCAGATCACGCCCTGGACGAATACCTTGTGCTCGTACAGCGCGATCAGTGCGCCGAGGCGGCCGGGGCTGATGGTTTCCATCACCACGGTGTTGCTCGGGCGGTTGCCGGGGATCACCTTGTGCGGGGCGAGACGCTGCACCTCGGCCTCGCTGAGGCCCTTGGCGCGCAGTTCGGCCTCGGCTTCTTCGCGCGTCTTGCCGCGCATCAAGGCCTGGCTCTGCGACAGGCAGTTGGCGTAGAGCCACTCGTGGTGATCGGCGACAGGGTTGTGGCTGACCACGGGCACGATGAAGTCGGCCGGGATCAGCGGTGTGCCCTGGTGCAGCAGCTGGTGGTAGGCGTGTTGGCCGTTACAGCCGACACCGCCCCAGATCACCGGGCCGGTGGTGCAGGACACCGGTGTGCCGTCCTGGCGCACACTCTTGCCGTTGGACTCCATGTCCATCTGCTGCAGGTGTTTGACGAAGTTGCGCAGGTAGTGGTCGTAAGGTAGGAACGCGTAGCTCTGTGCACCCCAGAAGTTGTGGTACCAAACGCCGAGCATCGCCAGCAGCACCGGCATGTTGCTTTCGAACGGCTCGCTGAGGAAATGCTGGTCCATGCTGTAGGCGCCGGACAGCAGATCCTTGAAGTTGGACATGCCGATCGCCAGGGCGATGGGCAAGCCGATCGCCGACCACAGCGAATAGCGACCGCCGACCCAGTCCCACATCGGAAAGATGTTCTTTTCGCGGATACCGAATTCGACCGCCGCCTGCTTGTTGCTGGTGACGGCGATGAAGTGGCGGTAGAGCTTCTCTTCGGTGCCGCCCTTGCCCAGATACCAGGTGCGTGCGGCCTGGGCGTTCTTCAGCGTCTCGAGGGTGCCGAAGGTCTTGCTGGAGATGATGAACAGCGTGGTTTCGACATTCAGCTTGGCGGTCACTTCGCGGAATTCGCTGCCGTCGATGTTCGCCAGGTAGTGCGTGCGTACGCCGTGCTGGGTGAACGGCAACAGCGCCTCGGATACCAGCTGCGGGCCGAGGAACGAGCCGCCGATGCCGATGTTCACCACGTCGGTGATGGTCTTGTCGCTGAAGCCGCGCCACAGGTTGTTGTGGATGCGGGTGACGATGTCGGTCATCTGCGCCAGCGCGGTGTGCACGTCACGCATGATGTTCTTGCCGTCGACCATCACCGATTCGCCCATCGGGCGGCGCAGGGCAGTGTGCAGCACGGGACGGTTTTCCGAGGCGTTGATGCGCTCGCCTTCGAACATCGCATGGGCTGCCTGCTCGACGCCAGCCTCGCGGGCCAGGTTCACCAGCAGGGTGCGGGTTTCGGGTGTGATGAGGTTCTTCGAGTAGTCGAGAAACAGGCCGCTGCAGGAAACCGACAGATCATCGAAGCGCGTCGGGTCGGCCTTGAATGCTTCGCGCATGCTGAAGTTCTGCATGGCCAGGCGGTGTTCTTCCAGGGCCTTCCAAGACGGCAGGCCGGTGACATCGAGCGGATGCTGGTAGTAGCTCATGGTGATGCGGCTTCCTTTGCTTTGACAGGCCGCTGAACCCCTGCAGTTGCACGCGCAGGCGCGCGTTGGTCGCGACGGGATTCAGTAATGTGTATGACCGTGCGGGCGCGCCGGCACTCCTCCTGAATGCTGCGGATGCTGGCCGAACCCGGCTTTCACCGAGCCGGTGAAGGCACATCCTATGCCATCAGAGTCAGCTCAGACAGGGGAAACCCCCACTCCGTTCCGGGCCATTGCCTTCTATTCTGCTCGGGCCCGTGCTTTCACTCTCGCACCTATCGACCATTCAGCCATGTTCAAACGAAGAAGCCCGAAGTGCAGAACACTTCGGGCTTCTATTCGACGACACCTGAACGGTGGCTCAGGCGACCTGTACCGGGATTGCGTTGCTGGTATGGCTCAGCTCGCCGTCGGCACCCATGTACAGCACATGCGGTTTAAAATTGGCCAGCTCGGCCTCGCTGTAGTGGGCGTAGGCGCAGATGATCAGGCGGTGACCGACACCGGCCTTGTGAGCAGCGGCACCGTTGACCGAGATGATCTTCGAACCTTCCTCGCCGCGGATGGCGTAGGTGGTGAAGCGCTCGCCATTGTCGACGTTGTAGATCTGGATCTGTTCGTATTCACGGATGCCGGCCAGGTCCAGCCACTCGCCGTCGATGGCGCAGGAACCTTCATAATCGAGCACCGAGTGAGTTACCTGGGCGCGGTGCAGTTTGGCCTTGAGCATGATGGCGTGCATGGCGGGGTCCTCCGGGTGCGCAAGCGGCGCAGAGTGTGCCTTAAGCCTCGAACGTGATCAAGGCTGCGGGCAAATGGCTGGGATCAGGCCGATGTGTGGGTGTCCACCAGCAGGTTGTCGATCAGCCGCGTCTTGCCCAGGTAGGCGGCGGCGAGGATGACCAGCTCGGTGGAGCGCTCGCTGACTGGTTGCAGGTCGATTGCGTTGCGAATCTCCAGATAGTCCGGACGCAGGCCGGCAGCCTGCAGAGCGCTCAGGCCTTCGGCGATCAGCGTCGGGTAGTCGCGGCGACCGCCCCGGATCGCTACGTCCAGCTGGCTCAGGGTGCGGTACAGCGACGGAGCCGTGGCGCGCTCGTCTGCACTCAGATAGCCGTTGCGTGAAGACAGCGCCAGGCCGTCGGCGGCGCGAACGATCGGCTCCGAGAGGATCTGCACCGGCATGTTCAGATCGCGGACCATGGTGCGGATCACCGCCAGCTGCTGGAAGTCTTTCTGACCGAATACGGCGAGGTCCGGCAGCACCATGTTGAACAGCTTGCTGACCACGGTGGAGACACCGTCGAAATGCCCGGGGCGGCTGCCACCGCAGAGACCTTCGGAAACGCCGGGCACGCGAACGATGGTCTGCTGGGCCTGGCCGTGCGGATACATCTCTTCGACGCTCGGCGCAAAGAGCAGGTGGCAGCCGGCTTCGAACAGCTTGTCCTGATCCGCAGCGAGGGTGCGCGGGTAGTTGTCCAGGTCTTCGTTGGGGCCGAACTGCAGTGGATTGACGAAGATGCTGGCGACCACGAAGTCGGCGCGCTGCCCGGCCTTCTTCACCAGCGCTATGTGACCGGCGTGCAGGTTGCCCATGGTCGGTACGAAGCCGATGCGCTTGCCTTCCCCACGGGCGCGGGACACTGCAGCACGCAGGTCGGCGATGGTCTTGACGATGTTCATGCGGAGAAACCGTGTTCGACTGCGGGGAATTCGGTGGTCTTGACGGCTTTCACGTAGCCGGCGATGGCGGAAGGGATGTCACCGTGCTCGCGCATGAAGTTCTTGACGAACTTCGGTACGCGGCCACCGAGCGAGAGCCCGAGCATATCGTGCAACACCAGCACCTGGCCGTCGGTGTCGCTGCCGGCGCCGATGCCGATCACCGGAATCTGCACCGCCCGGGTGATGCGCGCAGCCAGTTCGCTGGGTACGCATTCGAGCAGCAGCATGGCTGCACCGGCGGCTTCCAGCGCCTTGGCGTCCTCCAGCATCTGAAGTGCCTGGGCTTCCTCGCGGCCTTGTACCTTGTAACCGCCGAAGATGTTGACCGCCTGTGGCGTCAGGCCCATGTGTGCGCAGACTGGAATGCCACGCTCGACCAGCAGGCGGATCGACTCGGCCAGCCAGGCAGTGCCCTCCAGCTTGATCATGTGTGCGCCAGCCTGCATCAGCACGGCCGAATTGTTCAGGGTCTGCTCGGTGGTGGCGTTGGCCATGAACGGCAGGTCGGCGACGATCATCGCGCCACGATTACCGCGTTTGACGCTGGCGGTGTGATAGGCCATGTCGGCAACGGTGACCGGCAGGGTGCTGTCGTGACCTTGCAGGACCATGCCGAGTGAATCGCCGATCAGAAGCATCTCGACGCCAGCATCGCAGGCGGTCTTGGCGAAGGTGGCGTCATAGCAGGTGAGCA
Source organism: Pseudomonas sp. (assembly GCA_007713455.1). Taxonomy (GTDB): domain Bacteria; phylum Pseudomonadota; class Gammaproteobacteria; order Pseudomonadales; family Pseudomonadaceae; genus Stutzerimonas; species Stutzerimonas chloritidismutans. The sequence goes on from VMRT01000027.1 coordinate 57,376, forward strand.
TGACGATCTTTTCGCCCTTCTGCTTGAGCCCTTGCAGCGTGGTCAGGGTTACGTCTGGCATGAATGCCGTCCTCTTCGAGCCTCGGAGGTCAGGGTTGCCGCGCGGCGCACCGGTTGGGTGCATGGGGCCGCGGATGGCAGAGGGCGCTTATAGTCCCGGCGACGACAGAGTAAGTCAATCGCGAGTGTTACCCGCGCGTTACGTTCGTTACCGCGGCGGTGACACCGTCATCGCCAAGCCGCTCGAGACCGCTGAAGGGGCAGGCGGCGAGCAGGTCGACGAGTCGGCGACCATCGGCCAGCAGCAACTCTGCCGGAGCGACTTCAGCGAGCGGGTAGAGCACGAACGCACGGGCTTGCAGGTGATAATGCGGAACCTGCAGACGGGGTTCGGCGATCAGGTGATCGCCGAACAGCAGGATGTCCAGATCCAGCGTACGCGGGCCCCAGCGCTCCGCCTTGCGCTCGCGGCCCTGGGCCTGCTCGATGTGTTGCAGGGCGTCGAGCAGATCGAGCGGCGCGAGACTGGTGTCCAGTGCGGCTACGGCGTTGACGTAACGTGGTTGGTCGGCTGGTCCGAGTGGGTCGCTGGCATAGAGCGACGATACCGCTGTGAGGCTGCTCTGTGGCAAGTCAGCCAGCGCTTGCAGGGCGCCGCGCAGTTGCTGTTGCGGATCGGCCAGGTTGCTGCCCAGGCCGATGTAGACGCGTTCCATTTTACTCGGCCGGGTTGGCGGCGTTGTCGCCCGGACCACGGCGGCGGCGCCCCCCGCGACGACGCTTCTTCGCTCCGCCGGCTTCTTCCTTGTTGCTGAGGCCGCGAATCATGTTGCGACGTTCGCTGTCGCTGGCTTCCTGATATTCGGTCCACCAGTCGCCGAGGCCGTTGGTTTTCTCTCCGGCGCTTTCGCGTAGCAGAAGGAAATCGTAGCCGGCGCGGAAGCGCGGATTTTCCAGCAACTGATCGGCGCGGCGCCCCTGGCGGCGCGGCAGGCGCTCCTGCATGTCCCAGATCTCGCGCATGGGGATGGTGAAGCGTTTCGGAATCGCGGTGCGCTGGCACTGCTCCCAGATGATGTCGTGCGCCGCTTCCTGCATCGCCGGGATCGGCGGCATGCCACGGTCCTGCAGTTCCAGTACGCGGGCGGGCAGGGCGGGCCAGAGCAGTGCGGCAAAGAGGAATGCCGGCGTCACCGGTTTGCCCTGCTGAATGCGCAGGTCGGTGTTGGCCAGGGCGTTGCGGATCAGCGTGCCGGCGTATTCCGGGTTGCGCTCGAGTGCTGCGGCGCTCGCCGGGAACAGCGGGGCGAAGAGATCGTATTCGAGCAGCAGCTCGAAGGTGCGCTCGGCCTTGCCGCCGAGGAATAGCTTGAGCACTTCGTCGAACAGGCGTGCCGAGGGAATGCCGTCGAGCAGGTCGGCGAGGTCGACGATGGGTTCGGCGCTGTGCCGTTCGATCTCGAAGTCGAGCTTGGCGGCGAAACGCACGGCACGCAGCATGCGCACCGGGTCTTCCTGGTAGCGCTGCTCGGGGTCGCCGATCAGACGGATCAGGCGATTGCGGATGTCGTGTACGCCACGGGTGTGGTCGAGGATGCGCTCGGTAGTCGGATCGTAATACAGCGCATTGATGGTGAAGTCGCGGCGCTGGGCGTCGTCTTCGAGGGTGCCATAGATGTTGTCACGCAGGATGCGGCCGCTCTCGTTGCGCGAAGCGAGATGGCTGGCGTCGTCGTCATCCTCTTCCGGATGGTTGGCGCGGAAGGTGGCGACCTCGATGATCTCGCGACCGAAATGAACATGCACCAGCTTGAAACGGCGTCCGATCACGCGGGCGTTGCGGAATTCGGCGCGGACCTGTTCGGGGGTCGCGCTGGTCGCGACGTCGTAATCCTTGGGATTCAGCTGCAGCAGCAGGTCGCGCACGCAGCCGCCGACCACATATGCCTCGTAACCCGCCTGCTGCAGTCGTTCGACCACGCTCACCGCGTAACGACTGATCTCGTTGCGATGCAGGGAATGCTGCCGGCTGGACAGAATTTCAGGTGTGCGGCGGGGATGCGGGATGCGGCGCAGAGGAAGACGAAAAGACTGGAACAGCTTTTTCAGCATGGGGGGCAACTGTGTGGCGGAAGACGGGCCGGTGTCGCGAATGGCCGCGAAACCTGCGCGGATTCTAGCACCGAGAGTGCTGGATGTTGAACGATGCGTAGGGAGGTGTCAAAAAGCATCGTGCGCCGCGTCACGCAGGCAGTGCTTGGCGCAGGGCGGAGGCCACGCGATTGTCGAGCAGTAAGACTGCTGTGAAGGAAAATGGGTAAGCCCCGGATAGCACAAAGGGGAGCCGAAGCTCCCCTTTGAATACTGTTGCGTGCTTTATTGTTATTAGTCGCTCAGGCGTTGCTGTTTTTGTTGTTCGCCTGTTCCATCGGGCCGTGGCCGTCAGGAGCACTCCACACTGGGAGCTAATAGCAAACGGATTTCTTTGGTCGCTGACTTTGCCTTGATCTTCGATCCAACCAGTGCGGGCCCTGCTGATGCAGTTTTTTGTTGTTCTCGGCCTGGTCGTGGGGCGAACCCCGTGGCAAGTCCTCTCCAAAAGAATCAGTTAGCTGCGCCTCCGCCTTCTTGTCTTTATTTTGCTGGAGCCGTTACGTCTTGTTCTTATTGTGGGATCTGCTTGTTATTGTTGTTGTGCCTGTAAGTAAGCAGTTGTCGTGCCACTTTTTGAAAGTCCTTATTTATCAATGGCTTGGTAATTATCTAGACTGAGGCGGGCAATAAAAAACCGGGGCAGCGTTACCGTTGCTCCCGGTTTTTGTTACGAGTCATGGCGGGCGGTAACAGATTACCCGGCCGCGCTACTCGACTTGCGCCGCGGAATTCCCAGGCGCTGGCGGCGTTCCCACAGACATTTGCGGCTGATGCCCAGCTTGCGAGCCAGCTCGGTCTCGGTCATGTGATCCTGATGCTCGAGCACGAAGTGCTGGAAGTAGTCCTCCAGCGACAGATCCTCGGTCGGCTCGTTGCCCGTGGCGATGCCGCGAATGGTGCCAAGGGGCTCGTCGAAATCGTCGTCCAGTTCGCCCAGCTCGATATCGATGCCCAGCAGCTCGGCGTCGATCTCCGGGCTTTCGCTGAGAATGGCCGCGCGCTCGATCGCGTTTTCCAGCTCGCGAACGTTGCCCGGCCACGAGTAGTGACGGATCGCCTGCTCGGCATCGCGGGAAAAATGCAGGTCGTCGCTGCTCATGCGCTCACCCTGGCGTGCCAGGAACGCTTTGGCGATCTCCAGCACGTCACCACCCCGCTCGCGCAGCGGCGGCAGCTTGAGCGCGATGACGTGCAGGCGGTAATAGAGGTCTTCACGGAACTGGCCGGTCTTGGCCAGGGTTTTCAGATCCCGGTGCGTGGCAGCGATCAGGCGTACGTCGACCTTCTGTGACTGCACCGAACCAACCCGGCGGATCTCGCCTTCCTGCAGGACCCGGAGCAGACGTGCCTGTGCCTCGAGCGGCAGTTCGCCGATCTCGTCGAGAAACAGAGTGCCACCGTCAGCGGCTTCGACCAGCCCGGCGCGGCCAGCGCTGGCACCGGTGAAGGCGCCTTTCTCGTGTCCGAACAGTTCGGATTCGATCAGCGTTTCCGGGATGGCCGCGCAGTTGACGGAAATCATCGGGGCCTTGGCGCGGCGCGAGAGGTTATGCAGCGCGCGGGCGACCAGTTCCTTGCCGGTGCCCGATTCGCCCTGGATCAGCACGTTGGAGTCGGTCGGGGCGACCTTGCGGATCTTGCCGAACAGGTCCTGCATGGGCGCGCAGTGGCCGATGATGCCGATGTCTTCTCGGTCGGTTGTCGCTGAGGCGGCGCTTGCGCCACGGGAGGGCTGCGCTTGTGTCGCTGCGTTGTGCTGATGGTCGGTGAGGATGCGTGCCACGGTCTGCAGCATCTCGTCATGGTCGAACGGTTTGGCGATGTAGTCGACTGCGCCCATCTTCATCGAGTCCACGGCCGAGCGCAGGCTGGCGTAGCTGGTCATGATCAGCACCGGGGTACCTTCGGCGAGCTTGATCAGCTCGGTGCCGGGGGCGCCGGGAAGTCTCAGGTCGCTGACGATGAGGTCGAAACCCGGGATGCTGTAGCGCTCCTGTGCTTCCTGCACCGAGCCGGCTTCGCTGACCTCGTACTGGTTACGCTCGAGGAGGCGTCGCAGGGCGGAGCGGATGATGGTTTCGTCTTCGACGATCAGAATGTGTGACATCAGTACTCTCTCGACGGTCTGGAGGCATAACCGGCAAAGGGCCGGCACGGCAGTCGCCTCTTCAACTTACGGCATGGGACGCTTCGACATGCCGCGGCAGGGTGATGCGAAAACGGGTGCCGCGCTGTGTTTCCGGGTCGGCCGGGCTGTCGATATCGATCTGGCCATAATGCTCTTCAATGATCGAATAGACCAGCGCGAGGCCCAGGCCGGTGCCTTCGCCAGGGTCCTTGGTGGTGAAGAATGGCTCGAACAGCCGGTCCTGGATGTCCTTCGGAATGCCGCTGCCTTCGTCTTCCACCGTCAGGTACACCGACTGTTCGGCAACTTCGCTGCTGATGCGGATCAAGCCGCCTTGCGGCGACGCGTCGCGGGCGTTGGATAGCAGGTTGATCAGCACCTGGGCGAGCCGCTGCGGATCGCCCTCGGCGAAATGCGTCGGATCGCAGATGTTGATGAACTGCACTTCGGTGCGGTTGCGGTTGAGCGAGAGCAGGCCGATGGCGTCCTGCGTCACCTGCGCCAGGCTCACCGGATACAGCTGCTGCTGGCGCTCGCCGGCGTGGGCGAAGCTCATCAGCGATTGCACGATGCGCGATACGCGTTTGGTCTGCTCGATGATCTGGCCGCTGATCTCGACGATCTCTCCATCGCCTTCACGTTCGTCCCGCAGGTTCTGCGCCAGGCAGGCAATGCCGGTGATCGGGTTGCCGATCTCGTGTGCCACGCCGGCGGCCAGGCGGCCAATGCTCGCCAGGCGTTCGGAGTGAACCAGGCGGTCTTCGAGCTGCTGTGTTTCGGTCAGGTCCTCGACCAGCAGCACGAGGCCGCTGTTGCCCGGTGCCAGTGGCTCGGCAATGGCTGCCTTGTGCAGGTTGAGGCAGCGGCGATGGCCGTTGTGCGCCAGCCGCTGCTTGTGCAGGTGTTCATCGGCCTGCTCGATGAAGTCGCTCAGCAGGCTGCGCCAGGGTTCGGCGATGGTCGTCAGGCGCGAGCCGACGACTTGCAGCGCGGGGATCTCGGTGAGTTCCTCGAGCGCACGGTTCCACATGAGGATTTCCTGATCCTTGGCCAGCGAGCAGACGCCCATGGGCAGCTCCTGCAGTGTTTGCCGGTGATAGCGGCGCAGGGCGTCCAATTCTGCGGCCAGGCCGGTCAGGCGCGAGTGATAGTCCTCCAGCCGGCTTTCGATGAAGTGGATGTCCTCGGTGATGTAGCCGTCGGCACCGTTCTTGTAGGCCAGGAAATTCTCGACGATGTCCTGGGCTACGCTGGGGCCCATCAGGCCGGAGAGATTGGCTTCGATACGATCGCGCAGGCGGCGCAGCGCGTAGGGGCGATGCTCGTCGAACGGTAGCTGCAGATCGCGCAGGGCCTGTTCCACCTCCCGTTGCGCGGTCTTGGCGCCCAGTGGCTTGGCCAGCTGAGTGGCGAACTCCTGTGGTGAGGCGGCGGTCAGTTCGCGCCGTTGCGGGCGGCGGACGTTCTCTACGGCGCAGGTCTCGGCAGCGCTCTGCTCCTCGGGGCTGGTTTCACTGAAGATCGAGAACAGCGAGAACGCCAGGACGTTGACCGCCAGTGACGCGATTGCCGCCAGGTGCCAGCTGGTGTCGTCCAGTACATAGACGACGTTGAACAGCGGAATGTAGAAGCCGTCCAGGTTGCCCACCAGCGGTAGCAGCATGGTCACTACCCAGACGCCGATGCCGGCCAGCAGGCCCGCGATGTAGCCGCGGCGATTGGCGGTCGGCCAGTAGAGCACGGACAGCACGCCCGGCAGGAACTGCAGGGTGGCGACGAAGGCGACGATTCCGAGGTTGGACAGGTCCTGCTCGGCACCGAGCAGCAGGTAGAAGCCGTAACCGGCCATGATGATGGCGAAGATCAGGCTGCGGCGCGTCCACTTCAGCCAGCGGTAGATGTTGCCTTCGCTGGATGGCTGATACAGCGGCAGCACCAAGTGGTTGAGCGCCATGCCCGACAGTGCCAGGGTGCTGACGATGATCAGCCCGCTGGATGCCGAGAGACCGCCGACGAAGGCCAGCAGCGCCAGGGTTTCGCTCTGTGCGGCGATGCCCAGGCCCAAGGTGAAGTACTCGGGGTTGGTGCTGACCCCCAGCTTGAGTCCGGCCCAGAGGATCAGCGGCACGGCCAGGCTCATCAGCAGCAGATAGAGCGGCAGGCCCCAGCTGGCGCTCACCAGGCCGCGAGGATCGAGGTTCTCGGTGAAGGTCATGTGATACATGTGCGGCATCACGATGGCCGAGGCAAAGAACACCAGCAGCAGTGTGCGCCAGGGCCCTTCCTGCAAGGGCGTGTGCAGTGCCTGCAGCGCCGACTGGTTCTGCAGCAGCCAGATCTCCAGCTGATGCGGGCCGCCGAATACCACATACAGGGCGTAGAGGCCTATGGCACCGAAGGTCACCAGCTTGACGATGGATTCGAAGGCGATGGCGAACACCAGGCCTTCGTGCTTCTCCCGCGTGGCGATGTGGCGGGCGCCGAAGAGGATGGTGAACAGCATGATCATCAGGCAATAGCCCAGCGCCACGCGCTCCTGCAGCGGCTCCAGAGTGAGAATGCCGATGGCGTCGGCCACCGCCTGGATCTGCAGGGCGAGCAACGGCAGCATGCCGATCAGCATGACCAGCGTGGTCAGCGCCCCGCTCCAGGTGCTGCGAAAGCGGAAGGCGACCAGATCGGCCAGTGACGAGAGCTGGTAGGTGCGGGTGATGCGCAGGATCGGATAGAGCAGCACCGGCGCCAGCAGGAACGCGCCGCAAACCCCCAGATAGGTGGCGAGAAAGCCGTAACCGTACTGGTAGGCCAGGCCAACCGTGCCGTAGAAGGCCCAGGCGCTGGCGTAGACGCCCAGCGACAATGTGTAGGTCAGCGGGTGGCGGATCACCCAGCGTGGAATCAATCCGCGCTCGCTGACCCAGGCGACGCCGAACAGCATGATCAGGTAGGCAACGCTGATCAGGATCAGGTGGCTCAGGCTAAAGCTCGTCTGCATCACGCTGGCTCTGGAGGATGAAGGTCACCACGATGAGAATCAGCCACAGCACGTAGGGCCGATACCAGGCCCCGTTGGGGTCGATCCACCAGTCCATGATGGCGGGGGAGAACAGATAGATCCCCACCACCAGGAGCAGCACCAGTCGGTAGATATACATGCCGGGTCTCGTGTCGGAAGTGGGGCGATGGTAGAGCAGCGGCGGGCGGCAAGCCACCTGCGGCAGGCAAAAGCTGGCGCAGCGTGGCAATCCGCCTAGCGCAGCTGCGATTCGGCCAGTGTCCGTGTGCGAGGGATGCGCTGAGCGTCCCAGTGCAGCACCGCCCAGGCGAGGATGTCGGCTGGCAGTGCGTCGTTCAGCTCTGTGGGCGGTTGTTGGCCCAGCGCGCGCAAAGCACGCAGCAGCAGCGGACTGGCCTCGTGAGGCTGCAAGGGTGGCGAGCGGTAACTCTTGCCCAGCTTGTGTCCATCCGGCTGGATGATCAGCGGCAGATGCAGATAGCGCGGCTGGGGTAGACCGAGCACTTCCTGCAGGTACAGCTGACGCGGCGTGGAGTCGAGCAGATCGGCACCGCGTACGACGTCGGTTACTCCCTGCCACGCGTCATCCAGCACCACCGCCAGCTGATAGGCGATCAAGCCGTCGCGACGACGGATCACGAAGTCGCCGACCTCGCGACCCAGGTGCTGGCGGAATTCGCCCTGCACACGGTCGGTGAAGCCGTACTCGCGATCAGGCACCTGCAGGCGGATGGCGGCGGCGTCGAGACCGCGGCCGGCGTTGCGGCAGAAACCCGGGTAGGGGCCCGGATAGCCTTCGAGCTGCTTGCGCGAGCAGGTGCAGGCATACGCCAGGCCTTCATCCAGCAGGCGCTCGATGGCGGCGCCGTAGGCGACCTGACGCTCGCTCTGGCGCAACATTTCGCCGTCCCATTCGAATCCGTAGCTCGACAGCGTCTCGATGATGGCTCGCTGGGCGCCGGGCATCTCCCGTGGCGGGTCGATGTCTTCCATGCGCAGCAGCCAGCGGCCGCCGACCGCGCGGGCGTCAAGATAGGAAGCGAGGGCGGCCACCAGTGAGCCGAAATGCAGATAGCCGCTGGGTGTCGGGGCAAAACGGCCGACGTAGCGATGGGCTTGGGGCGGGGCAGGAAAGGGCATGTTGGGGCCGGCGCTATCTGGGATGGCGGGGCGGATGAAACGCTGCAGAGCCTGGAAATGAAGCGGGGCGCCGAAGCGCCCCGTTCGGGATCAGGAACCGATCTGCTTTTCCTTGATCTCCGCCAGCGTCTTGCAGTCGATGCAGAGCGTAGCGGTAGGGCGGGCTTCCAGTCGGCGGATGCCGATCTCGACGCCGCAGGAATCGCACCAGCCGTACTCGTTGTCTTCGATCAGCTGCAGCGTCTCGTCGATCTTCTTGATCAGCTTGCGCTCGCGGTCGCGGGCGCGCAGTTCCAGGCTGAACTCTTCTTCCTGGCTGGCACGGTCGGCCGGATCAGGGAAGTTGGCAGCCTCGTCCTGCATGTGGTGCACGGTGCGATCGACCTCTTCCATCAGCTCCTGTTTCCACTTGTTCAGGATGCCGGTGAAATGGGCGCGCATCTTGTCGCTCATGTATTCCTCGCCCTTGCTTTCCTTATAGGGCTCGAAGGCGCGAATCAGTTGCTTGCTCGACGGTGTTTCTTTGGTAATGGGCATGGATGAACGCCTCTCGCTATGTCCATTGCGCAGGATGATTTGTCCCTTGCCGGCCCGTGCCGGCCCTGCGGCTGCAAGCGGGCGAACTTACCAGATCGGATCGGGGCGCGCTACTCCCGAATCCAACAGTAACTGCAGCGGTATCGGGACCTTGGGTAGAATTCACGTTTCGTTCTCAACAGGAAGGTCAGATGACCTCGTCATACAGTGCGCGCAGCCGCGCAATCGAACCTTTCCACGTCATGGCGCTTTTGGAGCGGGCCAACCAGCTGCAAGTTCAAGGCCACGACGTCATTCATTTAGAAATCGGCGAGCCGGACTTCACCACCGCGGCGCCCATCGTGGCGGCAGGGCAGGCCGCGCTGGCCGCCGGGCACACGCGCTATACCCCGGCGCGCGGCCTGCCGCAGCTGCGTCAAGCCATTGCCGGTTTCTATGCGCAGCGCTACGGATTATCCATTGACCCCGAACGCATCCTGATTACACCCGGCGGCTCCGGCGCGTTGCTGCTGGCTGCCAGCCTGCTGGTGGACCCCGGCAAGCATTGGCTGCTCGCCGATCCGGGTTACCCCTGCAACCGGCATTTTCTGCGCCTGGTCGAAGGTGCCGCGCAACTGGTGCCGGTCGGCCCGGAGGTTCGTTATCAGCTGACTCCGGAACTGGTCGAGCGCTACTGGGATCGCGACAGCGTCGGTGCGCTGGTCGCGTCGCCGGCCAATCCGACCGGGACGCTGCTGGATCGCCAGGAGCTGGCTGGGCTTTCGGCAGCGCTGAAAGCGCGTGGCGGCCATTTGGTGGTCGATGAGATCTACCACGGGCTGACCTATGGCGTGGACGCGGCAAGCGTGCTGGAAGTCGACGATGACGCCTTCGTGCTCAACAGTTTCTCCAAGTATTTCGGCATGACCGGCTGGCGCCTGGGCTGGCTGCTGGCGCCGCCGGCTGCGGTGCCGGAGCTGGAGAAACTGGCGCAGAACCTCTATATCAGCGCGCCGAGCATGGCTCAGCACGCAGCCCTGGCCTGCTTCGAGCCGGCGACGCTGGAGATCCTCGAGGCGCGCCGTGGCGAGTTCGCCCGTCGCCGCGATTTCCTGCTGCCAGCCTTGCGCGAGCTGGGCTTCGGCATCGCGGTCGAGCCGCAAGGCGCGTTCTATCTGTACGCCGACATCAGTGCCTTCGGCGGCGATGCCTACGCGTTCTGTCAGTACATGCTGGAAACCGAATTCGTCGCGATCACCCCAGGCCTGGATTTCGGCCGCTTCCAGGCCGGACATCATGTGCGTTTCGCCTACACCCAGGACCTGCCGCGCCTGGAACAGGCTGTCGAGCGCATTGCCCGCGGCTTGCGCAGCTGGCAATCCTGATGCGTTTCGCGCAACCGCTGGAGCAGGGGCGACTGGTCAGGCGCTACAAGCGTTTTCTTGCCGATATCATCACCGACGAGGGCGAAGCGCTGTGCATCCACTGCCCCAACACCGGCTCGATGCTCAATTGCATGGGCGAGGGTGCGCGGGTGTGGTTCCAGCGCAGCAGCGATCCACGGCGCAAATTGCCGGGGACCTGGGAGCTGGTCGAAACCCCGCAGGGGCGGTTGGCATGCGTGAACACGGCGCGGGCCAATCCGCTGGTCGAGGAGGCGCTGCTGAACGGGCAGATTGCCGAGCTGGCCGGTTTCACGACGCTCAAGCGCGAGGTGGCTTATGGCGTGGAGAACAGCCGGGTGGATTTTCGTCTCGACTACGCCGGGACTGCCGCCTTCGTCGAGGTGAAGAGTGTCACCCTCGGCTTTGCCGAAACGCCAGTGGCGGCCTTTCCCGACGCCGTAACGACACGCGGCGCCAGGCACCTGCGTGAGCTGGCGACGCTGGCCCGTGCCGGTGTGCGTGCGGTGCAGCTGTACTGCGTCAATTTGAGCGGCATCGAAGCTGTGCGGCCGGCCGAGGAGATCGATCCGGCCTATGCCGCTGCGCTGCGGGAAGCGCAGGCGGCAGGCGTGGAAGTGCTGGCTTACGGCGTCGATCTTTCCGTCGAGGAGTTGCGTATTGCTGGCCGATTGCCGGTATTGCTCTGATGGGTGGACGGTCATGACGGTTGGAAATTTTTCTGCCCGGCTCGGGAACAAAGCGCCTTTCGTCTGGCCTCAACGAGGCTGGAAACCACATCCATCACATACGGGAAGGCTCTGCTCCGCTGTTCGACGCGGCGTTACGACGCGTTCCAGCCCGTTTTCGATGGCTCCTGCGGCGACAGCGCGACATCTCTGATGCGCGTGTAGCGCCGTGGATGAAACTAATTTCGGACGCTCGCGCCTGGCGCGGGCGTCGTCGATGAGGCTACAAAGAATGCGAATCCTCGTTTGCGGTGCCGGCGGCCAAGTGGGTCGAGAACTGGTGGAACGGGCAGCAAGTTTCGGGCTGGAGGTGCTGGCGCCTGCACGGGCCCAGCTGGACATCGCGCAACCCGAGCAGGTTGCGGCAGTGATGCGTCAACGTCCCGGGCTGATCATCAATGCGGCCGCCTATACCCATGTGGACAATGCCGAATCTCATCGTGAGCAGGCCTATGCGGTGAACCGCGACGGCGCGCGCCACCTCGCCGAGGCGGCCGAGCACGCTGGCGTTCCGTTGTTCCATATATCCACCGACTATGTGTTCTCCGGTGAGGCCGATCGCCCCTATACCGAGAGCGACGAAACCGGTCCGACCGGCGTCTACGGAGCGAGCAAGCTGGCGGGCGAGGAAGCGATCCGAGGGCGTCTGCAATCGCATCTGATCCTTCGCACCAGCTGGGTTTACGGCGTGCACGGGCACAACTTCGTCAAGACCATGCTGCGGCTCGCCCGGCAGCGCGATGCGCTTGGTGTGGTGAGCGACCAGATAGGCTGCCCGACCCAGGCTGGCAGCATCGCTTCGGTGTTGCTCGAACTGGCACGCCGCTACGCAGCCGGCGCGGATCTCGCCTGGGGGGTGTACCACTACAGCGGCGTACCGGCTTGTTCGTGGTATGACTTCGCCGTGGAAATCTTCCGTCAGGGCGAAGGCGCCGGGCTGATCTCGCGGCAGCCGACGGTGTCGCCGATTGCCACGGCGCAGTACCCGACTCCCGCCCGGCGGCCGGCCTGGTCGGTGCTCGACTGCAGCCGCTTCGAGTCGACCTTTGGCCTCGCGCCCCGTCACTGGCAGGACGACCTGGCCGATGTGCTGGCGATCCTGCGTCAGCAGGAGCACCCGGCGATCAGCCGTGAGCGGTCCTCCCGCGCCTGACAGAAAGTGCACGGCAGTTACCCGGCGCCGTGCGATTTCCCTGACCTCCGGTGTATTCTTGCGCCCCCGCGCCAAGGCGTGGCCTGACGTTCGGCTCTAGAAGGGGCGCAGCATGGTAGTGGTGTTGGCAATACTGCCGATCTTCGGTCTGATCACGCTCGGCTATCTGTTCGGCTGGCGGCAATGGCTCAACAACGAAGGAGCGGCCGGGCTGGCCAGTGTCACCTTCAAGCTGTTCATGCCGGCAGTGCTGTTTACCGGGATCGCCCGCGCCGAGCTGAGTAACGGCATGTCGCCAATGCTCCTGCTGGCCTATTTCGTACCGGTGCTGCTGGTGTTCCTGCTGGTCAATCTGGTCGCTCACCGCCGCGCCGGGCGCGCCACTCCGCTTGGTCTTACGGCCGCCTACTCGAACAACGTATTGGTCGGCATCCCGCTGGTGACCACGCTGCTTGGCGCTGAAAGCCTGGTCTATGTGTTCGCCATCCTGGTGTTTCACAGTCTCGTCCTGTTCTCGCTGCAGAGCTTCTACGCGGCGCTGGGTGACGGCGACAAGGTCAGCGCTCCGGCGCTGCTGAGGAATCTGGCGAATCCGCTGATCATCGGTCTGGTGCTCGGTGCCCTGTTGAATCTATCCGGGCTCGAGCTGCCCGAGCCGCTCTGGCGCGTCGCTGTATGGCTGGCGCAGGCGGCATTGCCCTGTGCGCTGATGGTGCTGGGCATCAGCCTGTCGCGCTATCGCCTGCGGCCAAACGGGACGGCGCTGCTGCTGACGCTGGTCAAACTGGCGGCGTTTCCGGCACTGGTCTGGTGGCTGAGCGGGTTGCTGCCAGGGCTGAATCAGGATGCACGCAACGTGCTGGTGCTGCTTGCAGCCTGCCCGAGCGGCGTTAACGTGCTGGCGTTCGTCAAGCATTCCGAGGACACGCGAGCGGTCAGCTCGACCGTGTTTCTCTCGACCGTGACTGCACTCATCAGCCTGCCGCTATGGATGCTGCTTGCTGCTGGCTAGTCAGCGATTAGGGCTCTGCTGCAGTTTTGACGAACGGCTCCGGGACAGGACTGTCACAAAAATCACAGACCTGAAAAAAACCGGAGAGCACGGCATGTTGAAATTCATCGGCGGGACCGCAGGCATCATCTTCATCATCGGCCTGATCGTGGTGATCGGGATATTCAAGCTGCTGTTCTGACGAGCGGGGGCGACAGGCCGGCCGGCGCAAGCCCGCCGGCCTTTTTCATGCGCGGCTATTTGTTAGCTGCGCGGTTCCTGCGCCGAGGTTGCCATGATGTCCTCCAGTCGCAGGCCGGTCAGCCCGTGGATGGTGCGCCAGAGGTAGAAGAAGATCGCCATCATCATCAACATGCTGGGAATGGCGATCATCGGGTAGCTGAGCAGGGTCATGCGGCCCAGTTCGGCGTTGAAGGCTTCGCTGCCGGCGGGGCTGTTGACGATCCATTTGGCCAGCACGTAATTCATGAACGACGAGAAGAAGAAGGTGCCGCTGAGCAGGTAGGTCGCCCGCAGCAGCCGCGTTTCGAAGTGTTCGACCTGGCCGTTTTGCTCGAGCTGTTCGTGGATCTTGTCCACGTTGAGCACTTTAGGGTTGTACAGCAGGGTGCGAATCAGCGGGTAGCGGGTGCGCGTCGAGGCCAGCACGGTGATGCCGATGATGCCGGGAACCGCTGCTTCCTTGATGGCGAGCCACTGGGTATCGAGCTGAAGCAGCCCGATGCCGCCAGTCAGCAGCACACTGATCAGGCCGAGCAGGGCTATCCAGTTGAACTTGCGGTATTTGGCCAGCTCCCACAGCCCCCAGCCCAGCGGAAAGGCCAGGGCAAGCAGCAGTGCACCATCGGCGCCGAGGCGGTCTTCACCACTGAGCTTCATCAGGATCAGCGAGGGAATCAGGATGCTGACGGCCAGGTCGATTAGCGGGCGCGGTTTGTGTTCGGCGTGGGTCTGGTCGGTATCGGTCATGACATCGGGTTGGTCTGGAGAGGGCTGCATGATCGCCTGTGTTGCGGTCATTCGCCATACCATCTTCGTCGGGATGGCGATTGGTATCGTTTCCCCAGCATCAATGTTCGGACGCTGCGCTGCGTTTCGCGCGCCATTGGCCGTACTCGAATATCAGTACGACGATAATGGCCAGAGCGAAGGGCAGTAGCAGATAGAAACCGCGGAACACGATGAGTGCTGCCAGCACGTCCACTGTGGGGACTTCCGGGAGGGCGGCTACGAAGGTCAGCTCCAGCACACCGAGCCCGCCGGGGGCGTGGGACAGCAATGCCAGGGTGAAGGAGGCGAGGAATACGCCGAGGATGGTCAGATAGCCCGGGTTGTGTTCCGGCGGCAGCGCGAAGTAGATGATCGCCGCGGCACAGAGCAGCTCAAGCGGGCCCGCCAGCAGCTGACGGCCGACGATTGGCAGTCGCGGGTACTCGATGTGCCATTTGCCCAGCCGCCACGGTGGCAACTGACGCCATGCGCCGAACGCATAGAGCGCGACCAGCATGAGCAGGGTCGAACCGACGGCGATGGATACCCAGCTGTCGCTATCGACAGCCCGATGAAGAAGCTGCGGTTTCAGGATCAGCACGGCGCCCCCGGCGAGCAGGGTGCCCAGTGCGAAGGTCAGCGAGCAGAAGACGATCAGGATGCCGATTTCCTGGGGCGTCAGGCCCCGGCTGCGGTAGGCGCGATAGCGCACCAGAGCGCCGGAAAACACCGATGCGCCGATGTTGTGCGCCAGCGCGTAGGTGGTGAAGGAACAGAGTGCGATGAACCACCAGGACATCTTCTTGCCCAGATGAGCCATCGCGATGCGGTCGTACCAGGCCAGCGCGACATAGGCGCCCAGGGTCGACAGCGCGGCCAGCAGCCAACGCCGCGCGCCGATCGCCTGCAGGCTGTCGGTAAGCTCGCTGAGCGAGATGTTGCGCACTTCGTGGTACAGCAGGTAGCCGGACAGCAGCACGGCCAGGACTCCGATGAGAGTCCAGGCGACATCGCTCCGCTTCATAATCGCGTGGCTCCTTGAGGGAAGAGGATTGGCCACGTCTTGCGCTGAAGCGCACTCATCCCTGATCAACCGCCATGCCAAACCTCCACCTGTTCTCGAATCGTCAAACAATCGGCAGCTGGCGGCCGGTTTTGTTCAGTTTTTCACCCGAGTGGTCTTCTCGCTCGGACCGGCAGGAGGAGGTGCCGCTTGGATTGGTATCCCGCGGGAGAGCGCCGATGCCTGGGCGGTCGTCTGGGCATCGGTAGCCTGAGGCGATGCTGTGCATGTGGTGCAGGGGATGTAGAAGCGGTGCCAGTGCGGTGGTCGACTATTGTCAGGGATTGGAAATCTGCGGGGACGGTAGGGCGCGGTCAGTCGACGCTCTCTGCCTGCTTGACGCGGACCCAGTGGTCGACAAGTTCGCGCAGGTTCGAGAGTTCCACCGGCTTGGCCATATGACCGTCCATGCCTGCTTCTCGCGCGCGGTCGCGGTGCTCGCTGAGGATATGCGCAGTCAGGGCAACGACGGGAGTACGCCGGCGCGCATTCCTGACTTCCCATTCACGCAGCTGGTGGGTGGCCTGAAAGCCGTCGAGCACGGGCATCTCGCAATCCATCAGGACCAGGTCATACGGCTGCGCCTTGATCGCCTCCAGCGCCTCTTCGCCGTTGCAGGCGGTGTCCGGTTGCAGGTTGAGTTTGTTCAGCATGCCGCGGATGACCTTGGTGGAAATACTGTTGTCCTCGGCGACCAGGATGCGGAAGTCACTCGGGACTTCGAGCGCGGGTAGGTTCTGCGGCACCGTTGCCTGGCGCTGCTGGATGCCCGGCTGGCGCTGCGCGAGTTCGTCGGCCAAGGTGGTCTTCAGCGTGTAACCGGCGACCGGTTTGGCGAGGATGCGCTTGATACCCGCATTGCGCGCAATGATCTTGCTCGGTGCGCTGCTCATGCCGGTGAGCATGATCAGCAGGACGTCATGGTTGAGGCTGTAATCTTCCTTGATCTTGCTCGCCAGCTGCATGCCGGTCATGCCGGGCATGTCCTGATCGAGCAGGACCACATCGAAGTATTCCTTGAGGTGCGCCTTGGTCCGCAGCAGGGCCAGCGCCTCTTTGCCCGACGCAACGGCGCTGACCTCCAGGCCCCAGCCGCTGCATTGCTGGACCAGTACCTTGCGGCAGGTGTCGTTGTCATCGACGATCAGCAGCCGAGTGCCTTGCAGCGGCCCGTCCAGGTCGGCATTGCTCTGCGCCAGCCCTTCACTGGCCAGCGGCAGACTGATCCACAAGGTGTTGCCCTGGCTGGTGCCAGTCTGGATACCGAAATGACCATCCATCAGTTGCACCAGCTGGCGCGCGATGATCAGCCCCAGGCGCCCGCCATGGCGTGTCGCCGCAAGAAAGTCATGACTGTCGACTGCGGCATTGAGCAGCGCGTCGCGCTCGTACGCCTCGAGTGGCCGCCCACTATCCTGCACGGTGATGCGCAGGCGCGGGCTCTCGGGCGGTCCGTCGACCGCGGCGATCAGCAGCACCTCGCCCTCGTCGGTCTGCTTGAAGGCATTCTCCAGCAGGTTGAGCAGGGTCTGGCGCAGACGGGTCGGATCGCCGGTCACCACCTGCGGCAGCTGCGGCTGGATAAAGCTGATCAGCTCGACCTTCTGCTGTTCGGCCTTGGCGCGGAAGATGCTCAGACAGTCTTCGATCAGCGCGTTGAAATCGAACTGCACGTCATCCAGCTCGATCTGGCCAGATTCCAGCTTGGAAATGTCGAGAATCTCGTTGATCAGATTGAGCAGTTCGTTGCCGGAGCTATGAATCGTCTGGACGTAGTCGCGTTGCTTGGCCGACAGCGAAGTGCCCAGCAGCAATTCGCTCATGCCCAACACGCCGTTCATTGGCGTTCTCAGTTCATGGCTGATCTTGGACAGGAAATCGGCCTTGGTCTTGAGCTCCGCGCTGCTGACTGCCGCTGCTGTGTATTGGGTGCGGCTGTCGGTCTGGCGCTGACGTTGACGTTCGAGCAGGGCGAAGCTGAGCAGCAACCCTGCGAGGGTCGCCAGGCTGAACAAGCCGCCAGTCAACCAGCCCGGGTCGAGCTGGTCGAAGCCCAGCAACATGGGCATGAAGAAGATCATGCCGACGTTGAACAGGGTCGTTCCGGCCACCACCAGGCGCGCCGGCTGATAGCCCTGGCGCCAGTGATAGATCGCGACGAACAGAGTGCTGCACGATGCGGCCAGCACCAGCGAATAGATCAGCCAGCTGTACCACGGCCACTGACCGAGCAGGATGCTGGCTGCCAGCGCCAGTACCAGGTTGAGTTCGATGCCCAGCAGCCAGGTGATCCAGGTTCGCCCGCGGTGATGGAAGAAACCCAGCGTGTAGCCGAGCAGCGCGGCGCTGGCGGCCATCGCCGACAGGTCGGCGATCAGCGGCTGACTGTAGGTCAGCCAGGGCAGCCACGCCGCCATGACCCCGAGATTGGCCATGGCGCAGGCCAGCAGGGCGCCGTGCAGCAGGCTCAGCCAGATATGCGTGTAGCTGAGCGTGTAGGCAAAGCGCAGCAGGTTGTAGATCATCAACAGGGCTAGTGCGCCGAAGAGCGCGCCGAACAGGTAGGCAGGCTTGCTCAGGCTGACTAGGCCGGCTTCATCGATGGTCTTGAACCAGGTCATCACCGGATGGCTGGACTGCAGGCGGATATAGGCCTCGCGTGGCTGCCCGTCATTGGGAAGGCTGAACAGGTACGCCCGGTTGGGCAATGGCCGGGCGCTGAAGGGGCGCAGTTCCCCGGTCGCCGTATGCTGCTCGAGCTTGCCGTCACGCAGCAGGTAGAAGTCCAGATACTGCACTCGCGGTGCAAACAGCCACAGCCACTTCGGTCGGGTCAGTGACGGCAGGCTGACCTGCAGCCAGACGGCTCGGTCGCTGGCCGGAGCGCTGTAGGAGAGTTTTTCGAGACGCTGGAACAGTGCGCGCTGGGAAACCACCTCGTCGAGCGTAAGCCCTCCCGACTGGTCGATCAGCATGCGCCAGTTCTGTGGCACGGAATTGGGTGGAGCAGATAGTGCTGGGGAGGGCGTCGACTGGGTAATGGACGCCAGGGCCGGAAGCGGGATCAGGTTGATCAGCAGCAGGCCGAAGAAAACAGCGATGGCAATCCGGAGCCGACCCACTTGAGAAGTCCGTTCATGTGTGTGACGGCCGATTATAGCCATGCCTTTGTCGGCCTGTAATGCGTGCGGCAGCTATAAAACTTGGCGCCGCACGCATTCCTGGCGCCTGGCTACGCTCAGCTGTCGCCCAGCTCCCGGGAGATGGCGCGATAGCCGATATCTTTGCGATAGAAACAGCCATTCCAGTGGATTTTTTCCGCCAGACGGTATGCCTGCTGCTGCGCCTCGGAGACGGTGCGGCCGATGGCAGTTGCGCAAAGTACGCGGCCACCGGCGGTGACGACCTGGCCCTGGTCATTCAGCGCGGTACCGGCATGAAACACCTTGCCATCCAGCGCAGCGGCATCGTCCAACCCTTCGATCACATCGCCCTTGGCGTAATCGCCCGGGTAGCCGCCAGCGGCCAGCACCACGCCGACGGTCGGGCGCGGATCCCAGGTCGCCTCGACCTTGTCCAGCGCCTTGGCTAGCGCGGCTTCGACCAGCAGCACCAGCGAGGATTCGAGGCGCACCATGATCGGCTGGGTTTCCGGGTCGCCGAAGCGGCAGTTGAACTCGATGACCTTCGGCTGGCCAGCCTTGTCGATCATCAGGCCGGCGTAGAGGAAGCCGGTGTAGACATTGCCTTCGGCAGCCATGCCGCGCACGGTCGGGTAGATCACCTCGTCCATCACGCGCTTATGCACATCGGCGGTGACCACCGGAGCCGGCGAATAGGCGCCCATGCCGCCGGTGTTGGGGCCGCTGTCGCCGTCGCCGACTCGCTTGTGGTCCTGGCTGGTGGCCATCGGCAGCACGTTCTCGCCGTCGACCATGACGATGAAGCTGGCCTCTTCGCCATCCAGGAATTCTTCAATGACTACGCGCGCGCCGGCGTCGCCGAAGGCGTTGCCGGACAGCATGTCGCGTACCGCTTCCTCGGCTTCGACCAGGGTCATGGCGACGATCACACCCTTGCCGGCGGCCAGGCCGTCGGCCTTGATGACGATCGGCGCGCCCTTCTCGCGCAGGTAGGCCAGCGCCGGCTCGACTTCGGTGAAGTTCTGGTAGTCGGCGGTGGGGATGTTCTGGCGCGCCAGGAAGTCCTTGGTGAAGGCCTTGGAGCCTTCCAGCTGCGCGGCGGCGGCGGTCGGTCCGAAGATGTCCAGGCCGCGCGAACGGAACAGATCGACCACGCCTTTGACCAGCGGTGCCTCGGGGCCGACGATGGTCAGTTGTACGTTGGCGGCGGCGAAATCCGCGAGTTGCTCGATGGCCAGTACATCGATCGCGACGTTCTCGCACTTGGCTTCAGTGGCGGTGCCGGCGTTGCCCGGGGCGACGAATACCTTGGCGACGCGTGGATCCTGCGCAACCTTCCAGGCTAGGGCGTGCTCGCGGCCGCCGCTGCCGATGATCAGTACGTTCATGTTTCTCTCCCAATGGAGGCGGGCCGGTCGCCCGCTTGGTGGATAAGCGAAGCGTTATCCACCCTACGAATTCTGAGGTCGCGATCGGGCTGGTAGATGCAAGGCGCCCGATTCTTCACCCGGCGGAGTTGCCTTCTGGCAATGAGCATGGGGGAAGAGTCGGGCAGCGCCGCAGATGCCTGTCCGAATGCGGCCGATTTTAGTGACGGAAGTGGCGCATGCCGGTAAACACCATGGCAATGCCGGCTTCATCAGCCGCTGCGATCACTTCGTTGTCACGCATCGAGCCGCCCGGCTGGATCACCGCGGTGATACCGGCCTTGGCCGCGTTGTCGATGCCATCGCGGAACGGGAAGAACGCGTCCGAGGCCATCACCGCGCCAGGAACCGGCAGGCCGGCGTGCTCGGCCTTGATCGCGGCGATGCGCGCGGAGTTGACGCGGCTCATCTGGCCGGCACCAACGCCGACGGTCTGGCGGTTCTTGGCGTAGACGATGGCGTTGGACTTGACGAACTTGGCCACTTTCCAGGCGAAGATCAGGTCATGGATCTCCTGCTCGGTCGGCGCGCGCTGGGTGACGATCTTCAGGTCTGCTTCGGTGATCATGCCGATGTCGCGGCTCTGGATCAGCAGGCCGCCGTTGACGCGCTTGTAGTCCCAGCCCGGGCTGCGCTCGGCCGGCCATTCGCCGCACTCGAGCAGGCGCACGTTGGCTTTGCTGGCGACGATGTCGCGCGCAGCTTGAGAGACCCTGGGTGCGATGATCACCTCGACGAACTGGCGCTCGACGATGGCCTGGGCGGTTTCGCCGTCCAGCTCGCGGTTGAAGGCGATGATGCCGCCAAAGGCCGACTCGCTGTCGGTGGCGTAGGCCAGGTCATAGGCCTTGCGGATGCCGCCTTCATCTTCCGGTACCACAGCCACGCCGCACGGGTTGGCATGCTTGACGATTACGCAGGCCGGCTTGGTAAAACTCTTCACGCACTCCAGCGCAGCGTCGGTGTCGGCCACATTGTTAAACGACAGCTCCTTGCCCTGCAGTTGCGTGGCGGTGGCGACGCAAGCCTCGTCGGGCTTCTCGACATAGAAGGCGGCTTGCTGATGCGGATTCTCGCCGTAGCGCATGTCCTGCGCCTTGATGAACTGCATGTTGTAGGTGCGCGGAAACAGGCTGCGATTTTCGGTGCTGAGCTGCTCGGTGCTCTGGTCTATGCCGCCCAGGTAGTTGGCGATCATGCCGTCGTAGCCGGCGGTGTGCTCGAACGCCTTGAGCGCCAGGTCGAAGCGCTGGGCGTAGGTCAGCCCGCCGTTCTTCAAGTTGTCGACCACTGCCGCGTAGTCCTCGGCATTGACCACGATGGCGACGTCCTTGTGGTTCTTGGCCGCGCTGCGGACCATGGTCGGGCCGCCGATGTCGATGTTCTCGATGGCGTCCGGCAGGGTGCATCCGGGCTTGGCCACCGTGGCTGCGAACGGATAGAGGTTGACCGCCACCAGATCGATCGGGGCAATGCCGTGCTCGGCCATCACCGCGCCGTCCAGGTCGCGGCGGCCGAGGATGCCGCCGTGAATCTTCGGGTGCAGAGTTTTCACCCGGCCGTCCATCATCTCCGGGAAGCCGGTGTAGTCGGCCACTTCGACAGCAGCAATGCCGTTGTCACGCAGCAGCTTGAAGGTGCCGCCGGTGGAGAGGATCTCGACGCCGAGGGCTTCGAGGTCGCGGGCGAAGTCGACGACGCCGGTCTTGTCGGACACGCTGATCAGCGCGCGGCGCACGGGAAGGCGGGTGGTTTGGTCGGTCATTGACGTTTCCTAGAGGCTACAGGCTTGAGTCCGCGAAGCAGGCAGGTGCGGACAGCCGCGCCTGCCAGCTGCCGCGTCAGAGCAGGTCGTACTGTTTGAGTTTCTTGCGCAGGGTGCCGCGGTTCAGGCCCAGCAGCTCGGAAGCCTTGGTCTGGTTACCCTTGACGTAGTGCATCACGGTTTCCAGCAACGGCGCTTCCACTTCGGAGAGTACGAGGTTGTAAACGTCCGTGACGTCTGCACCTTCGAGGCGGGCGAAATAATTGTGCAGCGCTTTCTCGACGCTGCCTCGCAGCGTCTGCCCCGCTTCGCTCGGCGTGTTCAGGTGCTGCTTGAGGTTCACGTTGTCACTCACGGATGTTGTTCCACTTACCAATGTTTCATTCAACAGCGTCATGCGGCCACCTCTGTTCCATCCACCGAGCCAGGCCCTGAGCGTTGTTCGGCAAAGAACTGCTGAATGCTGAAGGCCTGTGCATCCCTGTCTTCCAGATGATTGAAACGGGCGCGGAAGTCCCGCGCGCCCGGCAGTGTTGCGAGATACCAACCCGCGTGCTTGCGGGCGATACGGACTCCCATCACCTCGCCATAGAATTCATGCAGCGCCTGCACATGCTCCAGCAGGGTGCTTTCAACTTCGTCCAGCGTCGGCGCCGCGAGCAGCTCGCCGGTGCGCAGATAATGCTCCACTTCGCGAAAGATCCACGGGCGACCCTGCGCCGCACGTCCGATCAACAGGCCGTCCGCTCCGGTTGCCTGTAGTACCTGGGCCGCCTTGTGCGGCGAATCGATATCGCCATTGGCGAACACCGGAATCGACACCGCCTGCTTGATGGCGGCGATGGTGTCGTACTCGGCTTCGCCGGTGTACAGGTCGGCGCGGGTGCGGCCGTGAACGGCAAGTGCTGCGATGCCCGATTGCTCGGCGATACGCGCGACGGTCAGGCCGTTCTTGTTCTGCCGATCCCAGCCGGTGCGAATCTTCAACGTCACCGGAACGGTCACGGCGCCGACCACGGCTTCGAGGATATCCGCGACCAGCTTCTCGTCACGCATCAACGCCGAGCCGGCGGCCTTGTTGCAGACCTTCTTCGCCGGGCAGCCCATGTTGATGTCGATGATCTGCGCCCCCAGCTCCACATTGCGCTGCGCCGCCTCGGCCAGCATCTGCGGGTCGCCCCCGGCAATCTGCACTGAGCGGGGCTCGGGCTCGTCCGCATGGGGAATGCGCAGGCGAGATTTGCGACTGTTCCACAGACGCACATCGCTGGTGAGCATTTCCGAGACCACCAGAGCCGCGCCGAAGCGGCGGCACAACTGGCGGAACGGCTGATCGGTCACGCCGGCCATGGGCGCGAGGATCAATCGATTGGTCAAGGTGTAAGGGCCGATGCGTACCGCTGACATGAAGATTCCCTGCTTGGGGCCTGCTTGTTAGGTAGATCGGGACTGCAAAAAAGGGTGGGCATAATACCCGCTACGCATGACGGGTTAAAGGCTGTTTTGAACAAATTCTGAACAGTGGTCGCCTTATCGCCGGGAGTTTGGACGCGCCCACCGCCCGCGCGATGAGCGCCGGCGGCGGCAGTCTGAACTGCAAGCTCGTCGCTATTTGGGCGAATGGAAGCTCAGGCTGTAATTAACTGCCTTTGCGCCCGGGTCGAGGATATCCAGGGCGATATGGATGGGAACCTGCGGTGGCATCTGGGCCTGTCCTGCCAGTTCTCCAGAAAGATATTCGCTGGGCTTGAAGCTGCGGCTGGCGATCAGTTTGCCGTTGAGGTCGGCGAAGCGGATTTCCAAAAGCGGAAACGGCTGTGCAAAGGCCGCGCGGTTGTAGAGGATCGCGTCGACGACCAGCGCGCCGGTGAACTCGGGATGGCTGCGCACGACCAGGTTGCTGCTCTTGATCTGGCCAATGTCGACCAGGGCCGGCAGTTCGCAGCCAACGGTCGGGCAGATACGCTCGAACCAGCTGCGATACTGGTGCTGCCTCGACAGCTCGTCGTAGTTGTAGGCAACGTACTGGGTACCCAACGCAAGCAGTGCCAACAGGTTCAGTACGCTCCAGCCGAGCCAGCGCCCCCAGGGTTTCTTCGCTTCCTGCCAGTCCAGCTGCAGTGGCTCATCGTCGAGCTCGAACAGCGGCTCGTCGCGCAGGTCGGGCTCGCGGCGTGGCGCTGCAGGATCGACGACAGGGGCGAGCTGTTCGGTAGCCGATGGCGTTGCCAGTTCAGGTTCGACCCTTTCGTCGTGCGCCTGCTGGGCTTCGGCGATCGCGAACGGCGTGGGACTGGCTGCCAATGGGCTCAGCGGTTGCGGAGACTCCGAGGTGACCGGGGTGAAGCTGACCACCTCATCGCTCGGGCTCGCCGGCGACTGCGTGACGCCTTGTTCGGCGTTCAGCAGGATCTCGGCCCAGCTTTCGTCCTGCGTGGTGGATATCTCCGGTAGCGGATCGCGAGGCCTGGTTGCCGCGTCGCCGTTGGCTTCGAGGCTGAGCAGGTCGCGAGACAATTCGCGCTCCTGCCGCTCCAGTTTGGCCAGCTCTTCGTCCAGGTCGAGGCTGTCCAGGTCCAGGTCATCGTGAATCCACAGCGTTTCATCGGCCTTGGCGGTTGGCGCCGGCATGGTAGCCCCGGGATGCTCGGTAGCCTGCGTCTGGATCGACTTGTCGACGGGAGTTGTCAGTGGTTGCGTCGGGTCCAGCTCATCGCGCAGCAGATGATGGGCGGCGTTGAAGACTTCCATGCAGGCGCCGCAACGCACTGCGCCGCGCGCCGCGCGCAACTGGCTGCGGGCGACGCGAAAGCGGGTGCTGCAGTTGGGGCACTGGGTGATGAAGCTGGTCATGCGTCTTTCCGCGCGAAGGTGCCGGCTAGTCTAGCGTATGCCAGTCGCGCAGCGGCAGGGGCTGCGGCGCCTGTTGTGCAAGTGTGCGGGCGAGGTCGCAAGGCGCTGCTCAGGCACGTCGGACGCCGCTGATGCGTACCCAGCCATCTTTGTCGGCGGTTGGGTCGAGCTCGAATGCACCGCTGTAGGCTGCGCGCACCTCCTCGGCCTGTTCGGCTAGGATGCCGGACAGTGCCAGGCGGCCGCCGGGCTTGACCAGTGCGGTGATGCGCGGCGCCAGCGAAACCAGCGGGCCAGCAAGAATGTTGGCGACCACCACGTCGGCAGCCTTTTCCGGCAGCTGTTCAGGCAGGTAGAGCGCGAAACGCTCTGCGGCGATGCCGTTGCGCTCGGCGTTGTCGCGTGAAGCGTCCAGCGCCTGGGTATCGATGTCGGTGCCGACGGCATGCTCGGCGCCCAGCAACAGGCCGGCGATCGCCAGGATGCCCGAGCCGCAGCCAAAATCCAGCAGGGACTGGTCCTGCAGAGGCTGGGCATCCAGCCACTCGAGACAGAGTGCGGTAGTGGGGTGGGTGCCGGTACCGAACGCCAGGCCAGGATCCAGCAGCAGGTTGACCGCGTCGGGCTCCGGCGCCGCGTGCCAGCTGGGGACGATCCACAGGCGGCGGCCGAAGCGCATCGGCTGGAAGTTGTCCATCCAGCTGCGCTCCCAGTCCTGGTCTTCGATCACTTCGACCTGGTGCTCGGGCAGCTCGCCGCCGCGCAGCAGCTGCAGGTGGGCGAGCAGGGAGTCCGGGTCGGTGTCGGCTTCGAACAATGCCAACAGGTGCGTGTGCGACCACAGCGGAGTGGTGTTGAGATCCGGCTCGAAGATCGGCTGATCCTCGGCGTCCATGAAGGTCACGGAAACCGCGCCCAGATCCAGCAGCTGGTGTTCCAGCGCTTCGGCCTGATCGGGGGTGATGGCGAGTCGGATCTGCAGCCAGGACATGGAGGCCTCTCGAGTGGGGTCGCGGGAAAAGCCGGCAAGCTTACTGGAGGGGGCGTTGGGCGGCCAGCGTGGACTAGATATCCGCCTGACAGAAACGACAGAGGCCGCCCGAAGGCGGCCTCTGCAGTACAGCGCCGAGCGTGGCTCAGTGCTTATCCATGCCCAGTTTTTTCTCCAGGTAATGGATGTTCACGCCGCCCTTGCAGAAGCCTTCGTCGCGCACCAGGTCGCGGTGCAGCGGGGCGTTGGTCTTGATGCCGTCGACGATCAACTCGTCCAGCGCGTTGCGCATGCGGCCCATGGCCTCGTCGCGGTTCGCCCCGAAGGTGATCAGCTTGCCGATCAGCGAGTCGTAGTGCGGCGGAACCGAGTAGCCATCGTAGAGGTGCGAATCAACGCGAACACCGTTGCCGCCCGGCGCGTGGAAGTGCTTGACCTTGCCCGGGCTGGGCATGAAGGTGCGCGGGTCTTCGGCGTTGATGCGACATTCGACGGCATGGCCGCGGATGACGACATCTTCCTGCTTGATCGACAGCTTCTGGCCGCCACCGATAAGCAGCATCTCCTTGACGATGTCGATGCCGGTAACCATCTCGGTAACCGGATGCTCGACCTGTACGCGAGTGTTCATCTCGATGAAGTAGAAGTTGCCGTCTTCATAGAGGAACTCGAACGTACCGGCGCCGCGGTAGCCGATATCGATGCACGCCTTGACGCAGCGGGCCTGCACCTTGCGGCGGGCTTCTTCGTCGATCAGCGGGGCAGGGGCCTCCTCGATCACCTTCTGGTGACGGCGCTGCAGCGAGCAGTCGCGATCGCCGAGGTGGATGGCGTTACCCTGGCCGTCGGCCAGGACCTGGATTTCCACGTGGCGCGGATTGGTCAGGAACTTCTCGAGGTAAACCATCGGATTGCCGAAGGCTGCGCCTGCTTCGTTGCGGGTCAGCTTGGCCGAGGCGATCAGGTCCTCTTCCTTGTGCACAACGCGCATGCCGCGACCACCACCGCCACCGGCGGCCTTGATGATCACTGGATAGCCTACCTCGCGGGCGATCCGCAGCGCTTCCTCCTCGTCTTCCGGCAGCGGGCCGTCAGAACCCGGAACGGTCGGTACGCCGGCCTGCTTCATCGCGTCCTTGGCGGACACCTTGTCACCCATCAGGCGGATAACGTCGGCGGTCGGGCCGATGAAGGTAAAGCCAGACTTCTCCACCTGTTCGGCGAAGTCGGCGTTCTCGGCGAGGAAGCCGTAGCCGGGATGAATGCCGTCGGCGCCGGTGACTTCGGCAGCGGCAATCAGTGCCGGGATGCTCAGGTAGGACTTGGCAGAGGCGGCCGGGCCGATGCAGACGGACTCGTCGGCCAGCGACACGTGCATCAGGTCACGGTCTGCAGTGGAGTGCACAGCCACGGTCTTGATGCCCAGTTCCTTGCATGCGCGCAGAACTCGAAGGGCTATCTCGCCGCGGTTGGCGATCAGTACTTTTTCCAACATCGCTGGCTCTCCGCGGTTCAAACGATGGTGAACAGCGGCTGGTCGTATTCGACCGGCTGACCATTCTCCACCAGGATGGATTCGATGGTGCCGCTGATCTCGGCCTCGATGTGGTTCATCATCTTCATGGCTTCGACGATGCAGAGGATGTCGCCCTTCTTGACGCTCTGACCGACTTCGACGAACGCCTTGGATTCCGGCGAGGACGCACGGTAGAAGGTGCCGACCATCGGCGAGCGGACCACATTGCCGTTCAGCTTGGGCGCGGCCGGGGCAGCGTCGACAGCCGGGGCGGCAGCGGCTACCGGAGCAGGAGCCGGTGCAGCCGGAGCCTGAGCGTAGATCGGCTGCTGCATCGCTACCTGCTTGCTGTGGCGGCTGATGCGTACCGACTCTTCACCCTCGTGGATCTCCAGTTCGTCGATACCGGACTCTTCCAGCAGTTCGATCAGCTTTTTGACTTTGCGAATATCCATGAAGCATTGACTCCCAGGTAAGTTCAAAGGGCATTGCTGCTCGCTTCTTCAAGGCTCGGCATGTGCACGAGCCCCTCAGGAAGCAGCGAGTTGTTCCAGGGCGGCCTCCAAGGCCAGTCGGTAGCCGCTGGCGCCAAGGCCGCAGATCACACCTACCGCGATATCGGAAAAGTAGGAGTGATGGCGGAAAGGTTCACGCTTGTGCACGTTGGACAGGTGCACTTCGATGAATGGGATGCTCACGGCCAGCAACGCGTCACGTAATGCGACGCTGGTATGCGTGAATGCCGCGGGATTGATCAGGATGAAATCGACGCCTTCGCTGCGCGCGGCATGGATGCGCTCGATCAGTTCGTACTCGGCGTTGGATTGCAGATGCAGCAGATGATGTCCGCGATCTCGGGCACGCTGCTCCAGATCCTGATTGATCTGCGCCAGCGTCACTGCGCCGTAGACGCCCGGCTCGCGGGTGCCGAGCATGTTCAGATTCGGCCCGTGGAGGACCAGAAACGTGGCCATCGGTATTCCTTGTTTTTCTGTATGCGCTGATCAGTCGAGGTGGCTGGTCGCGAGAAGGGAAAAACTATGCCCCAAGCAGGGTATGACTGTCCAGTCATGTCGCGATCGAAGGAAATGCCCGCATTATGTCTGAAGATTGCCGCAATGATTCATCGGGCTGAGGATCGTCGGCTTGTCATGGATCGATGCCGCGAAAATGCGTGCGTGAGCTAGAGCAGAGGTGCCGCGCGATCCAGACGCTCGCTGAAACCGGGAGCGTCTATCTCGCCGACTACGCGCACGTCGGACATCTCATTGCCACGCCGATCGAAGAACAGGATGGCCGGGGGGCCGAACAGCTTGTAGCGGTCCAGCAGACTGCGTTGGGCGGCGTTGCTTTCGGTGATGTCGAAGCGGATCAGACGATAGTCGGTCAGCCGCGGTGCCACCTGTGGGTTGGCGAACACCTCGCGTTCGATCACCTTGCAGCTGATGCACCAGTCGGCGTACCAGTCGAGCATCAGCGGTTGGCCGGCGGCGCGGGCGGCGGCCAGTTGGGTATCGAGCTCGGCCGGCGTGGAAATGGTGTGCCAGCCTTCACTGGTCATGCTGCCTGGCGCTGATCCGGCCACGGAGGTTGGCAACGGCCGAAGTGGATCGGAGCCGCCCTGTAGCGCCCCGACCCACGCGGCCAGCGCGTAGACCAGCAATACCAGTCCCATCAGCTGCGCGAGCTTCTGCCTGGGCGTCTTGCTGGTGAATTCCAGGGTGCCGAGAAATACGGCGCTGCCGGCCGCGAGCAGGCCCCACGCCGCCAGAGCAAGCGGACCGGGCAGTACGCGCTCGAGCATCCAGACGGCGACGGCGAGCAGCAGTACGCCGAATACGTTGCGCACGCTGATCATCCATGGGCCGCTCTTGGGCAGTAGCGCGCCACCGCCGGTGGCGAACAGCACCAGCGGTGCGCCCATGCCCAGGCCCAGGGCGAACAGCTTCAGGCCACCGCCTAGCGCATCGCCGCTGGCACTGATGTACAGCAGTGCGCCGGCCAGCGGAGCGGAAACACAAGGCGATACCAGCAGACTGGACACGGCACCGAGCAGCGCCGCTCCGGTAAACGAGCCGCCGCGTGCGTTGCCGGCAAGACGGTCGAGTCGACTGCTGAGTGCCTGTGGTAGGCGCAGCTCGAACAGCCCGAACATGGCCAGGGCGAAGGCGACGAAGAATAATGCGAAGGGTACAAGCACCCAGGGTGATTGCAGGCGCGCCTGCAGATTCAGCTCGGCGCCGAATACGCCCATCAGCGCACCGAGCAGGGCGAAGCCGCCAGCCATTGGCAGTACGTAGGCCAGCGACAGCAGGAAGCTGCGCATTCCGCCGGGCTGGTCGCGCAGCACGACGCCGGTGAGAATCGGCAGCATCGGCAGCACGCAGGGGGTGAAGGTCAGGCCCAGACCGGCGAGGAAGAACAGCGCGATGGAGCGCCAGGAGAGGTCGCGTTCGCTGGCCTGCTGGCTGGCTGACGCTTCGGTGGTCGCTCCGCTGGGGGCGCCGGCAACGTCGCCGATGGGGAGCGATTCGGTTTCCGGCGGGTAGCACAGGCCTTTATCGGC
Organism: Pseudomonas sp.; assembly: GCA_007713455.1. GTDB lineage: Bacteria > Pseudomonadota > Gammaproteobacteria > Pseudomonadales > Pseudomonadaceae > Stutzerimonas > Stutzerimonas chloritidismutans. The sequence goes on from VMRT01000027.1 coordinate 86,940, forward strand.
ACAGCCCTGGTAGGAGACCTGCAGGACGAAGGGGCGGTTATCCGGGTTCGTCAGCGGTAGCTCGACATCGACAATGCCGTAATAGGCTTCGATCTCACCGAAATAGTCATCGACCTTGGGCACGCCGGCGGGCAGCTTCGGCTCACCGATCACGACACCTGACTGGTCGGTCTTGAAGGCGAAACGATGACGGTAGAGGTAGTAGCCCTCCGCTGCGACGAAACGCAGGGTGATCTGTTCAGGCGTAGCTTCAACGAGACTCAGTCGAAAGGCTTCGCGTACCGGCAGGAAATCGCTGCTGTTGTTCAGCGCACCGCCAAGACTGGCGCTGGGCTTGTTGTCGAACAGGCCGGCGTGGGCAGGAAGCACGAATAGCAGGAGCAGCAGACTCAGCAGGCGAAGCATGGCGATCTCACGGTAAAGCTGTGGCGGCATGATAACCAAGCCCGACGCCCGGCGCCCGTGCTCAACTGTCGCTCTGCCGATCAGTTTGCAACCAGATGCTGTCCTTGTCCTCGACTGCATCCAGCTGGCGCAGCGTCTGGCCGGCGCAGGGGCCGGCTACGCACTCACCGGATTCGATGAGAAACAGCGCGCCGTGAGTGGCGCATTGCAGCAGGCTGCCACTGTCGTCGAGGAACTGGTCGGGACGCCACTCCAGCGGAACACCGCGGTGTGGGCAACGGTTCTCGTACAGGTATGTCCGGCCATCCCGGCGAACGGCGATCACTTTCAGCTCCCCGACCGTGAAGCCGCGGCTCTGCCCTTCGAGAAGCTCGGATGTCGCGCACAATCTGATCATCGGGTCCTCCGCCATAAGCCGGAATTATCCCGCAGCCGGCGAGGAAGTGCAGTCGGATAATTTTTGCCGGGCTGGCGGCTGCGGCGGCGGGCTCTTATCCTTCGCCGCACATACCGCTTGGCAAAGCAATCCGATGGGTACTCCGGTTCCTGCGCGCTTTCTGTTCTTCGTACTCGGCTTGTTGTTGCTGGTCGCAATCTGGCTGTCGCTGGCACTGGGACCGCTGAGCCTGGCGCTGGGCGACAGTCTGGCTGCGGCGCTGCGCTTGGTAGGCGTGCCGATCGAAGCGTCCGGACTCGAGCAGGCCGAGCTGATTCTTGCGCAGATCCGCCTGCCGCGGACCTTGCTGGGCTGCGCCGCCGGGGCAGTACTGGCGCTTTGCGGGGTGGCGATGCAGGGGCTGTTCCGCAACCCGCTGGCCGATCCAGGGCTGGTCGGGGTTTCCAGCGGTGCTGCGTTGGGCGCGGCGGTCGCCATAGTCGGTAGCACATTCATTCCGGCGTTGTCTGCGGGGTGGGAACCCTACCTGCTGTCGGTCTTCGCCTTCGTTGGCGGGCTGAGCGTGACCTTGCTGGTTTACCGACTCGGCCGGCGCGACGGGCAGACCCACGTCGCCACGATGCTGCTGGCCGGCATTGCGCTGACCGCGCTGGCCGGTGCAGTGGTTGGGTTGTTCAGCTATCTGGCCGACGACAGAACGTTGCGCTCGCTGACCTTCTGGAATCTCGGCAGTCTGAACGGCGCCAGTTATGCACGGCTATGGCCGCTGCTGCTGATCACCATCGCAGTCGCACTGTGGCTGCCGCGGCGGGCGAAAGCCCTGAATGCGTTGTTGCTCGGCGAATCGGAAGCGCGTCATCTCGGTTTCGATGTGGAGCGGATCAAGCGTGAACTGGTGGTCTGCACGGCGCTGGGTGTCGGCGCAGCGGTGGCTGCTACCGGTCTGATCGGCTTTATCGGATTGGTGGTTCCGCACCTGATGCGCCTGTTGGTCGGCCCCGATCACCGCTTGCTGCTACCAGCTTCGGCACTTGCTGGCGGCAGCTTGCTGCTGCTTGCCGATGTCGCCGCGCGGCTGGTGATAGCGCCGGCGGAGCTGCCGATCGGCATTGTCACTGCGTTGCTCGGTGCACCTTTCTTCCTTTATCTGCTGTTGCGGGAGCGCCTCTGATGCTGGTGGGCCGCGATCTGACCGTGCGCCGTGGCGCGATAACGGCGCTGCAGGATGTTTCCCTCGAGCTGCGCCCGGGGCAGGTTTTCGGTGTGCTCGGCCCGAACGGTGCGGGCAAGAGCACGCTGCTGGCGACGTTATCCGGCGAACTCAGGCCTTCCAGGGGGCAGGTCTTGCTCCAAGGGCGGCCGCTCGGCGACTGGGCGGATGTGGAACGCGCGCGTTGCCTGGCCGTGTTGCCGCAGAGTTCGACGCTCAGCTTCGCCTTCCGCGTGGCGGATGTGGTGGCCATGGGGCGCCTGCCTCATCGCACCGGGCGCGGAGCCGATGCCGCCTTCGTTGCAGCAGCGATGGCTGCGGCGGACGCGCGGCACCTTGCGACGCGCAGCTACCTTGAACTGTCTGGAGGTGAGCGTCAGCGTGTGCATCTCGCTCGGGTGCTGGCGCAGCTGTGGCCGGGCGAGACAGGGCAGGTGCTGATGCTCGACGAGCCTACGTCGATGCTCGATCCTGCGCACCAGCACAGCATTTTAAAGGCGGTCAGGGCCTTCGCCGCGCAAGGCGCCGCCGCTCTGGTGATCCTGCACGATCTGAATCTGGCTGCGCGCTATTGTGATCGGTTACTGCTGCTAAAGGATGGTCGGCCAATCGTGGCAGGGCCACCCGATGAAGTGCTGCAAGCCGAGCCGCTGCGAGCGGTATTCGGTCTGGATGTGTTGGTGCAGCGACATCCGGAACTCGGTCACCCGCTGATCATTGCCCGTTGAGGAGGTTCATCGTGCGCATTCTTGTGTTGCTTGTGCTGGGTTTGCTGACGGCCTGCCATTCGCTACCGTCGCTACCGGAGTGGCAAAGTCCCGAAGGGCGTGAGCATCCGGAGCTCGGTCTGATCGTCGATCTGCGCAGTGACGCGGTACTCACGCCCGTGCAGCTGGTAGCGGAGCTGCAGGCGCAGGATCGACTGCTGGTCGGCGAGCGGCACGACAACCCGGATCACCATGCGCTGCAGCTCTGGTTGCTGCGGGCGTTGGCCGAAGAACGTCCGCAGGGCAGCTTGTTGCTGGAGATGCTCGACCCCCAACAGCAGGCGCTAGTCGATGCGGTGCGCCGCGAGGTGCGTGAGGGGCGAGCGCCAGCCGATCTTCCTGAGGCGCTGGGCTGGCAGAGCGGCTGGGATTGGGCTCAGTACGGAGCCCTGGTTTCACATGCGCTCGCGCAGCCTTACCCATTGCTGCATGCCAATCTCGGGCGCGACGAAATCATGTCGATCTATCGTGCCGCACCGTCATTGCAGGGGCGCAAATCTGCGGCCGCGGCGGTAAGCGAGGCATTGCTGGCGCAGATCGAGGTCTCTCACTGCGGGATGCTGCCGGCCTCCCAGCTGCCGGCGATGCTAGCGGTGCAGCAGCAGCGTGATCGACGCATGGCCGAGCGAGCGCTCGCCGCAGCCGAGCCAGCCATGCTGCTGGCCGGCGCGTTCCATGTCCGTCGAGACCTGGGCGTGCCGTTGCATATCGAGGATCTGTCAGGGAAGTCAGTCGCGGTGTTGATGCTTGCTGAAGTGGGCGAGACGGTATCCGCTGCGCAGGCCGACTATGTCTGGTACACCCCGGCGCAACCGGAGCAGGATCATTGTGAACAGCTGCGTCGACCGGGCAAGCAACCTGGCTGACATTTTCTACAGGCAAAAAAAGACCCGGCAGAGCCGGGTCAAAACCGTGATTAGCCTGATGAGGAGATAACCTGAAGGATCGACTGCCTGAGCCTTCAGCTATCGGCTGACCTCGCGATCAGTTGCGATAATAATAACAATTCTCATTTCTGCGTCAACAGGCTTTCGTAAAAAAATATTCTCTGGGCTGGTCTGCCTCAAACGGCAACGTTTACCCGCAGATGAGTGACTTCCTTGTTCAGCAGGTCAATGCGCCGCGCCATGCTTTCAATGAGGCTGTGAGCGATGCGGGGGTTGCTCTGTGTCAGTCCGAGGAACTGTTCCTTGGGAATGACCATGACCGTGCAGGCCTCACTGGCGACCACCGTTGCGCTGCGTCGCTCGCGGGTGAAGACCGCCATGGCGCCGAAGATCTCGTCCTTCTGTACGTCGCCAACCTTCTGGCCGTCGACGATCGCCTCGGCGTGGCCTTCGATGATGATGAACACGTTGTCTGCCTCGTCGCCTTGGCGGATCAGCTCTTCACCGACGGCGAAATGCTTGAAGCCGGTAGCCGGGCGGATCTCCGGTTGCTTCAGGCGCGCAAGGGCGTCGCCGAGCAGGGCGGTATGACCAATCAGATACTGGGTGAACAGTTCCTGGCGGTGCTCATCGGAGTGGATGTGCTGGAACACCGCGTTGCGCGAGTAGGGAATCAGGCTGACGGGTTCGTCGCTGCAATAGCGGCACTCTGGCAGGTCGCCCGACTGGCGCAATCCAACCAGGTCGCCCTCCTGCAGATAGAACAGCGCCTTGCCGTCTATCAGTGCATGCAGTAGCCCGGTCTCGATGATGAAAAGTTGCTGTGCTGGCAGCTCGGCGCACAGATCGTCGGTGTGCTTGAGTTCAAGGTTGGGGCCTGAGGGCTGCAAGCCTTCGAGCAATTGGGTGGGGATGGTTTGCAGGCGGTTGATCAGGCGATCGGCGTAGGCCGGTTGCTCCCCGAGTAAATACATGTCGGTAATCCTTGAACGAACGGGCAGACGATTGGCAGGGTCACGTCGGCGCACAATAGGCTCGGGCGAGGGCCTGAGTAAATCTCGCCGAGCAGAGGTTGTGAGCTAGCTCTAGTTGTCGCGATCGGCGCCCAGATTCCGATTCAGCTCTTCCTTCAGCGGGATCGGCAGCTGCTGCCACGGGACATCTCTCAACGCCCCCTCGATGGCATACAGCAGAACCTTCGAGGCCCCGAAGCCGCGTGCCTTCACGGCGCGATAGGAGCTCACCGCGCCCAATCGTCGGAGGTCCGCAGCGGTGTGGATTCCCGATGCATGCAGCCATTGCACCGAGGTCTTGCCGAGATTGCGGAGCGAAAGCAGTTCGTCGTGCATGGCGGCGTCCTTGCGGTGCTAGCGGTTGGGGAAGCCTGTCAGAAAGTGTAGCGGCCAGCGGATAAGCCTCCGCTGACCTGTCTGGCCCCATGCAGACGTCAATTGGGGCTCGATTGATGTAATGGGGTCGCGACCATGCCGCTGATGCCATTGCTTCACGGCAGACCAGGTGCGCAGATAGCCCATCAGTTCGCGGAGATCCCAGTGCGCTTCGAGGGCGAAGGGCGGCGGTTCGATACGTGGAAAGGGAGGCTGGATATCGCGGTAACCGGCATCGACGCTGCTGCGACCAGCTGGCCAGTAACCGGCGAGTGTTTCGTAGTAGAGCCTGTGGATGATCGCGTCCACTGCGGCCGATATCTCCAGCAGGCTGTAGCACCAGGCGCAGAACAGGCCGTTCGGCTTCAGCGCGCGCCGCGCCTGATTGAAGAATGCCGGCGTGGCGAACCAGTGCATGGCTTGTGCGACTACCAGCAGATCGAGCTGTCCGCAGCGCAACGGCAGATGCTCCGCATCGGCGACGAAACGCTGCACGTTTAACCAGGTGTCGCCAGCCGCGAGCTGTTCGGCGCTCGCGTCGCAGGCCAGGACCCGATGGAAGTGTCGTGTCAGCGGGATGCTCGCTTGCCCGTTGCCAGCCGCAAGGTCGAGCGCGGTGTCGGTGGCCGCGCATTGGCTGGCGAGCCAGTTGAACAGCGCCTCGGGGTAGGTCGGGCGGAAGCGTGCGTAGTCAGTGGACCGGCTGGAGAACAGCTGGATGCTGTCACTGGTCGGCTTTGGCGCGGGTGATTCGCTGGCAGACATAGCGGTGTTCCACGATTGGAATACCGGGAGTATAGAAGCACCGCCGCACTCTGCTGGCGGCGGTGCCTGGCGGTCAGAGGCCGGGCAGGTGCTGACGGATACTGGCGACCAGCTCGTCGAGGCTGCCGGCGTCCTGGGTGTCGACCCGACGGCTATGCAGTCGCTCGCTCTCGTTCAGCGCCTCGCGGCTGGCCTGCTGGGCATGCACTACCTCCATGGTCGCGTCGGATGGGTCAAGCCCCTCGGCCTGGCGTTGCGCCAGCCACTGCGCGATCACCGCATCGGGCGCCTGGCAATCGAGTATCAGGAAGGGCACGCCAGTGGTCTCGGCCGCCTGCCAGGCATCCTGGCGCTGCTGCTGCTTCAGGTATGCCGCGTCGATCACCACGGAAAAGCCAGCCTGCAGCGCTGTCGTTGCCAGCTGGTGCAGCCGCTTGTAGGTCTCATCGCTGGCCTGCTGGCTGTAGATACCGGCATCGAGGTGGCCCTGCTGGGCTTCGGGCTGCTCGCCATGCAGGCGCTTGCGTTCGATATCCGAGCGCAGGCGTATCGCGCCAAGGGCCTCGACCAGGCGTAGCGCAACATGGCTCTTGCCTACGGCGGACACGCCGTGGGTGATGGCGAGGAAGCGCGAGGGAATGGCGCTGTAGCTTTCGGCCAGATTCGCGTAGCTGCGGTACTGCCGTACGATCACCTTGCGTTGCACCGCGTCCTGCTCCTGATACAGACGGAACAGGCTGACCTTGGCGCGGACCAGTGCGCGATAGGCCTTGTACAGATTCAGCAGCGCCAGCGCGGCGTAGTCGCCGGTGTGCTCCAGCCAGCCATTGATGAACCTGCGCGCCTGGCACTTCAGGCCACGATCCTCGAGGTCCATCGCCAGGAAGGCTGCGTCGGATGCGGTATCGATCAGGCGAAACGGCTCGTTGAACTCGATGCAGTCGAACAGCACCACCTTGCCATCGATCAATGTGGCATTGCCCAGGTGAAGATCGCCGTGACATTCGCGGACGAAACCTTCCTGGCAGCGCTGGTCGAGCAGCGGACGCAGGCGCTCGATACTGGTTTCGGTCCATTCCTCGAGCGCATCCAGCTGGCGGAGATCCTCGGCTTCGCTGAGCAATGGGTGAATCTGTTCGAAGTTCTGCCGCATCGGCGCAACGATCGCATCGGCACTGCTCAGTGCATGACCGGCAGGCACCTGCGGGGTGCCCTGGTGGAAGCGGGCGATCTGCTCGGCCAGGGCGTCAATGTGCGCGTCCGTCAACTCGCCGCGCGCCTGCAGTTCGGCCAGTAGCTGGGTTTGTGGGAACTCGCGCATCTTCAGCGCATATTCGAAGGGCTCGCCTGTACCATCGATCTCGGGTGCATCCGGCGATCCGCTGATGGGAACGACTTCGAGATACAGATCCGGCGCCATGCGCTGGTTGAGCCGTAACTCTTCTTCGCAGAAATGCTTGCGTGAGGCGAGGTCGGTGAAGTTAAGAAAGCCGAAGTCCACTGGCTTCTTGATCTTGTAGGCATAGGTGCCGGTGAGGATGACCCAGGAAATGTGGGTCTCGATTACCCGAAAGCCCTCGCTGGGATGCGGGTATAGGGCAGGATTCTGCAGGGCGGCGATCAGTGCTTGGCTCACGGTCATTCCTTGTTGAAGTTCTTGAACGGGGCGTGCGAGTCCACTGCGAAGCAGTCCACACAGTCGAAAAGTCGCAGGCATTATGGCCGCTGTGCGTTGCGCTGCAAACCGCTGAGAGGCCGTCGGTCCGCGCCTGCAAAGTGCGTATAATGCGCCGCCATGACTAAATCTCGCTCCCCCCGTACACGCTCCAGACGCCGCTCCGCTGGCGCTCGCCCCTGGTTGGGCTGGGCGGTCAAACTGTCCATTGTCGGCCTGGTGATCCTGGCCGGTTTCGCCATTTATCTCGATGCCGTGGTGCAGGAGAAATTCTCCGGCAAACGCTGGACGGTTCCGGCCAAGGTCTATGCACGACCGCTGGAGTTGTTCGTCGGGCAGAAGCTCGATAAGACCGATTTTCTCGCCGAGCTGGATGCGTTGGGCTATCGCCGCGAAAAGGCTGTCAGCGGTCCGGGTGGCGCGTCGGTGGCTGGTAATGACATCGAACTGCACACCCGCGGCTTCCAGTTTTACGAAGGTGCCGAACAGTCGCAGCGGCTGCGAGTGCGCTTCTCTGGCGATTTCGTCGCCGGCCTCAGCGCTGCCAATGGCGGCTCGCTGCCGGTAGCGCGGCTGGAGCCGGTGTTGATCGGTGGGCTGTACCCCGCGCACAACGAGGATCGCATCCTGATCAAGCTCGATCAGGTGCCGCCGTATCTGGTGGAAACGCTGGTCGCCGTGGAGGATCGGGAGTTCTTCAATCACTTCGGTGTATCGCCCAAGTCCATTGCCCGCGCTGTCTGGGTCAACCTGACTGCAGGCCAGGTTCGCCAAGGGGGCAGTACGCTGACCCAGCAGCTGGTGAAGAACTTCTACCTGACCAACGAGCGCAGCCTTAGCCGTAAGGCCACCGAGGCGATGATGGCGGTGCTGCTGGAGCTGCACTACGACAAGGAAGACATTCTCGAAGCCTACCTGAACGAAGTGTTTCTCGGTCAGGACGGTCGCCGTGCCATTCACGGCTTCGGTCTGGCGAGCCAGTACTTCTTCGGCCAGCCGCTGGCCGAGTTGAAGTTGCCGCAGGTGGCATTGCTGGTCGGCATGGTGAAAGGGCCTACCTACTACAACCCTCGACGCAATCCCGAGCGGGCGTTGGAGCGGCGCAACCTGGTTCTCGACCTGCTCGCCGAGCAGCAGGCGGTCAGCGCCGAGGACATAGCAAAAGCCAAGCAGGCACCGCTGGGCGTGACCCAGCGTGGCAGCATGGCCGACAGCTCCTATCCGGCCTTCCTCGACCTGGTCAAGCGTCAGCTGCGTGAGGACTATCGGGACGAGGACCTCACCGAAGAAGGTCTGCGTGTCTTCACCAGTTTCGATCCGGTGATCCAGCTCAAGGCCGAGCAGGCCATGAGCGAAACCCTCAAGCGTCTCGGCAAGAGCACCGAAGGCGTCGAAGGCGCAATGATCGTGACCAATCCTGAGACCGGTGAAATTCAGGCCCTGCTCGGTGGTCGCCAGCCGGGTTTCGCGGGGTTCAATCGCGCGCTCGATGCGTCACGGCCGATCGGCTCGCTGATCAAGCCGGCCATCTACCTGGCTGCGCTGGAAAAGCCCAGCCAGTACACGCTGACCAGTCTGCTCGAAGACGAGCCCTTCTCGGTCAAGGGCGCCGATGGACAGATCTGGAAGCCGCAGAACTATGGGCGTCAGGCTTATGGCACGGTTTACCTGTATCAGGCACTTGCCAATTCCTACAACCTGTCCACGGCGCGGCTCGGGCTCGACCTGGGCGTGCCGAATGTACTGAAGACGCTTGAGCGGCTGGGTGCATCGCCACAGTGGCCAGCGTATCCGTCGATGCTGCTCGGAGCGGGCGGTTTGCGGCCGATCGAAGTTGCCGATATGTATCAGACCCTGGCCAACGGTGGCTTTAACACTCCGTTGCGTGGCATTCGCAGCGTGCTGACCGCGGACGGTGAGCCACTCAAGCGCTATCCGTTCCAGATTCAGCAGCGTTTCGATCCTGGCGCGATCTACCTGACCCAGTACGCCATGCAGCGCGCCATGAGCGAGGGGACCGGACGATCTGCCTACAACCGCCTGCCGCGGTCGCTTAACTTGGCTGGCAAGACCGGTACCACCAACGACTCGCGAGACAGCTGGTTCGCAGGCTTCAGCCAGGATCTGCTGGCAGTGGTCTGGTTGGGTCGTGATGACAATGGCAAAACTTCGCTGACTGGGGCGACCGGCGCGCTGCAGGTGTGGAGCGATTTCATGCGGCGGGCCGATCCGCTGCCTCTGCAGATGCCAGTGCCGGACAACGTGACATATACCTGGGTGGACGCGCGAAGCGGCCTGGGTACGGATGAGCGTTGCCCCGATGCGGTGCAGATGCCCTATATTCGCGGCAGCGAACCGGCCCCCGGACCTGGCTGCGGCATTCAGGCGCCGGCGGAGTCGGTCATGGATTGGGTGCGTGGCTGGTTGGAGTAACTGCCGCAGAGGTCGCGTGCTTCGTGGTTCTACGTTGAGAGGTCTGAATTGGTGAACAAGCAGTGGATGGCCGTTGTTGCAGCGGTGACGCTGGTACAGGGGTGCGCGACGGTGGATCGTGGTTCGATCCCCGTGGTGGACTCAGGCGCTCCCGTTTCCGAGGAGGTGGCGGCTCGCCAGGGATACCGCGCGCCAGCCGCGGTCGCGACGCCAAGGCAGCAGCAGGAGGATTCTGGGGTGGTGGTGATGGTGCCGCAAGGCAGCTCTGCACCGCTTGAGACGTTCGCCGCGCCGGATGCACCCTTTGCCGGGTCGAGTGGAACGATAGGCGGAGATCAGCCTGCGTGGCAGCCGGCACCGTCAATCTCGGCGCCGGCCAGCACGCAGCAGCAACCGAGCATGCCCACCGGTATCCCGTCCTCCGGCAGCAGCAGCGGCCTGGCCGCCGACGAGCAGCTGGATGGCCCGGTGCTCGCGCTGTTGACTACGGCTCAACAGCAGCAGGGCGGTGGTGACCTGAATGGTGCGGCTTCCAGTCTCGAACGTGCGCAGCGTATTGCGCCGCGCGAGCCGCAGGTCCTTTATCGTCTGGCCCAGGTCCGGTTGGCGCAGGGGGATGCCACTCAGGCGGAACAGCTGTCGCGCCGCGCATTGAGCTATGCCAGCGGGCGTCCGGCGCTGCAGGCCAGCCTCTGGGAGTTGATTGCGCAGGCACGTGAGCGGCGGGGCGACAGTGCCGGTGCCGCGCAGGCTCGTGAACGAGCCAAGGTCAATCTATGATGGATCCGCGCCTTCCGGCAGTCGCGCAGCAGCTGCTTTTGATCGAGCGCGAGCTGCGCACGCTTGACATGTGGAGCGTCGAACCGCCGGTGCCGGAGGCTCTGGCCAGCGTCGAGCCGTTTTGCGTGGATACGCTGCGCTTCGAGCAATGGCTGCAGTGGATATTCCTGCCGCGGATGAAGGCGATTGTCGAGGCGGATCATCCTCTGCCGCAGGCGTCGGGCATCTGTGCGATGGCAGAGTTGGTCTATCGGGAGGCGCGGGTAGTCAGTCTGCTCGAGGCACTGCGTGCTTTCGATGCGTTGATCGAGGCGCCTTCGCGCTGAGCGGCTTGGCGCGCCGCCAGCGCAATACCTGAAGATGCGGTATCAGTTGCAGTTTTCGGCGATCTTGTCGCGTGTTTCTGCGATCCTTGCCTGCCGCTCCTCTTCGGTGATTCGCCGGGTTTCACCCTTCTCTTCGACACGTACCCGCGGATTGTTCTGCAGTTGCGCGAGGTTGGTGCGCATCGTCTCGCAATAGCGCTTGCGTTCGGCCTCTTGCTCGGCGACCTGGCGCTTCACTTTGCGATCGATGCTCTGCTGGTCGACCTCGGTTTCGTTCTCGACGACGGGGGCTGGCATCGTGGTCGATTTTGCCGGCGCGGTAACGGTGTTGACGGTTTCCACCTGCTGCCCTTGCGGCGGTTGCGCGCCGAAGTGCGTGACCCCCTGGGCGTCTACCCACTTGTATACCTGGGCGGCCATGACGTTGCCGCAAAGCGCCAGTACCAAGCCGCCCGCAAGAAACATGAATCGCATGTCGTTACCTTCATTGGAATCGGAAACCGACAGTCACTATACCCAAAAGCTGGAGCGCCGCTTCTGCACCCTGTCACAGCTCAACGCTCCCCAAACACAACGGCGAGCTTGACTTGCTGGTGCTGAATCCGAACAATTCGAGGCTTGCTGTCCTGAGTCGCCTCGCCGCAAGCGATACCGGCTCAGTCTAGACAGACATGAGGTGCTACCCGCGCCGACCTGCATCACCCGCAACGCGTTACCTCGCGCTGGGTGGAGAGCCCGCGACACCAGGGTCTCTTCCAATACTGGCTCAGTCAGTGGCTGACGTAGTCGGCGACCACCGTCGCTCATGCCCTGCTAGCAGTAAACCTATTTCTGGCGGCTCCGACTTGGAATCGCTATCTGGCGTTTCAGAGGTGAACAACGTGGAACTCTTATCCGGCGCTGAAATGGTCGTCCGCTCCCTGCGTGACGAAGGCGTTAAGTACATCTACGGGTACCCGGGCGGTGCCGTCCTGCATATCTACGATGCGCTTTTCAAGGAAAAGGCCATCGAACATATCCTGGTTCGTCACGAGCAGGCCGCCACGCACATGGCTGATGGCTATGCGCGCGCGACCGGCAAGGCCGGCGTGGTGCTGGTGACATCCGGACCAGGGGCGACCAACGCCATCACCGGTATCGCCACCGCCTTCATGGACTCGATCCCGATGGTGGTCATCTCCGGTCAGGTGCCGAGCAACATGGTCGGCACCGATGCCTTCCAGGAAACCGACATGATCGGTATCTCCCGGCCCATCGTGAAACACAGCTTCATGATCAAGCATCCTTCGGAAATCCCCGAAGTGATGAAAAAGGCGTTCTATCTCGCCGAATCCGGGCGTCCAGGGCCGGTTGTCATCGACATTCCGAAGGACATGACCAACCCGGCCGAGAAGTTCGAGTACGTCTATCCGAAGAAGGCCAAGCTGCGTTCGTACAGCCCGGCCGTGCGTGGGCATTCGGGCCAGATTCGCAAAGCGGCGGAACTGCTGCTAGGAGCCAAGCGACCCATCATCTACGCCGGTGGCGGCGTGATCCTGGGCAAGGCCTCGGCGCAACTGACCGAGCTGGCGAAGATGCTCAACCTGCCGGTGACCAACACCTTGATGGGCCTGGGTTGCTATCCGGGCGGTGACCGCCAGTTCGTCGGCATGCTCGGCATGCACGGCAGTTACACCGCCAACCTGGCCATGCACCATTCCGACGTGATCCTGGCGGTCGGTGCGCGCTTCGATGACCGCGTCATCAATGGTGCTGCGAAATTCTGCCCGAACGCCAAGATCATCCATATCGACATCGACCCGGCGTCCATCTCCAAGACCATCAAGGCCGACATTCCGATCGTCGGTCCGGTCGACAGTGTGCTGACCGAGATGGTCGCCATCGTCAAGGAAATCGGTCAGACGCCGAATGCCGAGACGGTCGCCAGCTGGTGGAAACAGATCGACGAGTGGCGCGGCAACCGTGGCCTGTTCCCCTACGACAAGGGCGATGGTTCGATCATCAAGCCTCAGGCCGCCATCGAGGTCCTTTGCGAAGTGACCAAGGGTGATGCCTATGTAGCCTCGGACGTCGGTCAACATCAGATGTTCGCCTGCCAGTATTACAAGTTCGACAAGCCCAACCGATGGCTCAACTCGGGCGGCCTCGGCACCATGGGCTTTGGTCTGCCTGCAGCCATGGGCGTGAAGCTGAACTTCCCCGAAGCCGATGTCGCGGTGGTGACGGGTGAGGGCAGCATCCAGATGAACATCCAGGAGCTGTCCACCTGCCTGCAGTACGACCTGCCGGTGAAGATCATCAACCTCAACAACGGTGCGCTGGGAATGGTTCGCCAGTGGCAGGACATGGTGTACAACAGCCGCTATTCGCACTCCTACATGGAGTCGCTGCCTGACTTCGTCAAGCTGGCCGAGGCTTATGGTCACGTCGGAATGCGCATCACCGACCTCAAGGACCTCAAGCCAATGATGGAAGAGGCGTTCGCCATGAAGGATCGCCTGGTCTTCCTGGATATCGCTGTCGATACCGCCGAGCACGTCTATCCGATGCAGATCAAAGACGGTGCAATGCGCGATATGTGGCTGAGCAAGACGGAGCGGACCTGATCATGAGACACATCATTTCCCTGCTGATGGAAAACGAACCGGGTGCATTGTCTCGTGTGGTCGGCCTGTTTTCGCAACGCAACTACAACATCGAAAGCCTCACCGTGGCGCCGACCGAGGATCCGACCCTGTCGCGTCTGACGCTGACCACGGTAGGCCACGAGGAGGTGATCGAACAGATCACCAAGAACCTCAACAAGCTGGTTGAGGTGGTCAAGCTGGTAGACCTGTCGGAAAGCGCCCATATCGAGCGTGAACTGATGCTCATCAAGGTCAAGGCCACCGGCGCCCAGCGTGCCGAGGTTAAGCGCACCACCGATATCTTCCGCGGGCAGATTGTCGACGTGACCACCAGCGTCTATACGATTCAGCTCGCCGGAACCAGTGACAAGCTGGACAGTTTCATTCAGGCCGTGGGCACCGCTTCGATCCTGGAAGTTGTGCGCAGTGGCGTCACCGGGATTTCTCGCGGTGACAAAGTACTGAGTATCTAACGGCTGTCGGACACGCGTCTCGGCACTCAACTACGTTTTATCGAATGGCCCACGAGGCCGGCAACAGGGGTAATTCATGAAGGTTTCTTACGATAAAGACTGCGACCTCTCCATCATTCAGGGCAAGAAGGTCGCCATCATCGGTTACGGCTCCCAGGGTCACGCGCACGCGTGCAACCTGAAGGATTCCGGCGTCGACGTCACCGTCGGCCTGCGTCCGGGCTCGTCCTCCATTGCCAAGGCCGAGGCCCATGGCCTGAAGGTCAGCGACGTGCCGGCTGCCGTTGCCGCTGCCGATCTGGTAATGATCCTGACCCCGGACGAGTTCCAGGGCCGTCTGTACAAGGACGAAGTCGAGCCGAACCTGAAGCAGGGCGCGACTCTGGCCTTCGCTCACGGCTTCTCGATCCACTACAACCAGGTTGTACCGCGTGCCGATCTGGACGTGATCATGATCGCTCCCAAGGCGCCGGGTCACACCGTGCGTTCCGAGTTCGTCAAGGGCGGCGGCATCCCTGATCTGATCGCGATTTACCAGGACGCTTCCGGCAATGCTCGTAACGTCGCACTGTCCTACGCCTGTGGCGTTGGCGGTGGTCGTACCGGCATCATCGAAACCACCTTCAAGGACGAAACCGAAACCGATCTGTTCGGCGAGCAGGCTGTTCTTTGTGGTGGTTGCGTTGAGCTGGTCAAGGCTGGCTTTGAAACACTGGTCGAAGCTGGCTACGCGCCGGAAATGGCCTACTTCGAGTGCCTGCACGAGCTGAAGCTGATCGTCGATCTGATGTTCGAAGGCGGCATCGCCAACATGAACTACTCGATCTCCAACAACGCCGAGTACGGCGAGTACGTGACCGGTCCTGAAGTAATCAACGCCGAATCCCGTGCTGCCATGCGCAATGCCCTGAAGCGCATTCAGGATGGTGAGTACGCCAAGATGTTCATCACCGAAGGTGCCGCAAACTATCCGTCGATGACTGCCTACCGTCGCAACAATGCGGCTCACGGTATCGAGGTGGTTGGTGAGAAGCTGCGCGCAATGATGCCTTGGATCGCGGCGAACAAGATCGTCGACAAGAGCAAGAACTGATCCTTCTCCTGCTCAACAAAACGCGGCTTCGGCCGCGTTTTTTCGTTCTGTCTGCCTGGCTTCTGGTATAAATCGCGGGTTTGGCCAGGCTGAACCGCAGGTCCATCGGCCTGGTCGAAATCTATCCGTACCTGTTGTAGAAGGTGAATGCGCATGAGTGGACAACCCGAAGAGCCAAACAAGCCAGTCGAGCCAGAGAGCATTCTGCCGATCGACGAGCATGTCGAGGAAATCCAGGAGCCTGACGGCCGCAAGGTGCGCCATCGTGGCATTTACCTGCTGCCCAACCTGTTCACCACCGCCAATCTGTTTGCCGGATTCTTTTCGATCATTACGGCCATTAACGGAAACTTCTATGTAGCCGCGGCCACGGTGTTTGTCGCGATGGTGCTCGATGGGCTGGATGGCCGCGTGGCGCGTTTGACCAATACTCAAAGCGCTTTTGGTGCCGAGTACGATTCGCTGTCTGACATGGTAGCGTTTGGTCTGGCGCCAGCGGTGCTGGCGTACGAGTGGGCTTTGTCCGAGCTGGGCAATGTCGGCCTTACCGTTGCGTTCATTTATGTCGCATGCGCCGCGCTGCGCTTGGCTCGTTTCAATACGCAGATTGGCAAGGTGGACAAGCGCTGGTTCATCGGTCTCGCCAGTCCGGCCGCAGCGGGTGTCGTAGCCGGTTGGGTGTGGGCCGTTTGGGCGCTGGATGATGTCGGCATCCGTGGGGGCGATCTGCCGCTGGTACTGGTCATGCTGTTCGCGCTGATGGTCGCTGCTGCCGGTCTATTGATGGTGAGCAATATCAAGTACTACAGCTTCAAGGATCTGGATCTGAAGGGGCGCGTTCCCTTTGTCGCCATTCTTGTAGTGGTACTGGTGTTCGCCGTTGTGTTTAGTGATCCGCCGCGTATTCTGCTTTTGATCTTCCTGGCGTATGCGGTTTCCGGTCCCGTGCAGTACCTGATGCAGGTGCGCCGTCGCAAACGTGTCGAGGGTTGATTTTCAATCCGGCTGCGCGTATTGTTTCAACGGAGCCAATACGCGGAGCTACCCATGCTTATCAAGATTGCCGCCTCTGGCCAGTGTCGTGAATCAGAAGTAACACCCGAGGCGGCTTACTTCAGTCGCCGACAGGTGCTCGTTGGAGCGGTGCTCTCCGGTGCCGTGGCCGGAGTGCCTTCTCTCTCCAGTGCTTCCGAGCGCTACCCGGGTGTTACCCCGCCGCCTGGGCCGAAATGGTTCACTGACAAAATGGCCGAGGCCAGGTGGGAGGCGGTGGTTCCCGAAGGCGAGGCCATAACGCCTTTTAAAGATGCTAGCCAATACAACAACTTCTACGAGTTCGGCCCTGATAAGGGGGACCCGGCGCGATACGCTTCGGCTTTGAAGGTCGAGCCTTGGTCGGTCTTGATCGACGGCGAGGTCGACCGGCCCGGGCGCTACGCTCTTGAGGATCTATGTTCGGAAAGTCGGCTCGAGGAACGCATCTATCGGCTTCGCTGTGTAGAAGCCTGGTCGATGGTCATTCCTTGGCTGGGTTTTCCTCTCGCCGATCTGGTTCGCAAGGTACAGCCGCACTCGTCCGCCAAGTTCATTCGCTTCGAAACGGCGTACCGGCCGGAGGAAATGCGCGGAACCCGCTCCGGGTTTGGCCTGATCGATTGGCCCTATGTCGAAGGGTTGCGAATGGATGAAGCCGTGCACCCGCTGACTTTGCTCGCGGTGGGCATGTATGGTCGTACTTTGCCTAATCAGAATGGGGCGCCGCTGCGTTTGGTTGTTCCGTGGAAGTACGGTTTCAAAAGCATCAAGTCGATCGTGCGCATCAGTTTCGTACGCGACCAGCCGGCAACGACTTGGCAGTCGATGGCGCCGCAGGAATATGGGTTCTATGCGAACGTGAATCCGAGGGTATCGCATCCGCGATGGAGCCAAGCCCGTGAGCGCAGGCTTCCTGGAAGTCTATTCAGCCCAAATGTGCGTGATACCTTGCCTTTCAATGGGTACGGCGAAGAGGTCGCAGGACTATATAGCTCCATGGATCTCGCCAAGGATTACTGATGCGCTACCGATTGTGGCGGATTGCAGTATTCGCATGTGTTGCGAGTGTGCCGTTGTATTGGCTGTATTTAGCATGGCAGTTGGCTCTGGGGCCTGATCCTGGAAAAGTACTGGTCGATAATCTGGGGCAGGGAGCTCTGGTCCTGCTGCTTTTGACGCTTTGCATGACGCCCTTGCAGCGGTTGACGGGGTGGGGCGGTTGGCTAGCCACACGGCGTCAGCTTGGGTTGTGGTGTTTCACCTACGCAGTGTTGCATTTAACGAGCTATCTGTACTTTCTGCTGGGTGGAGAGATCGCGCGTTTGGGCGAAGAGTTGTATGAGCGTCCGTACATCCTAGTCGGCAGCGTTGGTTTTTTAGGGCTGGCCGTTCTGGCTATGACTTCCTCCCGATGGAGCATGCGCCGTTTAGGAAAGCGCTGGAAGAAGGTGCATCGCCTGGTTTACATCATCGTCATAGTGGTGCTGTTACATATGCTCTGGGTGGTTCGTGCGGACTCTGCGCGTTGGTTCCTCTATGCCGGCACCGGTGTAGCTCTACTTCTGCTACGCGTTCCTGTCGTAGCTGCTGCTCTCGATACGCTGCGTGGCATAAGAGGTAAGCCAGGAAGAAAACTGAAATAAACGGTTGACGGTAGTTTTCAGGCCCCTATAATGCGCACCACTTCCGGCGCAGTCCTCAAGCAAAATCTCTTGTAAATCAAAAGGTTAGCTAAATAAAAGGGTTGCGCGGATGGCGAATTCGAGTAGAATGCGCCGGGCTGACAGGGTGGCGGTTGAGTCCTGTTGGTGGCTTCGGTCGGGTTGATCGGAAGCAGTTGAAAGAGGTGGTTGACAGCGGTTTTGAACGCTGTATGATTCGCCTCCCGCTGATGAGAGACGCAAGTTGATCTGAAGCGCAAGCGGTTGAGAAGAAAGAAAAACTTCTTCAAAAACAGCTTGACAGGTAACAAGGCTGCTGTAGAATGCGCGGCCTCGGTTGAGACGAAAGGCTTGATCGAAACGCTCTTTAACAACTGAATCAAGCAATTCGTGTGGGTGCTTGTGAATGTAAGACTGATGGTCAGTAAGATTATCAGCATCACAATGTACTCAACGAGAAATCATTGAGTGCTCTTCTTAAGAAGTGATTCTTTTAGAAGAGATTGCGATTGCTGAGCCAAGTTTAGGGTTTTCTCAAAACCCATGCAGTATTGAACTGAAGAGTTTGATCATGGCTCAGATTGAACGCTGGCGGCAGGCCTAACACATGCAAGTCGAGCGGATGAAGAGAGCTTGCTCTCTGATTCAGCGGCGGACGGGTGAGTAATGCCTAGGAATCTGCCTGA
>VMRT01000026.1 GCA_007713455.1 Pseudomonas sp.
CTTCGCCGCCATGGGCATTCCCGGGCTGAGCCTGATGACCCGCTACGTCTCCGGTGACAACGTCGACCGTGGCGCCGGCGCCAGCGAAGGCAAGACCTGGGAGCGCAACACCGACATCGCCTACGTCATCCAGAGCGGCCCGCTGAAGAACCTCGGCTTCAAGCTGCGCAATGCCACCACGCGCAGCAACTTCCAGAGCGATCTGGACGAGAACCGCTTTATCGTCAGCTACAGCCTGCCGTTGTGGTAACCGCGAAACCGCTGTGAACCTCCTCGTTGGAAATTTCCGGGCCGCATAGGCCCGGCTTTTTCTGCGTCGGCCGGGCCTTCTCTCGGCGCTCGCGGTTTGCATCGCCGATGCAAACCAACTACCTCAATGGTGCGGCAAATACTGGCCTTTTGCCTGTGATTTGCCCGCTTTACCGCTCAATCAGCCGTTTGAAAAAGCTACTTGCCGTATACGGAAACTGATTGTTATCGTTTACGTAAAGGTCATGCAGCGACCTGCGCCATAACCAACAACAACAAATCAAGGTTAGAGGGCACCCAATGGAACCAGAGTTCGTGCTGGAAACGCGCGGCCTGACCAAGGAATTCCGCGGCTTCACCGCGGTGGATTCCGTCGATCTGAAGGTCCGTCAGGGTCACATCCATGCGCTTATCGGCCCCAATGGCGCCGGCAAGACCACCGTATTCAATCTGCTCACCAAATTCCTCACGCCCACTCGCGGCGAGATCCTCTATCGCGGCAAGAACATCACCTCGATGAAGGCCAACGAGATCGCCCGGCTCGGGCTGGTGCGCTCGTTCCAGATTTCGGCGGTGTTCGGCCACATGAGCGTGCTGGAGAACGTGCGTGTCGCGCTGCAGCAGAAGATGGGCAATTCCTTTCACTTCTGGAAATCCGAACGCAGCCTGCGCGAGCTGGACGACAAGGTGATGCAGCTGCTTGCCGAGGTCGACCTGCAGTCTTTCGCCCAGACCCTCGCCGTCGAGCTGCCCTACGGCCGCAAGCGCGCGCTGGAGCTGGCCACCACCCTGGCGCTAGACCCCTTCGTGCTGCTGCTCGACGAACCGACCCAGGGCATGGGCAGCGAGGACGTCGACATGGTCGTCGAGCTGGTGCGCAAGGCGGCCGCCAACCGCACGGTGCTGATGGTCGAGCACAACCTCAGCGTGGTCAGCCGGCTGTGCGATCGCATCACCGTGCTGGCGCGTGGCTCGGTTCTCGCCGAAGGCGACTACGAAAGCGTTTCGGCCAACCCGCAGGTGCGCGAAGCCTATCTCGGCAGCGAAGCCGCAGCACTCGAGGAGGCGCACGCATGAATCCACCCATGGATCGCGATCAGCTGCGCGTCAGTGATCTGCATGCCTTCTACGGCGAGTCGCACATTCTGCATGGTGTCGATCTGGTGGTTGGCCGCGGCGAGCTGGTGACCCTGCTCGGACGCAACGGCGCCGGGCGCTCCACTACACTGCGGGCGATCATGAACATGGTCGGGCGCCGCACCGGCTCCATCGTGGTCAACGGCAACGAAACCATCGGCATGCCGGCCCACCAGATTCCGCGGCTTGGCGTCGGCTACTGCCCGGAAGAGCGCGGCATCTTCGCCAGCCTGAGCGTCGAGGAAAACCTGCTGCTGCCGCCCACGGTGCGCAGTGGCGGGATGAGCCTGGACGAGCTCTACGAGATGTTTCCCAACCTCTACGAACGCCGTTTCAGCCAGGGCACCCGGCTCTCCGGTGGCGAGCAGCAGATGCTGGCCATGGCGCGCATCCTGCGCACCGGCGCCAACCTGCTGCTGCTCGACGAGATCACCGAAGGCCTGGCGCCGGTCATCGTGCAGAAGCTCGGCGAGGTGCTGATCAAGCTCAAGCAGCGCGGGCTGACCATCGTCCTGGTGGAGCAGAACTTCCGCTTCGCCGCGCCATTGGCCGACCGCCATTACGTCATGGAACACGGCCGTATCATCGAGGAGATCGAGGCGGCCGACCTGGATTCGAAGAAGGATTTCCTCAATTCCTGTCTCGGGGTGTAAGCCCTGGACGACTCAGGAAGCAGCAACCGGCCGCAGTGGATGCCGGCCCGAACCACAACAAAAACAATCGAGAGTGGTGAATACATGAGCTTTTTCCGCAAGAGTGCGAGCGCCATCCTGGCTTCAACCCTGATCGCCTCGGCCGCCCAGGCCGAGATCAGCAACGACGAAATCCGGATCGGCTACCTGGCCGACATGTCCGGCACCTATCGCGACCTCTCCGGCCCGGGCGGCCCGGGCGGCCTGGAAGCGCTGAAGATGGCGGTGGAGGATTTCGGCGGCAAGGTCGACGGCAAGAAGATCGTCGTCTTCCATGCCGACGACCTGAACAAGCCTGACGTCGGCGCCAACACCGTGCGCCAGTGGATCGACGAGCGCAATGTCGACATGGTGACCGGCATGGTCGCCAGCTCCGTGGTGCTCGCGGCAAGCAAGGTGGTGGAGCAGGGCGGCAAGCTGGCGCTGATCTCCGGTGCCGCGGCGTCCAGTATCACCAACGAGTTCTGCTCGCCGAACCACATCCACTGGACGTACGACACCTATGCGCTGGCCAACGGCACGGCCAAGGCAGTGCTCGCCGATGGCGGCAAGAGCTGGTTCATCCTCACCGCCGACTATGCCTTCGGTCATGCCATGGAAACCGACATCACCAAGGTGGTGGAAGGCGAGGGCGGCAGCGTCGTCGGCAAGGTTCGCCATCCTTTCCCGAGCAATGATTTCTCTTCCTACATGCTGCAGGCGCAGGGTTCCGGTGCCGAGGTGATCGCCCTGGCCAACGCTGGTGCCGACACGGTCAACTCGCTGAAAACCGCCAGCGAGTTTGGCGTTACCCAGTCCGGGCAGAAGCTTGCCGGCATGGTGGTGTTCCTCAACGACATCCATGCCATGGGCCTGGATGTGACGCAGGGCCTGATGCTGACCACCGGCTGGTATTGGGACATGAACGATGAAACCCACGCCTGGGCCAAGCGCTACTACGAGCGCACCAAGCGCATGCCGGGCATGGTGCATGCCGGCATCTATTCGGCCACAACGCATTATCTGAACGCGGTAAAGGCCGCCGGCACCGACGAAACCGTCGCGGTGCGTGCACAGATGGCCAAGACCCCGGTCAACGACATGTTCGCCAAGGACGGCCGTATCCGTGAGGACGGCCGCATGGTGCATGACATGTACCTGGTGCAGGTCAAGACACCGGCCGAATCCACCGGCGAGTGGGACCTGTACAAGATCGTCAGCACCATTCCGGGAGAGCAGGCCTACCGGCCGATCGCCGAGACCCAGTGCACCAAGCTGGTCGCCAAGGACTGACCGGCTGATCCGCGCCATCACCCGGTCGGCAACGGCCGGGTGCCACGGACTTCCTTTGGGTGGTGAACCATGACTCTCGTATTCGGCGTACCCCTGAGCGTGCTGCTCGGGCAGCTGCTGCTCGGCCTGATCAACGGGGCGTTCTACGCGCTGCTGAGCCTGGGCCTGGCGATCATCTTCGGCCTGCTGCGCATCATCAACTTCGCCCATGGCGCACAGTACATGCTGGGCGCCTTCGTGGCCTTCCTCGGGCTGAACTACCTGGGTGTGAGCTACTGGTTCGCGCTGGTGCTGGCGCCGTTGGTGGTGGGTTGCCTGGGCATGGCCATCGAGCGCGGCCTGCTGCGGCGCATCGCCGGTGAGGATCACCTTTACGGGTTGCTGCTGACCTTCGGCCTGGCGCTGATCGTCGAGGGCAGCTTCGTCAAGCTGTTCGGCGTATCCGGCTCGTCCTATCCGATGCCGGAGTTGCTGCGTGGCGGCTTCAATCTCGGCTTCATGTTCCTGCCGACCTACCGCGCCTGGGTGATCGTCGCCGCGTTGGTGGTGTGCTTGGCGACCTGGTACGTGATCGAACGCACGCGGCTGGGTTCCTATCTGCGCGCCGGCACCGAGAACCCCAAGCTGATGCAGGGCTTCGGCATCAACGTGCCGCTGCTCGTGACCCTGACCTATGGCTACGGCGTGGCCTTGGCGGCCTTCGCCGGCGTGCTGGCGGCACCGATCTACGCGGTGACCCCGGGCATGGGTTCGAACCTGCTGATCGTGGTGTTCGCCGTGGTGGTGATCGGCGGCATGGGCTCGATCCTCGGCGCCATCATCACCGGTATCGCCATGGGCCTGATCGAGGGGCTGACCAAGGTGTTCTATCCGGAAGCGGCCAATACCGTGGTGTTCCTGGTCATGGTGGCGGTGCTGCTCATTCGTCCTGCGGGACTCTTTGGTAAGGAGGCATGAGCATGACGAATCCGGCAAACGTGCAGGCCGCAGCGGTGCGGCAGGCCAGCGTGGTTCGCGAGCGCAGGCACGCGGCCGCGCGGCGGCAGAAGATTTTCTATGCGGTGTTGCTGGTGATCGCGCTGCTGGCGCCGCTGGCGGTGTATCCGGTGTTCCTGATGAAGCTGCTGTGCTTCGCCCTGTTCGCCTGCGCCTTCAACCTGCTGCTGGGCTACGCGGGGCTGCTGTCCTTCGGCCATGCGGCGTTCTTCGCCACCGGCGGCTACATCACCGGCTACATGCTGAGCAGCTACAGCGGGCTCAGTACCGAACTGGGTATCCTCGCCGGCACGCTGGCCTCGACGGTGCTCGGTGCGCTGTTCGGCATGCTGGCGATCCGCAGGCAGGGCATCTATTTCGCGATGATCACCCTGGCGCTGGCGCAGTTGGTGTTCTTCGTCTTCGTTCAGGCGCCGTTTACCGGGGGCGAGAACGGGTTGCAGGGCGTGCCGCGTGGGCATCTGTTCGGCCTCGTCGACATGAAGAACAACATGGCCATGTACTACTTCGTGCTGGCGGTGTTCGTCATTGGCTTCGCCGTCATCCAGCGCACCATCCACTCACCGTACGGGCAGGTGCTCAAGGCCATCCGCGAGAACGAGCCGCGTGCGGTGTCGCTCGGCTACAACGTCGATCGGCACAAGCTGCTGGCGTTCGTGATTTCCGCGGCGCTTGCCGGCCTGGCCGGCGCGACCAAGACCGTGGTGTTCCAGCTGGCCTCGCTGACCGATGCGCACTGGCACATGTCCGGCGAAGTCATCCTGATGACCCTGCTCGGCGGCGTCGGGACCATCCTCGGCCCGCTGGTCGGCGCCACGGTGGTGGTGACGCTGCAGAGCTCGCTCTCCAACGGGCCGCTGGGCGAGTGGGTGCACGTCATTCTCGGGGTGATCTTCGTGCTGTGCGTGCTGCTGTTCCGCTCCGGCATCGTCGGCTGGCTGGAACGGCTGGTGAAGCGCAACTTCAAGTAGCGACCCGATGCGGGACCGCCCAGATTGCGCCGGACGGTCCCGCCATCGTCGAACCTGCTGCAGGGATACGTGCCTAACGTCCCAGGCCCCTTCAGAGGACAGAGCCATGCCTGGAATCGAACCTCAAATGCAGCCGCAACCCACCTGGCCCTGGCGAGCCGACGAATCGCCGCTCAACGATCTGGACGATGCCGAGAGCGACACTGAACTGGACGGCCCGGATGAATTGCCGGAAGAATTGCTGGAACAACTCGAGAAGGTCGCTCCGCCGCCGGATCCGATGCCCGATCCGGGTCCGCTGTAAAAATCTTCGGCACTCAGCTGAAACGAAAAGGCCCCGACGATGCGGGGCCTTTTCAGCGTGAGGACGCTCAGACGTTAAAGCGGAAGTGCATCACGTCGCCGTCCTTGACGATGTACTCCTTGCCTTCCAGGCGCCACTTGCCGGCTTCCTTGGCGCCGGCTTCGCCCTTGTACTGGATGAAGTCGTCATAGGCGATGACTTCAGCGCGGATGAAGCCTTTCTCGAAATCGGTGTGGATCACCGCGGCCGCCTGCGGAGCGGTCGCACCGATTCTGACGGTCCAGGCGCGGACTTCCTTCACCCCGGCGGTGAAGTAGGTCTGCAGGTTGAGCAGCTCGTAACCGGCGCGGATCACACGGTTCAGACCTGGTTCTTCCATACCCATGGTTTCGAGGAACATCTGCATCTCTTCCAGATCGTCCAGCTCGGCGATCTCGGCCTCGATCTTGTTGCACACCGGCACGACGATGGCGCCTTCTTCCTCGGCGATGGCGTTGACCACGTCCAGGAGCGGGTTGTTCTCGAAGCCATCCTCGGCGACGTTGGCGATGTACATCACCGGCTTGGTGGTCAGCAGGTGGAAGGTCTTGGCCAGGCGCTTTTCCTCGTCACTGAAGCTCTTCAGCAGGCTGCGTGCCGGCTTGCCTTCGGTGAGGTGCGGGATCAGCTTCTCCAGCAGCCCCTTCTGTGCGACCGCTTCCTTGTCGCCGCCCTTGGCGGTACGGGCGACGCGTTGCAGCTGCTTCTCGCAGCTGTCGAGGTCGGCCATGATCAGTTCGAGGTCGATGATCTCGATGTCACGCTTGGGGTCTACGCTGTTGGCGACGTGGATGACGTTCTCGTCTTCGAAGCAGCGGACCACATGGGCGATGGCGTCGGTTTCGCGGATGTTGGCGAGGAATTTGTTGCCCAGGCCTTCGCCCTTCGAAGCGCCCGCGACCAGGCCGGCGATGTCGACGAACTCCATGGTGGTGGGGATCACCCGCTCCGGCTTGACGATCGCCGCCAGCGCGTCGAGGCGCGGATCGGGCATCGGCACGATGCCGCTGTTCGGCTCGATGGTGCAGAAGGGAAAGTTCTCAGCCGCGATGCCGGATTTGGTCAGGGCGTTGAACAGGGTGGACTTGCCGACGTTGGGCAGACCGACGATGCCGCAGTTGAATCCCATGGTGATCTTGCCTCGGAGTTAGGTTCAGGCCTTCTGGCTGTGCAGGCGCTGCATCGCGCGGGTCCAGTCGCCGGCCAGGATTTCTGGCACGACATCCAGCGCAAAGTCGATGCTGGCGTCGAGCTTTTCGCGCTCGGTCTGCGGTGCGCGGCCCAGTACGTAGCCACTGACCAGGCTGGCGTGGCCAGGATGGCCGATACCCAGGCGCAGGCGATGAAAGCCGTTCTGATTGCCGAGCTTGGCGATGATGTCACGCAGCCCGTTGTGTCCGCCATGACCGCCACCCTGCTTGAGTTTGGCGACGCCCGGGGGCATATCGAGCTCATCATGGGCGACCAGGATGGACTCGGGGGGAATTCGGAAAAAGCCGGCCAATGCCGCCACCGCCTGACCGCTGCGGTTCATGTAGGTAGTGGGGATAAGCAGGCGGATGTCTTCACCCTGATGGCTGAACTTGCCGACCAGGCCAAAGTACTTGCGATCGTTGCTGAGCGAGACGCCTTCACGGGCAGCCAGACGCTCAACGAAAAGAGCCCCCGCGTTGTGCCGGGTCTGGTCGTATTCAGGGCCTGGGTTTCCCAGGCCGACGATCAGTTTTACGGCAGTCACGACGGGGGCCTCTTCTTCGACTATGCGAGTGGATTACTCGGCGGCGTCTTCTTCTTTCGGAGCGTCTTCCTTGCTCACGCGCGGAGCGTGAACGTTGGCAACCGGCAGGTCGCTGCCGTGGGCTAGGGCGACCAGCTCAACGCCTTTCGGCAGCTTGATGTCGGTCATGTGCAGAACCTGGCCGACTTCGACGTTGGCCATGTCGACTTCGATGAATTCCGGCAGGTCTTGCGGCATGCAGGAAACTTCGACTTCGTTCAGGTTGTGCAGGATCTCGCCGCCTTGCTTCTTCACACCAACGGAAGTTTCCTGGTTGATGAAGTGCAGGGGAACGGTAGCGGTCAGCTTGTGGCCGGCGACGACGCGAACGAAGTCGGCGTGCAGAACGAAGCCCTTGGCCGGATGACGCTGCAGCGCCTTGATCAGAACGGATTCGTTCTGGCCATCGACGTTCAGGTTCAGAACGTGGCTGAAGGATGCTTCGTTTTCCAGCAGCTTGGCGAAATCTTTGGCCAGGATGCTGATGGACTGCGGGGCCTTGTCGCCACCGTAGATGACGGCCGGAACCAGGGCGGCGTTACGACGCAGGCGGCGGCTCGCACCTTTCCCCAGGTCGGAACGCACTTGGGCATTCAGAGTGAAATCGTTCATGGTGATTCTCCAGTAGCAACATTACCTGTCGCGCTTGCGACCAGCGCTCGGGCTGTTGGGCAAAAAGCCCCGCACGAGGCGGGGCACATTACGTTCAGTGCGATTCGCGAAGCTTTTCGCTTAGCGGAACATCGCACTGATCGATTCGGCATTGCTGATGCGGCGAACCGCTTCAGCCACCACTGGCGCGATGTCCAGTTGGCGAATTCGGGTGCAGGACTGTGCGGCAGCCGACAGCGGGATGGTGTTGGTCACCACCAGTTCGTCAAGCACGGAGCCTTCGATGTTCTCGATGGCGCGGCCGGACAGGATCGGGTGCGTGCAGTAGGCGTAGACCTTGGCGGCGCCATGATCCTTCAGCGCCTTGGCTGCATGGCACAGGGTGCCGGCGGTATCGACCATGTCGTCGACGAGGATGCAGGTACGGCCATCGATGTCACCGATGATGTGCATCACTTCCGACTGGTTGGCCTTTGGTCGACGCTTGTCGATGATCGCCAGGTCGACGCCAAGGGACTTGGCTACGGCACGGGCGCGAACTACGCCGCCGATATCGGGGGAGACGATCATCAGGTTGTCGAAGCGCTGAGCCTGGATGTCGTCGACCAGGACCGGCGAGCCGTAGATGTTGTCCACCGGCATGTCGAAGAAGCCCTGGATCTGGTCGGCGTGCAGGTCAACGGTCAGCACACGGTTGACGCCAACGACGTCGAGCATGTCGGCCACGACCTTGGCGCTGATCGGTACACGGGCAGAGCGCGGGCGACGATCCTGGCGGGCATAACCGAAGTAGGGGATCACTGCGGTGATGCGCGACGCCGAGGAGCGGCGGAAGGCGTCGGCCAGTACCACCAGTTCCATCAGGTTGTCGTTGGTCGGGGCGCAGGTCGGTTGAATCAGAAAGACGTCCTTACCACGAACGTTCTCGTTGATCTCGACACTGATTTCGCCGTCGGAGAATTTTCCGACGTAGGCATCACCGAGGGGGATATGCAGCTGACGTACGACACGCCGGGCCAGGTCGGGGTTGGCGTTCCCCGTGAAGACCATCATCTTGGACACGCGCAGTACCTGCCTGAGGGTGGGTCCGATGAATAAAAAGCTGTTCAAAAGGCAAGCTCTTGAACAGCTTCAAGTGTATGGCAGGGGCGGCTGGATTCGAACCAACGCATGCCAGGATCAAAACCTGGTGCCTTACCGCTTGGCGACGCCCCTGTAGGGTCAACTTCTATGTATCCAGTGCGCCTTCGATCATACGAACCTTGGGAGGTTATGGCAGGGGCGGCTGGATTCGAACCAACGCATGCCAGGATCAAAACCTGGTGCCTTACCGCTTGGCGACGCCCCTGTATCGTACAACCTGTGTGCTACGCACTTACTTCCTGCGCCAGTTTTTCAAGGCATCGGTGCAACATCGAAACGTTACGACCGCGGGCCACGAAACTTGGCAAAGTGTCTGGAAGTTGGCGGCGGACTTTATCAGCCTCGCCTTCGTTTGGGAAGCTCCCAAACACACAAGCTCCAGTGCCAGTCATGCTTGCCGGAACGAATTTGTTCAACAAGCTCAAAGCGTTACGAACTTCTGGATAACGCTTCTCGACGATCGGCTGACAGTCATTATGACCGCCCCCTGCAAGAAGGCTGCGAACTGTAATGGCCGGGGTATTACGTGTCAACTCTGGGTCGGCAAATATTTCCGCTGTACTAACAGAGACTTGCGGCGCGATTACGAGGAACCAAGGTTCGGGTAATTCGACCGGTTGCAGACGCTCGCCAACCCCCTCGGCAAAGGCTGCCCGGCCGCGAACGAATACCGGGACATCGGCGCCCAGGGTTAGCCCTAGCTCGGCCAGCTGGTCTTCCTCCAGATGCAGCTGCCACAGGTGGTTCAGGCCGAGCAGGGCGGTCGCCGCGTCGGAGCTGCCACCGCCAATACCACCGCCCATGGGCAGCCGCTTGAGCAGATGAATGTCGGCACCTTGCGGGCAACCGCTCTCATGCTGCAGCAGGCGCGCTGCGCGGACGATCAGGTTGCTGTCGTGATCGACCCCCGGCAGCTCGGTATGCAGGCGGATTTCGCCGTCTTCACGCGGGCTGAAGCTGAGTTCGTCACCATGGTCGAGAAACTGGAATAGCGTCTGCAACTCGTGGTAACCGTCGGCGCGGCGCCCGACTATGTGCAGCATCAGATTGAGTTTGGCGGGCGCTGGTAGCGTCAGCATTCAACGGCCCAGCTGGCGGGGTTGCCAGTCCTTGATCACCAGGGTGATCTGCAGATCGTGCCCTTGTAGCCGGATGCGCTCGGGCAGGACGAAACCGTTGTGTTCGGCATAGGCTAGATACTCAACCTGCCAGCCGTCCTGCTCAAGACGCGCCAGGCGGCTCTCGCTGTCTATGCTCAAGCGACTGCGGCTGTCCGGTGCTGGCAGCCCGCGCACCCACCAGAGCAGGTGGGAGACCGGCAACTGCCAGCCGAGTTGAGCTTCGACCAACGCTTCGGGGGACTCCGCTTCGAAGCGACCCTGACCGGCAACTTCCAGCGACACGGCATCCGGTCGGCCGGTGAGTCTCGTGGCGCCGCGGCCTAGGGGGCCGGACAGGCGGATGTCAAAGTAGTCTTGGCGTTGCAGCCAGAACAGCGTGCCGCTGCCGGATTCCTGTGGTGCGCGAATGCCGATCTTGCCGCTGATCTGCCAGCCATCAAGCGTTGCTACATGGCTACGGTGCTCCTTCCAGGCCGCGGTATTGCCGGGGCCTTCAACCGATTCGTGTGGGCCCAGGGCGGCACAGCCAGCAAGCAGGAGGGCCAGGCAGGGAGCAAGGAGGTTTTTCAACAGTGACATGGGTCAGAGCTTCTCCGATCCGGTCAGCCGCTTGATCGTCTCGAGCAAGATCGGGCTGTCCGGTTGTAGTTTGAGTGCCTTCGACCAGACCGCGCGGGCCTCGCTGCGTTCACCCTTTGTCCATAGCACTTCACCTAGATGCGCGGCGACTTCGTGGTCGGGGAAGCGCTGCAGCGCTTTGCGCAGCAAGACTTCCGCCTCGGCAAGCTTGCCCAGGCGGAAGTTGATCCAGCCAAGGCTGTCGAGGATCGCAGGATCATCGGGGTTGAGTTGGTAAGCCTGCTCGATCAGCTGCAGTGCTTCGTCATGACGGCTGGTGCGGTCGGCCAACGTGTAGCCCAGCGCATTGAGCGCCATGGCGTTGTCAGGCTCGCGCTCGATGATGAAGCGCAGGTCGCGCTCCAGTTGGCCCAGATCGCCGCGCTTCTCCGCAAGCATGGCACGGGTGTAGAGCAGGTTGAGATCATCGGGATACTCGGCAAGTGCCTGCTCTACCAGTTGCCAGGCCTGTTCGGTTCGACTGTGCTCGGCGAGCGCCTCAATCTCGATCAGGTACAACTGGATGGCATAGTCAGGCTGCTGCTGGCGGGCATCGGCAAGCACCGCAGAGGCTTCCTGATCGCGTTTGCTGGAGTAGAGCAGCTGACTCTGTAGCAGTTTCGCCGGTAGAAATTCGTTGCCGGGGCCTACCTCGGCGAGGGCCTCCAGGGCCTTGGCTTTTTTGTCCATGGCTTGATACGCGCGGCCAAGATTGAAATGAGCGGCGTCGAGATGACTCCCGCGCTCGATCAGCTCTTCCAAGTAAACGGTGGCTTCGCGCCAGGCTTCTGCCTCCATGCACACCAGCGCCATGGAGAAGCGCAGGTCATCGTCGGCAGGATGTTGCTGGACCAGCGTGGCGAACTCGCCCATGGCGTCTTCCAGACGTTCCTGCTCGACCAGCAGGCGCGCGTAGGTCAGGCGCAGGCGTTTGTCTTCGGGGTGCTGACGAAGGCTTTTCTCCAGCAGCGGCAGGGCTTGGTCGCTGCGCTGCAGGCTGTGCAGCAGGCGCGCTTCGAGCAGGATCGATGGGATCTGGCGCTGCTTGTCCGGCTGCTCCTGCAGAAGGGCCAGCGCCTCCTCGCTGCGATCATCCTGCTGTAGCAGAACGGCCTTGCCGAAGGACAGTTGCGGGTTGTTCGGGTGCTTGAGCAGCAGCTTGTCGAAGCTCTGCAGCAGACCGGCGCGAGTGTCAGGATCGGTTTCCGAGGCTGAAAGGGCGAGGAAATCGAAATGCGTGTCGCCCTGACCCTGCAGGACCTTTTCCATGAACTCCAAGGATTCTTCATAGCGACCGGCGCGTGCCAGCTGCACTGCGGCGGCGCGCTGTGCATCGAGACTCTCCGGCGCGTTGCGTGCCCAGATCAGGGCAGTATCCAGCGCTGCCTGATCGGCGCCTAGGTATTCGGCGATGCGGAAGCCGCGTTCGGCCACGCCCGCGTCCTGCGTGGCGTGCGCCTGCTGGACGTAGTTGCCCAGAGCGATATCGAAGCGATTGCGTTGGCCGGCCAGTTCCGCCACCAACAGTGCGTAGAGGGACTGACGGCTGAATGAGCCGTACTCTGTCGCAGTGCTGGCAGCGCTCTCCGGCGCAGCGTCCTCAACCGGCGGGCTGTTCTCGGGAGTTTGCTGCGTGAAGGTCTGGCAGCCGCCGAGTAATAGCAGGGCGGCAAGTGCGGCAAGTCTTTTCATAGGGGAAATATACGGCTGGTAAGCGGTCGCGGCATGATGACACAAGCCGCAGGGCAAGCCCATGGTCCCGGGGGCGCGCAGGCCGGTTCGGTAGCAATCGGGCTACCAATCGCATCCGACAATCGAGGGCAATGGTTGTTCTCCATCTGGCGAAGTAGGAGAATTGCGCGCTCTGTTATCGAATCAGCGATTCTGCATGGCTTTCCTCGCGCTTGGCATTAATCACAAGACCGCTTCGGTGGACGTCCGCGAGCGCGTAGCCTTCACGCCCGACCAGATGGTCGAGGCCTTGCGGCAGCTGTGCCGCGTGACGCCCACCCGCGAAGCGGCGATCCTCTCCACCTGCAATCGTAGCGAGCTGTATTTGCAGCAGGATGAGGTCGAGGCCGAAGCCGTACTCGCTTGGCTGGCCAGCTATCACCGACTCAGCCTCGATGAACTCAAGGCGTGCGCCTATGTGCATGTCGACGATCAGGCCGTGCGCCACATGATGCGGGTCGCCTCCGGGCTGGATTCGCTGGTACTGGGCGAGCCGCAGATTCTTGGTCAGATGAAGTCTGCCTATGCCGTCGCACGGGAGGCCGGCAGCGTCGGGCCTCTGCTTGGCCGGTTGTTTCAGGCCACCTTCAGCACTGCGAAGACCGTGCGCACCGACACCGCCATCGGCGAGAACCCGGTTTCGGTGGCGTTTGCCGCGGTCAGTCTGGCGCGGCAGGTCTTCAGCAATCTGCAACGCAGCCAGGCCCTGCTGATCGGCGCCGGTGAGACCATCACCCTGGTCGCGCGCCATCTGCACGAGCAGGGTGTGAAGAAGATCGTGGTCGCCAACCGCACCCTCGAGCGGGCCAGCGCGCTGGCCGCCGAGCTAGGCGCGCAGGCGATCCTGCTTGCCGATATCCCGGACGAGTTGCACAACAGCGACATCGTCATCAGCTCCACCGCCAGCCAGTTGCCGATTCTCGGCAAGGGCGCGGTCGAACAGGCGCTGAAGCGACGCAAGCACAAGCCGATGTTCATGGTCGATATCGCCGTGCCGCGGGACATCGAATCGCAGGTCGGCGAGCTGGACGACGTCTATCTGTACACGGTCGACGATCTGCATGAGGTGGTTGCGGAGAACCTCAAGAGCCGCCAGGGCGCAGCGCAGGCGGCCGAGGAACTGGTCGCGGCCGGCACCGAGGACTTCATGCAGCGCTTGCGCGAGCTGGCCGCGGTGGATGTGCTCAAGGCCTACCGGCAGCACGCCGAGCGGATTCGCGACGACGAGCTGAGCAAGGCTCAGCGTCTGCTGGCCAATGGGGGCAGCGCCGAGGAGGTTCTCGTCCAGCTCGCCCGGGGCCTGACCAACAAACTGCTGCATGCACCCAGCGTGCAACTGAAGAAACTCTCCGCCGAGGGCCGCGTCGAGGCGCTGAGCATGGCCCAGGAACTCTTCGCCCTGCACGAGGGCACGGAAAAACCATGAAAGCTTCGCTGCTGAACAAGCTGGACATCCTGCAGGACCGTTTCGAAGAACTCACCGCACTGCTCGGCGACGCCGAAGTCATCAGCGATCAAAGCCGTTTTCGCGCCTATTCCCGCGAGTACGCCGAAGTCGAGCCGGTGATCGTCGCCTATCGCCAGCTGTGCAAGGTTCAGCAGGATCTCGAGGGCGCTCAGGCGCTGCTCAAGGA
Source organism: Pseudomonas sp. (assembly GCA_007713455.1). Taxonomy (GTDB): domain Bacteria; phylum Pseudomonadota; class Gammaproteobacteria; order Pseudomonadales; family Pseudomonadaceae; genus Stutzerimonas; species Stutzerimonas chloritidismutans. The sequence goes on from VMRT01000026.1 coordinate 14,297, forward strand.
CAGTGATCCCGACATGCGCGAGATGGCCGAGGAGGAGGTTGCCGAAGCCAAGGCCCAGCTCGAGACGCTTGAAGCCAACTTGCAGCGCATGCTGCTGCCCAAGGACCCCAACGACGGCCGCAACGTGTTCCTCGAGATTCGCGCCGGCACCGGCGGCGACGAGGCGGCGATCTTTGCCGGCGATCTGTTCCGCATGTATTCGCGCTATGCCGAGAAGCAAGGCTGGCGAGTCGAGATCCTCTCCGAGAGCGAAGGCGAGCACGGCGGCTATAAGGAAGTGATTTCCCGCGTCGAGGGCGACAACGTCTACGCCAAGCTCAAGTTCGAATCCGGCGCGCACCGCGTGCAGCGCGTGCCGGAGACCGAGTCCCAGGGACGCATTCACACCTCCGCCTGCACCGTGGCGGTGTTACCGGAGCCGGATGAGCAGGCGGCGGTGGAGATCAATCCGGCCGAGCTGCGTATCGACACCTATCGCTCCTCCGGCGCCGGCGGTCAGCACGTCAACAAGACCGACTCGGCGATTCGTATCACGCACCTGCCCACTGGCATTGTGGTCGAGTGTCAGGAAGAGCGTTCGCAGCACAAGAACCGCGCCAAGGCCATGGCCTGGCTCGCCGCCAAGCTGCAGGACCGCCAGGACGCCGCGGCGCACAAGGAAATCTCCGAGACGCGCAAGTTGCTGGTCGGCTCCGGGGATCGCTCCGAACGTATCCGTACCTACAATTTCCCCCAAGGCCGGGTCACCGACCATCGCGTCAACCTGACGCTGTATTCGCTCAACGAAGTGATCGGCGGCGCCGTGGAGCAGGTCATCGAGCCGCTGTTGCAGGAATACCAGGCCGACCAGCTGGCCGCGCTGGGCGACTGATCCTTTTCGCTGCGCTCCGCGCTAAGAGCACCTCATGCCAACCATCGAGTCCCTGCTGCAAAGTGCCGATCTGCCGGACTCGCCGAGCGCCAGGCTGGATGCCGAATGGTTGCTCGCGGCCGCCCTGAACAAGTCGACCAGCTATTTGCGCACCTGGTCGGAGCGCGAGGTGCCGGCAGAGTGTGCCGAGCGCTTTGCTGCTGATCTCGCACGGAGGCGTCAGGGTGAACCGGTCGCCTATATTCTCGGGCGCCAGGGCTTCTGGAGTCTGGAACTTGAAGTGGCAGCGGATACGCTGATCCCTCGGCCTGACACCGAACTGCTGGTGGAGACCGCGCTGCAGCTGCTCCCCGCTGCACCGGCCCGGGTGCTCGATCTGGGCACCGGCACCGGCGCGATTGCGCTGGCTCTGGCGACCGAGCGGCCGGCGTGGCAGGTCTGCGGTGTGGACCGTATCGAGGCCGCCGTGAGGCTGGCTGAGCGCAACCGGCTGCGGCTCGGACTGCACAACGCTGCGTTCACCCTGAGCGACTGGTTTGCCGGTCTGAACGGCGAGCAGTTCCAGATGATCGTCAGCAATCCACCCTATATTCCGGCCAGCGACCCGCACCTGCTGCAGGGCGATGTCCGCTTCGAGCCGCAGAGTGCGCTGATCGCGGGTGCGGATGGCCTGGACGACATTCGCACGATCATCGCCCAGGCGGCGGCGCATCTGCAGTCGGGTGGCTGGTTGCTGCTGGAGCACGGTTACGATCAGGCTGAGGCGGTGCGCATGCTTTTGCTTTCCCACGGTTTCGAGGATGTGCAAAGCCGGCTCGATCTGGGTGGGCATGAGCGCATCAGCCTTGGCCGCCTGCCATGATTGCGTTTTGTGAGGTGCTTGGATGCTGAGTGACGAAGAGCTGCTGCGCTACAGCCGGCAGATCCTGCTCAAGCAGGTCGATATCGACGGCCAGTTGCGCCTCAAACAGAGTCGCGTGCTGATCGTCGGGCTTGGCGGGTTGGGCTCGCCGGTAGCGCTCTATCTGGCGGCCGCTGGTGTCGGTGAGCTGCACCTGGCCGACTTCGATGCGCTGGATCTGACCAATCTGCAGCGGCAGATCGCTCACGACACACCCTCGCTTGGCCTGCACAAGGTCGACTCGGCCATGGCCCGGCTGGGGGCGCTGAACCCCCATGTACAGCTGGTGCCGTATCGCAGCGGGTTGGACGCCGATTCCCTGGATGCGGCAGTGGAGCGGGTCGATCTGGTGCTCGATTGCACGGACAACTTCGGCATTCGCGAAGCGGTGAACGCCGCATGCGTGAAAGCGAAAAAGCCGCTGGTCAGCGGCGCGGCGATCCGTCTTGAGGGGCAGCTTTCGGTGTTCGATCCGCGAGTCGAAACGAGCCCCTGCTACCACTGCCTCTATGGGCACGGTAGCGAAGCCGAGCTGACCTGCAGCGAAGCCGGTGTAGTGGGGCCGCTGGTGGGCATGGTTGGCAGCCTGCAGGCGTTGGAAGCGCTCAAGCTGCTGGTTGGCTTCGGCGAGCCGCTGATTGGTCGACTGTTACTGATCGATGCGCTGTCCAGTCGCTTCCGTGAGTTGCGGGTCAAGCGCGATCCACATTGTGCGGTGTGTGGCGCAAGCCATGGCTGACTGCGCAGCACCGGTCGGCGTCTTCGACTCCGGCGTAGGCGGGCTCTCGGTGCTGCGCGAAATTCGCCGGTGCCTGCCGCGCGAGTCGCTGCTCTATCTGGCCGACAGTGCTCACGTGCCCTATGGAGAAAAAAGCCCGGAATACATCCGTGAGCGCTGCCGTGTCATTGCGGCCTTTTTTATCGAGAAGGGCGCGAAGGCGCTGGTGGTGGCCTGTAATACCGCCACCGCCGCTGGTGTCACCGAATTGCGCGAGTTGTATCCGCAATTGCCCATCATCGCCATGGAACCGGCCGTCAAGCCCGCCGCCCAGGCCACGCGAAGTGGTGTCGTCGGCGTGCTGGCGACCACCGGAACGCTGAAGAGCGCCCGCTTTGCCGCGCTGCTCGATCGCTTTGCCGCAGATGTGCGGGTGATCACTCAGCCGTGTCCCGGTTTGGTCGAGCGCATCGAGGCAGGCGATCTGAACAGTGCCGAAACGCGCGCCATGCTGATGACGTGGGTCGGGCCGCTGCTGGCACAAGGCTGCGACACGCTGATTCTGGGTTGCACGCATTACCCCTTTATAAGGCCGCTGCTCAGCGAGCTACTGCCTGGAAACGTCCGCCTGATTGATACCGGAGCAGCCGTCGCGCGACACTTGCGCGATCTGCTGGCGGAGCGCCATCTGCTCGCCAGTGGGGTGGCCTCCGAGCATTTCTATTGCAGCGGCGATCCGCGGCGAATGGCCAGCGTGTTGCCTATACTTTGGGGCGAAAACGCGAAAGTCGAGTTTTTCCCCCGCTAGGAACTCCAAGCGCAGCGGGGTTTCTCAAATATGCTGGCACCAAAAAACCAAACAAATGCAGTGTTTGATAAGGAAGTTCTCATGAAAAAACTGTTCTCCCTGGCTGCAGTGGCGGCACTCTCTGTAGGTTCGATGGCGGTTGCCCACGCCGTAGACTTTACCGTTGCGGTCGGCCAGACGGACGAGTCGACCATGACCTATCGCCTGGGTGCGCAATTCGATTTCGGCACCAGCTGGTTCCAGACCAGCGTGGGCCGACTGACCGGCTACTGGGATGCTGGTTATACCTACTGGGAGGGCGACGAGTCGTCGAGCAATCACAGCATTTCGCTGGCCCCGGTCTTCGTCTACGAGTTCGCTGGTGAATCGGTCAAACCCTATGTCGAGGCAGGCATCGGCGTCGCGGCGTTCGAGAGCACCGAGGTCGAGGGCAACGGTCTCGGTTCGTCTTTCCAGTTCGAGGATCGGATCGGTGCAGGCCTGCGTTTCGCCGGTGGCCACGAAGTGGGCGTGCGCGCAATCCACTATTCCAACGCCGGCATCAAGAAGCCGAACGATGGTGTTGAAAGCTACGCCTTGCATTACCGGATGGCCTTCTAAGCAGGCCGTCCCGAGGTGCTGCAGGGCGGTTCGCCAGCCCTGCACTGCCCATAGCGTTCAGCCATATGCCGTGGCGCTGCCCTTGCGCTCTTCGTGGCAATCCTCTGACCCCAGTTCGAACTCCCTGCAGATCAATGGCCGGTTTTCGTAGATCGTGCAGCGCATGCTGTCCCGATCAAGCGCCGCGCACCAGCCATCCTCCAGGCGCAGCATGACTTCGCCGCCCCAGCTGTCGGTGTCGATATAGCGCTGCGGAACGCCGGTATCGCTGAATAGCAACACTTCGAGTCGACAGCAGCAGGCCGCGCAGGTGGCGCAGCTCACGCTGGTGTCTTCGAGTTGTTGGTGGGGAATGGTCGAATCGTTCATCGCGCCAGGCTAGTCGATACGCTCGACCGGGCGCCCACTCAGGGCGCCGAGTGGTGGCACCAGCAAAGCCGGTGTCACGCTTTTACAGCTCTTCGTTCAGCTGCTTGTTGCGCCAACCATCCCCGCCGGGGAGCAAAAGGTTGAGCAGCAGGGCGATGATCGCGCACAGCGAGATGCCGGACAGGGTGAATTCACCGTAGCCGAACGCCATGCCGCCGATGCCGAACACCAGCGTCACCGAAACGATAATGAGGTTGCGTGCCTCGGACAGGTCGACCTGATGACGAATCAACGTGCTCAGTCCCACCACGGCAATCGAGCCGAACAGCAGACAGAGAATGCCACCCATCACCGGAACCGGAATGCTCAGCAAGCCGGCGCCGAATTTGCCGATAAAGGCCAGGGCGATGGCGAATACCGCCGCCCAGGTCATGATCTTCGGGTTGTAGTTTTTAGTCAGCATCACCGCGCCGGTCACTTCGGCATAGGTGGTATTCGGCGGGCCGCCGAAAAGGCCGGCTGCCGAGGTGGCCACGCCATCACCCAGTAGCGTGCGGTGCAAGCCTGGCTTCTTGACATAGTTATTGCCTGTCACGCTGCCGATGGCCACCACGCCGCCGATATGCTCGATTGCCGGTGCCAGGGCGACCGGTACCATGAACAGGATGGCGCCGATATTGAACTCCGGTGCGACGAAGTTCGGCATCGCTAGCCAGGGTGCGGCCGCGATACCGCTGGTATCCACCACACCGAAAGCAAACGACAGCCCGTAGCCGACCGCAACGCCGGCGAGAATCGGTACCAGGCGAAACAAGCCCTTGCCCAGCACCGCCACGAGCAGGGTTGTGACAAGTGCCGGCATCGAGATCAGCATCGCCGTCTGGTAGGGGATCAACTGGGCGCTGCCATCGCCGGCTTTGCCCATGGCCATGTTCACCGCCACAGGTGACAGCGCCAGACCGATCGAAATGATCACTGGGGCAATGACCACTGGCGGCAGCAGGCGATCGATGAAGCCGGGGCCCTTCAGGCGCACCGCGAAGCCGAGCAGCATGTAGACAAGTCCGGCAGCGACCACGCCACCCATGACCGCCGGCAGGCCGAACTCACCCTTAGCCGCAATGATCGGTGCGATAAAGGCGAAGCTGGAGGCCAGGAATACCGGTACCTGACGCCGCGTGATCAGCTGGAACAGCAGGGTGCCAAGGCCGGCGGTAAACAGCGCTACGTTGGGGTCCATGCCGGTGATCAGCGGCATCAGCACCAGGGCGCCGAAGGCCACGAACAGCATCTGTGCGCCGGCCAGTACCTGCCGGCCAAGCGGCTCGTCGGTATGCGACATGCTCAGATGTCCTTCTGCTTGGTGCCGAAGATCTTGTCGCCAGCGTCACCCAGGCCCGGGACGATGTAGCCGTGTTCGTCGAGACGCTCATCGATGGATGCCGTGAAAATCAGCACGTCCGGGTGTGCTTTTTCCACAGCGGCGATGCCTTCCGGGGCGGCGACCAGCACCAAAGCACGGATTTCCTTGCAACCGGCCTTCTTCAGCATGTCGATGGTGGCGACCATCGAGCCGCCGGTGGCGAGCATGGGGTCGATGATGATGGCCAGGCGCTGTTCGATTTCCGGAACCAGTTTTTCCAGATAGGTCTGCGCCTGCAGCGTTTCCTCGTTACGGGCGATGCCTACCGCACTGACCTTGGCGCCCGGGATCAGGCTGAGCACGCCGTCGAGCATGCCGATGCCCGCACGCAGGATGGGTACGACGGTGATCTTCTTTCCGGATATCTTCTCGACCTGCACCGGGCCGCACCAGCCGTCGATGCTGTAGTGTTCCAGCGGCAGATCAGAAGTTGCTTCATAAGTGAGGATCGAGCCCACTTCCTGAGCCAGTTCACGGAAGTTTTTGGTGCTGATGTCGGCGCGGCGCATCAGGCCGAGCTTGTGGCGGATCAGCGGATGGCGGATCTCTCGAATGGGCATTGTGGGCTCCGGCGGGCAAATAAACCGGCTTAGATTAAAGCATCGTCGAGTCAGCGGCTATTCGCGCGTCATTCGACCGGCAGACTTGCTGCGGCCCGCGGGGGTGGGTATCTTCCACGCCCTTTCGCGGACGGCTGAAAGTGGGCTGTTCGGTCAGGTTTTTCGCTGTTCAGGATACGGCGATTCAACCGCGCGAGTTGCCAGGTTCAGTTGGCGCTCTAACACTCATCTTTCTGAGGGGAATCGCATCATGTCCGTCGATCTCGCACATATCCGCCAAGTCATGGCCGAGGCTGACTGCCTGTACACCGAAGAACAGGTAGAAGCAGCGATCAGTCAGGTCGCCGAAACGATCAACGGAGAGTTGGCCGACCGCAATCCAGTGGTCTTCTGCGTGATGAACGGCGGACTGATCTTCGCTGGAAAGCTGATGACCAAGCTGAATTTCCCGCTGGAGCTGTCCTATCTGCACGCTTCGCGCTATCGCAACGAAACCAGCGGTGGCGAGCTGTTCTGGAAGGCCAAGCCGGAAATCTCCTTCATCGATCGCGACGTGCTGATCATCGACGACATCCTCGACGAAGGGCACACGCTGGGCGCGATCATCGATTTCTGCCATCACGCCGGCGCCTCGGCGGTACACACCGCCGTGCTGATCGACAAGGATCACCAGCGCAAGGCGCGCCCGGATCTCAAGGCCAACTATGTGGGCCTGCGCTGCATCGATCGGTTCATCTTCGGTTATGGCATGGACTACAAGGGCTATTGGCGCAACGCGCCGGGCATCTTCGCCGTCAAAGGGCTGTGATAGCCGCCGCCGCTTTCGAGCGGCGTATCCGATAGCACCTGAGCCACTCCTGGCGACCCGAAGTTCGGGTCGCTATGACGCTACCTCGCGGCATCGTGTTTCGTTTCGTCTCAAACGCTCCGCGGTTGCGTAACGCAACCACACGCATCAGGCGTTTTGCGCTTGCGCGCCTTCCCTTCGTCCCATCTTCATTTCCCGCGCCGTAGTGCTCGCGACAGCGAGACCGCTCCAGCTACACCTACGACTTTCGGATAAACGTCACAAGTTTGCGTGTCGTTTTGTCACGGCCGCTCTATATCGGCCTTTGCCGCCCGGGGAATCATGGCTAAGCTCGATGTGCCATACCCCGGCGCGGCGCTGTGCCATCGCGCTCAAATCCAATGCTGGGACGGTCTTTCATACTAAAGGATTACACGCTAAATCAAACCTTCGTGCGCTTAACCCTCCGCAGAGCTCTGGGTAGGGTTGGCGTACATCGAACCAACCAGGAGCGCCTCATGACAAAAACAACAAGGCAAGGAATCTTCCAGCCCACATCCCTCGCTCTGGCGATTGCCCTGAGCACCGCGGCACCGGCTTACGCGGTCAACTTCAACATCGGTGAGATCGAAGGCCAGTTCGACTCATCCATGTCGATCGGCGCCAGCTGGTCGATGGCGGATCGGGATATGGACCTGGTTGGCGCAGCCAATGGCGGCACTGGCTTCACTCAGACTGGTGACGACGGGCGACTGAACTTCAAGAAGGGCGAGACCTTCTCCAAGATCTTCAAGGGTGTGCATGACCTCGAGCTGCGCTATCGCGACAGCGGCGCGTTCGTGCGCGGCAAGTACTGGTACGACTTCGAGCTGAAGGACGAGAGCCGCCTGTTCAAGGACATCAGCGACAGCAACCGCAAGGAAGCCGCGCAGTCTTCCGGCGCTGAAATCCTCGATGCGTTCCTCTATCACAACTATTACCTGGGCGAGCTGCCAGGCACCGTGCGGATCGGCCGGCAGGTGGTGAGTTGGGGTGAGAGCACCTTCATCGGCAACTCCATCAACTCGATCAACCCGCTGGACGCCGCGGCGTTCCGTCGCCCGGGCGCGGAGATCAAGGAAGGCCTGATTCCGGTCAACATGCTCTACGTCTCGCAGAGCCTGACCGACCGCCTGAGCATGGAGGCGTTCTATCAGCTGGAATGGGATCAGACGATTGTCGATAACTGCGGAACGTTCTTCTCGGGAGCTGATGTCGCGGCGGATGGCTGTGACAATAATTACAACGTCGGGCCGGCTGCGCTTGCCTCGGCATTGAACGGGCCATTGGGAGGCTTCGCCACGGCCGCCGGCGTTTCCTATTCCGACGAGGGCGTGATGATCCCGCGCGGTGGTGACCGTGATGCTCGTGACTCCGGTCAGTATGGCCTGGCATTGCGCTGGCTTGGCGACAGCACCGAGTACGGTGCCTATTTCATGAACTATCACAGTCGTACGCCGATCGTGAGCACCCATACTGCCGGCCTTGGGACCTTTGCTGCTGCCCAAGGGGCTGGAGCTGCAGCCGGCCAAGCGGTAATCGAGTCGGTTGTGGCGCAGCTCGTGCAGGCAGGGATTCCGTTGGCTCAAGCAATTCCGATGGCTCAGCAGATGGCGGGAGGACTCGCTGCTCAGGCCGGCACCGCGATCGGCGGCGCGGTGTTGCTCGGCAACGGTCAGTACTACTTGGAATATCCTGAAGACATCCAGCTTTACGGTTTGAGCTTCTCTACGACGTTGCCCACCGGCACAGCCTGGTCCGGTGAAATGAGTTACCGGCCTAACGCGCCTATCCAGATCAATACCACCGACGTCACGCTTGAGCTAACTGACCCCACTCGGGCAGGGCTAGATAATCGCGGCTATAACCGCAAGGAAATCACCCAACTGCAAACTACCTTCACGCATTTCTTCGACCAGGTGCTGGGGGCGGAGCGCGTGACTGTGGTGGGCGAGATTGGTTACGCGCATGTTGGCGGACTGGAGAGTACAAGCGAGGTTCGCTATGGCCGCGACCCCAACTTCGGTACGCCTACCGACGCTGCCGCGCTGGCTGCCAACGGCTGGCATGGTTTCGTCACCGCCAACTCCTGGGGCTATCGCCTGCGCGCCATCGCCGACTACAACAACGTCTTCGCCGGCATCAACCTGAAGCCGAACCTGTCTTTCTCCCACGACGTCGATGGTTATGGCCCGAACGGTCTGTTCAACGAGGATTCCAAGGCGCTCAGTATCGGTCTGGATGCCGAGTACCAAAACACCTACACCGCCAGCCTGTCCTACACCGATTTCTTCGATGGCGACTACAACATGCTGGTCGACCGCGACTTCCTCGCGTTCAGCGTGGGCGTGAACTTCTAAAGGGGGCGTTAGCTGACCGGTGCGTCGGACGGCACATCCGGTCAGCGACAAGTGTTACCGATGGCCTCCGGCCAAACAGATCAGAGGAACTGGAATCGTATGAAAACAACAAGAAAACTGTTCAGTGTCTTGGCTCTTTCCCTGCTCGCCAGCAGCGTCATGGCGGCGGTGTCTCCTGAGGAGGCCGCCAAGCTTGGTACGACGCTGACGCCGCTGGGCGCGGAAAAAGCCGGTAACGCCGACGGCAGCATTCCCGAGTGGACCGGTGGTCTGACGACCGATGCCGCACCGCTGAAAAGCGGCCACCTCACCGATCCCTTCAAGGGCGAGCAGCCGAAGCTCGTCATCACCGCGCAGAATGCCGAGCAGCACAAGGACAAGCTGACTGCAGGTCAGCTGGCGATGTTCAAACGCTATCCGGAAACCTACAAGATTCGCGTGTTTCCGACACACCGTAGCGCCGCCGTGCCGGACAAGATCTATGAGGCGGCGAAGAAAAGCGCGCAGAACGTCTCGCTGGTCGAGGGTGGAAATGGCGTCAGCGGCTTCACCGAGAGCCGCTACTACGCGTTCCCGATTCCGCAGAACGGCCTCGAGGTGATCTGGAACCACATCACCCGTTATCGCGGTGGCAACGTGCGCCGTAACATCGTTCAGGCGACGCCGCAAACCAATGGCAGCTACACCCTGGTCCACTTCGAGGATGAAGTCGCTTTCCCGAGTGACATGAGCGATCTGGACGCCGAGCGCGCCAAGAACGCGCTGCTGTTCTTCAAACAGCGCGTGACCGCTCCGTCGCGCCTGGCGGGCAACGTGCTGCTGGTGCACGACTCGCTCGATCAGGTGAAGGATCCGCGTCAGGCCTGGATCTACAACGCCGGCCAGCGCCGCGTGCGGCGTGCGCCGCAGGTCGCCTACGACGGTCCGGGTACCGCGTCGGACGGCATGCGTACCACCGACAACTTCGACATGTTCAGCGGCGCGCCAGACCGCTACGACTGGAAATTGATCGGCAAGAAGGAGCTGTACATTCCCTACAACAGCTTCGAGATTGCCTCCAGCGATCTGAAGTACGCCGACATCATCAAGGCCGGGCACGTCAATCAGGATCTCGCTCGCTACGAGCTGCACCGCGTGTGGGAGATCGAGGCGAACCTGAAGAGCGGCGAGCGCAACATCTACGCCAAGCGTCGTTTCTTCGTTGACGAGGACACCTGGACCATCGTCCAGTCGGAGCTGTACGACGGGCGTGGCCAGCTGTGGCGCGTGGGTGAAGGGCACATGCTGCAGTACTACCAGCACAAGGTGCCGGCCTACGCGTTCGAGTCGCTCTACGACATCATTTCCGGCCGCTACATCGCGATCGGCATGAGCAACGAGGAAAAACCGTTCGACTGGGGTTACAAGGCATCCGCCCGCGACTTCACGCCAGCGGCCCTGCGTAACGCTGGGGTGCGCTGAGCCTCGAGCGGGTATGCGTGTAAAAAGGGGCGGCCAGAAGGCCGCCTTTTTTGTGCGCGCAGGGATGAGAGGCGCGCAGAACTGGGTGCGATCTGCGTGCAACGGGGCTGCTGATTGCACAAGCAGGTCGACAAAACGCTGCTGATGCGTCAGGTTGCACAGGTGGAGCGGACCGCCAGCAAGGGATACGCCTGGCCGGCCGCTGGCCATTTCATGGACTGAATATACGAATAAGAGAAACGTTGCCATGTCCGTACGCCTCCTCCCCGATGCGATCAGCGCCGCGACGGTGCAGGCGCAGGTTGCGACCATTCCACGTCTGCCGCCGGCGCATGTTGCCCGGCCGCGGCTCGCCGATGCTTTGCTTGCCGCGGACTGCCGGTTGCGGTTGATCTGCGCACCGGCCGGTTTCGGCAAGACGGTGCTGATGAGCGAATGTGCCCGCCGCATGCCGGCCGATACCACGCTGGTCTGGCTGGATCTGGGTGGTCGATTCTTCTCGCCGCAGGAGCTGTACGCCCAGCTGGCTGCGGCACTGGGCTTTCCGGTTGTGGACGGCGACGTGCAACGGCAGCTGATCGCGCTGCTCGGACAGGTTCGCCAGCCTCTCTGGATCATGCTCGACGATTATCCGCGTGAGATCTGCCCGGCTCTGGACGCCTGTCTGGACATGCTGCTGGAGCAGACCGCGGATTCGGTCAGCTGGTGGGTCAACAGTCGGCGGCAGCCCGCGTGGAAGCTGCCGCGCCTGTTGTTGCAGGGGCATCTGTTCGAGCTCGACGCCGCTGCCCTCGCGCTCACCGCCGAGGAGCTGGCTCAGGTCCTGCGCGCCTATCGACTGCAACTGCCCGCAGACAGTTTCCAGCAGCTGCTGGCGGGCACCGAAGGCTGGCCGGCCGGCGTTTGCCTGATGCTGCTCAACGCCGATGAACAGGCGTTGCGCGAACGTCTGCTGGCCGGCACGCCGTTACTGCGCGATTACATCCAGCGCGAGGTGCTGCAGGGCCAGAGCGAGGATATCCGGCGCGCGCTCTTCGCCCTCGCGCGAATGCCGCGCTTTTCCGCCGAGCTTTGCGACCACGTGCTCGATTGCACCGGCGCTGATCTGCTCGATGTGCTCAAGACCTTCCAGCTGTTCGTGCGGCAGATCGACAACTGCGGCGAATGGTTTCGTCTGTGGCGGCCGCTTGCGCTGCTGCTGCAGCGTTTTCCCGAGGCGACCTCATCGACGCAGGTGCATCTGCGTGCTTGCCAGTGGTTCGCCAGCCGCGGCGATATGCGCGAGGCAGTCGAGCATGCGCTCTGGGCCGGCCAGCCCGAGGTGGCGGCGAACTATCTGCAGCGTTATGGCCAGGAGCAGTTGCTGATCGGCGACAACGTCTCGCACTTTCTCAAGTGGCGCGGCGAGCTGCCGCAGGACCTGTTCGCCAGTACCACGCGGCTGATCGTGCTGCAGGGATGGGCGCTGATCGTTTCCGCGCGGCTGGACGAGGTCGACGACTGCCAGGCCGAACTGGCCAAGTTCTTCCCGCAGCCCGATGCGCGCCGGCAGATCCAGTTGCTGGCGCAATGGCAGGCGTTGCGCGGCTTCCTCGCGCGCCTGCGTGGCGAGCCCGAGGCGCGCGAGCACTGCCTGCAGGCGCTCGGGGTGCTCTCCGATCATGCCTGGGCGCAACGCGTGCTGTGCCTGCAGGCGCTGACCCAGCACGCGATGGCCGAGAGCGAACTCGAGCTGGCCCAGCACTACAACAGCGAAGGCATGAAGCTCGCGCGACTCAAGGGCAGCGTGCTGTACGAGATGATGCTCAGCGTCGATCGCATCCAGTTGCTGGAACTGACCGGCGAATTCGAGCGTGCCGTCGGCGTGCTCGACGAGGCCTTGCGTGCGCTGCGCGACACGGTGCGGCACAGCCCGATCATCGGCCGATTGCAGCTGCTGCAGGGGCACCTGCTGGCCTATCAGGGGCTGGACGAACAGGCTCGCGAGGCCTTTCAGCAGGGGCGTCTGGAAACCGAAACCTGTGGCGACTCCTATGCCTTTTTCGGCTACGTCGGGCTGGCCGAGCTGGCCGCGCGCAATCATGAATTCGCCGATGCCTATCACTGGCTGCGCGAGGCCGAGCGCCTGACGCAATGGCGGCACGTACCGGAGGCACGCTTTCGCGGCATCCTGCGGCTGATCACCGGCGTCGCCTGGCTGCATCAGGGCGAGCTGAAGAAGGCGCGCACGGCGCTGGAGCAGGTGCGACAGCTGTTCGAGGGTCAGCGTTTGCTGCCGCCGTCGGGGTTCTACGAACTGCTGCCGCGGGTGCGCCGCTATCTGGCCGTCATCGACATGCTGGAGGGCCAGCCGGAAGCGGCGGTCCAGGCGCTGCAAGGGCTGATCGAGCAGAACCTGCGGGCGCAGCGCCTGGGACTGGCGTGCGAGTGCCGCTTCTCGCTGGCCGAGGCGCTGCTGGCGTGCGGCCAGCCGCTGGAGGCCGATCAGGAGCTGCGCAAGGCGCTCAGCGAGGCGGTGCGCCAGCAACTGGTCAAGCCGCTGTACGAGCTGCAGTATCGCCAGCCGCAGTGGCTGGCGCGCATCCTGCAGGCGGCGACCCGCGGCGAAAGCCTGCGCGACCGATTGCAGCAGTACGAGCGTGAGCCGGGCGAGGCGCTTGTCTGCGGCGACGACGTGCTGTTGAGCAACCGGGAACTGACGGTGCTGCGGTTGATCGCGCAAGGCTGCTCGAACCAGGAAATCGCCGAACAGCTGTTCATCTCGCTGCACACCGTCAAGACCCATGCGCGGCGGATCAACACCAAGCTCGGCGTGGTGCGTCGTACCCAGGCGGTGGCCAAGGCCAAGGCGCTGGCCTGGCTCTGAGAGCAAGCAGTCATCCAAGGGATCATTCATCGTCGCGCCTGAAACAGCAAAGTTAAGGCGCGACGATTCGCTGCAAGCCTGGCGGCTGTCAGACGAAGATGGATTCTTGTTGTTGTTGGGTAAGTTTCGGGGCGGAGCGGCGCAACCTGCAGGCAGTCAGGTTGATGACATTACACTGGTGCGGGTTGCAAGCCTCCGTGGGACATCCGTTGTGGTAACTGCTCGCCGCGCTCGATGGCCAGACTGACTTGCAGGCTGGTGATGAGTCGCTGCAATTGCTGTTGATCGCGCCATTGGTCGGCACTGATGTAACGCTTCACTGCAACGCCTTCCGAGCCCGTCAATGTCAGCAGAATGCTGCCATCGGGCTTCTCGATGCTGAAGTTGACGTTGTAGCGCGGACGAAACACATCACTGATCTTCTGAAATGGACTCGTCATGCCTGGATACCTGTGTGAGGGGTTGCCAGCAATGGACCAGGCAAGGCGATGACAAGTTTCCCGGGCGCAACGGCTTGACCGCCGCAAAATGTCGCGGGCATACCTGCCATCTCATCTCATTTCATGCCTGCGCAGTCAGCTCCGTCAGAACATCGGGGCTGCTCTTGAATGCCTTGGCAAACAACTCGCGGTGCCTGGCCATGTAGATGCCGAGGTCTTCGGCTTGCTGTTCGCTCAGCGACGGCGAAGCTTGCTGCAGCACCGCAGCTAGCGCCTCTGCCAGCTCAAGCATCTTGTCGTGACGATCGGCTTCGGCTTTATCCATGAACAAACGCTCCAGGTCCCGACTGCTGCGGTACACCACTTCGACGGCCATTTACCACCTCGGTCATTGGCAGATTGATACTGTTTATTTGTACAGCATAAGCGGCTGCGGCGAAGATTGAAAGTCTGCGCAGGAAGCGTAGTTTCGTCAGTTCTTGAATCGGCCTTGCACGCGTTCGGCCCGAAACTCCAGTGTGGCGGCGCGGTAACCGGCGCGCAGCAGCGGTAGCGGCAGGCAGGATTCCCAGCTTGTGCCGGGCTGCAGACCACCTGCCCCCTGGTAGTCCGGTGCATCGTAGGCGCGTCGCGCCAGGTTGGTGCGCGAGCCCGGCGCATAGGCGGCGACTTCCCACTGCAGGCTCTGCAACTTCTTGTCGGTGTGATTGTGCAGGCGCACATGCAGCGGCTGCCCGCCGGCGCAGCGACGAGGGTCGTGAGTCAGCTGAATTTCGATACGAGCGAGCAACTGCTCTTCGCGATGCTCCTGCCAGAGTACCCAGCCAGCGACCAAGGCAAGGCCGAGCACGGCACCCAGTGAAATGGGTACGGCCCTGAATGGATAGCGGATCAGCAGCACCAGCCAGGTCAGGATGAGCAGAGCGCCAATCAGCATGGTCGAGTACCGACGATCAGGTGGTTGGGCAGCATGAACGTTCTCCGTTGCGATGGGGGCATGCTAACCCGTGGCGGCGGACCCCGGGCAACAACGAAGTGGCAAGCATTTGTCGCTGGATGTTAGTCGTCCACTTTGCTGCGGCTGGCCAGACGTTCCAGGGCAGCGCGAAGCTTGGGGTCGCGGATGCCATCAGCTGCCGCCTGAATGCTGTCGGCGGCGTTGCTCGAAAGCGGTTGCGTACGCGCCGGCGTGTGCCTGGGCGGGGGCGGTGGCTGGACCTTGAACTGGATACGCGTCAGGCCCGCGAACTCTTCGAGCACTTCCAGTTGACGTTGCAGACGCCGCTGCTGGTAGCGCAGCCGTGTCGCCCAGTGGCCGTCAGTGACGATAAGCAGCAGACAACCTTCGCGCCAGGATGCCACGCGGCAGTGTTCGCGTGCTGCGGGCTGCAACTGGCTCTCCAGCAGCTGTTGCAGACGATCGAGCCGAAGGGCTTCGCCGAACAAAGCTCTGAGCGGCTTCGCTTCGCGCAACAATGAGGCAGGAGCACGAGCCGGCGACGGGCGAAAGGCCATGATGGTCCGAGATGCTTGGTAGAAGCGTGAATGGTAGCAGAAGCCGGTTCGGGGAATATCCTGCCGCCTCCGGCTTTGGCGTGCTGCGCAAATGCCCATCCTAGAGGGTTTATCGCCTGCCAGCTGCGAATATACAGGTGCCCGGTAGCGCGTCCGTTGCGTCATGGTGCTGCGCAGTCAGGCACCTTTCCTCACTGCCGTTTCCGAGTAGAATGGCCCCTTTGCACGCAGCCGTGACCTCGCGGACGTGCCTCCATCCCCAGCATGGAAGTCTTTGTCGATATGTTTGCGCCTTTATTGAAGAAACTCTTTGGAAGCAAGAATGAGCGTGAGGTCAAACGCATGCTCAAGGCGGTGCAGTCCGTCAATGCCCTCGAAGAGCAGATGCTGTCGCTCTCCGACGAGCAACTGCGCAGCAAGACTGAAGAGTTCAAGGCCCGTCTCGAGAAAGGCGAAACCCTCGATCAGATCCTCCCCGAAGCATTCGCCGTCTGCCGCGAAGCGGGCAAGCGCGTCATGGGCATGCGCCACTTCGATGTCCAGTTGATCGGTGGCATGACCCTGCACGAAGGGCGCATCGCCGAGATGCGTACCGGTGAAGGCAAGACCCTGGTGGCTACCCTGGCCGTTTACCTCAATGCGCTGGCCGGCAAAGGTGTGCACGTAGTCACGGTCAACGACTACCTGGCGCGACGCGATGCCAACTGGATGCGCCCGCTGTACGAATTCCTCGGCCTCTCGGTCGGCATCGTTACCCCGTTCCAGCCGCCTGAAGAAAAGCGTGCAGCCTACGCCGCCGACATCACCTATGGCACCAACAACGAGTTCGGCTTCGACTACCTGCGTGACAACATGGCGTTCAGCCTGCAGGAAAAGAACCAGCGCGAACTCAACTTCGCTGTGATCGACGAAGTCGACTCCATCCTGATCGACGAAGCGCGCACGCCGCTGATCATTTCCGGCCAGGCTGAAGACAGCTCCAAGCTTTACCAGCAGATCAACCTGCTCATTCCACGCCTTACCCAGCACATCGAGGAAGAGGAGGGAGTCGTTACTCAGGAAGGGCATTTCTCCATCGATGAGAAAACCCGTCAGGTCGAGCTGAACGAACAGGGTCACCAGTATATCGAGGAGCTGCTGACCCAAGCCGGTCTGCTGGCCGAGGGCGAAAGCCTCTATTCGGCGCATAACCTCGGTTTGCTGACACATGTGTATTCTGGCCTGCGCGCCCACAAGCTGTTCCATCGCAACGTCGAATACATCGTGCAGAACAACCAGGTGCTGCTGATCGACGAGCACACCGGCCGCACCATGCCGGGCCGTCGTCTTTCCGAAGGCCTGCACCAGGCCATCGAAGCGAAGGAAGGCCTGCAGATTCAGCCCGAGAGCCAGACCCTGGCTTCGACCACCTTCCAGAACTACTTCCGCCTGTACAAGAAGCTGTCCGGCATGACCGGTACCGCCGACACTGAAGCCTTCGAATTCCAGCAGATCTACAACCTGCCGGTCGTGGTCATCCCGACCAATAGGCCGCTGGCGCGCAAGGACTTCAACGACCTGGTTTATCTGACCCAGGAAGAGAAGTTCGCCGCGATCATCTCCGACATCAAGGAGTGCCGGGAGCAGGGCCGTCCGGTGCTGGTCGGTACAGCCACCATCGAGTCCTCCGAATACGTGTCGCGCCTGCTGGAGGCCGAAGGTTTCGAGCACAAGGTGCTCAACGCCAAGCACCACGACAAGGAAGCCGAGATCATCGCCCAGGCCGGGCGTCCCGGTGCCGTGACCATCGCCACCAACATGGCCGGTCGTGGTACCGACATCCTGCTGGGCGGCAACTGGGAAGTGGAAGTCGCGGCGCTGGACAACCCGACCGAAGAACAGGTCGCGCAGATCAAGGCGGATTGGCAGAAGCGTCACCAGCAGGTCCTCGAGGCGGGCGGCCTGCACGTGATTGCATCCGAGCGTCATGAATCCCGTCGTATCGACAACCAGTTGCGCGGTCGTGCCGGTCGTCAGGGCGACCCGGGTTCGAGCCGTTTCTATCTGTCGCTGGAAGACAGCCTGATGCGCATCTTCGCCTCCGATCGGGTGAAGAACTTCATGAAGGCGCTGGGCATGGAGTCCGGCGAGGCCATCGAGCACCGCATGGTCACCAATGCCATTGAAAAGGCGCAGCGCAAGGTTGAAGGTCGCAACTTCGACATGCGCAAGCAGCTGCTCGAGTACGACGACGTGGCCAACGAGCAGCGCAAGGTGATCTACCACATGCGCAACAGCCTGCTGGCCGCCGATGAAATCGGCCAGACCATCGCCGAATTCCGCCAGGAAGCGCTGGACGCCGCGATCAGCGCGCACATTCCGCCGCAGTCGCTGCCGGAACAGTGGGATATCCCGGGCCTGGAGGCGGTGCTCTACAGCGATTTCGGTACGCGTCTGCCGGTCCAGCAGTGGCTCGACGAGGACGAAAAACTCTACGAGGAAACGCTGCGCGAGCGCATTCTCGTAGCGCTGTTGGCCGCCTACAACGAGAAGGAAGAGCTGGCTGGCGTCGAGGCACTGCGTTCCTTCGAGAAGCAGATCGTGCTGCGTGTGCTGGATGATCTGTGGAAAGACCACCTCTCAACCATGGACCACCTGCGTCACGGCATCCACCTGCGAGGCTACGCGCAGAAGAACCCGAAGCAGGAATACAAGCGCGAGTCTTTCACGTTGTTCCAGGACCTGCTCGAATCGATCAAGCGCGACAGCATCCGCGTGCTGTCCCATGTGCAGGTTCGTCGAGAAGATCCGGCCGAAGAAGAAGCCCGCCTGCGCCGCGAAGCCGAAGAGCTGGCCAAGCGCATGCAGTTCCAGCATGCCGAGGTGTCCGCGCTGGATCAGCCGGAGGAGGAGCCTGAGGTCGAAGGTCAGGCCGACGTCGCCGCGGCGCCGGTGCGTACCGAACCGAAGATCGGTCGCAACGAGCCCTGCCCGTGCGGATCGGGCAAGAAGTACAAGCATTGTCACGGGCAGGTTCAGTAAGTCCGACCTCGCCTGATGATTCCGCGCCGCGACCGGCTTCTGCCGCTCGCGGCGTTTTTGTCGCAACCCCTCTCTCGGCCTGTTGGCCATCCATTGTTCTGAAGGAGCGCATCCATGGCTGTCGGTCTTGGTCCTTTACCTACTCTGCACC
Organism: Pseudomonas sp.; assembly: GCA_007713455.1. Lineage (GTDB taxonomy): Bacteria > Pseudomonadota > Gammaproteobacteria > Pseudomonadales > Pseudomonadaceae > Stutzerimonas > Stutzerimonas chloritidismutans. Next base: position 33,187 of record VMRT01000026.1, read on the forward strand.
CGGTACCCGGTTTCGAACTCGGCATCGCTTCGGCCGGCATCAAGCGACCAGGGCGTAAGGACGTAGTGATCATGCGCTGTGCCGAGGGCTCCCGTGTCGCCGGCGTGACCACCACCAACGCCTTCTGCGCTGCCCCCGTGCTCGTCACCCGCGAACGCATGCACGGCCCGGTGCGTTACCTGCTGACCAACACCGGTAACGCCAATGCCGGAACCGGCCCGCAAGGTCTTGCCGACGCCCGTCACACCTGTGCGGCCCTCGCGGCCATCACCGGAGTCGACGAGACGGCCGTGCTGCCCTTCTCGACTGGCGTGATCGGCGAGCCGCTGCCGGTACAGAAGATCGAATCGGCATTGCAGGCTGCACTCGACGATCTGTCGCCGGACCACTGGGCCGAGGCCGCGACCGGCATCATGACCACCGATACGCTGCCCAAAGGTGCCAGCCGTCAGTTCCAGCACGATGGCGTGACGGTGACTGTCACCGGTATCAGCAAGGGCGCCGGCATGATCCGCCCGAACATGGCGACCATGCTCGGTTACATCGCCACCGACGCCAAGGTGGCCGGCAGCGTGCTGCAGGACCTGGTGCGCGATGCGGCGAACAAGTCGTTCAATCGCATCACCATTGATGGTGATACCTCTACCAACGATTGCTGCATGCTGATCGCCACCGGCCAGGCGGCGCTGCCGGAGATCACCTCCGCCTCCGGCGAGCTGTTCGGCAAGCTCAGGCAGGCGGTGCTGGAAGTCTTCATGGAAGTGGCTCAGGCCATCGTTCGCGATGGCGAAGGCGCGACCAAGTTCGTCACGGTGCAGGTCAACGGCGGTGGCAATCATCAGGAGTGTCTGGACGTCGCCTACGCCGTCGCGCATTCGCCGCTGATCAAGACCGCGCTGTTCGCCTCTGACCCGAACTGGGGCCGTATTCTCGCTGCGGTCGGCTACGCGGGCGTGCCAGACCTGGACGTGAGCAAGATCGATGTGTTCCTCGGCGAGGTCTGCATCGCCAGCCAGGGCGGGCGCTCGCCCAGCTACACGGAAGAGCAGGGCGCGGCGGTAATGGCCCGTGAGGAAATCACCATCCGTATCGAACTCGGTCGTGGAGATTGCAGCGAGACCATCTGGACCACCGACCTGTCCCACGAGTACGTGAAGATCAACGCCGAATACCGAACCTGATCGAATCCTGCTCTTAGCTATTCCCGTTGTGCATGGCCCCATGTGCAACGGGAATTGCCATTTGCGCTTGCCGCGCTTTAACGTCCGCTGACTCTTCCGGAGGCAACTCGAGGTGCATCGGTCATGGCTCTGCAACTGGTAGTCGGCGACAAGAACTATTCCTCCTGGTCACTGCGCGCCGCGCTGGCAGTGGAACTGTCCGGCGCTGCGTGCGAACAGGTTCCGGTCTCACTCTATCGGCCAGACAGCCGAGCCCGGCTGCTCGGTTATTCGCCGACCGGCAAGGTGCCGGTGCTTCTGACCGAGGACGGCCCGGTGTGGGATTCGCTGGCAATCGCCGAATACCTGGCAGAGCAGTTCCCTGATGCAAACCTGTGGCCGCGCGATCGCTATGCGCGAGCATTGGCGCGAAGTATCTGCGCGGAGATGCACAGCGGCTTTCAGGCACTGCGCAGCCATCTGCCGATGGATATGGCGCGCGGCCAGGCCTTGCCCGAGCTTCCCGATGCAGTGCAGGCAGACATCGAGCGAATCTGCGCCATCTGGAGCGATTGCCGCGAGCGCTTTGGCCGGAGTGGTGATTATCTGTTTGGCCAGCCAAGCATTGCCGACGCCTTCTATGCGCCGGTGGCTTCGCGCCTGCGCAGTTATCAGGTGGCCTTGCCAGCTGCCGCAGCGAGCTACGTCGAGACGATCCATCAGTGGCCGGCTTTTCAGCGCTGGCATCGGAGTGCCCTGCAGGAAGTGCGAAAGTGAAACGAATCCATGTCGCCGCAGCCGTCATTCGTGGTGCCGACGGGCGCGTACTGATCGCCAAGCGCCCGCTCGACAAGCATCAGGGTGGGTTGTGGGAGTTTCCCGGCGGCAAGGTTGAGGCTGGTGAGCGCGTCGAGGCGGCGCTGGCGCGCGAGCTGCACGAGGAACTGGGCATCGTTGTCACCGCGGCGCAGCCGTTGATTCAGGTGCGGCACGATTATCCGGACAAGCAGGTGCTGCTGGATGTCTGGGAGGTGCAGGCGTTTACCGGTGAACCCCACGGTGCAGAAGGCCAGCCCCTGATGTGGGTGACGGCGGACCAGCTGACGAACTACAGCTTTCCTGCCGCCAATCAGCCGATCGTGGCGGCTGCGCGTCTGCCGCAGCTCTATCTGATCACCCCCGATGGTGTTGCTCCGCAGCGGTTGCTCGATGGACTCGCGCAAGCGCTGGATGACGGCATACGGCTGATCCAGCTGCGTGTGCCGTCGCTACCGCCTACCGACTACCGTGCGTTGGCAGAGCGGGCGCTCGCCTTGTGCGAGGGGCGGGCTCAGCTGATGCTCAAGGGCCCGCTACAGTGGGCATGCGATTATCCCGAGGCTGGCTGGCATCTGACTGCCAGGGAGCTGCGTGAGCATGCGGGGCGGGAACGACCGATCGCGGCGAACCGCTGGTTGGCGGCGTCCTGTCACGATGCCGAGGAGCTGGCGCTGGCAGCTGCATTGGGAGTAGATTTCGTTACGTTGTCGCCAGTGCTGGCGACCGCCAGCCATCCGGATGCCTCACCGTTGGGCTGGGCGCAGGTCGCGGATTTGCTGCTAGGCTTCGACCGACCGGCCTACCTGCTGGGCGGACTTCAGGCGTCCGACCTGTCCCCGGCACGCCAGGCAGGTGCGCAGGGTGTCGCTGCGATTCGAGCGTTCTGGCCGGATTGAACGGCTGGCGCGGATGCAGGTCACTGGCGATGCTGCTGTAAACCGATAAATGTGTCTTCGATAGATTAAAGCAATCGCGGTCATTCCCTTAATCAATTAACGGTATGCTGCTGGCTGCGTTATCGTAGGCCCCGTCAAAGTTTCTGAACCCCCTAAAGGAGTTAGCAGATGTCGCTGATCAACACTCAAGTTCAACCCTTCAAAGTCAATGCCTTCCACAATGGCAAGTTCATCGAAGTCACCGAAGAATCCCTGAAGGGCAAGTGGTCCGTGCTGATCTTCATGCCGGCTGCCTTCACCTTCAACTGCCCGACCGAGATCGAAGACGCTGCCAACAGCTACGCCGAGTTCCAGAAGGCCGGTACCGAGGTCTACATCGTCACCACCGATACCCACTTCTCGCACAAGGTCTGGCACGAGACTTCCCCTGCCGTTGGCAAGGCGCAGTTCCCGCTGATCGGCGACCCGACTCACCAGCTGACCCGCGCGTTCGGTGTGCACATCGAAGAAGAAGGTCTGGCTCTGCGTGGCACCTTCCTGATCAACCCGGAAGGCGTGATCAAGACCGTCGAGATTCATTCCAACGAGATCGCTCGTGACGTGTCGGAAACCCTGCGCAAGCTGAAAGCTGCTCAGTACACCGCCGCTCACCCGGGGGAAGTTTGCCCGGCCAAGTGGAAAGAAGGCGAGAAGACCCTGGCTCCTTCGCTGGACCTGGTCGGCAAGATCTAAGGCTTCGCCTATCTGCCCTGCGTGCTGGAGGGCTTTTCAAAGCCCTCTGGCAACCCAACGCCTGGACGCGAACCGTCCGGGCGTTTTATTTCCTGAATTCCGTACGGGGTACCGCTGCTCATGTTGGACACCAATCTCAAGACCCAGTTGAAAGCCTACCTGGAGAAGGTCACCCAGCCCTTCGAGATCGTCGCGTCCCTCGATGACGGCGAGAAGTCCCAGGAAATGCTGAGCCTGCTGCAGGACATCGCCAGCCTCAGCGACAAGATCACTCTGAAGACCGACGGCGACGATGCACGCAAGCCGTCGTTCTCGCTCAACCGCATCGGCGGCAACATCAGCCTGCGTTTTGCCGGCATCCCTATGGGCCACGAATTCACCTCGCTGGTCCTGGCCCTGCTGCAGGTCGGCGGTCATCCGTCGAAGACAGCACCGGAAGTGATCGAGCAGATCAGGGCGCTGGATGGCGACTACAGCTTTGAAACCTACTTCTCGCTGTCCTGCCAGAACTGCCCGGACGTGGTCCAGGCGCTGAACCTGATGGCCGTGCTCAACCCGAACATCAAGCAC